>JBBSFI010000114.1:0-2558 GCA_038238905.1 Chthoniobacterales bacterium | reverse complement strand
TTCCTGAGCCGGTCCAGTCGCAGCGGCAATAGAAACAGTATGGGTGTCCAATTTGCCGATCCGCACCGGCGCGGGATTCGATGGCGTTGCGCGAACGCTCCGCGCGTGTGGTCTTGCCGACCGCACCGGAGGGTTGGCGGCATTGGCGAATGCCGCGCTTGCGCCGAGCGCCACGCAAAAATATCCAGCCACTCTCCAGGCCTCGCTCCATGTCCATCCCTTGCTGCAAAGAGTATATTCCATGCCGTACCGTCGCAAAATGTTCCGTAAAGTCAACCGCCCGTCCCATCGGTTGGAGGCGGCCGATCAACGCCCCACAATCCCAGCAGTCACCCGCTTGCCAAATGCGATCGATGGCCGTTCCACCAGCGCATGCAGCGGGTGGGCCAGCAGTAGCGCGATCGACACCGACACCAAAAGCAGTCCGAAGTTCAGTGCCCACGGGATCGCCGTGACCACGCTTACGCTCAGCGGAAAAAGGCAAAGCGCCGTCACCGCCCACAGCACCGGCCAGTGCAGCAGGTAGAAGCTGTACGATAGCCGCCCACAGACACGCACGGGATGCCAGTCCAGCAGCCGGAAGCCCCCATGTTGCGGGCCATACACCAAATGCGCCAGCAGCCATGCGGCCGGAAAGCCCTGCAACGGCAGCCATCGCGCCGCGCGCACGGGATCGGTCTCATCCGAATTCGCCGCGAAAAAGACCAGCGCCGCCGCGATGGACGCCACAGCCCCAACGCGTGGTCGCCGCGCGATCCACCCCCCAATCGCCGGCCCCATTTCGGGCAGCAGATACCCGAGATAAAATAAGAAAAGCCGGCTCGGCATATTCCCCGGCAACCCAGCGCACGCAATCGAAGTCAAGACCGCCAGAAGCACCCCCTTTCCGATTGCCGGAACCCGGGAAGAGACCGCGTGCATCAGCGGCAGCGCAAGCGAACCGACAATCTCCACCTTCAATGTCCAAAAAACCACGTTCAGCGTCGCATCCTGCAGGTCGAGGTTCCGCGCCACCATCTTCCACGTAATCGGCCCCGGCGTGTAATAGGCGATGTGCAGCCGCGCCCATTCCGGCACATGCCGCAGCCACGGCTGCTCCCCAAAGATTTGCCACGCTGCAATCAGCCCGATCGTCACCGCCAGCGCCGGATAAATCCTCAGCACCCGCCGGATGCAAAATTCGGCCATATGCCGCATGAAATGCCCGCTCCATCGGCGGATGCCAAAGCCCAGCACCAGCCCGCTCAGCACAAAGAAGAGCGAAACCGCCGAATGTCCCGCCATCGGGAACCGCACCAAATCCAACCAGGCCCGCTGACTCTCGGGAATCGGCACATTGCCCAGCGTATGAAAGCCCGCGACAGCAAGCGCCGCCAGCCCCCGCACCGATTCGAGACGCGGAAGAAACAACGGAGCCTGCGCTGATTTGGATTGAGGGGAAGTCACGAAGCCTTCGCACCCGCGAAGAGCGCTGAATGGAGCCGACCCCAAGCCCCTTGTCGACCCAGCACTTTGCACCCCCGGTCGTCGCGTGAACCCTCCAATGCCTGGTCGCCTGTGTTCCCGCCCCTCTGAAATATAACCTTTACCTCCGCCTCCCACTCCGCGACCGCAGTTGCAACCAGCCTCAGGCTGGTGCCCAGGCTGGCGCCCCCGCGTGATACCCGTTCCCGGCCTGGAAGATGCCCGAGAAGCTGACGCAATAATTCGGATCCTTTTAGCCCCCGAGTGATTGCGCCGAGACGCGCCCAGAGACCGCCGAACCTGAACCGCGACTCTTGCTGGACCCTTTTCAACGATCTCCTTGAACGCAGGAGGCATCGCAACCGCCGTGGGCGACAGCGTCTCCATGTCGAACGGGATCTCCCAGGCCGGATACTGGACCGCGATATAGGGCAACGAAACGATCCGGATCGGCCGCGAAAGAAGATTCCTCCCGAGGATTTTATCGGTGACCCGAACGATGTCCCCATTGCCATCGAGCAGGACTTCGTACCGGGCATTCTCGACAGAATGATCCCAAGTGCAAAATGGAGTGAAGTATCTTGCTGGCGGAACCGCGCTCGATGGGTACAATTACGGGTATGCCTGCGATGAGATCGGTAATCGCACGAGCACGACGGTGAACGGACGCGCTGCCAACTACGTTCCCAACAACCTGAACGAGTACACTCAGCGGGACGTCCCGGGGTTCGTCGATCTACTCGGAACGGTCGCGAATGGGGTGACGAACGTGACGGCCGGGTTCGCGGGGCAGTCTGCGGGGCAGTTTCCGCTGAATGCGGTCGAGGCGGTGATGAATCCGCCCTGGTTCCACGCAGCGGTGCCGGTTGTGAACGGCGCCGCGCCGGCGTTTCCGACCCTGAGCGTACAGGGGTTGAAGGTGGGCGGTGGGCCGAATGGGAGCGACGCGCAGGAGACGCTTCCGGCAAGCGCTGGGCACGTTTACCTGCCGCAGACGCCGGAGACATTCAGTTACGATCTCGATGGGAACCTGACGGCGGACGGACGCTGGGCGTACGTGTGGGACGCGGAGAACCGTCTCATTTCGATGGAGA
>JBBSFI010000113.1:0-2598 GCA_038238905.1 Chthoniobacterales bacterium | reverse complement strand
GTACGGGAAGGAGTTGGAGCACGCGCCGCGCGCCATGCCGAGTGGTTGGGCTGTTCTCATCCAGCTATTTTCCGGGCCCGATCCCACCGCGGAGAAGCCGCCCGAGCCCGAGTGGGTGCCAGCGCGGAACGAGCGATTCCGGATGGATTGACCTCGCTCAATAGTCGCGTCCATGTTCACCGAAGATCAGCTTCTCCCGATCTCCGCCTTGCAGCACCTGATTTTTTGCCCGCGCCAGTGCGCGCTCATCCATCTCGAGCAGGTCTGGGCGGATAACCAGTTCACCGCCGAGGGCAATCGCCTGCACGAACGAACGCACGAAGGCCCGGACGAATCGCGGCCCGGTGTGCGCATCACGCGCGGGATGGCGGTACGCTCGTTCGCGCTCGGGTTAAGCGGCCAATGCGACGTAGTCGAGTTCCATCCGGGGAGCGCACGCGCCTCGCGTGCTGGGGACGGCGCCTCGCGGTCCCCTCCCGAAGTGCTCCCGGTCGAATACAAGCGCGGCAAACCGAAGGCGCACGCCGCCGATGAGGTGCAGCTTTGCGCGCAGGCGCTGTGTCTCGAGGAAATGCTCGGCGTCCAAATCGAGCGCGGGATGCTTTACTACGGGAAGCGACGAAGGCGCACGAACGTCGCCTTTGACGCCGCTTTGCGCGAGCTCACCCGCGACACCGCGCAGCGGCTGCACACCCTGATCGATTCCCGACAGACACCCACGGCACAAAGGGAGAAGAAATGCGAAAGCTGTTCCCTTTTGGAGATCTGCCTGCCCGATGCGCTGCGCTTCAAGCGAAGCATAACGAGCTGGTTCGCTGGCCAACTGAGAGATTCTTGTCAGGCAACGTCCGAGTCCTAACTCGTGCTCATGCTCGTGCTCGTAATCAGGCTCGACTGCGTTTGTCGGAGTTCGACGTTGGACGTTGAGCGTTGGACGTTTCTGGTCTTCTTTCCCCGAGGAGAAGAACGAGCACGAGCAGGAGCATGAGCAGGAGTAGGAGGGAAACGCCATGATGCAGTTGCTCAATACGCTCTTCGTTACCCTCGAGGGCGCGTGGCTGATGAAGGACGGGCAAGCCGTGGATGTCCGCCACGAACATGAAAGCAAGCTGCGTGTCCCCTTGCACAATCTCGATGGCATCGTCTGCCTCGGCTGGGATATCGGCGCTTCCGCGCAATTGATGGCCGCGTGCGCCGAAGCCGGCGTCACGCTTTCCTTCTGCTCGCCGCACGGGAAATTTCTCGCCGCCGCGACCGGCTTCGCCTCGGGCAACGTCCTTCTCCGCCGCACTCAGTATCGCGTGGCCGACGACTTGGTCGCTTGCGCGGCCATCGCTCGCAACATCGTCGCCGCGAAAATCGCCAGCTCCCGCGCATCGCTCCTGCGCGCCGTGCGCGACCGGCCGGACGACGCCAGCGCGGCGCAGTTGCGCACAGCCGCCGACTGGCTGGAGCACCGCATCAACACCGTCGTGCGCGAGCCATCGCTCGATGTCGTCCGCGGGATCGAAGGAGACTCGGCCGCCGCATATTTCGAAGCTCTCCCGGCGCTCCTTACGGGCGAGGATCCCGCCATCGTAATGAACGGCCGCAACCGTCGCCCGCCGCTCGATCCGGTGAACGCGCTTCTCTCATTTCTCTATGCATTGCTCGCGCATGATTGCCGCTCCGCCCTCGCCGCCGCCGGCCTCGATCCCGCGGTCGGATTTCTCCATCGTGACCGGCCGGGACGCGCCTCGCTCGCGCTCGATCTCATGGAAGAATTTCGCCCCATCCTGGCCGACCGGCTCGCCCTCGCTCTCCTGAACCGCAAGCAACTCGACGGTTCGGATTTCGACCGGCAGGAAAACGGCGCGGTCTCGCTGCGCGAGGATTCGCGCAAGAAAGTCCTGGTTGCGTGGCAGGAGCGCAAGCGGGAAGAGATCATCCATCCCTTCCTGCGCGAGAAAGTGTCGTGGGGGATCGTGACCCATCTGCAGGCGCGTCTCCTCGCGCGCCATCTGCGCGGTGATCTCGACGCTTATCCAGCATTCATCTGGAAATAGGCTCTCCCTTTTGCTAGCTCTTTTTTGTGCAAGTCCTCATCACCTACGACGTCTCGACCGTCACCGCCGCGGGGCGGCGCCGGCTGCGCCGCGCGGCCAAAGCGTGCCTCGATTATGGGCAGCGGGTGCAGTATTCGGTTTTCGAGTGTCTGGTTGATCCGGGGCAGTTGGTCGAGGTGCGCGAGCGGCTGCTCAAAATCATCGACCCGCAGACCGACAGCGTGCGCATCTACTTGTTAGGCAAAGACTGGGATCACCGGGTCGAGCACCACGGCGCGAAAAGTTCCTTTGATCCTACGGGGCCGCTGGTGGTCTAGCGAACGGCGCGGCGCGCACGTAAAGTGAACAAGGAGCCGGGGGAAGGCTCGCGCGCGGTGTAATGCGCACGCCTCATGTTCGTTGACATTTAAAACCAGTGAACGACCTCGCGTTGGGGCGCGGCGCGAGGCACGTTCGCGATTCAGGACGTTTGGAGAATTGTGAGACAATGGTTTAGAATGAAGGCGTCGCGCGCCGCACGGCGCGCGCGGATTGAAACAAAAGAAGCACGGAG
>JBBSFI010000112.1:0-3357 GCA_038238905.1 Chthoniobacterales bacterium | reverse complement strand
CTTGGCTACCGCATCATCGAAAGTCGCATCGCCTTTCCCGACTACCTCCTCGAGCAGAATGGACGGCGGATCCTCGCTGAGGCCGAGTTCCGCACCTCGAACTTTCTCCGACATCGCCACGACCTCGCCCGCTGCGATCTGATCGTCGTCTGGGACCACGATCTCGCGATGCCCGTGTCCGTCCTGGAACTAAAATCCAACATCTTGCACGAACCACGGCGTGGCAGGGGACGGCCCATGATCAAGGACCGCATCGGGCGATCGAGGACGCCGACCGCCTCCAAATGACCGTCCCTGAGCCGCTGTGATCGTTTCAACCGCATCCGCCGCCAAGAAATGGCCTTCTATACCAATCTCTCCGGCATCGTCCGTTTGACGTCGTCGCAGATCCCGTCCGCGACGTTCTGTTGACGCACTGACAATTCTTTCCCGTCCTGCAATAGATTTACGCTGGCAATGTGACAGTGCATTGTCGTTCTCCGACGCGAGCCGGATTCTCTTACGAGGGCACAGCAATGGACGAACAACTTCTCCTGACCGTACGCGAAGCCGCCAAGATCCTTCGCATCTCGCGCAACAGCGCCTACATCCTCATCTCTCAAAACGAACTTCCCGCTATCAGGCTGGGGCGCTCGATCCGCGTGCCGCATGAGGCTCTCGAAGCGTGGATCCGTGGTGCGTCCTCGCCGACGCTGGTCAACCGGATCCCGCCGCGGTAGGCTGGCGTTCCCCGCACAGTGCCCGGAGACTCCTAATGGCCATCAGGCGACGCGGCAAGAAGAGCTGGGAAGTCTGCGTTGAGCTCGGACATGATCCGCTCACGGACAAACGCCGCCGGGCCGTGCAGAACGTGAAAGGCACACGTCGCGACGCCCTCCTGGTCCAGACCCAGCTGTCGGCGCAGCGCGACACGGGCATCGACCTCGAGCCCTCGCGGCTCACGCTCGCCGCCTACCTCGACCGCTGGTTGGCCTCGATTCGGCCCGACATCGCACCGGCGACGTACACCCGCTATGAGGGCATCGTCCGCGTGCAGATTAAGCCGCACCTCGGGGCGATCTCTCTGACGAAACTGCGTCCTCTCCACGTCCAGGAGTTCTACGCGCGCCTGCGGCGGTCGGGCAGAGTGAACGGCGGACCGCTCGCCGCACGCACGGTTCTCCACACGCACCGAGTCTTGAGCACGGCGCTCAACCGCGCCTTGCAAACACAGCTGATCGGACGCAACGTTTGCGAGGCCGTGCGCGCGCCCCAGGCGCAACGTCCTGAACTTCGGGTATTCGGCGGCGACGAGACACGTGCGCTCCTCACCGCCGCGGAGGCCGCGGATTCCGTTTGCGCGAGCGTCATCGCGATGGCGGTTCACACCGGCATGCGCCAGGGCGAGCTGCTCGGGCTGCGGTGGAAAGCCGTCGACCTCGAACGCACTGTGATCACGGTCCGCACGACGCTCCAGCGCGACCGCGGCGGCGGCTTCTCGTTCCGCGAGCCGAAGACAAGCCGCAGCCGGCGGAGCATCCCCGTCGGCGGCGCTGGCGTCGACGTGCTGCGGCGTGTGCGCGCGCGCCAGCTGCGGGAGCGGCTTGCCGCTGGCCGGGCGTGGAAGGATGCAGATCTGGTGTTTGCCAGCGCGACGGGAGCGCCGCTCACCGTCAAGGCGCTGCAGCACGCGTTCCATCAGCTGCTCCGCGCGAACGGGCTGCCGAGGATCCGCTTCCACGATTTGCGGCATACGCACGCGTCGCTGCTGCTGTTGCGCGGCGCGAACCCGAAGGTCGTGTCGGAGCGGCTGGGGCACACGACAGTGGCGTTTACGCTCGACACGTACTCGCATCTGCTGCCGGGATTGCAGGAGGACGCCGCGCGCGATCTCGACGCGTGGCTGCGCAGCAGCAGCTGACACGAATCTGCGCCTCGGGCGGCAAAATGGCAGCAACTGCGAAGTCTAATTAACAGAAAACGGCTCGCGAGGGAGCCGTTTTCAGATTCAAAAAGGTGGTCCCAGGGGCGGGATTCGAACCTGCGGTACACGGTTTTACAGACCGTTGCCTTAACCACTTGGCTACCCTGGGGCATCACGTTGTAACACGCGGCGAATACCCGCTCAATCAGCTCGACCGGAGCGCGGCGAATTCGGCGGAGCAGGGGTCGTGCAGGATGGCGCATCGCGTACCAGCGGCGCTAGCCGGCCGGCGGCTCCGTCGCGAGCGCCAAGGCCCAGTCAGGGATCGTGGCGTCCGGAACCGCGTCGTAGTTCGGAAAATATGGCTTGACGTCGAGCACCGGCGTCCCGTCGATCGCGTCGAGGCCGACGACGCGCAGGATGTTGTGGCGCCGCCGCACGAGCGCAACGACCGAGACGCCAATGGGACTCGGGCGCACCTGGCTGCGCGTGGCCAGCACCCCCTGCTCGGGGATACGCGGATCCCCGCGCGGCCGAACGCGCGGCCGCCGCTCCGACTCCGGCACGCGATCGAACGCAAAGATGACGATCACGTGCGAATAGCCATCGATCCCATCGAGCGCATCCGAGAGCTCGTCGCGGAAGATGATGTCCGAACGCACGTCGGACCAGCCGTCCGGCCGCGACTGCCGCACGCCGTTGCGGACGACGCCGATCGGCCGCACCATCACCGGTTCGCGCGGCACGGCGATGCGGCCGATGCCGAAGCGAGCGGAGAACCAATCGAGAAACTTGAGCCAGAGCGCGCGCATGGCGGAGCGTAGCACGCCGCACGTGTGAAGTGGGAAGCGGGAATTGAGAAGCAGGAAGCGGGAGGTGAGAAGCAGGACGTGAGAAGTAGTAGAGGCGAGACGCGAGAGAGGATTATCGGCGTAAACCACCACTCACCAGTCGCACGTCTCTACATACGCGATTGCTCGTAGCTTCAGCGCGATCCATAGTGTCCGGGCGCGCTGCCGCATCGCGAGCGCACTCCACATAACGAACATCAGGAGGATGTCATGCCATCATTTGCTCTGCGCGTCGAGACCGTCTTCGGCGAGGGAAGCATCGCCGAGCTCGGCCAGCGCGCGAAGGCCGCCGGCTACAAGCACGCCTTCGTCGTCACCGACCCCGGCATCAAATCCGCCGGCATCCTCGACTCGATTCTTTCGTCGCTCGATGAGGCCGAAGTTGCGCACACCGTGTACGACAACGTCACCCCGAACCCGACCATCCCCGAGGTGAACGGCGGCGTCAAGGCGATGCGCGAGGCCGGCGGCGATTTCGTCGTCGCGGTCGGTGGTGGCAGCGCGATGGATGCCGCGAAAGGCATCGCCGTCACGAACGCCATGGGCACAGACGACTCGAAGGAGTACCTCTTCGGCGTCGGCGGCACGCCGTTCCCCGGCAAG
>JBBSFI010000111.1:0-3484 GCA_038238905.1 Chthoniobacterales bacterium | reverse complement strand
GGCTTGGGGTAGCGCTCGTGCCCGAGCAGATCAAGGGACTCCCGCACGAAGGGGTGGTTTTTCGTCCACTCATCCCGCCTCTTCGCCGCGAATCGACGATCGCATGGCACTCAGACAATCAGTCAAAGCCGCTCAAGGATTACATCCAGATCGTAAAAGATCTGTCGCGCAGCATGTAAGTCCGGCCCGAAACGGAGCGCGACATTTTGAGACTCTGCCTTGCCCGACCGCAGCTATTTTCCCCTTGATTGAACCTGCCGCCGAGCGGGAGCCTATAGCCGCGATATAATAGTTGGTATTGGCGGGAGGCGACGGCTCCGCGTTCTAGTCGCAAGGCTGCGCCGCCTCTAGGCGCCGAATATGCAGACTACCACCGAGGGCACGTCCGAGGCAAACGCGCCGGGCTTGCCGATAGCTCAAACGCATACAATCCACGTTCGGCAGCTTTTAGCTCAAACTTTCGGATGCCCCCGCTGCATAAAACTCCCGCGCTTTGGCGAGGAGCTGGCTCTCGGTCAGATGATGCTCGTCAATCGTGAGCGTGCCGACGATTCGCTTTGCCAGCGCCGGGCGATGGCTTTTTGCCCAGGTGACAAATTGCTCCATTTCGCTGCTCGTGCCTGTTCCAGTGCCAAAGACAAGGATCGCCAGTTCGCCGGAGAGCGCTTTTGCCACTGGCTCGAAAAAACTGTTCGGTTCCGGCTTTTCCTTGCCCCGGGAAGTTCCCTTGGAGTTGTGCGCATGCCGAAAGTAGTCCTCCGGCGCATGCGGAAGTATCACCTGAGGCAGTGAGCCATGCATCTGGGATCGGAATATCCTCGCCTCTTGGTGATCGATCACAAGCAGCCAATGTTCCGTTTTTGCCTCCTCCCCGGTCGCAGCCGGCTCCGAACGCTCAAGGAAATGGCGAAGCTCCATCACTTCATCAGCCTCGGCGACATCCTTCGTGCCAGAAGGATTGAGCACGAGGCTTTGCCCGTTTCGAGTAATCTTCAGCTTGCCATTGGCGGCTTCATTCACGTTTCCAATCGATTCGAACAGCGAACGCACCGCTCGCCACTCCAGATTGTGCGAGATCGGATGTTGAAAGATCGTGTTGTAGGTGCGCAGATGGGCGGAAGCGAGAGCAGGAGCGGCATTCATAGTATGGAGCGTGCGATGTGGCCGCGGGACACGCAGAGTATTCCGACGCGGTCCATCGCTAACGCCTATTCGTATGCCGCTGCGGCAGCGGCCCTCTCCTCCGTAGTCTAGCTGAGAAACAATCGCTCAATCTGCGCGACAAACGGCTGCAATGCGGCGGGCGCATTTTCGCGCCATTGCGTGAAATGGCGTTCGAGCGGCTTGTCCGGCTGATGATCGCCGAGGCGGAGAGTCGCTACGCTTTCCCATCCCTCGGGGGCGGCCTCGAAGAGAGGGAGCAGTTGCTGGGCGACGATCGAGTTCTTATCGCGGAGCACTGCGTTGGCCCTCATCGAAGCCTCCTCCTCGCGGAACCACGAGCGAAAATCCTTCCCGGCGGGCAGCCGGTGGAGCGGATCCTCCAGCCGATCACGCGCATATTCCGTAAGATGAGGCGCGTACCCCTTCCAATTTGGATACGGCGGCGCGGTCTGCCACGAGACCGCCATGGCCCGCAACGCAAAGAGAGATGCCGTCTCACACAGACTCTCTTCCAGCCACATATTTACGCCTGAAGCCCGCACAAGCCGCCGCCAGTCGTTGCTATGGCCCGCAAGTGCGTGGCAAAACTCATGCGCAAACTGAAAGCCCATTTGCGCCCATCGCGTGCCTTCGCAAGCCAGGCCAATGGAGATCCGCCCATCCGCCGTGTGGTCGAAATCGGTGATCGGCCAGTCGCGCGCGTGGTAGATGCGAAAACCAGGCTCGTCGAACCGAGTGTTCGGACAGTGTTTCCAAATCTCCCCCGCCGCGGACGCTGCAACCGCGGCTATATCCGCAGGAGACGCATCGCCGAATCCGTCATGATCCACCCGAAAACCGAGGGTCCGCGCGTTCGACGCGCCGAGACAGCGCGCCGCCAGCGAGCCTAGCAGCAGCCCGCCAAAGCTGCGGCGGGTGAGAAAGTGGGTGTGCATGAAACGCGCGGAAAGCGAAGCGCGTTCAACATAACAACGCGGGCTGGATCGCAAGCAGCAGTTTTCGTTCGAGCTCTGAAAAGCCACGCGGAATGCCGCCCTAAACAAAAAAGCCCCGGAAGCAGCACGATGCCGCATCCGGGGACTTTTAATGAACCGCTTCCGTTAGAAGGAGACGGTGAACCCGCCCGTCACGGAATGGGCGGTGTAATTCGCCCGGGCGAGATCGCCGTCGTAGAACAGATTGCCAGAGATCCGCGGCGTAAACTGCGCCCGGATGCCAGCGCTCACGAAAACGCTGTCGTCGCCGATATGCGCGCCATGGAGCCGGAATTCGCCGAATGGCGTCGAGCCGTCGATCGAATTGCAGTCGTCGAGGAATTCATGCTGCCAGGCAACTTGAACTTCCGGATAGACCCAAATCGAGCCGCATTTGCACGCGGCGGTGACATGGCCGCCGAGCCGGAGCAGGACGGAATTGGCGTCGGTCGAGTTGAAATCGACACCAACCGGTCCATTCTCGCCGTAACCATTGATGTGTACATAGGTGTAGCGAACGGAACCGATCGGTCCAAACGTCATGGAACCCGCTTTGATATCGTAGCCTGTCTTAAACAAGACATCGAACTCGGAGCCGGAAGTGCTGCCATCCGCATGACCGAACGGTGTCCAGCGACGCGTATCGTACGAGCTGCCGCCGCCGAGGGCAGCCGCGTCCACGTACCATGGGCCATCGTGCCAAGTCCCATAAACGCCGCCTCGCCCTGTACCGGCGCTTGCTGAGCCGCCCGTGATATCGACATCCGTGCTCGTGTAGGAACCGGTAATGCCGATCGCGAGGCTGCGATTCACGCGATAATCGACGCCAACAGCCCCGCTGGTGTTTGTGGCGTTATAGCCGCCGCGATGTCCATCGACACTGATGAATTGCCCTGTGCCGGAACCCCAGAAGCTCCAACGCTCTTGCGGCGCCTCGGCTGGGCAGATCTCCTTTGATCCTTTCCCATCGACAACGCTCTTGCCATCGGGAACAGCGGGAATGACAGGCTCGTTTTCATAAACTCGGAGCTCCTGCATCCGGCGCTCAATGAGATCGTCATTATGCTGCGCCGAGCTTTGAGTCGTCTGAAGCAGCGGAGGACTCCCGCGAAGTACGATCCTTAGCGGAGGTGGCGTCGGTCCGCCGACCCTAGTTACCAGCACCTTGATGGGCGGTTGTGGAGTTGGCGTTGCGGTAAGCACCCTCACAGGGTTTGGCGTTGCCGGCCTGGGAGTGGCAGGCCTCGGAGTCGGAGTCGCCCCGCTCTGAGCGTGTGCATCCAATGTGAGCAGCGCGATGGCGGCTGCTGCCAATGCAGGCAGCAGAGTGCGACCAGTGTGGATCG
>JBBSFI010000110.1:0-3550 GCA_038238905.1 Chthoniobacterales bacterium | reverse complement strand
TGTCGAGGCCGCCGATAATGGGCTGCTCGCGGCGGAGTTGGCTGCGGGCATCACGCGCGTGAAGGGCGTGAAGATGAAGGGTGTTCGCGTCGGCAACTGGCTATCGTTACGGCAGGCGCAAATTCTCCTGAGCGCGCTGGACATTGGCACGACCAAAGGGCTGCGGGATCGGGCCATCCTCGCCGTTCTTGTTGGGTGCGGGCTGCGGCGATCCGAAGTGGCCGCGCTGGAATTCGCTCACATCCAGCAGCGCGATGGCCGGTGGTACATTGTCGATTTGGTCGGCAAGCACGGGCGCATGCGCACCCGTACCGGTTCCGGCTTGGGTCAAAGTTGCCATTGATGTCTGGACCAGTGCGGCCGGATTGGCTTGTGGCCATGTATTCCGTCCTGTAGATATAGCCGGCCAAGCTTGGGCACATGCCTTTCCGAAAAGGTGGTCTGGCAGTTTCTTCGAAAGTACGCGTCTGAAGCCGACGTGATCGGGATCGCTCCGCATGATCTTCGCCGCACTTGCGCCAAGCTATGCCGAGCGGCGAGCTTGAGCAGATCCAGTTGCTCCTGGGCCATGCGTCAATTCAAACTACAGAGCGATATCTCGGGACCAAGCAGGACCTCGTTCACGCGCCTAATTATGGGATTAAGCTTCAGGTTACGGGGTAGAATCCGCAATGGGTCGCGGCAGTTGAATTGAAACGCATCAGCCCTGGCGTCGGGACACGGCCCGGAAGAAAGCATCGAGATACTCTTTTCAATACACCCAACTCTCATGCCGTACGGGAAGGCGATTCAGCACTTCCCGTTGAAATCGCCAATTGGGCATGAAGAGATCCATTACGGCGATGAAGCGGCTGTTGTGAGTAGGCTCCAGCAAGTGGGCCATTTCATGGACCACGATATATTCCAGGCATTCCCGTGGTTTCCTGGCCAGATCGGTATTGAGCCGGATGCTCGCGGAGCGGCGGCTACAGCTCCCCCATTTCGTTTTCATCTTTTGCACAAAAAAACGCTCGACCGTTACGCCCATGAGCGGCTCCCACTTCGCGATCAGCGGCACGACCGCTTCTTTGAGCCGCGCGCGATACCACGCATCGAGCACGGCCTGCCTCCTCTCTTCCCCGATTCCCGGTCGAGTCTGAAACAGCATCCGATTGTGCTTCAGCTCCACTTCCGGAGGCGCGTCTTTCTCGATCACATTAAGCAGATAACGCTTTCCCCACACATAATGACTTTCGCGATCCAGGTATTCGCGGGCCGGCTCGCGTTCCTGCTCACTCATCTTCTTCCGCTGCTGCTTGATCCAACCCAGCCTTGAAATCGCAAACACCCGAATCGTGTCGAGGTCCATCCGTAGCGGCGCCGAAATCCGCACCCTGCCCGCCGGAGGATACACGCTCAGGTGCACGTTCTTGATGTCCTTCCTCACCACATCGACGGCGATCTCGCCAAGCTCGATTTTCGCGACCATCAGTATTCCCTCTGCTGTTTCACGATGAGGAAGATGCGCTCCACTTCATCCACGTCGTGCAAAGCATCGAACAAAGCTCTTTTAATAACCTGCTCGCGCGCTTGAACGCCGCGCCAGCCGTCGTGCCGGGCCTTCTTGACCGCTGCGTCGATCCGGAGAGCCAGATCCCGGTCCTTATGCAGATTGTTGTAAAGTGCGCGGCGTCCCGGCGTATCCACCTGCTCGGGCGTATCCTCGGCCTGCCCCGCCTCGACTTTCTTCGCCAGCGCGGCAATCCGTTTCAGGTATTCCTCATACTCGATCGCCTTCGATTTACGCGCGGCGATGATCTCGTCCAGCAACGCCGACATCTTCTCATAAAACGCCGGATCGCCGAGGTGTTCCTTGACGATCTTGCTGCGGACGTTGTTCTCGATCGTCTCCGCAATCGATTCCCTGCTGCTCTTGATCCCCGCGGGCATGCGGTTGATCGCCTCCGCAATTCCGGTTTTCACGATCAGGTCCAGCAGCGGCATATCGTCGAAGGGCGACGTTTTCCTGGACTCATCCGCTTCGATGTAGGTGTCGATCAGGTGGCGCATGTCGGCCTCATAGCTTTTCAGATCGAGACTTTCCCCGCTGGCCTTGCGGATGATCTCGCGCAGTTTCAGATAGCCGTCGAGCGCCTGTTTGATGCGGCCAATATCCCGCTCGCTGTAACCCGCCCCTTCCAGTTCGTCCGCGATATTGGCGAAGGACCGCACTAAGTGCGCCGTCCCTTTATAGAGCGCCACGCGCTGTGGCTCCCGCTCTTTCAGGTCACCGGGAATTTCGGTGTTGCCGCAAAAATAGTGGATGTGCTCCAACTCGCCTCTGGGCGGCTCCACCGGCTCGCACAGCATGGCGATGGCTTCGAGCGTGTTATCCAAACGCTCGCGGCCCTTCTTCAGGCGGTCCTTCAGAAGAACTTCGGGATCCACTCCGCTGCCGTCGCTATGATCGAGTTCGGAAGTGTAAACCGCAATTGCGTTCTCGACCTTCTTGAAGAGGTCTTTATAGTCCACGATGTAGCCGAACTCCTTGTCCTCGCCATCAAGCCGGTTGGTGCGGCAAATGGCCTGAAGCAATGTGTGATCGCGCAATGGTTTATCGAGATACATGGCCTGCAAAATCGGCGCATCAAAGCCGGTGAGCAGCTTGGCGGTAACCACCAGGATTTTCAGTGGGTCGTTGGCATCGCGGAAGCGGTCGAGCAGCTTTTCTTCTGCATCGCGGTCGCGTTTATAGGGCACATAGCGTTTATCTTCGCGCTCCTTGCCCGAGACCGAGATGACGATGTCGCTAACTTCAGGCGACAGGTGTTTGTCCAGTTCGGCTTTGTAGAGCAAACAGCTTTCCTGGTCGAAGGTAACGACCATTGCCTTGAAGCCGTTGGGCTGCACTTTGGCTTGGTAGTGGCGGGCGATGTCGGCACAGATTCGCTCGATGCGTTCGGGGACTTTCACCAGCACCGACATGCGGGCCGCAGCACGGGACAGGGTTTCTTTATCGAGATCGGAGAGGCTGCCCGTCAATTCGGCGTAGGCAGCATCAATAGCCACCTTGTCGATGTGCAGATCGACAAGGCGGGGTTCAAAACGGAGCGGCAGGGTGGCACCGTCACGGATCGATTCATCGAAGCTATAGCGGCTCATATAACCGCGTTCATCCTCTTCGGCGCCAAAGGTGGCGAAGGTGTTACGATCACGGCGGTTGATGGGGGTGCCAGTGAGACCAAAGAAAAAGGCATTGGGTAGGGCGGCGCGCATTTTGATGCCTAAATTGCCCTCCTGCGTGCGGTGGGCTTCATCGGCCAGCACCACGATGTTGTCACGGGCATTAAGCAGCCCGGCGGCTTCCCCAAATTTGAAGATGGTCGTGATGATGATCTTGCGGCTATCGTGGCGGAGCAACTGTTCCAATTCATCACAGGTTTCCGCTTTAATCAGGTTGGGAATGTCGGAGGCGTGGAAGGTGGCACTGATTTGCGCATCAAGGTCAATGCGATCCACGGCGATGATGACGGTCGGGTTTTTGAGGTCATGCTGCATCCGCAGCTTTTGG
>JBBSFI010000109.1:0-4842 GCA_038238905.1 Chthoniobacterales bacterium | reverse complement strand
GTCACAACAGGCCCATTCCGCTACATGCGGCACCCTGTCTATTTCTCGATGATTCTCGAACTGGCCGCCGTCGCTCTGATCCTCAAGGCGCCGGTCGCATTCCTCCTGGTAATGCTCGTCTTCATTCCCACGCTGATCCGCCGCCTTTCTCTCGAGGAGAAAGCGCTGCGGGACAAGTTCGGCGCCGCTTACGTCGAGTATAGCCGCCACACCTTCTCCATCCTCCCGACCTTGCCGCGCAGGTAAAAAATCAAGCCATCGCGCAGCTTGCGTCGTTCCCAGCCGCAGCGAGAGCGGTCTGCTGCCGCGTAAAGAATACGATGTCCGAACGCAAGGCATCGCAATCGCGCGACCAGGCTTTCCGGCCCCGGAGCAGCTTCACGCACATCTCGAGATCGACGAGGCAAAAGTCGTATCCGAGATCGCGCACCAATTCCCAGATGCGCCGGGAGAGACTTTCGAAAAACGCCAGCTCATATCCGTGGCCGGCCGCGCGCGCCATATCCAGCAGCGAGACTCGCATCCGCGGCCTGCCAGCCTTGAAATGCCGCGCGATATCCGCGTAGCCGATGACCTCCACCGCAGCCTGCACGGCCCGCCCGAGCTGCTCCACCGGGATCACGCACGTCTCGCTCTGATCCTTGAGATAATGGGCTACGCTCTCCGTGACATGCTCCGCGAGCCACCACTCCGAGTAGCCGGCCAGCTCCGCCGCGCGCGTCAAGGACTCGAGGAGCCACTCGCGTTCAAACGCGACAGCGTGTCCGTTTTCGAGCTGAATGAGCGGTAGGTCGTTGCGAAGGGCAATCATGTCGTTTGCGCGGGACCCCTGGCGCGTTCCTTGAAAAGTTCCTGCTGATACTGGCTCCGTTTCGGCCGGTGCTCGAGCGACTGAATCTCTTCAATAAACTCGCCGATATCTTGAAAGTGCCGGTACACCGACGCGTATCGCACATAGGCGATCTCGTCCAGCGCGTGCATGTGCTCCATCGCCTTCGCTCCGATGTGATTGGAAGCGATCTCCCGCTCGAAGCTCGACTCCAACTCCTGCAAGATCTCCTCCACGGCTCTCTCCAGCATCTGCATGCTCACGGGTCTTTTCTCACAGGCCTTCGCCATGCCGGCCAGGAGCTTTTTCTTGTCAAAGGGCTCGCTTGCTCCGTTCCGCTTTAGCACACGAATCTCTGCGTGCTCGATCTCTTCGTACGTCGTAAAACGATGCTCGCACTGCACACATTCCCGCCGTCGGCGGATGCTCCGGCCATCTTTCGATAGCCGCGAATCGATGACCTTGTCATCCAGGCTCCCGCATTTAGAGCAATACATTTCGTTGTGGCAAGCGGCGCGTTCTTTCCCAAATAGCACAACAGGTTGTGGTGTCAATACTCCGCAGGCCACAAATTTCTGAGGCTTAAGGGGCTATTTGACTCCAAATACGCCCTGGCTTTCGGCTCCCAAGCACAATTACTGCTTCCCCTACCAGCGCACTCTATGACCACCACCCAGCCCACAGATTCAACCGTACAGCACGGTGATGGAGAGCGGTGCCCGGTTTGCAATGCCCTCAATCGCGTCGCCGATCTGCACCCCCTCACCGCTTACACATGCTCAAATTGCGCCGCGCCGCTCCGCGCCATGGAGCGCTTCGGCGGCTTGAAACTGGAGGCTCTTATCGGAGTGGGAGGCATGGCGTCGGTATATCAGGCGCGCGATACGCTGCTCGATCGGGCGGTCGCCATGAAGATCCTCGCGGGTGAAAACATTGCGGATCCCGCCCAACGCGGCCTGCTCTTGCGTGAAGCGATGCTTACCGCATCGATCAATCACCCCAACGTCGTGAAGGTGTTCGATGCCGGAGTTTTCGGTTCAACATCATACGTCGCCATGGAACTACTTTCCCATGGAACGCTCGGCGAACGCATCGACCGATCCGGCCCGTTGCCCGAGCCGGAAGCTGCGCACTTCGGCGTTCAGGTCGCGAGCGGACTGCGCGCCGCCGTGCACAAAGGCTTGCTCCATCGTGACGTGAAGCCTGGAAATATTCTCTTCCGCGACGCTGCTACCGCAGTCGTGAGCGATTTTGGACTCGCCATCACGGCGACGCAGGCTCAATCCGGCGCCTCCCGCTGGGGCACCCCGCACTACATCTCTCCAGAGCGCGCCGCAGGACGTCCCGAAGACGTCCGGAGCGACATCTACAGCCTTGGCTTCACGCTTTTCCATGCCCTCACCGGCCGCGTACCATTTGACGGGGATGACGCAAATGAAATCGCCCGGAAACAGGCGCTATGCATCGCGCCCAGCGTCCGCAACTTCGCCTTCCACATTTCCGAAGCGCTCGCACAAGTAATCGCCCGAACGCTCCATCGCGACGCAGCCCAGCGCTTTCAAAATTACGATGACCTCATTAAAGCGCTTCACGCGAGCCAATCCAGGCGCGCCCAGCCTCAGCCGCGCAGGAGCATCACCGCCGCACGACCCTTGCCGATCGACAAGCCCCCCGCGCAACGCGGAAGCGCCATTGCCATTGCCGCCACCCTGGCAATCGCCGCCGCCGTCGCCGGGGTCATCTGGATGCAAGTACGCCATGAGCCATCCGCTGCCGCTTCGCCAGTGCCCGTAAGCCAGGTGGCCGTCGATGTCGGTCAGTAAACTGGACCTCCAGGCGCCACACCCGGCACGGGCGGCGGACCCAAATCGTTGGCGAGATCCCACCGGCGCAAATAGGCCGCGGCGCCGTCGGGTTGTCGCTGCACTTCGCACCGCACCTTCAGGGTGTAGTCGCGCTCGCCAATGACCGGCGGCGCGATTCGCTGATAACAAACCGACGCGTCTCCATGGCGGCTGAGCACGCGGCACTCTTTCACGTACGGCATAAATGCAGGATAACCTTCCGCGTCGTCGAGCACCCGCCGCACTGTCGCCTGTGGATGCCGCTCCATTCCATAAAACGCTCGGCGGGAGAACTTGAACTGGCGCCTGCGCACACGCGAGCAGTTCGTTTCGAGATTTCGGCCCTTTTCCACCTTTGCAGTGAAAAAAGATGGATGCGGCAGCCTTCGTTGTGCTTGGAAGGTGGATGCGAAACCAAATCCGAGCCCTTTATGAAAGCGAAGGCTACCGCGCTGAGAACTTGAACACTGACGGGGAACGAGCGCAAGTGACCCTTGTATGGGACGCGCGCCGTCGACCGCGATGTGGAGAATGTCAGAGGTTGATGCGAATCAACCGCAAGCCGGAGCCGCCGCGCGCTTCAGCCCGCCGAAGCGGCGGGGATAGTAAAGCGAAACGTCGTCCCCGCACCGTGCGTACTCTCGGCGCTTACCGTGCCACCGTGTGCCTCGACGATTTGCTTCACGATGGCGAGGCCAAGCCCGGTGCCTTCCTTATCCGGGTCGGTGGCCAGCTTATCGAAGACTTTGTCCAGCATCCCCGGCGGAATTCCGGCGCCGTTGTCCTGCACGCGGCAGACGACTTTCCCCTCCTCCTCCCGCGCGCTCACGACGACGCGGCCTTGCGCGGCGTACTTGAAGGCATTGCCGAGTAGGTTCTGAAAAACTTGGGAGACGAGCCCCGCATCCGCCATCACGGAAAGATCTCGCGGGATTTCGTTCACGACCTCGATGGCGTGTTTGGACGAAACCGCGCGCAGGTCGAGCACGAGGCGCTGCACGAGGGGCCATAGCTCAAAGGTGCGGCACTCGGGCTGGAAGGAGCTGCCCTGCGCGGAGGGTTGCACGGCGAGGACGCGCTGGATCAAGGTCTCGACCCGGCCGAGGTTGCGCGCGTGCATTTCAAAGAGTTCGTCCAACTCGGCGAACGCGTGGGGGTCGAGGCTTCCCTTGATTTCCTGTGCGATGAGAGAAACCGCGTTGAGCGGGGTGCGCAGGTCGTGGGCGAGGAAAGTAAGATGCTCGTCCTCCTCCTGTTTGCGGATGAGTTCCTGCTGTGCGGCGAAAGCCATGACGGCCAGACGCACCGCTTCGTCGAGGCGGTGATTGATGATGCGCGCAGCGTCGCCGACGACGTAGAGATTCCGCCGCTCGGCGACGGTGATGAAGGTGATGCGCAGGAGGCTGTACTCCGCGACGACCTCACCTACATCCAAGCCATCGTGGAAACGCTGGACGCCATGCACGGGCGGGCTGCCGCGGGTATGCTCGACGGAAAGGGCGCCTTCGCGGCCCAGCGCGAGATCGCGGATGATCTCGCCGATGACATCGGGCACGTGATCGGTGATTGTCCGTTTATCCAGGTGAAGCTTCCGCAGGAGCTGGCCAGCTTGCGTCCGCCATTCGGCAATGATCTCGTTCTGGCATTCCCGAAAGACCGCAGCCAGGTGTTCGACAGTACAAAGTTCGAGGTCCGGCATTGGAGAAGAAATCTTACCACAGGTCCGGCCGAGAGCGAGCGGTGGCAATCGGACCCCTATCGGGCAAGTTGCTCGACGATGGAAATGGACCGTGGACCGCTGGACCGCATTAAAAGACTGGACCGCCGAGGGTGTACGGACCGCGGCGGACCGCAGTAACGGACGGACTTGTTGAAAGCCGAGGGTCCTCCCGCGCAAGCGATCCTATTGCAACCGGGACGCCAACTCTTCGCGCAATGCGGCAATCTTCGCCTCGATTTCCGCGTCGGAAGGCTCGCAATCTGCGTCTCGGCCTGGCCTTTCCGCGTGCCCCAGCACTTGGTTCAAGAGCTGCAATTGGTCGAGCAAACCTTTGCGAAGCCCTTTGCGAAGCCCTTGCTCCATCCCTCTCTCCATTCCCCTCTCCATTCCCCTCTCCATTCCCCTCTCCATTCCCTCCTCTATTCCCTCCTCTATTCCCTCCTCTCTCC
>JBBSFI010000108.1:0-4934 GCA_038238905.1 Chthoniobacterales bacterium | reverse complement strand
GCAGAAGCAGCTGCCTTCGCTCGCGGAATTCGGGAAGCTTTCAAAGGAGGAGCAGCAGCGGCTCATTACCGGGCTTATGGCGCATGGTCCTGTTCCCCCTGTGCAAAAGGCGGTGGACGGCCTCCCTGGCGAACTGGCGGCAGGCGACAAAAAGGCAACCCTCGTGGCGCGCAAGAACGCGCTCGAACTCATGTATCACGAGCTTGATCGGCGCAGGCTCGCCGTGAACGTCAATGACCCTGTCGCGATGGCCAAATACAACGACGAAAAAGCGCGTTACCAGAATCTTCTCGGCCAGCTTCGCACCGATGCCGCTGCTGTCGCGCCAGCGCCCGCTGCGCCGAAGCGCTGACTGCGCTATGGATTGATGAAGATCCGGTTAACGGACGGATCGATCACCTGAACTCCGCGCGGAATGCCCCGCACGTCGATGATATTGTGCGGATAGTAGGGACTTATGACGAAGCCATATTGGTCGGCGGGGCGGCCGTAAGGATAGCCGCGGCGTTCATAGCTGTATCCGCCACGCTCTTCGGTCTGCGCGTGGCCGATGAGCGCGCCAGCGGCCGCGCCGAGACCCGCTCCGACGAGCGCGCCGCGTCCATGCCCTGTAAGGAGCGCTCCAGCGGCGGCTCCTGCCGCAGCTCCGGCCAGCGCCTTCTGGCCGGTCGTCATCGGTCCTTCACACCCGCTGAAGGCCATCGTGGCCGCGAGTGCTACTGTGAGTGCGGTGGCAGGCTTGAAGAAAGTTTGAGTCATTGAGATAAATTCGGGGTTGGCGCAGCTGGCGGATGCCGTGCGATCAGATTGGTTTATCTCGGTTTGGACGTTCGCCGCCCCAGCCTATTCATTTCGAGTTATCCTGCCAGAACTTGAGCTCCTTCGTGGCGTGTCCATCTGCATACAGCACGTTCACCTTGTTCTCGAGGTAGGGATGGAATCCTTCCTTGTCTGCAAGAATGGGGATTTGCCCTGGCTGATCCGTGAGGTTGAGAAAGCTCAGAGCGGCGAGCGGCTGGTTGTTGAGCGCCACGTTCCAGTAGTAGCTGGCGCCGCTCGCGGCTGCCAGGATCTTGTCGGAAGGGCAGGCAAACACCTCTTTGTTCGATACATATTTGTCGAGGGTATTGTCGATCACGGCCACATCGTCCGTCGATTTGCTCCGCAGCGCCTGAAGCTGCGGCATGATCATGTTATGCTCGCCGAGATAGAGATTCAGCCCGATGCCGAGCTGGTGCAGATGCTCCGAACAGGCGGTCGCGCGCGCGCCTTCCACCGTCCGTTGATACACCGGGAATAGGAGCGCGGCCAGAATGCTGATGATGCCAATCACTACGAGGATCTCGACCAGCGTGAAGCCGGTCGGATTTGGCGCCCCGCTCTTCATCGGAAGCTCTGCAGATTCTTCTGCATCTGCTCTATGAGCGGCGAGAAATCGAGTTTCACATCGGCGCTCGCGTCGCTGTAAAACGAACGGAGCCCTTGTTGAACGATCTTTTGCACGTTGGGATCGTCGCTCTGGGGAGGCGCATCCCCTTCGTGCTTCTTCATATCCGCCAGCGCGCGGTCCACAAATTCCTTACGCTTCGCTGGAGCCATCTTGTTCAGCGCGTCCATCATCTGCTTCATGCCCGCGGGGAGTGTGCGATCCAAAAAGCCAGCCTGCTCATCTGGCGTCAGCGACCGGAAAAAAAGGTCCAGCGATTTCCCCATCCGCGCATGCTGCCGCTCCTCGTATGTGAGGCCATTGAGCTGGTCTTCGACCTTTTCGATAATGCGACCCCGCTCTTTTCCGCTCGTTCCTTCGAGCGAATGACCGGCCACGTACGCGCGCAGCTTTTCGGGAGTGGGCTTCGATTCCCGCGCAAGCCACACCGTTCCCCAAACGATGAGCCATACGCCCGCTAGCGCGAGCACCGCTTTCATCCATAAGGGACGCATGCCGAGAGTGAACCCCGGTTTTCTGCTTTGCGCAATCGAATCCCGAGCGCGACGGCGCGCTCAGAATTTAAGCCGCACGGCGCCACTCCCGGCAGTAATGCCGCCGATCGTCCGTCCGCGTGTCAGCCGCACGATCTCGGGCGCATCGCGCGGCGCCGCAACGATCACGATGCCGATTCCCATGTTAAATACCTGGTGCATCTCTTCGCGATTGATCTGCCCCCCCTCCTGAATCAGCCGCATGAGCGGCGGAACTTTCCACGATGTGGTGTCGAAGAAAGCGTCGCACTCTTTGGGCAGAATCCGGGGAAGATTATCGATCAAGCCGCCGCCGGTAATGTGCGCGATCCCTTTGATTTTCCGCCACGGAAGCGAGGCCAGAAGCGGCTGGTAATTCGGGTGAACGCGCAACAATTCCTCGCCCAGCGTATTGCTGAAGCCCTTCGGTTTGCGTGAAAGACCCAGGCCCATCGTTTCGAAGAGCACTTTTCTCGCGAGCGAATAGCCGTTGGTGTGCAACCCGCTCGCCGGCAGCCCGATGGCGATGTCGCCCTTTTGGATACGCGAACCGTCGATCATCTTCGCTCGATCGACTACGCCTACGATGGTTCCAGCCAGGTCGTACTCGCCGCGCTGGTACATCCCGGGCATTTGCGCGGTCTCTCCTCCGATGAGCGCGCATCCCGCCGCCTTGCACGCCTTGGCAAATCCCTTTATGAGCTGCTCGAAGACGCGCGGCTCCAGCCGCTCCGCGCCGATGTAATCCAGAAAGAAAAGCGGACGCGCCCCGATCGCGGCGATATCGTTCACGCAGTGGTTCACCAGATCCTGGCCCACGGTGTCGTGTCGATCCATCGCGAAGGCGATCTTCAGCTTCGTGCCAACGCCATCTACGCTGGATACCAGCACAGGCTCTCGCATCCCTCGAAAATCCGGCCGGAAAAGACCGCCGAAGCCGCCGATCTTCCCCAAGACTTCCGGGCCGTGCGTACACTTCACCCGGTCATGAATCCTGCTCTTCACACGATTGCCCAGGTCGACATCGACGCCCGCCGCCGCGTACGCTTTTTGAGGCTTGCTCATCGCGCTACTTCAGGAAATTGAACAGTTCAGGGTGCCCATCTTCGCTTGGGAGAAGATTCGCATCTCGATTGATCCGCCGCTCCATGATGTGCTTGTCGAGCTTGGGATCCACTGGCACCGGGTAATCGCCCGTGAAGCAGGCCAGGCAAAAGGCGTCGGCCGATTGTCCTGTCGCGCGCACCATTCCAGCGACATCGAGATATCCGATCGAGTCGGCGCCCAGATACGCGCGGATCTCATCGAGCGTGCATTGATTCGCCAGCAATTGTTCGGGATCGGGGAAGTCGATTCCATAGTGGCATGCGAAGCGATGCGGAGGGCAGGAGACTCGCATGTGGACTTCCCGCGCTCCCGCTTCGCGCAGCGTGACGATTCGCGCCCTCGCCGTCGTGCCGCGCACGATCGAGTCGTCCACCACCACCACGCGCTTCCCGGCGACGGCTTCCTTGATGAGATTAAGCTTCACCCGGACATTGAAGTCGCGAATGAGTTGCGTCGGCTGGAGAAACGTCCGCCCGACGTAGTGGTTTCTCACAAAGGCGTGGTTATAAGAAATCCCGAGCTCCTCCGCAAAGCCGAGCGCAGCATAGTTTCCCGAGTCGGGCACCGGCACGACGAGGTCGGCTTCCACGGGAGCGAGCCGTGCGAGTTCACGCCCCATTTCGGTCCTCACACGGGCTACGTTGATGTTCGAGATATTCGAGTCGGGTCGAGCAAAATAGACGTACTCGAACATGCAAAAGGCCCGCTTCGTGTCGTTAAATGGAAATTCGGAGCGGATGCCGCTCTCATCGATCACGACCACTTCACCCGGCTCGATCTCGCGGATGAACTCGGCATGCACCAGATCGAAGGCGCAGGTCTCGGAGGAGAGGATATATGCGCCGTCGAGCTTCCCGAGCGCCAGCGGCCGAAAACCAAATGGATCGCGTACGCCGATGATTTGCTGCTCGCTCATCATCACCAGGGAAAATGCGCCCTGGATGCGGCGCAGCGCCCCCAGAACTCCGCTGACGCCTTGAGGCTGCGCCAGCAGGTGTACGATGATCTCGCTGTCCACCGTCGTCTGGAAGATGGAGCCGCGCTGCTCCAATTCGTCGCGAAGCAGGCCGGCGTTCACCAGGTTTCCATTGTGGCCGATGGCGATCTGCCCCCGCAGGGTATTGGCATACAGCGGCTGAGCGTTCGTTACGGTGCTCGAGCCCGTCGTCGAGTAGCGCACATGGCCGATCGCTCGTGTCCCTTTCAGCCGCTCTAGATCCGCTGGTTTGAATACCTGTGAGACGAGACCCATGTCCACATGGCGCACAAACGGCGTATTGGGCCCGCTGGCGGTTACGATTCCGGCGCTCTCCTGCCCCCGATGCTGCAGGGCAAAGAGGCCGTAATAGGTTAGGACGGCGGCATTTGGATGGCCGAAAACGGCGAATACGCCGCATTCATGGGTGGGTTTGTGATGCTTCACTCGGGACGAAAGAGCGAGAGAGTAGGCGGCGCGGGGGACCGGTCAAGGATCGCTGAAAGAAAGCCGTCCAAAACATGCGCGCGCTCCTCGCCTTCGTGCTTCCGGTCTCAGGCGCCGGCCGCCGCTGGTTTGAGCCTGAGCCATCGGGCGGCAGCGGCGTGCTCTTCGGAGGTCTCGCCAAATGTCGAGGCTGTGAAATGCTGCCATTGCTTCGCCTCCGATGGGTGAGGGCGAAGGCTTTGGCCTCGTCGTAATGCTGGCGTGTGGTCAGCAGGGAGTAGAGAATGCGTGCCAGCTTGTGTGAGCCGGCAGTAATGCCTTCCGCGCGGCCCAGGCGGCCCTTCATGCGCCGGACGTATTCTCCCAATGCGTCTTTGCTATGCCCCAGGGCTTGGGCACAAAGGCGGAGGGCGGCGGCGACCCGGTTGGCACTCTGCCTGGTCTT
>JBBSFI010000107.1:0-5104 GCA_038238905.1 Chthoniobacterales bacterium | reverse complement strand
TCGAGGCCGTCCATTCCGGGCATGCGCAGATCCAGGATTGCGATGTCAACCACATCCCCGGCAAGTGCTTCCAATGCTTTCGCCGCGCTGTCGGCTTCCCGCACGGTATAGCCCTCTGTCTCGAGTGTGATGCGGTAGCTTAGCCGCACGTTCGGTTCGTCGTCGACGATGAGGATATGTTTACTCATATATGGGAAGGGGAGTGGAGTGAAGGAAGATCGAAGTAGAATTGGCTGCCTTCTCCCGGCTTGCTCTGCACGCCGATCTGGCCGCCTTGAGCGGAGACGATTTCCTTTGCAATGGCCAGCCCGAGGCCCGCGCCGGCGGATGCCGATCCAGGGATGCGAAAAAACCGATCGAATATCCGCGATCGGTAGGCTTCTGGAATTCCCGGGCCGTCATCGCAAATCGAGAAGCGGACCGAGCCGCCGTGCGCTTCCGCTTTGAGTATGATCTCTCCGCCCGCTTTGGAATGCTTCAACGCATTTGAGACGAAGTTAGAAAACACATGGGCGATGCGCCGGGCATCGACGGAGACCTCGGGAAGCCCAGGTTGCAACTCGACAATGAGCCGGCATCCATGTGACTCGGCCTGCGCTGAAAGCTCTGGCGAAACTGACTCGACGAGCGCGCGGGGATTTGTTGCCTGGCCGGGCAAGGCGGTTCCGCCGGACTCGAGTTTCGCCAGGTCGAGCATGTCGTTGATCATCCGGAGGAGTCGTTCGGAATCCTCTCGAGCGGCCAGCAGGATTTCTGTTTGTTTCGAGTTTAATGCGCCAATCCGTTCTTCGAGAAGCAGGTGCAATCCCATACGCACGCTGGTGAGCGGCGTTTTGAGTTCGTGGCTTACGGTCGAGACGAGGTTGTTCTTCACGTCGTCCATCAGCCGGAAGCGCGTTACGTCTTGAAGGATTACCGCAGCTCCGAAGATGTTTTCGGCGTCGTCTCGCATCGCGACCACGCGAGGCAGCAGAAATACTTCTCTGTCATCGATCCGGAACACGAGTGAGTGTTCGAAGCTGGTGGGCAGATAGTCGGGAGCGCCTTTCAAAACCGCTTCCGATTCCTTTTTGACGCTGCGTGGCAGCGATCCTGCCAGGCCAAGCTTTCCCAAAAGTTTGTTTGCAGCGGGATTTGTGAAACGCACGACGCCCTCCGACGAGAGCGCCACGATCGCGTCGGGAAATGCGGACAGCGTGATTTCCGTCATCTGGCGGGCCTGTAGAATCTGGTCGCTTGTTACCTGCCGGTAGGCGCGCAGTTTGGTTGCCATTTTGTTAAAGGCGTCAGCCAGTTCACCTAGTTCATCCTGCGACGGCACAGGGACCACTTGATCCAGCTTGCCCTCGCCGAGTTCCCTGGCCACGGAGGTCAGTGTCGCGATTGGCATCAGGATCGCCCTCTGCAAACGCACCGCGAAAAACGCCGCGCCTGCCAGGCCGATGGCGATTGCGAGAAGCATGTATCTTGTCGATTGCCCTGCTACAGCTTTTGCCTGGGCATTCGCCGCAATCATGCTTTCCTGGTTGACGCGGAGGATTTCCTGCGCGGTATCCTTTGACTGGGTGAATAGCGGCAGCATTTTCCCGAGGTATATCGTACGCCGCGCCGCGGGATCGGAGGTTCGCCAAAAGGTCTCCGCCTCTTGCAGATATTCCCTGTGCAGGCGCTCGACCCGGTCGGCCAGCTCTTGCTCGCCTGGAAGTGTGATATTTTGCTTTTCTCTCGCCAGCGCCTCTCCAAACGAGCGTGCATTCTGGGCGTACATCTCCCGGCCGCGCTCCTCTTCGCCGAGCAATGGCAGCAAGAGTGCCGAGTCCATCCGTTCAGCCGTCTCCTTCATTTGCTGCCCGGCAAGCACGCTGACGAAATTCTCCCTTAGGATCACGTCGATGCTGTTTCCCAGACGTGAGAAGAGCGATACGGCATACCCGCCCATCGCGATGAGCAGCAAAAACAACGGCGTGAGACCGAGAAAAATGCGCCTCTTCATACGGATGCCCGTTCCTCGCCGGTTCGCGCGTCTCGCCCTACACTGCGCGAAAGCGCCCGCCAGGCATGGCCCGGTCTGGTCCACGCACCTGAAGTGATTGAGAGAGCGTTGTCCATTACGCTCCGAGGCATTAGCGTTCCCTATGCCAGCCGCCTATGCGTAAGGTGTAAGTGCTTCGGCATGAGGCACTTGTGGCTGTTGCGCTTCTCTTTGCCAACGCCGCTCATCGTGCAGGATGCAACCATTCCCATCCCGCGTGCTTGCAAATTGCACGTTCATTAAGAGGCGGCGCCAAGCGCGCCTTACGGCTCGATTAAGCGATAGAAGCCACTCCCAGCCGGGCGGGGGATTGTAAGGCTGAATCCGCCCGCTGCTGGGGAGTATGTCCCGGCGGTCTCCTTCCAGGATGCGGGCACGCCCAATACGCCGGCTTGCTCCAGCACAAACGCCGACGCGGTGAGAGACCACGTGAAGATGAGGCTGCCGCTCGACGAAATAATCCCGAGCGCGGGAAGCGGCTGCGGATCGTATGGACCGGTCGCCACGCCCGTTGTGGAAGATTCAAACGCGCCGATGTCGCGTGACGAGGCGCGCACGCGGTATTTACGACTCACGGTCTCGTTTTGAAAATATTCCCGAAAAGGCGCAAGGCCGGCGGCGAGCACGCCTGCGCTGCCGATCGCGGCGCTCCCTGGCGCCAGCGTGTAGTCCTTCGCGCCCGGGTTGGTAAATCCCGGAACGGAAGAGAAGACCGAGTTTGCCAGCGGCCCGGCGGATGATCCCGCGGGAAGCCAATTGTTCGTTCCCAGCACGAATGCGCTCGCGGCTTGCTCCACCAGCACGGGAGCGCCGGTTCCGGATACGATGTTATTCGAAATCGTCGCGCTCATCTGCGTTCCTCCCGCATTCGAGAGATGCACAAATGCCGCGTGACCCCCGTTGCCGACGAGCGTGTTATTTATCACTTGCATCGACAGGGTTAGATTCTGGAGTTGCGCATCGTTGTAGAGCACAAGAACCTGCGATGGATTTTGAGGATTTGCGTTCAGTACAAAGACGTTCCCGCGCACCAGCATGCTTTGCGCAAACGGACCGCTGCCCGTAAAATCGATGTCCGTCATCAGATCGCCTTCATAGTTGGCCGCTCGCGCAAACCAGTTGTACTCCAGAAACGCGCGTCGCGCCCGGATGTGAAAGTTCTCCGCCTGCAAGCTATCGTGCACATAGCAATATCGCAGCGCAAAGACACCTCCGTATATATACATGTTGTGTGTCGGAGACGTCGCGGAGAGATTGCCGTTTCCGTCGAACTCGCAGAACTCAAAAGTCGCGCTGCTTTCCTGGCTTCCACCGGTGATGCCGTTGTCGTTCTGGCTAAAAAGGCAATCGGTCACCAGGATCCCAGCCGCGCCATTGTAGTAGCGCATTCCGGCGGAGTTGGCGTCCGCATTATGACAGCCGGTAAAGACGATTCCCGAAATCCGGTAATTCGCGCCGCCATCGATCTGCCAGCCGCCGCGTCCGCGATCCCCCGCCGTATAATTCCCCGGCGCATCTTCCACCAGCGACGCTCCCAAGTCCCACACGGGCTTGTTGGAGGGATCCTGCGCCCGAATCACGATCGGCGCGAGTCGCGAGCCCTGCGCCGTGAGATGGACCCGAAAACGGTACACCCCCGGCGCGATGACGACCTCGTCCCCCGGCTGGGCCGCTTCGATCTTCGTGTAATCGTCAGCGGGACTGATCGGGATGACAGCCGAGCGCGCAGGCGCGAACGCCGCAACCATCGCGATAGCGGATGCAATAAGGGCGCCGTGAAATGAATGCCGGGGTAAAGCAGGCGTGGCAGGGGAGTATCGCATCGCGCAAAACTAAGCACTTAACGCGCCATGCATCGCGCCGTGCGCAGGCGCGCCAACGAGGTGATAATTGCCCGGCAGCGGATGCATTTTAACGTGAAAGAGCGGATCTCACTGCGCTGCGGTCGCATGATCTGCGAAGTTAACCCTCAACTGGCGCTCAAACTAGATCGGGGTAACGTGATCATGCAAGAGTCGGTCGCCATTCTCGTCGAGGTCGCGAACGCAGTATGTGATTTTCCCATCGTCCCAAAGGCCATAGCGCTCGACAACGACGATCCGAGTATCGGCCAATTTGAAGTCCGCGTATGGTGAAAAAGCGTTGACTTGTTCCGTCGTCGGCAGGACATCCCCCGGCGTAAAGGAGTGAGCCCGCGTTCAAACGGTCGGTTCCGTAATACGTTTTCTCATCAGAATGTGCAGGCGTTTTCCCCGCACACGACTTTCCGATGTCGGCCCCCCCTCCGCGACCGAGTTGCAACCAGCCTCAGGCTGGCGCCCCCGTGGCAAGCGGTAGTCCCCGGAGGCTGCGCGTGAACCTTCCCGCCATGCGCTATCACCTCGACAACTCGCAAAAATAGGCCGCCGCCCTCGGTCTGCAATTTGTCGCCGCGCAACAGGTGAGCTAACTGTTACTCAGGGGGCCGCTTCGTTCATTCACTCGAAGCGTGAGCATACTCGGACGTCTTGGTACGGCTGTATGCCAAAAGGATGTTCTCGACGGACAAATCCTCGTCGAGCGACTCCCAATGAACACCGAGGCCGCGTCCGATGAGTTGCCACTGCTCGCGCTCGGCGGATGATGCAGCCCGAAGACGAGGAAATGCACTGAGAGGCACCGCAACGCTGCGCTCGTCCGAGAAGTTAACGAACATGGAATCGCCGGAAAACGTGACGTGATGGATGCGCAGGTCATTCATGGCTTAGGTCCCCGAAGGTCTTATACCACGCCCGAAGGAATTCGTCGCGATGTTGTTTTGTGATGTGAAGGATGTCGTTGGCTTCGTGGCGGCGGAAGCCCTCCACAAAAGCGAATTCGAGTGGATCGAGCCAGAATTTGGCGGCGCAGTCGTCGCGTTGAACATAGACGTGCGGGGGCTCGAACCTGTCGGCCATGTAGAAGAAGAATCTGAAAGCGAAGTGAGGAACAATGCAGAATTCAAAAAGCCTGTCCCATCATGCGTTCGACCGCTGGTGCGGCTACGCCGAGACCATCGCCGGAAGCAAACGCGCCAAGGACGGCCTCGCCATC
>JBBSFI010000106.1:0-5573 GCA_038238905.1 Chthoniobacterales bacterium | reverse complement strand
GTCGTGAAGAGTTGTCTCCCAATTGTCGAACGCCGAAATATAGGGGCGGAGCCATTTTCCTTTTCGGAGCTTAGCGTCGTGCGACATCAAAACGCCGCCGGTGCGAATCCGGTCCCGCAGCAAGCGGAACTCCAGGACCTGTTCCATCGGATTATCTCCGCCATCCAGAAAGGCAAAATCGATCTCCTTGGATCGATCCAGCCCGTCGATCCATCGTGGAATCACTTCGTCGGAAAATCCAAAGAGCGGAGAGAAGAATGTTTCCGCCCCTGGAAACGCACGTTTTATGTTCGCGAGCATTGCTTCGTAGATGCTTCGGTCGGCTTCGATTCCCCAAAGGTGGCCCTGCGCCTTCTCCTCAAGCACCCGGAGGATATGGAGGGTACTTCCGCCGCCTTTCCATGTGCCGACCTCAATCGCGATTCCAAGTGGGTTAAGACTGCGTAGCGCCACTTGGATCAAGCGACGCTCCTCCGTGTTGAGCTGGCCTTCGGGTTCTGAAGAGGTGGATTCCATGTGAAGAGCGCGTTATAGGTCTGCATCGGCGGCTTTTCCAGTCCGAAAACGCACTGTGAGGTCGCAAACCGTCGCAAACCTCTCGGTTGCTTGGGTTTTCACCGGGTTATTTCAATGCGAGAGGCGCATGCTCGGACAATTAGGCTCAAACGCCGCCTAATGTCGGAACCGGGCGGCGAATTCGTGTGCGCCCTGGAGTCCATTTTTTCTTTTCCAGCACCGCGGTCGCCACTTTCTCGACCGCCGTTGAATTGGCGAAGTTTCGCTCAACGAGCCGCAGAATTCCGGCAGCTAGGAGCGTTTCTGGAAGAGCCGCGTCGAAGCTACCGACTAAAAAATAGAAGTTGAACACGCCGTAGACCACGGGCATTCCGGTGAAGAGCGCCGGGCAAAAATGTGGTGTGCCTCGGGTGACTTTGATGAGCCGGTAGTACCGGACAGCGAGGTAAAACTGGAGAGGAATGAAAATGAGCAATCCCAAGGCGCCGACGTAACGCATGGCGGAAAGTGGGCCGTTGTGGAATCCACCGGCGATCATCCAACCCTCCTGCGCACTACCTCCGATAAACCCTTGGCCTCCTTCCCTGGCAGACTTCATCAGGGCAAGGTCCGACTCGGAAAACCCGAAGCCGTCCCCCAGCCATTTATCCTTGATCCATCGATCCTCGGTTAAGACCATTTTCCACATCTCGATGCGCCACTGCGTGGAGTAATTGGCATCGTCCAAAGCGGCCGCGTCCCAGTCGCCAGGAAGGAACGATAACGCGCGCTGCGCCGGAGTGGGCAAGCGGAACATTCGGTTGTTTCCCACGACGCAGAACAGAACTAATACTGTAACCAGACCGACCAGAATGAACATATCGTGGAAGCGCTTGCGCAGCCACGTGGACATTAGCATATAAATGAACGATGAGATAAGAGCGGTCCGAAATCCCGACAATAGATTCGCCACGGTGCAGGTAAGGAATGCGAAGAGCCTCATCGGATAAATTGGCAAAAACAACGTCACCGGTGCATAACGCGAAACAAGATATAAGATTCCGGAGTTTCCGATCGCGGAAAGTGTTATCTGTCGTGAATCGAGGTCGGCTGTTGCAAGCGCATCGGCGGATTCAAAAGATTGAAAGCCTGAATAAAATGGGGTGAGAGCTGCGCCGACATTCGGCTTATAGGTCGCGACTATTCCGCAAAACGCCGAGAACGCGGCGCCGAGCGTGATGTAGAGCGGCAATCGGAGGACATCCGCTTTACTGGCAGGAGCGCGCTTTAAGACGTGGTAAGCAAAAAATGCCATTAAAATGTAGAAGTACGGACGGCCGCCTACCATCCCGGACCCAAGCGAATGGAGGCCGACGGGATTCCGGTAGAACACGGAACCCAAGTATGCCAAGTTTACCAAAAGCAGAAGGTCCAATATATCCTTCTCCACCCGAACCCGCAGGACGCGTACGGCTATAAATATCAAATAGCTCACCGTTGCGAACAGGATCGCAAAATCGAGGACACGAAGTGGGATCTTTATGGCGGGAATGATCCCCTGAACGGTTAGACATAAGACGATGAGAACCCAAAGTCTCGTCCGCAACCAGATGGCCAGGGCGGCGCCAGCAATTATTCCTCCTGAAATTAGCAGAACTTTCTCATCGCCTTCGCCGGCCATTCGCGCCCCGAAGAACGCAAAAAGCATTCCGAGAAAAATAACCGTTCCCGATGTTACGTACTCGTTAATCCGCTCAAGTTTCAAGTATTTATGGCGTGTGTTTTTTCAAGGAAGACCGGCTTTCCACGAGGGACCGAGATCTCGTGAAGCAAAGACCGAAAACGGCTAAATTACAAGCCGAAATTTAGTCGAGAGTGAACCATGAAGCCATGGCACTCGGTTGCCGGAAAGCCGGAGAACGCGGCCTGCAAGCCCGTCCTACTTGAGCGGCTTGTACTGGAGATCCTTGAACTGCACCATCATCGGCGCGCCGGCATGGAGCTGGAGCGCGAGGACACCGCTCTTTGCCGCCTGCGAGCTTTCATCGGTGACATCGATTGTCATTTTGCCGTTGATGTACTGCTGCAAGTGATTGCCCTTCGCCACGATCTTGTAGTCGTTCCAATCGCCCTGCTTGATGCTGTTTTGGATCGCATCCGAATCGCCGACGGAGCCGGTTACTTCGATCTTCGGTTTGTCGGGCGTTTCGCCGTCTTTGATCACGACTTTCTGTCCGCGCGTCGCGAGGATGCCGCGCATGCGCTCTTCGTACAGGATGCCTGAGTAGGTCTTGCCGGCTTCCATATCGGCCTGGTAGCCGCCCACGACCCAATATTTCGGATCCAAAATCTTCGAGCGATACTGGATGCCGGAGTTGCCGAACCCTTGCGCATCCCCTGGCACGATCTTCCATTTGCAGGTGAGCTCAAAATCCGCGACATCGCCCCCTTTCCAGATCAGAAAGGTATTCCCTTTGGCCGGATGCTCCTTCGTGGTCTTGCCGGTGATCGCGCCATCCTCTACGCTCCATAGATCGGGGCTGCCATCCCAGCCGGTGAGATTCTGCCCATTAAAGAGGGCAATCTCGCCCGTGGCGCTCTTTTTGGGAGCGACGACTGCGCGCGGCGCATCGAACACGGGTTCATTGACGATGTCGGTCGTTGTCTCAGGCGCGGCTGCCTGCGCGGCGAAATGGGTGAAGCCCGCAGGAAGAGCGGCAAGGAGAAGGAGGTGGCGGAGGTCGATTTTCATGGCGGTAAAATAATGTGGAAGCTGCGTGCCGCCGCTTAAAAAAATAAGCAGGCCGGCGGAAGCCAGTATGCGTGGAGCAAGTGTGAGTCTCTAGCGGCTGCCTTTCTTAGATGCTGCCTTCACAGCGGACGTGGAGGCGGCGGGACTTTGCGCGGCGCTCTTGCCGCTCTTCCCGGATTTGCCAAAGAAACGCCGCAGATTTTCGATTCCTTTCACGGCGATGTCGTCCCGCTTCGGCTCCATCTTGCGCCAGATCGCGGCGGCGGCGGCGATGACTTTCACATCCGTCGTGAACGATTCGATTACGACATCCTGATCGTACCCGATCTCTTTCAGAGCGGAGACGATCTCCTTCCAATTGAGCGAGTCGCCGCCGGGCGTCCCGCGATCGGTTCCGCAGGCATGGAAATGGCCGAGCAGCTTCCCCGCCTTGCGAATCGCCGCTCCTTGATTCTTCTCCTCGATGTTCATGTGGAAGGTGTCGAGATGGAGCTTCACATTCTTTGCGCCGACCGCTTTCAGAAGCTTGAGGCCCTGATCCACCGTGTTCAGGAAATCGGTCTCAAAGCGGTTCAACGGCTCGACGCAGAGCTCGACATGATGCTGCGCGGCGTACGCGGCCAGGCTCTTCAAATTCCGCACGACATCCGCGAAATGGGCCTTCCGTTCGGTCTCTTCGTGGGGATTTTTGCGCCCTACGACGGAGTAGAGCGGCCCAATCACGCGCGGGCATCCCATGATCTCGGCCTGATCGATGATGGCGCGGACGTATTTTGTCGCGGTCTCCTGTTCCGCGGGTGTGCCGCGAAAGTCGCGCCCCGGCCCCATGCAGGCGCAGACGCTCCCGATGGCGACGCCGGCCTTGTCGGCTGCGGCTTTCACAGCCGCGGGGTCGATGTGCGACGGATCTTCGATGGGGATCTCGATCGTATCGAATCCCCACGCTTTGAATTTGGCGAAAAGCTTGGAGTTGGCGGTGACAAACGGGGAGGCGAAGAGGAAGGTATTGATGCCGAAACGCATAGGGATATATCTGGGTGAACGCGTTTTGTGCGCGGGGCAGGGCGCGGCGTCAATCACGAAGTTTGTCCGCAGATGGATGCAGGGGGAGGTGTCCGCAGATTGACGCAGATGAGCGCAGATTTTTTGGGCAGGGACTTCGGCAGGCGTTTTGGAGGGGGGGTGGGATCTGTGAGATCTATAGGAGACTCGATTTGGTGACGCTGGCACGCTTGGCGCAACGTTTGACCACCCGAGACCTAAAAAATCTGCGTCAATCTGCGGATAACACCCGCTCCTTGTCAATCGTTTGCCAGGAGTCCGGCCTCGTGGGTTTCGAACTGGCGTTGTTTCATTTCGGCCACCATTCGCCGCACGTAGCCGGCCTTCTGGCGGGGTTCGAGAAGCTTGAGGCTCATGGCGGTCGATCCCCATTCCAGGATATCGATATTTACATAGCGCGTGCCCCACGCAAACATCGCCGCCCGGCTTGGCATAAAGAGATCGATGGTTTTCTTTCCGACGATGGCGGAGCCGTAATCCTCGATCACGTATGTGCGCCCTGTTTCGGCAATCTTAAAGCGCGTGCCGAGCGGGAGCCACGCCCAATCCGACCCGGCGCTATATGTATTATCCGTTCCGCCGAAGTGCAGCCGCTGCCCGCATGCGTTGCACGTCCCGCCGCCGCCGCGTTCGTTTGGCGTGTAGGCGGTGGTGCGGACGCGCATGTGATCGCCCGCCTTGCCGGCTTTCGCTTGCGCCTTTGCGGTGGTGGGAGTAGTGGCGCACCCGGCGAGGATCAGCGCGATGGAAATGGCCGCCCATCGGGTATTCGCTGCGATGGCTGCCCACGGAAAGGCGATCTGCGACAAGGGTGTATTTCTCATAAAAGGGCGCGTAGATAAGCAGCCTGCCGTGATTGCGCAATAAGAAAGCGCGCAAGCGCCCGGTGGCTAGCCGTATGCTATCGCTCTCTCTATTTGCAAAATTAAGAGGGAGACGCGGCTCCTTATTTAGAAGCCATCCCAACCATGCATGCCCTTGGTTACATCTCTGTAAGACTCCGTGCCAGGCTTCTTATCCTGGCTAAAGGGATTATTGGCGCAGCTAGCAAGCGCGAGGGCAGCGGCGAGGGCGAGGAGGATTTTCATAGACGTGGGTTTAATTGATGGAATGAGGGCTGGAACGGCTTAAAAGCGGTAGAACTGGCCATTACACCCTGCGCTGGACCCTGGTTGCGACTCCGGGCGCGGAGAATACGAAGAGGTTTAGGGTTTGGGTTGTCGGGGGGCGAGCGCACAGGTAGCGGGGCTGAATTTTGGACAGG
>JBBSFI010000105.1:0-6608 GCA_038238905.1 Chthoniobacterales bacterium | reverse complement strand
TCCTGTCCGCTCGCCCCACGGCAACCAACCCTCTTCAGCCTCCGCGCCCTCCGCGCCCCCGCGTGACAAAAGGGTCGGTCCTTGCATATTGCCAAGAAGAACGGGAGCGGGAGTGCGACGGAGGCGCTATGAGCGTGGCCGGGTATCTTCCTTGAGATGCGGACTATCGGACATCCATAGACCAACCCACCAAAATAGACCTGAATTTATCGGCTGTGTGTTACTTGTTTGCGCTTTAACATCCCGCTCCAGTCTCTAAAGTCGGTTTCAGAACCACTGCCCCCCATGATCGCTTCCATCAACCAGATTACTCATCTCCCTCTCCCGAAATCTACCAGCCCCGTGCTGGCGTGACTCTCATCTCAGCCTGGATCGCCGTGCGTCCCAACCGACCGCAACCCAACCCTCCTCCCCGAGGCGCGGCGGGCGCCATTGTCTGAAATACGCAACAGTCAGCCCTTTATTGCCCCTCCGCCCGGGCAGACAGGCCCAAATCCTGGAACGAGCGGTCCGATCATTCCCCATTCGCCATTGGGGGATTGTGTGATTAAGATTCGCGCTCCAAGCCATGAATTCCGACGAAATCCTCAGTCTGCTGCGCCGCGATGCCCGCACTTCGGTCGCGGATATCGCCATCGCGTTGCGCGAAACGGAAGCAGCAATCGCAGCGGAGATCGCCCGGCTTGAGAAGGAGGGGGTGATCCTCGGCTACCAGACGATTGTCGATCTGCAGAAGTTCCGCGCCAGTGGGGTCACGGCGTTTGTAGAGGTGCGCATCACGCCGGAGCGGGGTGGCGGCTTCGATCGGCTGGCGGAGCGAATCGCACGGTTTGAGGAGGTGCAAAGCTGCCACCTGATGTCTGGCGCATACGATCTGCTCGTGGTGATCGAGGGCGCCACTCTGCAGGATGTGTCGCGGTTCATTTCCGAGAAGCTGAGCACGATCAAGGGTGTGCTCTCGACAGCGACCCATTTTCGGCTGAAGGCCTACAAGGAAAATGGGATCAATCTCGTCCCGCAAAAAGTGACGGAGCGGCTCGCGGTCGCGCCTTGATTTGCCATGACTCCGAACAAATATCTCGCGGATCATCTCCGTGAAATCCCCAAAAGCGGCATCCGCGAATTCTTCGATATTGTCGCGCAGGAAAAGGATGTGATCTCGCTCGGCGTCGGTGAGCCGGATTTCGACACCCCATGGCATATCCGCGAGGCGGCGATCTATTCCCTGGAAAACGGGCGAACGCATTACACCTCCAATCTCGGGCTTCCGGAATTGCGCTCGGCGATTTGCCGATACGTTCAGAAGCACTTCGGCATCGCGTATGAAATGCGAGACGAAGTGATCATCACGATCGGAGTGAGCGAGGCGATCGACCTGGCGCTGCGCGCGCTTCTGAATCCAGGCGACGAGGTGCTCTACCACGAGCCGTGTTACGTGAGTTACTCGCCGAGCATCGTGATGGCGCACGGCATCCCGGTGGCGGTTGCCACCCATGCCGCGGATAACTTCCGGCTCACGGCGTCGTCGCTTGCGGCGAAAATCACGAAACGCTCGAAAGTGCTCATGCTGAACTTTCCGTGCAACCCGACCGGGGCGACGGAGACGCGGGAAGAGCTGGAGCGAATCGCGCGACTCTGCATCGAGCACGATCTGATCGTGCTCACGGACGAGATCTATAGCGAACTACGCTATGACGGCGCGGAACATGTGTCGATCGCTTCGCTGCCGGGGATGCGCGAGCGCTGCGTCTTTCTGCACGGTTTCTCAAAGGCGTTTGCCATGACGGGATGGCGGATCGGCTACGCGTGCGCCCCGGCGCCGCTCACCGACGCAATGATGAAGATTCATCAATACTCGATCCTCTGCGCGAATACGATGTCGCAGGACGCGGCAATCGAAGCGCTCGAAAACGGGGCGCGCGATGTGGAGGCGATGCGGAAAGAATACGAGCGGCGTCGCACGTATATCGTCCAGGCGTTTAACGAACTCGGCCTCGATTGTTTCAAGCCGCTGGGGGCGTTCTATACCTTTCCCAATATCACGAAGAGCGGTCAGACCTCGCGCCAATTTTCGCTCGGTCTGCTGGAGAAGAAAAAAGTCGCGTGCGTGCCGGGCCCAGCCTTTGGACCGAGCGGGGAAGGTTTTCTCCGATGCTGCTACGCGACGAGCCTCGATCAGATTAAGCAAGCGGTGTCGCGCATCTCCGATTATCTCGACGAACTGCCAAAATGAGCGCATCCATTGTACAGAAGGCCGTACTCCTCGCGGCAGGGAAGGGGACCCGGATGCGGGAACTCACCGCCGAACTTCCGAAGCCGATGATCGCCGTGCGGGGCAAGCCGATTCTCGAGCATATTGTGCGGGGTCTGGCCGACGCCGGCGTGTCGAGCGTGCTCGTGGTCGTCGGACACCGGGCCGATGTGGTGAAAGAGCATTTCGGGGATGGCGCCAGCTTCGGAGTAAAGATGGAGTACACCACGCAAGCGGTGCAGGACGGCACCGGGCGGGTCGTCGATCTGGCCCGCAATTTTGCCGGGGCGGATCCCTTTATCCTCTCCTACGGCGATATCTTGATCGATCCCGCAAATTACCGCCGACTTGCTGATTTGGGCGATGCCGAGGCGCTCGTAAGTGTGAAACACAATCCGGGGGAAATCGCAAAAGGCGGCGCGGTGTTTGTCAACGAACGCTTCGAGCTGATCGACCTCCGCGAAAAGCCGCAGCCGGGCGAGCCGACGAGTCCCTGGTACAACGCGGGGGTGTACACCTTCCGCCCGAGCATCTTCGACTTCACGGCGCGCCTCACAAAATCGCCGCGGGGCGAATACGAACTGACGGACGCCATTCGCTCCCTCGCACAGTCAGGATGCCGCGTGCAGGCGCTGGAGCTCGCGGGCGAATGGGCCGACGTTCGCGATCCCGAAATCCTCGCGGAACTCAACAAGTAACCGGGGTTAAAGACCGCCGCTACTTCGGCTCTTCGCGGTACGGCTTCTTTTCCTTGTACAACGCGACGCGGCTTTGCAGCTCGTTGCGCATATCTTCCGGCTCGGTCTCAGCCGCGGCCATCGCTGCCTCCTCCCACTTGAGCGCCGACTCGAAATCTCCCTTTTCCGCGTAAGCGGCGGCGAGGGTGTCCAAATACCCGGCATTCTTCCATTCGGTAAGATCGCAGGCGCGGCAAGCCAGTTCGACCGCCTTCTTGCCGTCTCGCAGTGAATCGGTCGTGCCAGTGGCCAGCAGCCACGCCCAATCGTTGATGCCCTCCGCGTCCTGCGGATGATGTTCCGCGAGGGTCGCGTAATCGCCAAGGGCCTTCTCCATCTCGCCCGCTCCGTAGTGGGCAATCGCGCGTCCGGTGAGCGCCCGGGGTTCCTCTGGATTGGTGACGAGGATGGCGGTGTAATCGGCGATCGACTCTTTCCATTTCTTCCCCATGCGAAACAGTTCGGCGCGTCCGAAATGCGCTGCGCCATTATCCGGTTCGATCTTGAGCGCGGAATCGAAATCCTGCATCGCCTTGTCGTCGTCCTTCATGGCGGCCCAGGCGAAGGCCCGCTGGATGCGCGGGCGCACATCGTTGGGCAAAAGCTTGATGGCCGACGTCTCATCGCCGGCGCTCTTCTCGTACTCGCCCTGCGCGTAGTAAGTCTCGCCGCGCCCCATTAAGCTTGCGGCGTCATTGGCGTCGATCGAAAGCGACTCGTTGAAATCGGAGAGCGCCGCATCGAGCTCTTGCCGAAGCAAGTGCACCCGTCCACGCGCCTGCAGTGCGGCGGAATTGCGCGCATTGATTTCCAGCACGGCGTCCAGATCGCCCAGCGACGCCACGAAGTCTGCCCGCTCCCCATGCAGAAGGCCGCGGCAATAGAGAGCCAGCTCCTCCTGCGGATCGAGCCTCAGAGCGGCGTCGAAATCCGCCAGAGCGGCGTCGAATTCCATTTTCTTCTGGTGAATGTAGCCGCGCACCGCGAGCGCCTCGGCGTTCTTTGGCGTCAATTGGATGGCGGCATTCAGATCCTCCAACGCGCGGTCATACGCGCCGCGGTCCGCCCGCAGCCTTCCGCGCCAGAGCAGCGCGGCTGGGTTTTCCGGCTCCTTTTCAATCCACGCGTCAAGCGCGCGCAGCGCTCCGTCGAGATCTTTGCGTTTCAGCGCCGCTTCCACGCGGCTCGGAAAGTTTGCCGTTTGTTCTTTAACCGCGGCGGAGCCATCGATGGAGAGCGCCAGGCAGAATGCAGCCGGAAGCAATGCACTTTGCAGAAAAGGAATGATCTTCATTTTAACCGAGAGACTTGTGTATGCCTGCTTTGGCGCTTCTACGGCGGCGCGCCGCGAAGCGCAAGGCCGCTCTTGCTTTTCCCCGAAGCGACAGGCACGCTTGACGCAAATCTCGGCGTTCCACCTTCCATCGCGCCACTATGCCGCTATTTCTGTTCTGCTTTTGGTTTGGCTTCGCCGGTTTCCTCATGATGGCGCTCCTCGGAGTTCACCACGGGAATGCGGGAGGCGCGCACGGTCATGGCGCAGGCCACGGGGCCGGTCCGGCTCATCCGATCGGCGGGCATGGAGCGCATGGCCACCATGCGCAGCTCAAGCTCCCATCCATGGGCAAACTGGCTCGCGGGGCGGACTGGAAGTCGCTCACGGTGCTGCTGTCGCCGCGTGTCATCTTCAGTCTTCTCCTCGGGTTTGGCGCAGCCGGTCTCCTCATTCAACCGCATCTTACCGGTTTGCCGCTGCTCGCCATCGCCATCCCCAGCGCTCTTTTATTCGAGTTCGGCATCGTGAATCCCATCTGGAAGTTGCTCTTTCGATTTGCATCCATCCCCTCCCGCTCGCTGGAAGATTCACTTCTCGACGAGGCGGAGGCGGCGACCGATTTCGATTCGACCGGACGGGGTCTCGTGCGGGTCCATCTCAACGGTCAGATGATTCAGATGCTTGCGCGGGCATACACACAGCCTGGCGATGGCCCGGCCATTATTCGCACCGGCGATAAACTCTGGATTATGGCCGTGGATCCGAAGCGGAACTCCTGCACTGTGGCCCGGCTGCTGCCAGATCGAACTACTTAAACAAACCCACAGCGTTCACCTATATGCCAACCTACATCATCATCGGGGCCCTCGTCCTCTTCTTTGTCGCGATCCTGCCGGTCGTCGTCACGAATTTCCTGCGCAACGTTGAAGCCGGAACCATCCGGATGGTGAGCTGGTGGGGCGGGCGGACACAGACCTATCGCGGGCCGGGCAAATCGTACGAAATCCCTCTCTTTACGTCTGGCACGACGCTTTCGAGCAAGGCGATCAACGTCGATCTCGATATCACCGACCAGACGGCGGATCTCGATGACGTCGGCGTTCCGCGCCCGGTGAAGGTCCGAGTGCTGGCAAGCGCCATTGTGTCCGTTGGGGACTCCGACGTGCTCATCAAGACCGCCGCGAACCGCTTCTTCTCCAAGCCGGAAGACGAGCAAATGAACACGCTCATCGATCTCCTATCGAGTTCGGGGCGGCGCGCCGTCAACTTGCTCACGCACGATCAGCTTTTCTCGGCAAAAACCGCCCCTTCGCCAGCCGCGCTGATCGCCGCGCAATCGCATGCAATCGTCGCGAGCGCGGGGCACGCCATCGAAGCTGCAGAGGACGATGACGACCCGCTGGCGATCATTATTCGCAAGGCGTGCTCGCGGGAGTTGACGGATCTCGGACTCATCTTCAATTCGCTCAACATCAAGGTGGTGCAATCGGAGGTGGCCGATGCGCGGCGCCGCCAATCCGCCGCGGAGGCCCAGGCGAGCGCGGATATCGTAGCCGCGCAGCAATCGAGGCGCTCAAAGGAGGCGCAACTGGAGGCTGAGCGCGCGATCTCCGATAAGCAGCGCGAACTCGAGCAGACGCGATCCGCGAATGCGGCGCTGATCGCTGAGGCTGAGGCGAAAAAGCAGGATGCGCTCGCAGGACAACGGGTGTCCGAGTTGCGGGCCACCGATATCGCCCAGGCCCAGGCGGACGCGGAGCGTGTGCGAATCGCCGCCCAGGCTCATGCGCAAGCCGATGCGATCCGCATTACCACGGTGGCGGAGGCGACCGCGGAAAGTATCCGCAAGGTGAATCAGGCGATCGCTGCAGGAGGAGAAAGCTATTTCCGTTATCGACAGATTGAAATGCTCCCGGAGATCGTTCCGTGCATTGCCCAGGCGCTTGCGCAGGCAAAGCTGGTCACCGTCACGAGCGGCGGACGCGACGGCTCTGGCGCAGCGGGAGCGACGTTAGATAACATCACCAGCGTAATCCAGACAGTCATCGCCGCACAGTTGGTTGGTCGCAGCGGAATCCTCGACTCCAATGCGAGCAGCGGCGATGTGCCGACCACGTCCCCATCCGGTCCGATCGTCCCATCGCCGCCGCCGATTCCACATTGAGGGCGCCACGCGCCAGCGTGGACTAGGATCACCGCACCCCTTCCCAGCATTCATCCCCGAAAAATCTGTGGATCACCGCTTGACGCCCCTTTCCGCTGCGCTAACGTCGCCGCCCGCTCGAAAGAGTGGGGGACTCCTTGGAAGAGTCGGCTGCGAAAAAAGTTTCAAAAAAAGCATTTT
>JBBSFI010000104.1:0-7675 GCA_038238905.1 Chthoniobacterales bacterium | reverse complement strand
CCGCCGCCCTTCGATGCTCACCGGCCCGCTGCGCTCGCAGTCCGCGCCCCAAAGCGCAATGTCGTGATGGTGCGCGCCCCAATCCGTGAGCGTGCCGCCGGAATAGTCCAATGGCGCCCGCCGGACCTGGGATGGGCAAAGCTGGAGGCGGATTTCGTTAGGATTTCAAAGAACAAACAGGGAGGACTTGAAGGTCCGCCTGTCGCAATGCGCGGCAAACGTCGGCTCCGCGACGATGGCTTGGTCTGGTGGGTTCCGGCAGCCTTCGCAGCCTTCGGGGACTCCGGCTTGCCAAGTGAGATGGGCGATCTCGTTAATGGCGTGTCCCGGGGGGTTGAAACCCCCGGCAACCATCGGGTCATCGCTCCGCGATTGCGGTGAGGTGTGACGAGTCTGGCGCCGTATTACCGAGGAGCGGTGCATTCAGGGCGCGGATGGTTTCAATTGCAGGGCGAAACTATCCATCTGCCGGGCAGGAATGGTTACCTCCAGCGTCCCATCGGCGATGGCCAGCGCCTCCAATGTGGTCTCGAGATGGGTGACACGTTGGGCGCTGGAGATCTGAATCGGGGTGGAAAGTCGGACCCGGCTGGCGGTGTCCGCCTGGTTCCAAACGCGCGCGACGAGGGTGTGTTCAAGACCGTCTTCATCGCGGTCCTTCTCTCGGCCGCGCAGGAACGCGGGCCGCTGCAAGCTGACCCATGCGGCCAGGAGTTCCGCGGCGCGCAGCTTCTCGACTGAACGCTTCACTCGGGCCGAGGTCTCGGCCATGGATGCCGAGTAAAGATCCCACTCGTTTCCGTGGGTCACATTTTCCGACGGAAGCGCCGCTCCGTGCGTTTTTTCGAAGTCTTCGAAAAAGTCCTCTTCGTTCGAGGCGATGATCTGCCGCTGCGCGTTACTTTCCTTCCGGGCGATATCGTGAAAGTGCTCCGTGGCAGGCCAGCCAGGCGCCGCCTTCACCCCCGGCTCGGCTGTAACGCCGCGGTTCGCAGGCACGCCGGTCTTTTGCGCAAGCGAATCACCGCCCAGACCAAACAACCCTCCCACCAGATAGGGATCGCCATCCGTATCCCGGTAACGGCTGAGAAAGCCGGGATCGCTGTCGAAGTATTCGATTCCGCGATACGGGTCTGCCGCCTCCAGGTATGTCCCGACATTCCCGTGAACGGAATACCACTTCATGAGGACTCGCCGCCCATCGAGTCCCGTGTACCAATAGATTTCGTGCGGCCGCTCCGCGAGAGCTGATTTCGGCAGCTTGCTCGCGCAGCCGCAGACGCCGCGCCAGCTATACCGGGCGCCAGCGCCCGCCCAGAGCGACGACAGGCCAAGCGGCAGCGTCTGATTCTCCATGGCGATGGCCATCGAGAAGCGCAGGCCATACTTCCTCTCCAGGCGCCCCGCGTAGTACATCCCTCGCAATGTCGCCTCCGCCGGCTGCGCTCCGTAGCAAGAGACGAGGGCAGTCATGGGCGCGCTGACGTGTCCGTCTTTGATCCGCCCAATCAGGCGTTGGAAATCCCGCGCGCTCTTGCGGCGCTCGTAGGTCCAGAGCCAGAAACTCCCGTCGGCATTGAAGCGGCTCTGGTAAGGCGGCGGGTTTTGTTCCGTCGAGTCGGCCAGGGCGAGATAGAAATCGAGCTGATCCAGAAAGACATCGGAGTAAGTCTCGGCGTCCGCCGTCCACATGTAGTCGGTGTGGTCGTCATTGGCGATATAGAGTCGCTTCTGCCTGGCATCGGCAGCGACGCCCGCGAGAAGCAAAAAGCACGCGGTAAGCGCGCCGAGGCAGCGGTTTGCTTTGGCGAGATTCATGATGGGCATGGCTTTTGACGGCGCGGGCCGGCGAGAGGAAGGGGAAGGTTTGGCTGACTTGGCTCCAATTCTTCGCACGCAAATTGAGTGTAATCGAGCGTTCGGACGGAATGAGGCGCGCGACTCGATCGATGATGTTCGCAGCGAATTTGCACGATACGGAACGTGGCGATCGATGATCGATCGCGCTCTTGCCAAGTGCGTTCCGTTTTCGAATGATGTTGCTCATGCAAACCTGCCGAATCCGGCTCGTATCTTCCGGTCTGCTCCTCCTGCTCGCTGCCGGATTAGCCGGATTAGCCGGCTCCGCCGCAGCCGCTGACCGCGCCAGGCCGAATGTTCTGCTTATTGTCGCGGACGACATGGGTTACTCGGACGCCGGGTGTTACGGCAGCGAGATCGCGACTCCCAATCTCGACGCTCTGGCGAAGGATGGACTCCGCTTCACGCAATTCTACAATACCGCCCGCTGCTGGCCTTCGCGCGCTGCCATTCTCACCGGCTATTATGCGCAGGCGGTCCGGCGGGACACTGTGCCTGGAATCAAAAGCGGGGTGCAAGGGATCCGTCCCCCATGGGCGCGCCTGCTGCCAGAGATGCTCAAGCCGCTCGGTTACCGCACGTACCATTCCGGCAAATGGCACGTGGACGGAAAGCCCATGGAGAATGGGTTCGACCATTCCTACAGCCTGAACGACCACGACCGCTACTTCACGCCGCACAATCACACCGAAGATGACGCGCCGCTCCCGCCCGTTGCACCGGGCAGTGGCTACTACGCAACCACGGCGATCGCCGATCACGCAATCAAGTGTCTCAAAGAACACGAAGAGAAATTCGCAGGACGGCCCTTCTTTGAATATCTCGCCTTCACCTCGCCGCATTTTCCTTTGCAAGCACCACCAGAGGATATCGCCCGCTACAAAGGTAAATATCTGAACGGCTGGGATGCAATGCGCGACGGGCGCTGGGCCAGGATGCAGGCAATGGGAATTGGCGGCAGCGCTCTCTCACAGATCGAACGCGGACTCGGGCCGCCCTATGTATTTCCAGATCTTCTCAAAAAGATCGGGCCGAACGAAGTGAACCGCCCGGTTCCATGGGAAGAATTGAACGCGGAGCAGCGTGAGTTTCAGGCAGCGAAAATGGCGGTCCATGCCGCGATGGTAGATCGGATGGATCGGGAGATCGGACGCGTGCTCACGCAGATCCGGGCCATGGGCTCTGAGAATAACACGCTGGTCTTTTTCCTCTCGGATAACGGCGCGAGCGCTGAAATGATGGTGCGAGGCGATGGCCACGATCCGGCCGCGGAATGTGGGACGGGGGCGACGTTCCTGAACATCGGCCCGGGCTGGTCGAGCATGGCCAATACCCCATTCCGACGGCACAAGACATGGGTCCACGAAGGTGGCATATCCACACCGCTCATCGTCCGCTGGCCCAGCGGCATAGCGGCTCGGGGAGAGCTGCGCGACACGCCGGGCCATATCATAGACCTTGTTCCTACGATCCTTGACGTGGCTGGTGGCAGCACTTCCGAGGGATGTAAGGGCCCGCCCGCGCCAACACCGCCAGGCAAGAGCCTGGCTCCTCTGTTTTTAAAAGACGGGGCGCGCTTGCATGAAACCCTTTGGTGGCTGCATGAGGGAAATCGCGCCTTTCGTGCCGGAAGCTGGAAGATCGTAGCCGGGGGCAAAGAAAGCCCGTGGGAGCTCTACGATTTGAGGACCGATCGCTCCGAATCGAACAACCTCGCAAATGCAATGCTGGACAAAGTTCGCGAGCTGGCAACGGCTTGGCAGGCGCAAACAGATGAATGCTTTTCGCTTGCCCGAAAGGACGTTGCAACGGGCAAAACAACTGAGCCGCCTCAGCCAGAAGTCGATTGACGCATCCATTGTGGCAGCCTGGCTGCGAACGTTATCACGCTTGCTGCTGAGTACGAAAAGGGTCGGTCCTCTGGACTGAAAAACTATCGCTTTTCACCACAATCGTTCCTTGGAAGCGGACTGAGACGGAGGCTAAAAATCTTCCCCTATTCTCGATGAAACAAGCGGTGGAAAAATCCCCCGCGCCGGAACCGCGACCCGGGATCTTGCTGCCGACGAGAGGTGTAATCGGGGTCAGCAGATCGAGGCGCCACCGCAATTCTTCTCTCCACCACGGAAGCTCTCTCGTCTGGATCCATCGAACGGTCCGCGTAGGCAGCAACCGTTGCCACGGGACGTGTGACTGCGATCTCCTCGCACGGCGCGGCCTGTTCACTCCATGAGGCCTGCCAAAACTGCCGCTTCACATTATAACTCGGAGCTTCGTCCACGGCGGCAACTGGGGCGGTTGCCATTTGATGGATGGGGATCTGCGCGCGTTTCTCCGGCTCCGGGCTGGGAGGAGTATTGCTAAACTGCTGATCCGCAAAAGTGACCGGCGCGTATGCAGGCGATCCGCTACGCGCAGTGGACAGGGGCTCCGGCGCGAGCTGCTGCACGGCTCGGGCAGGCTTTACCACCAGACCAGCCTCCGATTTCCCGCCTAATTCGCGATCCTGGCGCACAAGATCCTCCGGAATCCCAGGGATGATCGATCGCGATCGCTGTGACTGAGCTGCTGACAGTCCGCCCTCTGCGCGAATGTGCAGCACTTCAATCGTGGCTTCATCGATTTCGCCGGTCCCTTGCAAATCGTAACGAATTTGAAAGCGACGCAAGGCGGCGCGCGTCGCGTCGTCAAGATTACCGGTCGGCTCCTCAAAGAGAAACTCGTGACTCCTTAACGCGTTCTGAACCGCCAGAATCCGCGGATCACTGGCGTGCAGGCGACTTGCACTGACGAGGGAGGTGAGGACCAGCGGAAGCAGGAATGAACCGTTCACAGAGTGGAGCACTCGCGTCCCGAGGCACGCCATGCGAGGACGAAGCTGGATGAGCTCTTTCATGATGTATACATGTATCGCGAGCCGACGATGCGGCGGGTGTCCCGGAGTGCGCGGGCAAATTTGCGTTTCGCCGTTTTCGCTGCGCGCCGAGAAGCCTTCGCGAAGAGAGCGTGCCGCGCGTGATTGCCCTCGGGATGACGATCCCGTGCCGGCACGTCATGAAAACTCGCTTCCTTCTAGCCTCCACCAGCGTCCGCAGCCTTCCGCTTGAACACGATCCGACGGGATCGTTCAGAATTTCATGTTCAAATCCACGTACAGTAAATTTACGTTTTGAAGGGGAAACCCAGGCGCCGTCCCCAACGCACCAAATCCTGGCGTTCCAAGATCATTGTCAATCCGGCTGCCGTGTGAGTATTGCACGATGAATGAAACCGCATTGGTAAGTTGGTAGCTTCCTTGGAGGTAGAATCCTTGGAAATTCAATCGTCCGTCGAAGATGTCGTCATCGACCAGGTTTTGATCCACGGAGTATGCTTCGCTGTGCTGCCACCAGCCGCGCAATTCCCAGTCGCCCGCCTTCGCGGCGTTGCCGATCCGGGCGCCTGCCTGGTATGCAATGTTGCCACTCTTGTTGGGGTGACCGGCATTTCTTGCGCGCTCATCGCCATCGAAATTATAAGCGAAATCGCCGAAAATCGCGGCGGGGATCTTGCTTACGGTGAAAGCAAACTCCGCCGGTATCTCGACAAAGGAGAGATTGTTTACTCCCGTTTGATTGAAGGTGATGAGCTTCGCATTGGCATATTTGTCCAGGTACACCAAGGGACTGTCTCCGTTGAACGGCCCGGCAGAGGCATGCCCGCCTCCAGTATAGTTATAGAAGGCAGGCGCCACCTGGAGATAAGTCGTTGGAGTCAGATTCACTTTTGCCCCCACCTGCCAGCCGAGCATCCATCGATCTGTCGCATTTGGAGTGGAAGAGAATGGACTATTGCTGGAGTTGAAGGAGTTCTCAAAGCCAACATCTTCGTAGATGAATTGACCGAAGTTGGCGAACAACTCCAACGAAAGATCGGCCCGGAATGGGGCCGTTGTCTGCTTTCCATCGCGTTCGACGACGGCAGCCGGAACCGCGTGTTCTCCCAGTTTCCATCTGAACTGCTCCGAGAAGCCTTCCGGATTGATGTCCGGATCCCAGACCATCCTCGAACTCACAAAAGGGTTCGCAATTTTGCCGCCATTGAGTGAAAGCCACTCGGTCGGCTGGTATTTCAGGTAAACGCGGCCCAAAAAGATGGAGTCGCCGTAGTTCGTGTTGGTAACAACTGCCCCTTTATTAACGGATAGACTGGATAACGCCACGCCGGTCACCGGCTTACCCGTCGCGGGGTTTATACCGGTGAGCACTTTGCCGTTCGTTGTCGATATTCCCCTTACGAAGGATGTGTCCCTGAGCGTCGTTGCCTTCGCGAAGACAGGATTTTCACCCAGCGTCACATTGGCAGACCTTGCCGAATTGTTTGTCTCAAGCATGAAACCCAAGCCCCATCCGTCTGTAAGCTTAATATCCGAGCCGAGCCGAAAACGATACCTCAAACGCTCGCGTTGACCGTGATCACCCGCATCGATTCCAGCAGCCTCCGCTTCGTTCACAAAGTATCGCAGCCGAACTTCACCATAGATTTTTGCCTCAGTGATTGAGTCCGAAAGCTTTAGTTTCGAAGCAGACGAAACTGGATCCTGCCGCTCCTCACGCTTTTTTGCCATTTCAGATCGCACTTCTGCTGCGTCCCGGTCTGAAACAATGCCTTTCTTTTGCAGCAACTCGAGCAGGATTTCCGAATCCTGTGCGCGAATCGGGCGTGTGATGAACGAAAACAGTCCTCCAAGGAGGCGGGCGATCGTAACGGAAGGGAGGGCTTTGAGCGACACGAAAAAAAATTGGGTGGCGGCCTTAATACCGCAATCTGAGATTGGACAATGTTACAATCGTGTGACATTTTTCTTCGAATAAATGCGAAGTCGCGCGCTCCTGCGGGAATACCGTGTCGGACGTCTTCCGATGGAAAATACCCAGAAAAAAGGGATCCAGAGAGTCCCCGCTCCATGTGGGCCGCCAATTCCTCCGAAAGCTGGAAGGCAGCTTTCCGTGATGGCGTGGGTACAGAACGAGCGTGGGGACGTGCTGATGGTCCGGCACGCGCGCAGCAACCAGCTATGGACTCTGCCCGGCGGAAAGGTGCGGACTCATGAGATGCTGCTGCATGCGTTGCGCCGTGAGGTCCTCGAGGAGGTGGGCGTAGCGCTTGGCAAAGTCTGTCTTCGGGCGGTCTATGACCGCACCGCGCGGCAGACTCTCACGCTCCTCTTCCAAGCCGAATTGAAACCCGGAAAGGTAACGATCGTTCGACCCCGCGAAATTGCGGAAATAGCGTTCAAATCGCGGCTTCCGAGAAAGGCTTCACCGTCGGCGAAATTTTTCTGGAAGCTAAGCGGCGCTGGGTATTGAACATGCGGGGGTCCTAAACTGTGCCACCAGAACGGACGCGTTCGCATTCAAGCGGTCCGTCCTGGGTCAGGGATATCGAAGGAAAGCCGGACGCCTAACTGCATGACCAAAGACCGCTCCAAATGCGAAAATCTGACGAATCTCGCGGACGTCGCGAGTAACAACCGATCCTTGCGAAGTTCGGCGTAACCGCTGAGATAAGCGCTTCACAGCAAGTTCGGGCCAACAAAACTACCGCTCTCGTGTTGCACGCTTACGAAGCGTGGGGTTGTTTTGACGCCGGAAGGCTCAGGCGCGCTCGCCATTCTGAATGCTCGTCGTTTTTCTGGGGAAACCCGCACCTTGTTTTGCTTCTTGCGGCAAAATGGATTGTCGCCTCACGCCACCGATTGCGAGGCTTACGTATTTTGGCGGACCGCCAGGCGCATGAAGAGCATGGGCGTATTCTCAGGAAGGCGCCATCAATG
>JBBSFI010000103.1:0-7695 GCA_038238905.1 Chthoniobacterales bacterium | reverse complement strand
GGACAAGGCTCTGCGGGGACGCAACCTGAGCGCCCGCCGCGCCTCGAATACGGTGGGCAGAGCAGCCAAAGGGCCGCCTGCCAATCCCTCACACCGGATCGAGCCCAAAGCGAAAAATCCAAAGTCGTCTTGGAGACAGCGCTCCAAACCTGCAGCAGTTAACCAAACCTAACAAACCAACCGCCGATTCTGTGTCCGTTTTTTTAAGGCAACTACAAGGCTAAACTTTGCCGACTGGAGGACACGCAAGCTTTGCATCGCACCCCCCTGTGTTGCAACCTGGCCGAAGCCGTCCCGGCAACAGAGAAAGCCGATGCAAACTGCAAAATGCCGTACGGCACGACCGCTGAATGTCGGTCTTGAACGCGTCATAATCATAGGGGGAGAGAAGAAGCGCGGGAGCGGCATCGCCAAAAAGCCGCCGAAACCGGTTAGGGGTGCTGCGGATTCCATGCAAGCGGATCTTGGTGACAAACGCGCGCCGCAATTTGTCTCGGCTCGAACTCTTGAAGCCACTTCCGCTCTCAAAGTGCCGTCCCAGATCCGCTTCTGGCTTCCACCGCCCGTGACTTCCAGCTTGTATCTGCAATGACCTCGTCCCACATCGGCAGATTTTCCAGTCCGGGCCAGCGCAGCCCACGTCGCATTCTCATACGCCAAAGTTGAAGGCACGCTCAAAACGTCGTATGTTGTCGGGTGAAGCGCCCCCTCGCACCCATCTTCTCCGCTCTCGTCGCAGCTTCCGCCTGCAGCCATGCAGCGGTGGCCCCCGATCGCATCGAGTACAATCGCGACGTCCGGCCCGTTCTCGCGGAGAACTGCTTCAAATGCCACGGGTTCGATAAGAATGCCCGCAAGGCCGGTCTGCGCCTCGACAATGCAGACGGCGCCTCCGCTCCCGATAAGGACGGAATCCGCGCCATCGTGCCGGGCAGCCTCGTGGACAGCGACGCGCACGATCGCATCCATTCGAGCGATCCCGACGACATCATGCCGCCTCCGAAGAGCGAGCGGAAGCTGACCGAGCGCCAGATCGCTATACTCGACCGGTGGATCGAGCAGGGAGCCGTGTACGAGCCGCATTGGGCGTACATCGCCCCCGTGAAATCCGATCCGCCCGCAGTCGTGGACCCGGCTTTTGTGAAGAATCCGATCGATCGCTTTGTGCTGGCCCGGCTAAACGAAAATGGGATTGCCCATGCTCCGGAAGCCGATCGAGCCACTCTCTGCCGCCGACTTCACCTGGACTTGCTCGGTCTTCCGCCCACGCCTGCGGAAGTCGATCGCTTCGTCAACGACGCGTCTCCAGACGCTTGCGAGAAACTCGTCGATGCACTCCTCGCGTCCCCGGCGTTCGGCGAGCGGTTGGCAATCTATTGGCTCGATCTTGTCCGCTATGCCGACTCGATTGGCTACCATTCGGATAATGCGCGCAATGTCTGGCCGTATCGCGATTGGGTCATCCGCGCCTTCAACGAAAACATTCCCTTCGATCGGTTCACCATCGAGCAACTCGCCGGCGATCTCCTCCCCAATGCGACCATGGATCAGAAGGTGGCATCCACGTTCAACCGTTTGAACATGACGACGGAGGAGGGGGGCGCGCAGGCGAAGGAGTACGAGGCGAAGACCGTGACCGACCGGGTCAAGACCGTCGGCACGACGTGGCTCGGGCAAACAATCATGTGCGCCGAATGCCACGATCATAAGTACGATCCGATCACCCAGCGCGATTTCTATTCCCTCGGCGCGTTCTTTGCCGATATCGATGAAAGCGCCATAGGCGGACGCGGCCCCGGCACGCTGGTCGCGATCGGGGATGGCGCCGAAAAGCTAAAGGCCTTCGACGCCCGTGTGGCAGTCGCTCAGTCCTCGCTCAAGCCAGACGCTCCAGGCGTCGCCGCAGCGCAGGAAGCGTGGGAGCGGCGCTCCTCCGAGAGCGGCGTCGAGGCCGCATGGATCGATCTGCTCCCAGTCAAAGCTGCCGGAGACAAAGGTTCCCTGCTCGTCATCCGGCCCGATGCGACAATCAAAGTGGAAGTCGTGGGATCGCCGGTCGTCGATACGTATCGGATTACCGTCAATGCGCCGCCGGGCGCCACGGCGATCCGGCTCGACGCGCTTCCGAGCGACTCGCTCCCATTGAAAGGGCCGGGACGGGCCTTTAATGGCAATTTCGTCTTGAGCGAGTTTCAACTCGAGCAGGATGGCAAGCCGGTCGCAATCCGGATGGCCAGCGCCTCCTTCGAGCAGCCTGGCTATCCCGCGAGCAAGGCCATCGACGGCATCGCCGATCGAAGCGACAACGGATGGGCCATTATGGGAAATGCGGGCAAAGCTTCCTCCGCCTATTTCGCTCTCGAAAAGCCTCTCGCAGACAAAGGTCCGCTCACCGCGATCCTGATCCAGAATTACGGTGACAATCACACGCTCGGGAAATTAAAGCTCTCCGCCACCACATCCCAGGCCCCCGTCGAAGCCCCGAAATCGTTCGTGCCGGCGGATATTCTCGCGCTTCTGAAGACGCCCGCCGCGCAGCGTTCGCCTGAGCAGAAGACAAAGGTGGGCGAATACTATATTTCCATCGCCCCGGAACTCGCTCAAGCTCGCAAACAACTCGTCGATGTCACGCGCGAGCGCGACGCATTCGATAAGACGCTTCCCCGCTGTCTGATCTCGCAGCACACCGATCGGCTGCGCACCGTCCGCATTTTGCCGCGCGGAAATTGGCAGAACGAAACGGGCGAGATTGTGCAGCCGGCTGTGCCGCACTTCCTGCCGCAACCCAAAGTCGAGGACGGACGCAGGCTTACCCGGCTCGATCTCGGGCGCTGGTTCGTCTCGCGCGAAAATCCGCTCACGGCTCGCGTCTTTGTTAACAGACTTTGGAAAATGTACTACGGCGTCGGCTTATCGAAGACACTGGAAGACATGGGGTCTCAAGGCGAGACGCCTGCCATGCAGCCGTTGCTCGATTGGTTGGCATGCGACTTCATGGATAATGGATGGGACATCAAACATATCATCCGGTTGATGGCGACCAGCGGCGCGTATCGCGAGAGTTCCTCTGCACCAAAGAATCTCCAGAGAGACGATCCGATGAACCGGCTCCTCGCCCGCCAAAGCCGCTTCCGGCTGGATGCCGAGATCGTGCGTGACAACGCGCTCTCCATCGCAGGCCTTTTGGTCGCCAAGATCGGCGGCCCCAGTGTCAAGCCTTACCAGCCCGCAGGCTACTGGGAGAATTTGAATTTCCCAGAGCGGGAATGGGTCGCGGATAAGGACGACAACCAATGGCGGCGCGGAATCTATACCTGGTGGCAGCGCTCCTACTTACAGCCGAGCCTCCTGGCCTTCGATGCTCCGAGCCGCGAGGAATGCACCGCCGACCGCATGCGCTCCAACATACCGCAGCAGGCGCTCGCCTTGTTAAATGACCCGACCTATGTGGAAGCCGCCCGCGCTTTCGCTGGGCGAATCTTGCGGGAAGGCGGCAAAGATCCGACGGAGCGCCTCACCTTCGCCTGGCGCCAGGCTACGGGCCGCGCCCCTTCCGGGACGGAATTGATCACCGCGCGCGCTTTGTTGGACAAGAATCTTACCCGTTATACCGCCGACCCCAAAGCGGCCGAAGAGTTGATCCATGTCGGCAATTCTGCTCCTCCCAAGGACGCCGCAGCTCCCGAGCTTTCCGCGTGGACAAATGTAGCTCGCGCCATACTCAATCTGCACGAGACCGTCACCCGCTTATGAATGACTTCGCTCAATTCCGCCAGCAGCAGCTTACCCGCCGCTCATTTCTAGGGCGCGCCTCGCGCGGCCTGGGTGGCCTCGCCTTTGCCTCGCTCTTGAATCCGCGCCTGCTCGAAGCCGCCTCGGGCCAGAAGTGGCAGGGAGTCGTCCACCCGCTCCACTTCGCTCCCAGAGCCAAGCGCATCATCTATCTATGTATGGCCGGCGGTCCGTCCCATCTCGAGACCTTCGACTACAAGCCGAAGCTCCGCGAAATGAATGGGAAGCCCATGCCCGAGTCCTTGACCAAAGGACAGCAGCTTGCCCAGTTGCAAGGCAACGCCCTCAACTGTTTTGGGCCGCAGTACGATTTTAAGAAATTCGGCAAATCCGGCGCTGAGATCTGCGAATTGTTTCCGCAAATCGGCTCCATCGCGGACGATATCTGCATCGTCCGATCGATGACTACCGAAGCCATCAATCACGATCCCGCCCACTGTTTCATGAACACCGGAGCCACCATCCCAGGCAGACCGGCGATGGGTTCCTGGCTCACGTACGGGATCGGCTCCGAGTCCGCCGATTTGCCGGGCTTCGTTGTTCTTACCAGCAAAGGACGGGGCGGCCAGAATCAGCCGATAGCCGCCCGCCAATGGCATAGCGGTTTTCTCCCGAGTCGCTTTCAGGGAGTCCACCTCCTGGGCAAGGGCGATCCCGTTCTCTATCTATCCAATCCTCCGGGTGTGAACAGGGAGGCGCAATCCGATGTGGTCGAGACGGTCAACGATCTCAATACCCAGTTCGATTCACTCGTTGATGATCCGGAGATCGCCACCCGCGTTGCCCAGTACGAGATGGCTTTCCTCATGCAAGCCAGCGTTCCCGAGCTCATGGACACGTCCAAGGAGCCCGCGAATATCCGCGACCTTTACGGTTGCAAACCTGGTGACGGATCATTCGCCTCCAATTGCCTTCTCGCGCGCCGGCTCGCCGAGCGCGGCGTCCGCTTTATCCAGCTATATCACAAAGACTGGGACCATCACGGCAATCTGAAGACGGACATCAAGTACAAGGCCGACGAAGTGGACCGCGCCAGCGCCGCCCTCATTACAGATCTCAAGGAGCGCGATATGCTCAAGGACACCCTCGTGATCTGGGGTGGCGAATTCGGGCGCACCCCCATGTCACAAGGCGGCACAGGGCGGGACCATCACATCAAAGGCTTCTCCATCTGGATGGCCGGCGGCGGCATCAAGGGCGGCATCACACATGGCGCCACCGACGATTTCGGCTACGCAGCCGTCGAAGACGTCGTTGATGTTCACGATATACACGCCACCATGCTCCGCCTCATGGGCATCGATCACACCAAACTAACCTACCGCTTCCAAGGCCGCGACTACCGCCTCACCGACGTAAAAGGAAACGTAGTCGAAAAAGTCCTCGCCTAGCCTGGCCCCCTCCGCCCCGCCCGCTCGCAACACAAGTCGCCAAGATTCCCGCCCGCGCCCCTCGCAAACCGCGCGTGCGAGTTTCTCGCCCCCATAGCGCCAGCAGACGAAGCTCCTTGGCCCTGCGAGCCGTTAAACTGCTGTTTGCTCACGCCCCTCGAAGCCTCGAAGCGCCAACGGCGAGAAATTCCTTACCCAGGGCAATCGCCCTGGGAAAAGAAAAAAGAGCGGCCAGCCCTGAAGGGGCGTCATCGATCCGGACGCTCCCTCATACCCCATCCGTCCCCTCTCCCCGCCCTCAGTTGCAACCAGCCTCAGGCTGGCGCCTCCGCGTGAAACCAGTCCCCGCCCGGATACGAGCAACACCCGACCCCACGGACTCCAAAACCTCACCCATTCTCCGGGCGAAACCGGCTCCCCCCTCCGCCCGATCTCACTGAAACACCGCCGTGTTGATCGCCGTCGCCATCGCGTTGTTCGACACATGCCCGGAAGGATGAATCCCATCCTGCGTATATCCATCCTTCCAGATCCCACTGTTCCGGCCCGTCTCAGCCTGATCCGCCGTGTCAAAGAACCCAAACGCCGGATGTCCACTCTGCCCAAATCTCACACATCCTGATCCACCCGCTGTTCCAACCGACAGCGCGTTCAATGTCCTCGGATCAAGCGGCGCTCCGTCTCGCAGCCAGTCGTTGAACCCCGTGCGGATGGCTTCCGTCGCCGCGCTCAAAATCGTCTCGTTTGCAGAAAACCAAAACCCTGCGTCGGCGCTGTCCGCCGTCAGCGGCGTGAGCGTGCAATGGTAGGTCTTGATCCCGTAGAGCAGCCACAGGTTTTGCCATCCGCCGATGACACTTGCCTGAAGCGTCCCGAGCGTTGCATTCGTGTTATTATGGATGTCGTTTATCCCATAGTTATCGATCGCGTAGTTGCAGCCCTTCAAAAGCGGAGTGCGCAGCGAAAGGGCAGGGTACAACGCCGCGAGCGCCGAGGCCGGTTCTCCCACCTGGGCAAGCTGTATATGCGAGAAGCTTGCCCCATAGTTCGGCCCCAGCGCAACCTGCCCGAAGCTGTTCAAAAAATTCGTTCCATCCCCGTCTCCGCTTTGATAGCCCTCCATGATGCTGTCTCCGATAAGCCCAATGATCGGGGTCGATTCTGCGACATCGCCATATATGGCAAATGGCGCGTAAGTAAAGCCAGTGAAGCCCGATTCTATTGCTCCACCCGCCGTCGCATCGCCCCCTGCATATCCCTCGCCCGTGTCTTCCATCGGGTACGAACTAATATAACTCCCATGCGCCATATTCAAATTCACCCGGACGTAGAAGGCCGTCCCGGCTGCCAGGCTATTTGTCAGAGCGTCCGTCGAAGCGTATTTGCCGGGCTGAATCGTGACGCTGGGAGACCCCGCAAAGGTCAGGGGGGTAATCGTCCCGGAAAGAGTCTCTATGGAAGCCTTTATTGTAACCGCAGTCAGGCCCAGATCTTCGGCCGCGCAATCGCCGAAGAGGACGCTAATGTTGCTCGCGTTGGCTGTTGCCACGTGCCGGCTTCTAAATGTGGTGTTCACCTTTCCCGGTGTGCCGAATGTGAGATAAACCCCCGACGAATGGTCCCATGCCTTCGTCGCGCAGATTCCCCGCTTTACCGCCGACGCCGTCCGGCTGACGCGCAATCGCATGGCGCTCTGGATCTCCGTCTCAGCCGGCTGCGGATCCTGCGCCACCACGGTCTCGGTCCCATTTCCGTTATCAGTGGGATACCCGGGACTGACTACGCCGGGCAGCCACAGTCCAGAGGAGAGTGCGGTAGTTTCCTCAAAATTGTATGCGACATCGGGTGGCGGCGGGCTGGGCCTCACGATCGACATGACCAGATGCTTGCTCCCACTCACCCTTTGAATCTGCACCGTCGCCACTGGCCCCGAAGCCGGAAGGAGCGCCGGAAGCCCCAGCGCATATTTCGTAAGGTTCGTGATGCCATCGCCCGCAGGATCGGCATCGTCGTCCGCCCCGGTTCCTTGCGCTGCCGGCACACTGCCAAACTGCGCGATCTTCCATCGGTTGATTGGGCTGTCCAGCAACATAACGGCTGCGTTCCCGGGATTTGAAATCGCGTAGCTCGGATCCGTCGCCAGATCCACCGTGATGCTCTGGTCTCCGGTGATCGAGGCGTCAAAGCCGGGTATGACGGTAAGCGTTGCGCTCGATAATCCCGCCGGAATCGTGATCTGCGAAGCGGGCGACAGTGTATATCGGCTCGGATCTGCCTGCCCCGCCCCCGTCTCCACACTGAAACTCACCGCCAGGTCGGCGCTCAAATCTCCCGTGCGCGACACGATAAAACTCGCCGTCTGGCTTGTCGTTTCCTGAGCCGGTCCAGTCGCAGCGGCAATAGAAACAGTATGGGTGTCCAATTTGCCGATCCGCACCGGCGCGGGATTCGATGGCGTTGCGCGAACGCTCCGCGCGTGTGGTCTTGCCGACCGCACCGGAGGGTTGGCGGC
>JBBSFI010000102.1:0-7751 GCA_038238905.1 Chthoniobacterales bacterium | reverse complement strand
CGTAAGAGTCTTGCGGAATCGGCGATTTTGCGCGCGCATCCCGATGTGGCGCTTGCGGACGACGGGCGGGGGAAAATCCGTCTCTCCTACCGCACGCGCGAATGGCTCGTGTACGGATCGTTTATGAACGGCGATTGGACTGAAAAGCCTGCCAAAGAGACCGGTCCGAAGGTGGATGGCTTTACGGTAGAGGTTTGCATCTTTACACCGAAGGAACACGGCGAGGAGCAATGGGCGGGACGGGCCGCCGGGTTGAGTGTCGAACCGATCTTTAAGAATCCTTCCGGACAGACACCGAATATTTTACGCCATCCCTACTGGAGCAGTTATGGATGCGGCGCGCGGATTCCAGCGAAGGATCTCTATGCCCACGTCGATGTAGATTTCAACAACAAGCCAAACCGCGACCTGCTCACGCGGACATTCGAGGCGGTGCGAGAGGCGCTTAAAGCTGCGGGCGCGCAGACGGAGTGATTCGACCGGCGTCGCTTCAGCGTTTCAATTTCGTCAGAATGGCAACCAGGCTGGCCGCAAGCGCGGAGACTTGCTTGGCTTTGCGCTCATCCTTCAGCTTCCCTGCGGAGTCGAATGCCTCGTGAGCGGTCGATATACAGACTTGATCCGGAAGTGTGAGGACGCCGATGTTGCCGAGGATGGAACGGAGATGCACGAGGCCGCGCAGGCCGCCGAGAGCGCCCGGAGAGGCCGAGAAGAGCGCGGCCGCCTTGCCTCGGAAGGCGGCGAGCGATGGCTCTGCATCCGTCTCCGATCGCGACGCCCAGTCGATCGCGTTCTTTAAGACGCCCGTAATGGAACTATTATACTCGGGAGAAGCGATGAGGAAGCCGTCGCTCTGCAAGAGCATCGACTTGAACGTCTTCCCGCCATCGGGGAGGCCGGATGCGGCTTCGTCATCTTGATCGAAGAGCGGAATTTTGAGATCGCGCAGATCGACAAAGGTGACTTCGGCGCCCACTTCGCGCGCTGCTTCGGCGGCTTGGACAGCCAGATGCTTGTTAAAAGAGCCGGTGCGGGTGCTCCCGGCAAAGGCAAGGATTTTGGGTTGAGGCATACGGATGAATTTTGAAAAGTCTCACAAAACGGCGTTCTTGCACCTGCCGACTCCATTCAGAGCGTTGAGGAATATGGAGCGGAAAGTCCGCGTATCTCCACTTTCCTGAATACGAGGCTTGACTCGTGCTGTTAAAATTGAAAATCTTCGCACCCGTGACACGGCTCAGTTCTCTCCATACTTCCACTCGCGTTTTTATATTCGGCAGCTTTTGCGTGCTGCTGCTTGCAATCGCGGGAATTGCGCGTGCGGCCATGCCATTTACTTCGGCCACGGTCACCAAGGTCGAGAATGAAGTCCTCTACGGCAGTCGAAGCGGTGGATCGAGTTCAACCCGGCCGGCTTCGGTAATGGATGTGGTTTACGAGAGCAATTTCCTGCTCACCAAGATGGAATCGCGCGCGGAACTCCAGTATCCCGACGGCTCGGTCATTCGCGTGGGGCAGAACGCGGTATTTACTTTCGACGCCGCGAGCCGCACGCTTTCGCTGGAAAAGGGATCGCTGCTTTTCCACATCCCAAAGGGATCCGGAGGCGGGACGATCAAGACGCCGACCCTCACCGCCGCGCTTACGGGTACGGCTGGCAAGGTAACGACAAATATTATTGCGATCGTCGATGGCTCGGTGGCTCTCGTTCCGTCGGGCCGCGTCGTGCGGGCCGGCGAATTTGCCCGACACAACGCGGATGGCAGCGTGACTATCGCAAAGTTCGACCCGGAAACGACACTTGAAGGCAAGCTGATCTATTTCAACGGCCTCATGCCTGGGTTTGACGACACTTCGCTGGTCAACAGCCTTTTCATGCCCGACTTGCACTACTGGGAATCGCTCGAACGCACCCAAAACCTGCCGAGTTCGATCGGCCATTTCTTTCCGCCGCATAGCACTCGTCCGGCCCCGGTCGTTCCCAAGCCGCGCCCGACCATTAAACCGGTCACAACGCCGCGTCCCATTATTGCAACGCCGCCCCCAATGGCGACGCCTCCTCTTCGCGGGACTCCACCGGTCAAGAACCCACTTAAATGAATCCAGCGATGAACGCGCGCATCTGCTTCACAGTTCTTTTTGCCTGCTCCCTTCTCGCAGCGGCCCGGGCGCGCGCGATGGAACACATTTCCGTGCCGCGCGAGCTTCCCACCGAGATCGAAGATGTCGGCGAAATTCAGGAGGCGCCTCAGATCCCAGGATTGGGCGGCTCAAAGTTTCACGTCAGCGTCAGCACGCGCGCCGAGTACACGTCGAACTCAGCTCTCAGCGGCAGTCGAAGCAGCAGCGACGTGATTTTCTTCCCGACGATCGAAGCAAATTACACCACCGGGCTCGGGCACGGCTTCGGATTCAACCTCGATGCGGCAATCGAATCCGGCCTCTTCGCGAGCCACGACGATCGCTCGTTCATTGGCTACGATCTCGAAGCCACCGTCGATTGGAAGGTCAATCCGAACGCGCCACGTGTGTTCATCGGCGCCGAGCCGTACCGGTACGACAGCTACGATCGCGGCGGGTTGATTACAGAGGCCATCGGCGCTGTCGCAGGCGTGGATTGGGGGCGCAAATTTCAGAATGGGCGCTCCTTCTTCTTCGCAGGCTACGCGTTCGAGAATTACTTTTCCGATCCTTCGATCGACAACCGCGGCGCGCATCGGGCCGTCGTCGGAGTTTCGCATCAACTCAGCACCAAGCTGCTCGCCGAGGTGTACTATCAGTTCCAATATACAGACTATCACGATGTAGGCCGATGCGATGCCCGCAACGCAGCCTGCTTTAGCCTCCTCTATCAGCTGGATCGCCACGCATACGTCGTGTTGAGCGAAGCGTATGTGGACAATAATTCGAGTCAGGCCGACGCTTCGTATCAGGCGGCGAACTCTTCGTTATCCTTCTACTGGCAGTTCTAACGACCTATCCCGGTCGTTAGAATGTGTGAACGAAAAGACCTGAGCGGAGCTTTGGCTCGAACCAAGTGCTCTTGGGAGGCATGATCTGTCCCGCATCCGCGATATCCATCAACTGCTCGACCGTCGTCGGGTAAAGAGAGAAGGCCACGGCGGCTTTTCCGGAATCGACCAATTTGGCCAACTCGTCCGTGCCGCGAATCCCGCCAATGAAGTCGATCCGCTTGCTGGTGCGCGGATCGTCGATGCCTAGGATCGGCGCAAGCAGGCGGTCCTGAAGTCCAGTGACATCGAGACGTGAGACTGGGTCGGCCCCGGCAGCCGGCTGCCATATAAGGCCGTGCCAGCGCCCCGCGAAGTACATGCGAATATCGCCGGGGCGCTCCGGAACCGGGGAGCTATTTGACTGCACTCGGAAGACGGTGCTCACTGCGCGGAGAAACGATTCGCCATCCAGCCCGTTTAGATCCTTGACCGCTCGGTTATAGGGAAGGATTTGCAATTGCTCGGATGGAAAGAGGACGGCGAGGAACCAGTTATAATCTTCGTTCCCGGTGTGGTTCGGATTTGCCGCGCGCCGTTCACGACCCACACGGGCGGCGCTCGCTGTGCGATGGTGCCCGTCTGCAACGTACGCGCACGGAACATCCTGGAACGCCGCGGTGAATTCCGCTCCGGCTGGAACGCGCCATACCGTATGCTGAATCGAATCCGGCGCTTGAAAATCGTAGAGCGGGGCGGTGCGCTCGGTGCAGTGGGCCATGAATGCGTTGATCTCCGGCCGATCGCGATATGTCAGAAAAACCGGCCCGGTGTCCGCGCTCAACATGTCGATCAGCCGTGTACGATCGTCTTCTTTATCCTTGCGAGTCTTCTCGTGTTTTTTGATAAGGTTCTGCTCGTAATCGTCGATGTGGCAGACGGCAACCAGCCCAGTCTGCACGTGGGATCCCATTCGCTGCCGGTAGAGGTACATGCACGGCTCCGACTCGCGAATAAGGACGCCGGAGCGCTGCATGCGCAGAAAGTTCTCGCGCGCCGCGGAATAGACGGCCGGGGAGTATGGGTCCGTCTCGACCGGCAATCCAATCTCCGCGCGGTCCACATGAAGCAGACTATGCGGCTTCCCGAGGGCAAGAATCGCGGCTTCCTCAGCATTCACGACATCGTACGGGACACAGGCAACTTCTTCGGCTGCATCGGGCCGGGGGCGCAATCCCTGGAAAGGTTTCACTTTAAGCATAGGCGAGCGAGAAAAGAGCGGATTAGCGGCGACTTCAAGGCTTTTGGGAGCGGCTTCACAAAGATCGGCGGGAGCAACCGGCATTGACGATGACGGGTGGACCGTGCTTAACAGAAGCGCTCCGCAACACGCCGCCATGCCGCTCTCCATGAAAACCAATAAACCGCTCGTCGCCGTAATTATGGGCAGCCAATCGGATTGGGAGACAATGCGGCATACAGTCGAGATGCTCGCCGAATTCGACGTCGAAGCGGAACACCGCGTGGTCTCGGCGCATCGGACGCCCGATCTGATGAGTCAATTTGCGCGAGACGCCGCCGGGCGCGGGATTCAGATCATCGTGGCCGGCGCCGGGGGAGCGGCCCACCTCCCGGGCATGGTCGCGGCTCACACCACTCTGCCGGTGCTCGGCGTGCCGATCGAAAGCCGTGTCCTGCGGGGCGTCGATTCGCTGCTGTCCATCGTTCAAATGCCGGCTGGCATCCCGGTAGCGACTCTGGCGATCGGAGTGGCGGGCGCAAAAAATGCCGCCTTGCTGGCCGTGAGCATTCTCGCCCTGCACGATGAAGCGCTCGGGGCGCGGCTTTCGGCCTTCCGGCAAAGGCAGACAGCGGATGTTCTGGCCGCCGATCTCAAGACGCCATGACGGCTTCCCGCATTTTTCCGCCGGGCAGCACGGTCGGCGTAATGGGCGGCGGACAACTTGGGCGCATGTTTGCCATCGAGGCGCGCAAGATGGGATACCGCATCCACACGTTCAGCCCGGACGAAGACACGCCCACCGGGCAACTGGCCGACTTGGAGATCGCCGCGAGTTATGAAGATGAGACCGCCGTGCGGCGCTTTGCCCGCGGGCTCGATGTGCTTACATTTGAATTTGAAAACATCTCGGCCCAATCGATCGAATGGGCGTCGGAGCATTGCGAAGTCCGCCCCTCGGCTGGTGTCCTGCATATTTGCCAGCACCGGCTGCGCGAGAAGGAGTTCCTAGCCGCAGGGGGCTTTCCCCTGCCCCGTTTCGCGCACATCGTGAGCGAAGCTTCATTGCGGGAAGCGGTTACGGCGATCGGCATCCCTTCGGTGTTGAAAACCGCCTCCTTCGGTTATGACGGCAAGGGCCAGCGAAAAATCTCGGCCACCTCCGATCTTGCAGGCGCCTGGGCGGCATTGGGGGGCGCTGACGGCGTCCTCGAAGCGTGGGTTCCCTTCTCGAAAGAGATCTCCGTGATCGCCGCCAGGGCCCAGACTGGCGAACTCGTCACGTATCCGGTGTGCGAAAACGCGCATTCAAATCATATCCTCGACCTTACCATAGTGCCCGCAAACGTTCCGGCGGAAACCGCGGACCAAGCCTGCGCTCTGGCGGCAGCCGTGGCTGAAGCGCTTGGCATTGTCGGACTGCTCGCGGTCGAGATGTTTGTGCTGGAAAGCGGCGCCCTCCTTATTAACGAACTCGCACCGCGTCCGCACAATTCCGGCCATTTTTCCTTCGGCGCATGCGCCACCAGCCAGTTCGAGCAGCAACTGCGGGCCGTCTGCGGAATGCCGCTCGGCTCGACGGAGCTTTTCCGCCCCGTGGCGATGGCTAACCTGCTTGGCGATCTCTGGGACGGCGGCGAGCCGGATTGGGCTTCCGCGCTGCGCCACCCCGGCGTAAAGCTGCATCTCTATGGCAAGAGCGACCCGCGCCCCGGACGAAAGATGGGCCATCTGCTCGCGCTAGCGGACGATACGTCTCGCGCGACCGCCAGCGTTCGCTCAGCTCGGAGTGCGCTGGCGAGGCCAACCGATGGCAAACGAACTGAGAGCCGGTCGACGAACGCTTGAAGACGAGGCTCCTTTCCGCAATTTCACCAAAAGAAGCAGCGAGCGCCATCGAAGAAGCGGCGACGCTGCTCGCGGAGGGCGAAATCGCCGCTTTGCCGACCGAAACCGTGTATGGCCTCGCAGGCGACGCCACTCGACCCGATGCCGTTCTCAAGATATTCGAGGCGAAAGAGCGCCCATTTTTCGATCCGCTGATCTGTCATCTGCCGAGCCGCGAATGGCTGCAAAGGATGACACGCGTACCGGACGAAAGCGCCGCCCTTGTCGATGCGCTCATCTCCCGCTTCTGGCCGGGAGCGCTTACGCTCGTGCTGCCGCGCAGCGAGGAAGTGCCCGATATCATTACCTCCGGGCTCGAAACCGTCGCCGTGCGAATGAGCGCGCACCCCGTCTTCAGCGCGATCTGCGAGCGATTTGGCCGACCGCTCGCGGCGCCCAGCGCCAACCGCTTCGGCCGGATCAGTCCCACGCAAGCCAGCCACGTTGTTTCGGAACTGGACGGTCGCATACCGCTCATCGTGGACGGCGGTACATCCCTGCACGGAATCGAATCGACGATTGTGGCAGTGCGCCGGAGGGAAATCCGAGTGCTGCGACCGGGACCGATCACAGAAGCGGAATTGAGTTCCGCGTGCGCGGCTGCGGGCGGCTCGATGGGAAAGCCTGGAGGGTCGCGCGAAGATGATCCATCACGCGCAGCCATGACTGCGCCCGGCTCGCTGCCCAGCCACTACGCGCCGCGAACCCCCCTCCAATTTCTCGATTCGCAGAGCACCTATGACAATCCGCGCCGCATCGGCGTGCTTGCGTTCCACTCCTGCTCGGCGCAACCGTTTGCCCAGACAGAGATCCTTTCTCACACGGGCGATTTCAGAGAGGCTGCCGCAACCCTCTTCGCAAAATTGCGGAAACTGGACGATGCCGGTCTCGATCTTCTCCTTGCCGAACGCCTTCCCGAGCAGGGCCTTGGAATCGCCATCATGGATCGCCTGCGGAAAGCGGCCGGCCAGGGATAATTTCCCGGATTCGGCCCGCGCGGCGCTGTGTGATTGCCATTGCGCCCGCATTTGGCGAGAGTTTCGCGCTCCCCTTCCGATCGGCGCCCGTTATGCTGGTTCATTCGCCCTCACCCAGCCGCCTCCGCCGCTTCTCCGATTTCGCATCCAACGCGAATGATCCCGCTTAAGCGTCGCCAACCGCGGTCCCTGCCGGGGATGGCATCTCCAACCTGATGAAATATGCACTCGGGGTGAATCCAAATCGATCCGCCGTTGCAGCGCTTCCCTCCGTCGCCAATGCAACGGCTACGGACAGCGCTCCGGCCGGACGGCACAAGATTCTTCCGACTCCAGATCAGCCGCTGAGCGCTTGCGGAGTGCTGTCATCCCCAATCACTTCCGGCGAAGCCACGCAGCAATTGCCCTCTCCGGGGCAAATTCGTGGAAGTTTTATCCACTAGGACCGCATTTGTCCCACCCATCTCGATAGGATTGTGCGCATGAATCAAAACCTCACTGAACTCGCCTTCATCCTAGCCGGTTTGAACAAAACACCCTGTAAAGTCGCGGCACTGGCGGCTTTTTCGGGCTACGCGGGCTCTGCCGCCGCCCATTTTGGGGGCGTTGCGAAGAGATGGAGGAGTTTGAGTTTTTCGAGTAAAGTGTTGAGATCCGGCGGCACTTCGGTGATTCGCGCCAAGGGAGCGGATGCCT
>JBBSFI010000101.1:0-8536 GCA_038238905.1 Chthoniobacterales bacterium | reverse complement strand
CTTCCTGATCGCCGGCGACCATTATTGCGAAGCCCTCGAGACCTGGATCGAAGCCGAAGAAACCGGCAACACCATCGTAAAAGACACCCGCCGCGCCGACAACGGCCTCTCGGGCGTGCGCTGGCGTTCGGATTACAACGGCACCGCAAATGTCGTTGTGCATTTCGCCCGCGTTTCGAGCCGCTGCGGATGGTCCGCCCTGGTGGGACGCCGCGGAACGGTGAACGCGCCATTTGACGGCGGCTACGGATCGACTGCGGGCCCTACCCAGAAACTCGAGCCAAACGCCCCCCGCCCTGTGGACGCTGGCGCAGTCGGAGCTGGCCGGTAGGACAAACAGGCCGTTTGCGAAAAAGCCTCGGGCGCGGATCACGCGTCTGGGGTTCTTCGCTCGCCAACTTTTGGGAGGCGGCGCGATTTCTTCCATGGAACAAACGCGTTGCCAAGCTTGACAGGCGTGATGCAAAAGCCGTTGACTGCCCAAAGCTGGCGCCGAGTTTCCCTCGCTATCGAAGGATGCGGAGCGCGGCCAAACACTAAAAATCAAACAAACGGAATACCCAAAACCAGAATGAAAACAGTTCTCTTAATCCTGACGGTTGGCTCGGCGATCATGTTCGCTGGCTGCGCTGATGACAAAGTCGTGTATCACCACGTTTATCATCATCACCACCAAAACTACGACTCCGGCTATACAACCCCTGGCCATGCCGAGCATATCTCGGAGCACAACAGCCCCGAAGAGTTCCACGCTGCCACGCAGCCTCAATAACGGCGGAGAGCTCACATGAAATCGATGCAAAGCGCGTTTGCGTTCGTGCTGGCGGGAGCGGCGCCACTGCTCTTCGTGAGCTGCACGCATACGGTGGAGGAGACACGGGTCGTCCATTACCAGTATCACCACCATTACGCTCATGAGCGGGCGCGTACGAGCACCGCTCCGCAAGATTACGGCGTCGTAAATCAATACGACAGGATGTCCCGGTGACGGGCTGCCTGTAATTTGCAAGCGAACACCCTGCGCGTCCCGTCTGCGCAGGGTGTTTCATGTTCTTCAAATGGGACTTTTCATTAACCGCCTGGCGACCGCGGCGGCGTCCATTTTGGTCGCGGTGTCCGCAGCGCATGGAGATGCGGCTTCGGGCGATGGCGTTCCGCCGTTTGGCGGCAATGTGGAGCTTCGCGGTAATCTGGCTGCGTCGCGTCGCGCATTCGAGAGGAGCAAGACCGGGCGGGTTGCCTTCATGGGGGGATCGATCACCGAGATGGAGGGCTTTCGACCGATGGTGTGTGAGATGCTCCGCTCGCAATACCCAGACACCGCTTTTCAGTTCATCAATGCCGGCATTGCGTCCACGTGCTCGACCACGGGGGCGTTCCGGATCGAGCCGGATGTCCTTGCCGGAGGGCGTGTGGATCTGTTGTTCGTCGAGTTTGCCGTGAATGACGATCAGGACGCGATGCACACCCGGGCGGAGTGTATTCGCGGCATGGAAGGGATCGTCCGGCACGCGTTGGCCACCAATCCGCAGATGGATATCGTCTTCACCTATTTCGTGAATGAAGGGATGCTCGCGACGCTGGGAGCTGGAAAGATTCCGCTCACGATCGAAGCGCACGAGGCCGTGGCGAAGCATTACGGCATCCCGGTCGTGAACCTTGCCAACGAGGTGGCCGAAGAGATCCGTTCCGGACGTCTCACCTGGGCGCAATATGGGGGCGTCCACCCGGCGCCTTTCGGAAATGCGATCTGTGCCCGAATGATTACGGAGCTCTTTTCCCGAGCGGCGGCTGCGCCGGACGCTTCGACGGAAGCCGGGAGGCTTCCTGAGGAGATCGATCGGTTCAACTACGCACACGGCCACTTTATCGATCCCGGAGCCGCAAAGCCGGGCGCTGGCTGGACTTTGGGCGTCCCCGATTGGGGCAGTTTAGCGGGCGCCAAAAGGAGCCGGTTCACTTCGATCCCGATGCTAAGCGGCACGACTCCGGACGCGAGCGCCGCACTGGAGTTTGAAGGGACGGCAGTCGGCGCATACGTGGTGGCGGGCCCGGACGCCGGGATCGTCGAGGCAAGCGTGGATGGGGAGCCGCCGCGCGAGATCGATCTCTATCACCCTTTCAGCAGCGGCCTGCACTATCCGCGAACCGTGATGTTTGCGACGGAGCTCAAACCGGGAAGGCACACTGTCTCGCTGCGGATCGCAAACCGCACGAAAAGCGGCGGCCACGCCGTGCGCATCATCCAATTCTGCGTGAACTGAGGCCGGCCGACGCCTTTTCTCACGGAGGCGCTTGCTGAACCCGCGGTTCATCGCTTCATTGCGCTACCGATGCAAAAATATCCGATCGTGGTTGCCCCTTCCATCCTAGCCTGCGATTTTGGCAGGCTCGATATGGAGGTGCGCCGGGCGGAGCGGGCGGGCGCCGACTGGCTTCATCTGGACGTGATGGATGGGCATTTCGTGGATAATATTTCGTTCGGCCCGGCGTTTGTAAAAGCCGTGGCGGCGGTGGCGAATGCGCCGCTCGATCTTCACCTCATGATCGAGCGTCCCGACCACTACTTTCCGCGTTTTGCCGAGTTTGTGGATCACATTACGGTCCATGTCGAAGCGAAGCACGATGTCGCATCGACGCTTGCGGCGATTCGGGCCGCCGGTTGCATGTGCGGCTTGTCGCTGCGCCCTGGGACGCCATTTGAAAGCGTGCTCCCATTCCTCGGCGCCATCGATCTCCTGCTCGTCATGACGGTAGAGCCGGGTTTCGGGGGCCAGGCTTTTATGCCCGAGATGCTGGAACGGATCGAGCGGGCGGCTGCCCTGCGAGAAGAGAAGGGGTGGAATTTCCGAATCGAAGTCGATGGCGGCATCAATGGGACGACCGGGCCGCTTGCAATCGCGCGCGGAGCAGATGCTCTGGTTGCCGGGACATCGGTATTTGGCGCCGCGGATATTGAAGAAGCCATTCGCCAGGTAAGAGGAGCGGCAGCCGAGCCGCCCGCCGAGGCCGGTGGCGCCGCGCCGTAGAGACCGCCCCCATGTCTCGAGCCCGACGCGGCATTGCCCCCGCGCATCTCCTTGTTTCCGGCGCGGTCATTGCGGCTGCGTTGATCCACACGGGCGGGCAGTACTTTCGGGCGCCGATCGTACCGCGGCAGACGGAGGTTTTCTTTTCTCCGAAAGGAGGCTGCACCGAGGCGGTGGTGAACGAATTGCGGCACGCACAGAAGAGCGTGCTCGTGCAAGCCTTCTCGTACACGAGCCCGCAAATTGCCCGGGCGCTTATCGATTGCCAGCGGCGCGGCCTGAGCGTGAAGGTGATTCTCGATAAAAGCGAGCTCACGGACAAATACAGCGAACTCGAATTTACGACACATGCCGGAATCCCGACGTGGATCGATTCCGTCCATAGCATCGCGCATAACAAAGTGATGATCATCGACGGCGAAACCGTCATCACCGGCTCATTCAATTTCACGCGGCAGGCCGAGGAGCACAATGCAGAGAACCTGTTGATCGTCCACAAGACACCGGCGCTTGCCGAAGAGTACGCCCACAATTGGGAGGCGCACCAGAGGCACTCCGACGTCTATCATGGAAGGTGACATGTGAGTTCGGGGATTCGCTCCGCCGCGAGCGGGAGAATTCCGCGTCCGAATGTTCAGGCGAACAGCAGGCGACCCGAGGCGCATCTCGATTTGGCTCCCACTTTCGGAGAAAATGGGTAGTCAGTCTTGAGGCGTTCCATTATCTTCGCTCAGTTCCTCCCGTATGACCCGCATTTATCCCGTCATTTCCGCCCTCCTGCTGCTGGTGCTGTTTGCCTTGCCTTTCAAGGCGCGGGGGCAGGGGGCGCCGCCGGCCGCAAAGCAGCGCGACCAGCAGGAGATGGAGCAGGCGGAGGCGCTTTACGAACAGCAAAAGTACAAAGAGGCCGCAGCGATCTACGAGCAGATCCCAAAGCAATTCGCAACATCGGCCTTTATCCCGGAGGCGGCGTTCCGTCTCGGATACGTGCAATTTCTCCTGGGCGATTACGACAACAGCGTCCAAACGCTTGAGAAAATTCCGGCCTTAAAAGGAGTCGAGCCGGCGCAAGCGGAGGCCGCGCTCGCGCTCGTGCCGCAAGTGCTCACAGCGAAAGCGTCGAAGCTTCAGCCGACCGATCCGGAGCGCAAAAAGGCGTTCGAGGAAGCGATCAAGCAGTTCGATGTATTCCTTGGGAAGTACCCGAAAAGCGAAGAAGCGGAGTCGGCATCCTACTACAAGGCGATCTCGCTCAGCCAGATCGGGCGCTTTGACGATGCCGTGCCGGTCCTGCGCGCGAATTTGAAGAGTTTCGCGGGAAGTCCGACGATCCTGGACAGCGAGTATCTGCTCGCGCTCACACTGAGCAGTCTCGCCAACCTGAAGGCACAGCACGAGACGCAGCCCGATCGGACGATCAATGCCAACTTCAACGAAGCCGAGGGACTTTTTAACGGTATCATCACGAAGCGCACGGATCTTGCGCTGTTAAACGACGCCATCTTTCAATTGGCGGAGCTAGCCTTCGCGCGCGCGGGGTTCTCGAAAGATCCGGCTCTGCGGACGAAGCTGCTTAATTCCGCGCTGGCGCACTACCGTGCGGTGGCTCCCAACGAGACCGTATTGGAGAAGCAAAGGCTGCGCATCGACAGCTTCAAGCTGCAGGCGACCGACGCGATCAAGAAGGGCGACCTGATCACTTACAAGCGATTTTTGAGGATTGCGGACAAGGAGCGCGCGAAGCTCGCGACGATACAGGAGCGCCCGGACGAGACGATTACGGCGCGACTTAAGATCGGGGAGGTCTATTTTCAATTGGGCGACTATGACAATGTGCGCGTGGTCTTCGGGAACGTGAAGCCGCTTGCGACGGGCGAGGACCAAAAAAAGCAGATCGTCTATTTCACGGCGGTCTCATACGCGTTGCAGCAGTTCACGTCGAAAAACACAGACGACGCCGCCGGCGCGAAAGTGGCCGATCAGCAACTTACGGCGAAGGCTGAGGAAGCTTACAAGCAATTCAAGGCTGCTTATCCGAAGGATCCGATGGGCGACAATCTGGCGCTTCTGGTTGGATCTCGATTCGTGGAGACTGATCCGCAGAAAGCGATCGACTATTTCAAGGAGTCGTTCACCGATTATCCCGAGGGCCGATTTAAGATCGAAGCGCTGACGGAACAGGCTTCGGCGCTGATTCGGCTCAATCCGCCCCGCTATGACGAGGCGCGCGCGCTCTATCAGCAGACTCTCGCGCAACACCCGCCGAAGCCGGTGGCAGCCGCCGCGGAATTTGGCATAGCCACAATCGACCGGGACACCGGCAAGTCCGCCGAGGCGGTGAAAGCTTTCAAGGAAATCCGCGATAAGTACAACGGAACGCCGCAGGGGGAGCAGGCTGCGTATTTCGCGGGGCAGATGCTGGCGGAGAAGGGCGACTACAAGTCGGCCATTCCGGAATTGCAAAGCTTCATCAAGGCGCATCCGGAGAGCGAACTGGTCCCGATGGCCACTTACTTCCTCGCAAAAGGCCAGTTGCAGACGGGCGCAAAATTCGATGCGCTAGCCAGCTTCAAATCGATCCCGCAGAAGTACCCCAAGTCCCCGGTGGCTCCCTACACTTATTTCGATCGGGCAAAGGTCGCGCAGGACGACAAGCGGTATGACGATTGCATGGCGATCATGCGCGAACTGATCGCGGCCTATCCCGACAGCCCGGATGTGTTCAAGGCGTTCCGATTTATCGCCGATATCCAGACAAAGATGCAGAACAAGCCGCTCGACGCGACTGCGACGCTCGAGGAGTTCGTAAAGAGCAAGCCGGGGGATCCGAATGCGCCGGTGGCGCTGCTTCAGATTGCGGATACATGGAAAGGTTTTACGAGCAAGATGCCGCGGCATCTCGCGCAGAGCGAGGAGCAGCGAAAGGAGTGGGAGAAAGATATCACAAACGCGATCGCCGCTTCCGAGCGCATTGTGAACGACTACGCGGACAGCGCCCAGCTTTCCGCGGCGCTTGAGAAGTTGCTCGAATGCCAGAAGGCGCGCGAGGAGGCCAAGCTCGTGAAACAGGAGGATGTGGAAGCTTACTTTGAGGCGCTCGCGAAAAAATTTGAGGGCAAGGCGGCCGCCAAGAGCAAGGTAATGTTCACCCTTGCGTCGTACATGTTCGACAAGGATCAGAAGAAGGCGATCACACAGATGGCGGCCGTGTACGACCCCCAGCAGAAGTATGCGCCATCGGAACTCGACTTATACGGGCAGGCGCTGATCCGGGAAAAGAAGTTGGACGACGCACAGAAGGTGTACACGAAACTCGCGGCGGACTATCCGAACCCGAAGGGCGATCCGAAGGGGGCAGCGATGGAAGTGCAATCGGCGCAAGCCGTGTCGCTGTTTGGCTTTGGGAAGATCCTGGAAGAGCAGGGGAAGAGCGCCGAAGCGAAGGCCAAGTTCGATATGCTGAAGGAATTGTATCCCTGGTCGCCCAAAATGCTCGAGGCAGACTACGGAATAGCCGCCGGGGAGTTTGAGGCAAAGAACTACGATCCCGCCATTCAACTTTTGCTTCAAGTGGCGCGGGCCAATACGGCGCCGGCGGAATTGCGAGCCAAGTCGATGCTGCTTCTCGCGAAGATCAACGAGGCTAAAGCGATGTTCGATCCTGCCATCGATAACTTCTTGAAAATCGACGCGGTATTCGGAGCGGGTGTGCCTGTCATTTCGGCGGAAGGGCTGTGGCGCGGCGCGCAGTTGCTGGAGAAAGAGGGCAACGGCACTCTGCCGATGCCGGCGCCTGCCACGCCTGCTTCCAAAAAGCCCGCGGCGACACCATCCACGGGGGGCAAGCCATCGCCTCCGGCGACACCGGCCAAACATTGAACCGCGCTTTTTCCATGTCGAAATTTCTTTATACCGCCATCGTTATTCTCGCCTGCGCCGCAGCGACGTCCTGCGAAGAGAAGAAGACAGCAGCTCAATTGCACGCCGAGAAGGAACTGGCGTGGCGCGCCGATAAAAAGCAGCGGGCCACCAAAGCCTACCAGCAAATCGTGCAGAAGTATCCCGACTCGCCGTTTGCCGCCGAGGCCCGGAAGCGGCTCGACGCAACGGGCGCTTCCGCGAGTCCGAAGGCGGGCGGCAAGTAACATCCGGCCCACGTCACGACCTATTCGGAAAGCCGGCTCATTGAAGATCGCAGAGCGCGCCGCCGCGCTCATAGAAGCTTTCCGGCGTGTCTATCCCGACGCTCACTGCGAACTCGATTTCGCTTCGCCGCTGCAGCTTCTGATCGCGACCATCCTCTCGGCTCAATGCACCGATAAGCGGGTGAATATGGTGACACCCGCGCTCTTTCGGCGATGCCGATCGGCGAAGCAGTTTGTGGATATTTCGCAGGAGGAATTGGAAACCCTCATTCAGTCCACCGGATTTTTCCGCGCCAAAGCGCGCAGCATTCGCGCCGCATGCGGGGACATCGTCTCGCTGCATCGCGGCGAAGTTCCCAGGACGATGGAAGCGCTTACGGCGCTCCACGGCGTCGGGCGCAAGACAGCAAACGTGGTCCTCGGCAACGCGTTTGGAATCAACGATGGGATCGTGGTGGATACCCATGTGCAGAGGCTGTCGCGGAGGCTGGGCCTCACCAAGGAGACCGATCCGGAAAAGATCGAGCGGGATCTGATAAAGCTCGTTCCGCGACTTGATTGGATGCTCTTTTCCCACTGGCTCATCTGGCACGGCCGGCGGCGATGCACGGCCCGCGCGCCCGATTGCGTGGGGTGCGAGGTGCGCGCGCTCTGTCCCAGCGCCGGGAGCGCGGGAAAATGGGATGGCCTTGTGAAGGAACGCCTGGCGAAGCCCGTTCACGGCGCGTTGAGCAAATCATCCTGATTTTCGCGGTCCGTGATCCCGCCCATATTCGGTGGCATGGGATGCTGGCGCGGGATGGACGCTCCTGGTTCTGCTCTGAAATGCGAAAACCCAATCCATTGCGGGATTGGGTTTTCAGAAATTATACTGTTTTGAGGAGCTTAAGCGCGGCGGCGGCGCAGGCCGAGAAGCATTCCAGCGCCTCCCATGAGAGCGGCAATCGCGCTCGGCTCTGGAACGTCGAGTTGGTTGCTGAAGCCGTACTGGTGATAAGAATCGCCGAGTGTCGTATGTCCGCTCTGATTGATATTGAAAGTGAACGTCTCGGATGTGCCGGTAGGAATGTAAGCGTCCTGAAGCACGCTGCCCGCTGCACTTCCTCCCGTTTGGTTCTCATCGTATGCCGTTATACTCCCGCCCTCTGAATCAGTGACGTCATTGAAGCGACCACCTTGATCCCGCAACCAGCGAATCGGGCGGGTTGATCACAACCTTGTCCGTGAGTTGCAATCCGTCGAGGATCTCGACCGCAGTTCCAAAGTCCCGGCCTATTTGGTTTGCTCCCATCCAGCACGGCTACGACGGGGCCGTCTGGCCTGAAAAGAAGATAGTTTGGCGCGACCGGGAGCGCGGCATCG
>JBBSFI010000100.1:0-8670 GCA_038238905.1 Chthoniobacterales bacterium | reverse complement strand
TCCTTGGGGTCGGCGACGATCCCGGCGCGGATCGGGTTGAGATCGATGTACGCGGCCATGGTTGCAAGGGCGTCGCCGGTGGCCTCGACGAGCACGCTCTTGAAGCGTTCTTCCCAGAGGGTGCCTCTGCGGCTGTTCTCGGAGTTGTACCATTGGCTGAAGCTGCTCATGCGCGGTCAGGAGACTTTCAGCGGCGTGCGCATCGTCACCTTTTGCGTCATGAGCAAGAGTCTGTCCCTTAATACGCGGTCCCTTAATACGCGATCATTTGCTCACAAGCCCGCGCAGAAAAATGCATGTTTCGCCCCACCGAAATCGTACAGCGAAAAAATCAAAAACCCCCGCTAACTAAGTGCCATTCGTCCCTGTCCCTTAATACGGGAGCTGAAATGACGGGATCACGCGGAATAAAACACTAATTTTGCGGCTATAAACACCGAAAACTGGAAACGGTTTCGGAGGATCCTCTCCGCTGGCCGGTTAGTTGCTCGCATCTCACAGATGTTGACCGTGATCACGCGGCAGCCTCCGGAGACTACGGCTTGCCAAGGGGGCGCCGGCCTGAAAGTCCTTTCAGCAGACAAGTCGCTACATCGAGCCTCTTGAAATACGAGTCATGTTCCGCTAAAGTCAAAATAATTTGAAGCGTTTCCGATGATTGTCACCGTTCAAGTCCCTGACCCTCTCGCCAAGCAATTCCACTTGGAGGCCGACGATTCGCGTTCGCGCCAGTTTCTAGAAGCTTTTGTATTACAGCGTTTCGCGGAGGGCGAGTTGACCAGCGGGCAAGTCGGGGAGGCGTTGGAATTGTCGTTCCACCAGACGGAGAAGTTTCTGCATGATCACCACGCGTCGCCGCATGTGACGGCGGAAGAGCATCGCGGCGACCTCCGAAATCTTGACCGCATCCTGGGTCGGTGAGCGTCATCGTCTCTGACGCAACGCCGCTCAACTACTTGGTGCTCATCGACGCCGTGGAGCTATTGCCACGGCTTTTTTCCAAGGTGTTGATTCCGCCTGCGGTAAAGTCGGAGCTTTCGAGTGACAGCGCACCGGTGGTGGTTCTGGATTGGCTGCAGCAAGTGTCGTGGCTTAAAATTATAGCGCCCAAGCAGGGTGATTACTGCCTCGGACTTGACGCCGGTGAAACGGAATCCATAGCGTTGGCCGAAGAACTTGGCATCGAACAGATTTTGATGGATGAGCGGAAAGGCCGCCGGGTGGCGACCCAGCGAGGCTTGTTGACGGTCGGAACCTTGGCCGTATTGGAACGGTCGGCAGCGCAAGGCTGGATTGATTTTGGGGAACACATCCGCCGACTGCGGACGACGACTTTTCGAATTCACGAGCAACTCATCGAGGAGGCCAGCGAACGCCTCAAGGCTAAGCGCCCATAGCTACTCGGCTTCCTTGGGTAGGATGAGAAAAGTCCAAGCGACGGGCTTTGCGGGGGAAACCGGACTGAGGAGCGTCGCCTTAAAACGAATGATGGAAGCCAAGCGGCGGGGGAGGTTTCACGCGCGGCCTTCGCAGCCTTCGGGGACTACGGCTTGCCAAGGGGGGCAGCCTGAGGCTGGTTGCGACTCCGGCGCGGAGGGCGTGCGTTCAGTGGGGTTGCGCGCACAGAGATCCTTGCGGATTAGGTTTCACGCGAGGGCGCGGGGGGTGAGATCCATGAGCATATTCATGGGGACGAAACTTTGCCTGTGCGGTTGAACCGAACATTGGTATTTGAGAAGCTGGCGCGAGCCATTGCCCATCCCGATTCTTTTTGGAACTGGTTGTGAACCGCGGGGGGCGGAGGAGAATCGGGGGTAGTGGGGTGGACGCACGGCGATCCAGGCTGAGATGACGGTTACGTCAGGGTGAGGCTGGCTGCAACGCAGGGGCGTCGATGCCCTGGGTTCCTACGCTCACAGGGCTTGCGGATGGCGGGGAGATGCTCTTTCTTAGCGTCCCTTTGCCGCGGGCGATCCATCTGCCATGGATTGCCGCCCATCGTTCGACCATCCCTGCCACTTGAGACCATCACCTCGCGCAGCATTTGACCATATCCCACACGCTCCGGCGCCGGGGGGAGGGGATTTGCGGCCGATCCAGACGCGGGCTGTTCTCTGTGGAAGACGCGCGATTTCGACCGCTATCCACGCCCCCCACAGCGACGCGTACGCATCATGAGTCTCAAAAAGCAGACGCTTTGGAGCATGCTGCCGCTGCTCTGCATCACGATAGTCAATCTCGCGTCCGTCCGCGTCTTCTACTCTTCGCTCGGCCCGGAGATGTACGCGCTTTGGGCGTACGTACTCACTTTCGCCGGCAGCTTTGGCTTTGCCGATCTCGGTCTCGGCGTAGTCGTTGGCCGCTACGTCGGGGTTGCATTGGGAGCGGGCGATAAACCGGGAGCGCGCCAGTATTGGGGGACGGGCAATGCCCTCGTGATCCCGCTCATCCTTGCGATGTCGATCGTGTTCGCCGCGGTCGGCGCGATCTTCGGTCCGAAATGGTTTGCCGTCCAGCCTGCGGAGGCCGCCCTTCTCCGGTGGTCGTTCATAGGAGGCGGCGCTGGTCTCTTCCTATCCTACTACGGCCAGTTCTGGCTCATCCTTTCGCAGGTCCATCTCGACTTTAAGTTCCTTGGCATCATGCGCTCGGTCACGACCGTGCTCGGCGTCGGGGTGGCGATGCTCGTCGCCGTCGCCACGCATAATCCGGCGTACATCATCTGGTGGAATGCCGCGATGGCCGGCTTCCAGCTGCTTTTCCTCGTCCAGCATGCGTGGAAAAATTACGGCCTCCTCTTCGATCTCGCCCACGCTCGCAAGGCGCGCATCCGCGAAATGACCGGCCTCACTGTAAAGACCTTCGCGACCCTCGTCGTAAATTCCCTGCTGGGTACCACCGATCGTCTGCTCCTCGGAAAAATCGCGCCCGGCGCGGCGTTTGCCCACTACACCATAGCCGGCAACGTCGGCGCCCGCATCCAGAGCGTCAGCGGCGCCGTCATGGGCCCCGTGTTTCACAATACCAATCGCGCCCTCGGCTCCGGCGACACGACCGGGGCCGCGGCGGTATTTGACGAATTCTTTGCCTTCACCATCCCGTGGTATTTTCTCGCGTGTTCGTGGGTCGCGGTCTGGTCTCCCCCGGCTTTGAAACTTTGGCTCGGAGCCGATCTCGCCGCCGCCGTTACGCCGATCTTTCTTCCGGTGATCATCGCGTATTCCCTGTCCGCCATCTCCAATATCTCCGCGTCGCAGTTGCCAGCCCTCAATCGCGTCGGCACGGGCATTTTCACCCACATTGCCGTCGGCGCCCTTCTCGTCGTGGGCACCGTACTCGGGTGGAAACTCTTCGGACTGCCGGGCGTCGCGTGGGGCCTCGTCCTCAGCCGGGCGCCGCTTGTCTTTCAAGATATCTATGTTGCGCGCATCATTGGAGCGGGCGGCTGGCTGGCGCCCCATACGGCCCGCCAGGCGGCGCTTTTCACCGCAGCCGCCCTCGTTTTCTATGGCGTGTCGCTGCTGCAACCTCGCTGGTCGCTCTGGCAATTGATACCCGCCGCGCTCCACGGGAGCGCCGCCGGGCTTTGGATCGTGCGCGCCCCGCTCGCCAAGGCGCTTTCACGACTCCGGCCCGCGCCTGGGGCCACTCACACTTAGCACTTCGTTCACAATGAAACTACCAGGCAAACTACGGCAACTCGCCGGCCTCCCGCTGTCGCAATGGGCCGAGTACATCACGGCTCTCGCGGGCCGCTCCTCCGGCATTTATCCCTGCGCCTTTCCGGGTGTCGGGAAGATCGGCCGGATTCCGAAGACGGAATACTTCGCCAGCTACATCTTTTTTGTCGAGACGGTGCAGGGCCGCCGGGAGATCGGCAGCTTCCTCAGCCGGCTTCGCAAGGGCGACACCCTCTTTGATATCGGCGCCTTTCGCGGCGCCTATGGCGTGGCCGCCCGGCTCGCGATGGATGCCGCTGTTTCAGTGCACTTTTTCGAACCGCTCGCCGAGAATGCGCCCGCCCTTCGCGCCGTCCTTGCGTTGAATGGCTTCGACGATTCTCCGGTGATACAAAAGGCCGTGGGCGACGGCACTCAGCTTCCGGGGTTCTTCGATTCGGAGAGCAATATGTTGAAGCCGATGCAAGGCGCCAGCGGACAGTCGGCGGCGTACCCGTTCATCAGCGTCGATGAATATTGCGCGCAGACGGGGGTCATTCCTTCTCTGCTCAAGATCGATGTCGAAGGGTACGAACTCGATGTTTTAAAAGGCGCCCTGACCTGTCTTCAGACGCATAAGCCGCGCATCTGGCTCGAGTTGCATCCTGATTTCCTCGCGGCCCGTGGCCTTGCCGCCGACACGGCTTTGGAAATCCTCCGTTCGATCGGCTATCGCACGGAGTATTTCATGGATCACGATCTGCCGTCCCATCGCAATGGCTTCCATGTGTGGTGCGAGGTGTGAAGGGTCACGCGCAGCCTTCGGGGATTACGGCTTGCCACTGGGGCGCCAGCCTGAGGCTGGTTGCAACTCTGGGGCGCGGAGTGGGAGGGGTAGTGGGGTTGGACGAACAGGGATCCTTACTCAGGGGTGGGGCGCGCAGCGCATCGAAGTTCTGCGTTCCCACGCGCACGGGGCTTGCGGATGGCGGGGAGATGCTCTTTCTTAGCGGCCTTTTGCCTGCCGCTCGCGCGAACTCAGAAGCCACCCTCCTGTAAATCCTGTTAATCCTGTCCCAAACTCGGTCTGCATGAGCATCGACCTTCGCAAGCACGCAACGGTTCCCGAGGAGGTACTGCGCGATTTGGACGCGGCATTCGGGCGTTATTACAGCGATCCGCCGGCATCCTATTATGCGCAGGCGGGCAAGGCCGCCGATCATTACAACCCGTGCGAACAGCCGTTCCATTGCGATCTGCTCTCTCGCATCCGGCCCGGAATGACGCTTCTCGAAGCCGGATGTGGAACCGCCCATCTCTGCCCTCATGTTACGGCCCGCGGCGGCGAATACACGGGGATGGATCACAGCGCTGCTTTGCTTGCAGAAAATGCCGCACGCCACCCGCGAGCCCAGTTCGTAAAAGTGGGCGCCGGGATCGATGCTCAGTTCGATGTCGTCGCCAGCCTGTACACCCTCGAGCATATCGTGAATCCGCAGGCATACCTCGCCTCTCTCCTGCGATATGCCAAACCCGGCGGCATCGTTGCTGTCATCTGCCCCGAGTTCATCGATTCCGCAGGCTACCCGCCGAGTCTCTATTACGGTTCCACACCGGCGCGCTTGGGCGAGAAGCTCAGGCGCCTTTCCCTCATCGATGCCGCCTTCCACATAAAGGATCTCAAATATTCGGCGCGCCGCTGGAAACAGCGCGCCATCGCCTCTCCTCCCGGCGCATTCTGGATCAATCTGCGCCCCCGAGTCCTTCACGGCGCGTCCTACGCCACCGACGGTGACGCCGTCCACCTCACGCGAGCGCGCGACATCGTCTGGTGGTTCGAGCAGCAGGGCGCCAAAATCGTCACCACTTCCGCTACGATGCCAGACGCCCCGGCCCAAGTCCTCGAGTTCAATTGTTATACGCTCGCAAAGAAGGCGTGATCCCGCCGTTATGAAGATACTCATCACCGGCGGCGCCGGTTTCATCGGATCGCATCTCGTCGAGGAACTGCTCGGAGCAGGCCACCAGGTGGAGGTGCTCGACGATCTTTCAGGAGGAGTCCGCGAGAATCTGCCGTCTGCCGTTCGCGAGAAGCTCATCGAAGCAAGCATCGCAGCCTGCGATGCGCGCCATCTGCCGTCGCGCCTCGACGCGATCGTTCATCTTGCGGCGTCGCCTTCCGTGGAATTTTCATGGAAGGAACCGGCCGCCGCGCACGACAATAACCTCTCGGCCACCGTCCGCGTGATTGAATGGTGCAGGGAATTGCGCATTCCGCGTCTTGTCTTTGCCAGTTCCGCCGCGGTCTATGGCGACGCAATCGAGACTCCCCTGCGCGAAGACCACCCCACCGCTCCGATTTCCCCGTATGGTTTGCAGAAGCTCGCCAGCGAACAGTACGGACGGCTCTTCGCCTCAGGTTCTGGCTTCTCCTTCGGGGCGCTTCGCCTTTTCAATGTGTATGGCCCCCGCCAGAATGCGAACTTGGGTTACGCGGGCGTCCTCGCAAAGTTCTCCGATGCGATCCGCGACGGCCGCGATATCACGATCCATGGGGATGGGAAACAGACGCGCGATTTCATCGAGGTTTCGGACGTCGCGCGGGCTTTCCGCGCCGCCTGCGAAATGCCTGCGCCTACTCCATTCTTCGCATGCAATGTAGGCTCCGGCCGGGCCACGACGCTCCTCGAGATCGTACGCATCCTAAAAACGCTGAACCCCTCATGGACCGGAAACGTCCAGTTCGTTCCGGCCTCCACCGGCGATATCAAACATTCGCGAGCCGGCGTGGCCCAGATGAAAGAGCGCTTGGACGTCAACTCCCGATGTAATCTCAATAAAGGCCTCGTCAGACTTTCCCGGTGGCAGGCATCGCTCCGAGCAATAAACGCCGCTTAGCCTTGATCCAGCGAAAGCTCTGCGGGCAAATGCGGCCAAGCGCTCTTGGCGGGGGAGCCGCTTCGGCCGCGCGTCACTCTTCCGTGGAATCTTTGCACGCATGCACCTTCTCCACTACGTGTGCAAAATACGACCCCGTCTTTTCCTCCGGCGGCAAGCCGTAATCCCGAATAATCTCCTGCCAGAGCCGCCATTCGTCTTCGCCGCCAGCCGCAGCAGCCTGCCCGGTGTATAGGTGCTGGCGGCGAGCCCACAAATCGTATGATATGAGGCTCACCACATAATGGCTGAACTTTTTGAAACCCAGCTCCCGAAGTCGATCGGCAACGATCTCACTTGCTTCGCCTGGGTAGGAGACGGTGGCCTTCACCCGCGACATTGTGGATTTGGAAGGCATGGCTGTCGCGTTCATCAAGCCATTAGTAGCATACTTGGCGCCGCATATCTGGCACTTCCCGGCATCTGTTTTGCCCGTTGGTCGAACTACGCGCAGGAGTTCCCTCGGATGTAAAGCATTTCTGACCGACGCACGTCACAACCGATCGCGCACAAGCATTCTTGCTGCGCAGAACGTAAGCATTCTATTCATTTTTCCGTCGTGTCTGGCAGGTTCCCTTATTTGATAGACCGAAGGTTCGTGACATTGGCCGTTGCGCCGCCCTTCACTTGAAGCTTTTTCGCCCGCCAGTACGATAGGCACAGCAGGGCATGGTTTAACGGACCACCCACTGCCGCAGTCAGGAATAAGCGCCTTTCGGCCCTCCACTGGTCCCTCAAGGTGCGGAACAACCAAAGGGTAAAGCTTAGGACGGCAGTAGAAAACGGACGCGAACGAACGCGCTCCCAATGCTCGGGCCATGCTTCATTGTCCCATCTCCAGCAAGCCAAATCGGTCGGCTTGCCGAGAAGGGACTGGGCGATCTGACTTCGCCAACGGTAGGTTTGCTTGCGGAGGATGACGTTTCGCACACCATGGGATTTGCGGTTCGGCGGTTCATGACGGAGCGATGCGTTCACTGTTTCGACAATCCCCTCGGTGATTGGCGATTGCTCGGGCATTCCGAAGTATCGCACCGACGTTTTCCTGAAAAGAAAAAGTCGCCCGCTCGGCCATCGCTCACAGATGGCGCGCCTCCCATCCCAGGCCGGCCAGTGGCACGTATAGCCCGCGATCTGCGCATCCGGTTCGGGCGCCGCGCGAAAGGAGGAGAGCCAGCGTTTCAACTCATCGCTGGGATATTCGTCGGCATCCAGGCGCAGAATCCAATCGCTGGTCGCCTGCGACCACGCGTAGGGCCAATGAGGCTCCTGCCTGCGCATGGAGCTCCGTTCAAAAAAACGCCCTCCGGCTCCGCATACGAGTTCCTTAATGTTTTCCACGTCCGGGCCGTCGTGGACGACCACGAGATCATCGTAACAATCCCGCGACCTCACAATGAGACGTTTCAGCAAGGAACGCTGTTCTCGGAGGCAAACCACGAGGGAGACTGCAGGCATGGAAAAATTTGGGCGGCTTTCCGAAGAACGCATTTTCGCGATGTGGCGCAAGGGAAAACGGCAACCGAACGCCTTTGCTTTTCGCCGAAATATATCCCGTCGAACTTTGCCCTCGCATTTCGATGGAATTTGCATTTGATGGGACATGCACCCGCCGCTGGACCTTCAGGAAGAGTTGTTTTGCACGAAGTTCGAACTTCGATTGCTCGCGGGAGTTTGCCTTCAAAACAAGCTCGAGCGCTGGATCGAGGGATTCAGTCCGATTCCTGTCGAGAAGGAGCACATGCAACGGTATCGCCTCGCGGCTGCCTACACCGAGAATAAAATCGTGTTGGATATTGCGTGCGGCACCGGCCGGGGGACTCGTCTTCTCGCGGAGGAGGGTAAAGCAGCGAGCGTGACCGGCTACGACATCGACGCCGATTCGATCCGCTACGCCAAGGGCCGGAATGCGCATCCGAAAGTCGATTTTCTTCTTGGCGATGGCCTCACCTTCAGTGGAAGCGCCGCTTACGATTTCGTAGTCTGCTATGAAACCATCGAACATGTGAGCGATGCGCCACTGTTTCTAACAAATCTGGCCCGCTCGATGAAGGAAGCCGGCCAACTCCTCATC
>JBBSFI010000099.1:0-8710 GCA_038238905.1 Chthoniobacterales bacterium | reverse complement strand
GGCTCGGTCGGCGGTCTTTTCTGGTCGATTCACGAGCTGGATCTCTTCGGCGCGACACATCAGAAAAGCGCCGCTGCAATCCGTTAACGATGTCTTCCGAACAATGGGGCGCGGTCGATAGTTATATCGAACGGCTGTTCGTAGCGACGATGCCGTCCTCGATTCGGTAGTCGATGCGTGCGCCGCGGCCCACTTGCCCTCTCAAAGTGTCTCGCCGGCGCAAGGCAAGCTTTTGAACCTGCTTGCAAGATCGCACGGAGCGCGGACCATCCTTGAGATGGGGACGCTGGGCGCTTACAGCACCATCTGGCTTGCGCGCGCTCTTCCGCCCGGGGGCCGGCTGGTCACCCTGAAGGCCGATGCAAAACATGCCGCGGTTGCGAGAGCCAACATCGAACGCGCCGGTTTCTCAGAAGTGGTCGATCTTCGGCTCGGTGATCCAAACCGTTGGCAGCAAGGGATACGACGGCTTCGCGCTTGCTCTCGTAACCGAGTAAGAGCCAGTCAAGAATGCGTTGGACGGCGGGTAGTCCCGGGCGAACGTTGCGGCTTCGATGAAGACAGTCCTTCGCGTTTTCTCCTATCTGCGCCGCTACCCATTCTGGGCTGCCGGGACTCTCGCATGCGCCATCTGTACGACGCTTCTGGTGACCGTTTTCCCAAAGGTGACGCAACTGGCGATCGACGATGTACGCACCGGGCGCGGTGACCGGCTGTGGACTCTCACTTTCTGTGCTTTGGGGGCGTTTTTCCTGCGGGATGCCTTCAACGCGGTGCGGATCGTCTTGAACAATTCCTTCGAGCAAAAGGTCATCTACGATCTGCGGAGCGACCTCTATTCGCACATCCAGCATTTGCCGCTCACATGGTTCGACAATCGGGCCACGGGTGACATCATGACGCGTGTGCTGGAGGATGTGAATGCCGTCGAACGCGTACTGATCGACGGCATCGAACAGGGCGTCGTATCGCTGCTGCAAGTGGTTGTGGTGCTCGCAATGCTCTTCGCGTACAATGCGCGCCTCGCCTGGCTTTCATTGATGCCGCTCCCCTTCCTCGTGGCTGGCGCGCTTTGTTATACCCTTACGGCGCACCGACGCTACCGGCTTCAGCGCAAGGCCTCCTCCGCGATGAACTCGCTGCTGCACGATAACCTGGCCGGAATTCGCCAAATCAAGACATACGTCCGCGAGAACGAGGAGCATGCGCGTTTTAACGCAACCAGCAATCAATTGCGTGAAGCAACACTGGTCGTGATGCGCGTGTGGGCCATCTACAATCCGAGCATGAGTTTCTTTGCGGCCGCGGGCATGGCGCTTGTCGTCGGGCTGGGCGGCAAGGCGGTGCTCACAGGCGAAATGACGATCGGGCAGCTCACTGGATTCCTGCTGCTCGTCGGCTTTTTGTATGAGCCAATCGGCAAACTGCATAGTTTGAATCAATTGGTGCAAAGCGGGCGCGCCGCGGGCGAACGGGTCTTCGAGATCATGGATGAAACCGCAGAGCCGGGACGCGTGGAATGCGACGAGCGCGTCGAGATCGCGGGTGATGTGCGATTCAAGAATGTCTGCTTCGCATATAGCGATGAATTGCCGGTGCTTCACGACATCACATTCCACGCGCGCCCCGGAGAGACGGTGGCGCTGGTCGGGCACACGGGCGCCGGCAAATCGACGATCGTCCATCTTCTCACGCGCTTCTATGAGTACGACTCCGGCGAAATACTCATCGACGGGAAGCCGTTGCGTGACTTTTCCAAGAGCGAGGTGCGGGGCGCCGTCGGCATGGTCACGCAGGAGAGCTTCTTGTTCAATGGCTCCGTCCGTGACAACCTGAAGCTCGGGAAGCCCGAGGCCTCCGATGATGAACTGTGGAGCGCGCTCGAATCGGCAAATGCGCGGGACTTCGTTGACCGGACGCCGGAGAAACTCGACACGGTCGTTGGCGAGCGCGGCGTTAAACTGAGCGTCGGAGAGAAGCAGCGCATCTCGATTGCGCGCGCCTTGCTGAAGGACGCGCCCATCCTTGTCCTCGACGAAGCAACCGCGAGCGTCGATACGCAGACGGAGCGCCTCATCCAGGAAGCCTTGAGCAGGCTCATGGCCGGACGCACCTCTTTTGTGATCGCGCATCGGCTCTCCACCGTTCGCGATGCGGATCAAATCCTGGTGCTTAATCACGGACGGATTGTCGAGCGCGGATTGCACGAGGAACTTCTGGCGGAGGGCGGGATCTACGCGCGCCTCTGTCAAACAAGTCTCATCGGAGCGGATGCCGGTCTTGTGCTCACGAGCTGATGCTCGACTTCCCGAACGCGGGCTTTTGATACCGATCCGATGGCAATGCCGGAACGGCCGGAGCAATCTACCCGCGTTGGATCAGGCGCAGGATTTCGCCCTTCTCGGCTTTCGCCGGGATCACACTCCCGCATTTCTCGCGCGCCACATCCGGATCTTTCAATCCATGCCCAGTCACCGTACACACGATTTGCGCCCCCTCGGGAATGGACGGGAGCGGGCACCGGGCGCACCGGTCGGCGCTCACGCAGCGCATGAGTCCCGCTATGCTCGCCGCGCTTGCGGGTTCCACAAAGATGCCTTCGTTGCCAGCCAGCCAACTTTGAGCCGCAAGGATCTCTTCGTCGCTCACGATGTCGATCGCTCCATTCGACTCCCCGACCGCCTCGGTCGCTTTTTTCCAACTGGCCGGATTCCCAATCCGGATCGCGCTGGCGATCGTATCCGGCTTTTCCACGATGCGGTTATAGAAGATCGGCGCCGATCCCGCCGCCTGGAAACCTAGCATCCGCGGACGCCGCTTTGCCTTTCCGTGCCGGTAAAATTCGTCATAGCCCATCCAGTAAGCAGAAATGTTCCCGGCATTGCCCACAGGCAGCACATGCAAATCCGGGGCGTCGCCCAGCTCTTCCACGATCTCGAAGCTCGCCGTCTTCTGGCCCTGCAGCCGATCTGGATTGATCGAGTTCACGACAGCGACAGGCTCCGTTTCACCGATCTCGCGCACGAGCCGGAGGGCGTCGTCGAAGTTGCCTTCGATCGCGACGACCCGCGCGCCGTACATAAACGCCTGGCAAAGCTTGCCAAACGCGATCTTGCCCGCAGGCAGCAGCACGATGCAGGCGATGCCAGCGCGTGCTGCGTATGCGGCCGCTGCTGCGGACGTATTGCCAGTCGAGGCGCAGATGACGGCTTGCGCTCCGCCTTCGATCGCTTTCGAGATCGCCACTGTCATCCCGCGATCCTTAAAGGATCCGGTCGGGTTCAATCCTTCATATTTTATGTACACCTCGCAGCCGCGCCCCACGATCGCACTGAGCTTGGGCGAGTGGATGAGCGGCGTCGAACCCTCGTTGAGCGATATAACAGGCGTCGCATCGGTGACAGGCAGCCATTCCCGGTAACGGGCTATGACACCGCGATCGTGGAGTGGACGGGTAAGGCTCATGTGAAGTGCTCTACACGGATCATGCGCGGCGCGCGCTTTACACAACTGAGAGCGCCGATGCGGGCAAGCGCCCCGCCGATTTGCGAGTTCGTTGCCCTATGGATCATGAGAATGAGCGGCACCGTCGAGCCTTCATCCTCCGATTCCGGCTGAAAAATCGACGAGATGCCGATATTCGATTCGCCAAGGATGGTGGCAATCTGGGCGATCGTCCCCGGCCGATCCTCCACACACAGCCGGACGTAGTATTCCGACTCGATATTGGAGATCGGTTTGCATGCGCCGTACAGGCCGTGCGGCATGAAGCCGGGGTTGCGCCTCGGGGCAAGGAGCGCTTCAGCGGCTTCGGCAATGTCTGAGATCACAGCGCTCGACGTCGCGTCCTGTCCGGCTCCCCGACCGTAGAAGAGTGTCTCGCCGACAATGTCGCCTTTCACGGCAATCGCATTGAACACGCCATTCACACTCGCCAGCACGTGCTTTTCCGGAACGAGAGTCGGGTGAACCCGCACCTCTATTCCTTCATCCCCGGCCTTGATGATGCCGAGCAGCTTGATGCGGTAGCCAAGCTTCTTCGCAAAGCGAATGTCGCTGCCGGTTAGATTCTCGATCCCTTCCACGTAGATGTCGCCCTCCTGCACCCAGAAGCCGTACGCCAGCGAAGCCAGGATGATCGCCTTGTGCGATGCGTCGCCGCCGTTCACGTCCAGCGCGGGATCGGCCTCCGCATAACCTGCCGCCTGCGCTTCCCTCAGCGCTTCGGAGAAGCTCATCTCCTCCTCCGTCATCCGCGTGAGGATATAGTTGCTGGTGCCGTTTATGATCCCGTGGATCGATTGGATATGATTCCCGATGAAAGCTTCGCGAATCGATTTGATGATCGGAATCCCGCCGCCCACCGCCGCTTCAAAGAAAATCGGGACACCGCTTGCCGCAGCCGCTTCGAAGATCTGCTTGCCGTGCTCCGCCAGCAGCGCCTTGTTTCCCGTGACCACGATCTTCTTCCGCGCAATCGCGCCGAGCACAAGTTGCAGGCTCTCCTCTTTCCGGCCCATCAGTTCCACGAGGATATGAATGTCCGGATCCTCCAGCAAATCCTGCCATCGCGCGGTGAGCATCCCTTCCGGCAGTGCGACTTCCCGCCGCTTGGACACGTCTTGCACCGCTATTTTGCGCACTTGCAGTTCCATACAGAGGCGCTCTCTCAAAAGGGCGCGATTCTGCGTCAGGTGCTTGTAAACACCTGCTCCGACATTCCCCATACCCGCTAGTCCGATACCAAACTGGTGCATCTCGTGATTTAAAGGGCGCGGACTATCGAGCAGCGGATGCGCCGTGGCAAGTCTCGTTGGGCAAGTTCCGCCGCTAAAACTTCAACGGAGCTGGAGGGTCCAGCTTGATGACCGATTCGCCCGTATTCGCCTGCTCCACAGCGCCCGCGCCGACCCGCTGCGGGCGCCGCACTTCGGGCTCGGCAGCCGCTGTCGGCTTTGGAATCTCTTTGCTGCTGTCCAGCGGCGCCGATTGTCCCTTCAAGTCGGCCATTTTCTGCAAGTCGCCGGCGGCCTTTTCGGAATGGTACGGATCTTCCCCGATCACGGTCGGACCTTTCAAGGCGACGAGCGTATGGGCGCTCTGATCGACCACAATCTCGGGACGGGGCGCGCCCATCGAGTTTGGACGCACAGCCGGTCCCGTGAGAGGGCGCGAAAGTCTCGGCCCGCCATGCACATCGCACCCGTCCTTGGGAGCCTGCGCCTCGGTGCAAATCTCGGAGTACACCGTGCCGGCCTCGGCGCATTTTGCGGTCGCCAGCAGGCCAGAGGCGGAACAGATCTCGCATTTAATCATCCCTTTGGGCGAAGGAATCTCCTTCGGCTTGTACCCCGCAAATGTCGTCTTCATCACATCCACCCATACCGGGAGCGCTATTTCATTTGAAAAAGCCCCTCGATAAATCGGAGCCCGCTTGTCGAATCCGACCCATACTCCGCATGTCACCTCGCTCGAATACCCGACAAACCAAAGATCGGTAAAATTATACGCGGTGCCCGTCTTGCCGCCAAGGGGGTAGCGCTTCAGCGCATAGTCGGTGAAGGTCTTATCCCCCGTCCCGCGCTCCAGCACATCCGCCAAGCACGAGTGCACTTCATAAGCGGTCGTCGCCTTGATGACGCGAGTTTTTTCAGGCTTGAACTGGAAAATCGTGCGCCCATCTTTTTCCACGATCCGCTCGATGATAAAAGGCTGGGTTGGCCGCCATCCCCCGTTGGGGAACATCGTGTTCGCCAGCGTCATTTCCAGAAGTGTAACCTCGCTGCTGCCAAGATAAGTGGATGGGTACTGCCGCAGCGGACTTTCAATCCCCGCGGCCTTGGAAAGCTTGCTCACCGCATCGAGTCCGACCGTCATTCCAAAGCGGACCGCTGCCGCGTTCTTCGATTTCACCAGAGCCGTCCGAGCCGAAATCCACCCTTCGAACTTGTTGTCCAGCCGCTCGGGACCCCACTCGCCGAGAATCCCCGTCGTTCCGCCGATCATCACCTGCCGATTGTCGAGAACGGCATCCTGAACCAGCGTGCCGGGGAACGATCCCTTCTCAAATCCCGCGGCGTAAACGATCGGCATAAAGGCCGTCCCAGCCGGACAGCGCGCGGAGATCGCCCGGTCAAATTCGCTGTGGGCCACATCGCGCCCTCCCACAAGAGCAAGGATGCCGCCCGTCTCGTTATCCAGCACCACCGACGATCCCTGCAGGTACTCCGGCTCGGGCTGCGGACCGGCCGCGGTGTCGCCCTCGCTCGCGAACTTGCGCTTATAAGCGCGAAAGATCTGGTCAAACTGCGAGTAAGTCTGGTGCGAGAAGCCTTCGTGATGCTCCACCCGCTCCAGTTGCTGCTTCAGCGAATCCTCCGCCGCCTTCTGGATCGTCCCGTCGATCGTGGTGTAGATTCGGTACCCTTCGCTTACCGCGCCTTCGTCGCCCACCAGCTTCTTCACCTGCTGCGAGACAAATTCCGCCGCGTACGATTCCTGTTGAAATGGGTGCCGGTTCTTCACGACGAGATCCTCCAGAATGGTGGTGTCGTACTCGCTCTTCGTGATCATCTTTAGCTCGAGAAGCCGCTGGAGGACGCGGTTGCGCTGTTCGACGCACGCCTCACGATTGCGCCACGGCGAAAGATTGTTTGGGCTGCGGAGCAATCCCGCCAGAGTAGCCGCCTCCGAAAGATCGACTTCGCTCGCGTGCTTTCCAAAATAACCGCGCGCCGCCGCTTCCGCGCCATAAAATCCCGAGCCGAAGAAGACTCGATTGAGGTAGAGGTTCAGGATCGTCTGCTTGTCGCACCGATTCTCGATCTCCTTGGCGACCGCCATTTCGAGCAGCTTTCTCCCGTACGAGCGGTCGTTGCTCGGCAATTCATCCGGGAAGGTATTGCGCGCAAGCTGCTGCGTAAGCGTGCTCGCGCCCTGCCGGGTCCGCCCCGATCGATAGTTCACCACCATCGCACGGCCAATCCCGTAGTAATCCACTCCGTGATGCTGATAAAACCGCGCATCCTCCGCGCCGATCACCGCCTTAATGAGATTCGGCGACAGCTTGTCGAACGGGACGGTGTCCCGGTTCTGGATCAGGATGCGGCCGATCACCTGATTGTTGCGATCGTAGATGATGCTGGCCGACTCCATCGCCGTGAGTTTCGCGTAATCGAAGGCCTGAGCCTTGTGATCCCACCGCGCGATCTCGCTCCACAGAAACGCGCCCGCGACAGCCGCTCCGATTACCAGGACCAGCAGCACGGTGGCAAACCACGGCCGCCGATAAAACGGCTTCCGTGGCGGCAAATAATCGGCCCAATGACTCATTTCGCGGTGTTTTACGTCCCATGAAACGGCGGCTGGCGCAACCCAGCACTTTGGACCGGCAGGAGCCGTCTGGATTACTCGCCGGGAAGCGGCGGGAACGCGATGCCTGGGGCAGACTTTTTGCGGAGGTCAGGCAATGGCGCCCGCCGCGCCTCGGATGAGCGAAGCTCGATTCGTCGAGACCGCAGAGGGCGCAGGCGGTGCGCAACCGATATAATGCGCCGATGTAGCGCAGGAGAAGCTCCAAGCGCTCCTTGGATAACGGGATCTCATAGTGGTTGTTCGCCAGCGAGTCGGCGACGAGACCGCTGAGGGGCGGGAGGTCTTCGGGTGTTGGGAGCGGGAGCGGTTTCATCACGCGGAGGCGCCAGCCTGAGGCTGGTAAACTCCGGGGGAGTTGGGATGCGAAGCGATCATGGGGGAGGTGGTTCTGAAACCGACTTTAGAGACTGGGCCGGGCTGTTAAAGCACAAACAAGTAACACGAAGCCGATAAACTCAGATTTATTTTGATGGCTTGGTCTATGGATGTCCGATAGTGCTCTTCTCAAATAAAAGAAGGACCAAGGGTGAGGAGCGGCAAACGTCGGCTCCGCGACGATGGCTTCGTCTGGTTGGTTCCGGGGGTTGAAACCCGGGCGAAGCCCTGGGAACCTGACACACAACCGCCCAGCCCTGTAAGGGCGGCTCACTTCAGCCGTTACGACAACGCGTCGTGGATGAGGTGCATGTGTGGGATTGAGCCGCCCTTACAGGGCTCGTCCGACTGTTGTCCCAAACCCAACGCGGTGCGTTGGGCTGGGGCTGAATCGCCCCGGTGGGGCTTTGCGGGACCGCGCACGCGCGCTGATCGGAAGTCGTGAACGCGCTAAAGTTTGCCGACCGTCAAAGGCGCGGCATCCGCCAGCGCCCATCGCGAATGACCCGGGCATTTGTTTGCCGAGCGCCAACGGCGCGCATCGGCAAGAGCCCATAGCGAATGCCCCAGGGCATTTGTTTGTTGAGCGCCAACGGCGCGGCGTCAGCCCCAGCCCAGGGCAAAGCCCGGGCAAAGCCCTGGGAACCTGACACACAACCGCCCAGCCCTGTAAGGGCGGCTCACTTCAGCCGTTACGACAACGCGCAGCGGAATGCACCGCAGCCCTAGCCCAGGGGCGTCCCTCATGGATGCGAAGACCAACTCCGCCGGACGAGACGTAAGAACCTGCCAATCCTCCGAAGGCGGGTGAGGAACCGCAGCCCGCGGAGCCTGACCTGTAGGGGATTTCCCACGGATATGCGGTTGCAGGGAATGTCCCTCGTAAATGATCGGCGATTGCCCTTGAGGTGCGACCGCCGGACTGCCAGGCTCCCCCGGCGCCCCGAAGCGAACTTGATGC
>JBBSFI010000098.1:0-9405 GCA_038238905.1 Chthoniobacterales bacterium | reverse complement strand
TCGCGAACCGGCAGTCGCTGTCCTTTGCCACCATGCGGGCGAGCAGCCGCCGGAAAGGGGCGCTCAACCGGGCCGGAAAGGAGCGCTCAAATTCTTCCGGCCCCAAGTGCCTGCGGAACGCCTCGCGCATATCGTTCACGGTCGCCCCATCCCGGTTCATAAACGGCCCACTCCCTTGAACGAGGTACCAAAGGGTCATCCCAAGGGAATAGATGTCACTGCGTCCGTCCACGGGCTGTTCCCGGATTTGCTCGGGACTGGCAAAGTTTGCCGAACCTACGAAGCGATTGGGAGATTCCTCGTCTTGCAGCGCCAGATTCACCAGGCCGAAGTCAACGACGCGAATGAGCGTTTCGTGGGCCTCGATGCGGCCCGCTAAATCTCCAATCGCCAGCGCAGGTTCGAGCTCTTCGACCAGCATGATGTTCGACGGCTTGATGTCGCGATGGACCATTCGCCGGCGGTGCAGTTCCCGCAGCCCGGCTGCGACCTGCAAGCCAATCAACGCCGCCGCACGTTCCGGCAGCGGACCAAATCGGCGCACGAGCTGGCCAAGGTCACCTCCCTGGCAAAGCTCCATCGTGTAAAACACCTCCCCCTCCTGCTCACCGCAATCGGTGTAGTGCACCAAATTCGGGTGGCGCAGTTTGCTCAAAGCTTCGACTTCGGCGAAAAGCTGCATCCGCTTCCCGTCGTTGCATAAAACGTCCGGATTCAAGATCTTCACCGCAGTGTAAGATCTAATTTCGCGGCCCGCTATCATCCCGGAGCTCCGAAGCTGCCTTCGCCAAGAAGCCTTGGATTTCCCTCGGCGGCGCCGACGACCTCGTAATCGCCGTACTTCTTATAGGTGCCCCACGTGGTAAGCATTGCGTTTTAAGGACGGGTGCGCCTTCGGAAAGGTGCGTGTCCACTGTGGCAGCCCCTTCGCGCTTGGACAAGGTTAAAGTGCCGTCGCAGCCTCCTGCCGCTCCTGCCGGGCGGATCCGCGCCGGGAGTTGCTCACCGGTTGCTGCGTTGCTCGATCAAGGCATCGGCGATTGCCGCAGCGATCGTGTCTCGGTAGGCGGGATTTGCAAATCGAGCCGCTTCAGCCCGGTTCGAAAAATAGCCACACTCGACAAGAACGGCAGGGTTCAAATTCAAACGAAGCACATGAAAGTGCGCGAGGTGAATGCCCCGGTTTACCTCGCCAGCCGCGCTGCCGACATGGGCGGCTATTCTGCGCGCAAGCTCGACAGATTGCGGCGACGTATAATAGGCTTCCACTCCGTGCACGTCAGGTCTCGGCCGCGATTCGTTGAGATGCACGCTGAGAAAAATCGCATTCTGTTCGCGGTTCGAAATTCGCACCCGATCGTCCAACGTCACGAACGAGTCCACCTTGCGGGTGACAACCGTCCGGAATCCCGCAGCCTTCAGTCTTCTCTCGACACCCAGTGCGATGTCCAGCGCCGCGTCCTTTTCCGGCATGTACGGCGACGAGCGGGTGCCTCCGTCTTGGCCCCCATGGCCGGGATCGATAACTACGGTGTGGAAAGTGCGCGCCGTATTCCGCACCGTCCCGGCGCACCCGGCCAGCAGGAAGGCGCTCAAGAATACCATCGCCATGTGAAGGCCGGCCGTTCCAATGAAGAGTCGGCGCTGCTTGCGCTGCTTGCCTTTCGCCGGGCATTTGTGATTGATGAGAAACGGGAACATGCTCATGACTTTTCTTTGGCCTCGGGGGATGGCGCCCGCTCTACTCGTCGCTGCCGCACTCCTCTGTCAAGGCGCCGAACCCACCGTGAATCCATCCGAGCCGTCCTTTACAAACCATTTGGCAGGAGAGAAATCTCCTTACCTCCTCCAGCATGAGCACAATCCGGTGGATTGGTACCCTTGGGGTCCCGAGGCATTCGACAAGGCGCGTCGCGAGAAAAAGCCGATCTTCCTCTCCGTCGGTTATTCAACTTGCCATTGGTGCCACGTAATGGCCCACGAGAGCTTCGAGAACCCCGAAATCGCGGCGATCATGAACCGGCTTTTCGTCAATATTAAGGTTGACCGCGAGGAGCGTCCCGATGTGGACCGCGTCTACATGGCTTACGTGCAGGCCACCACCGGAAGCGGCGGGTGGCCTATGAGTGTTTTCCTTACACCCGATCGGAAGCCATTCTATGGCGGAACGTATTTTCCCCCAGACGACCGGTATGGTCGGCCCGGTTTCCCTCGTCTGCTGGAAGGTGTGGCGGGCGCTTGGGAGAAGGACCATGAGAATGTGCTCGAGAATGCCGACAAGGCGGTCGCAGTCCTGCGGGAGATGAGCGCGAACTCCCGACCGTCACATGGGATGGGACGCGAAGACGTCTTGCACTGTTATAGCCAGCTCGCTCGCGCATTCGATCCCGAATTGGGCGGCTTTGGCGGCGCCCCGAAATTTCCACATCCGGTCTCCCTTGATCTCTTATTCCGCGTGCGCGCACGGTTTGGCGCTGATTCGGAGGAAGGGCGGCATGCGATGGAGATGGCGCTCCTCACGCTTGAGAAGATGGCTGCGGGCGGAATGCACGATCAACTCGGCGGCGGCTTTCACAGATATTCGGTCGATCGCTTCTGGCACGTTCCGCATTTCGAGAAGATGCTCTACGATCAGGCGCAGCTTGCGTGCTCGTACATGGACGCCTTCCAACTCACGCACGATCCGGCGTGGGAACGGACTGCGCGCGACATCCTCGACTACGTCGCGCGTGACCTCACCGCGAAAGAAGGCGGTTTTTTCAGCGCGGAAGACGCGGATTCTCTTCTCGAAAAAGGCAAGCCAGAGCACGCGGAGGGGGCGTTTTATGTCTGGACTCGCGACGAGATCGAACGGGAGCTGCCCGAAAGCGCGGTTCGATTATTCTGTTCTGCGTATGGCGTCGAAGCAGAAGGCAACTCGCCGCCCGGAAGCGACCCGCACCGAGAGTTTGAAGGCAAAAACACGCTGCTCAAGCGGATGACCGCAAGCGTGGCGGCAAAGGCGGTCGGCTTTCCGGAAGCAGATGCCGGAATCGCTTTGGCTCATTGCAGAGAGAAGTTGCTTGCGATTCGATCCGCTCGTCCGCGACCGCATTTGGACGACAAAATCATTACAGCGTGGAATGGCCTCATGATCTCGGCATTCGCCCGCGGCGGCCTGACGTTCGACGATGCGGGTTATCGGTGCTCCGCGCAGCGCTCCGCGGCCTTCGTTCGCGCCAACCTCTGGAAAGACGGACGGCTCCTCCGCAGCTATCGCGGCGCGCCTGGAGCAGTGCCTGCGTTTGCGGATGATTACGCATCGCTCATCCAAGGATTGCTCGACCTCTACGAAGCGGACTTCGATGTTTCGCATCTGCAATGGGCGCTTGAACTGCAAGCCGCCATGGATGCACTATTTTGGGATGAGGAGAGCGGCGGCTATTTTAGCAGCGCGGGTGGGGACGAGAGCATTCTACTTCGGATGAAGGAAGATTATGACGGCGCTGAGCCGTCGCCGAATTCAACGGCTGCCCTCAATCTCGCCCGTCTTGCACAGATCGTGGACAGCGAAGAGTTTAAGAAGCGTGAAGCCGCAATCGCCTCGGCGTTTTCGGCGAGGCTTTCCGACAGTCCCTCCTCGATGCCGCAGTTGCTCTGCGCTGTCGCCGATCGCTTGAAGGGTGCGCGGCAGATCGTGATCGCAGGCGCACCGGATGACATGGGAACGCACGCGCTGGTGCGGCAGGTTGCAGGCTGCTATCTGCCTGGCACAATTCTTCTGCTCGCCGATCAGGCTCTCGGTCAAGCGTGGCTGGCAAAGCGGCTCCCTTTCATCGAGGGCATGAAACCGATCGGTGGCAAGCCTGCGGCGTACGTTTGTGAGAACTATGCCTGTTCGCTTCCGGTGACCGATCCCGAAGGACTGCGCGCCATCCTTCAAAAATAGGGCGCCAGAGATCGTCCGCTCCGCTCAGAGCATGCGGTTCGGCCGGCTCTTCCCGGCTCTCCCCGGCTTTCTGATTCGATCACATCTTTGCGAACGAATCGATGCATCAAGCCGTTACCGGACGCTGATTTTCGCGAAATCCAGAGTCGCTCGCGCCACCTCGTCGGTCGAGAGACCCGCCGCACGTCGGATAGTCGCATTGCTCGTTTTTCCGGCCACTTCCGTTATCACTTCCAGAATCTGGTCTTCATTGTAGCGATAGGTCAGCAAGACGGGCGTTCCTTTTGGCATGCGAGCTGGCAAGTGCGCTTCGCATGTGCCCAGCGCGGAGCATTCCTCGGCGAGGCTGCTCTCCCCCTCGACCACTTCGATCGCAATCCGGTCGAGTCCATCTTTGGAAATGGAAAAAGATTTGGTAACGCTGGCTGGCATCACCGTCCCGCGAGGAATCATCGCACTTACCTGCGCGTGGCCGAGCGCCGCGCTCCAGAGCGCAACTCCGAGCGTATGCGTCGTTATATTGCTCACTTTGATAAGACTGCCGCGCGAAGTGCAGAATTGTTCGCGCATCGCTTCCGGCAGATGGCGCTCCTGTGAGCGGTCTTCCTGCTGCAGCATGATAAGCGACGCTTGCAGCGCGGCGCCCCGCGCCACCACCTCATCGGGGTTCGCAAACTCCGCCAGCCGGACATCGGGCGTCAATCCGCGCAACATTTCCAAGATAGACGGCATGCGCGTCATCCCGCCTGCGAGCAAAACACAATCCAGATCTTCTGCTGTCAGCTTCGCATCGGCGAGCGCAATTTCCGTAATCATTTTGCACCGCTCCGTCAAATGGCGCGCCCGGCGCTCCAGTTCCTCGCGCGTTATTTCCAAACGCAGGGTGTTGCCGTTGAAGTTTTGCACAAGCGTCGCTGCCTTTCGCGTTGAAAGCTCGATTTTGGCAGCGACGGACCGGCTGTGCAGATCTTGATAGCTCGCAAGGTCGAGCATCGGGTCCTCGCCAAATTTGCGGTCAAATTCCTCGGCCACCCACATGGTGATGATGTCATCCCAATCCTTCCCGCCGAGCCGGTGATCCCCCTGGCTCGCCATCATTTTGATCTCCTCATTCTCTATCCGCATGATCGTTACATCGAGTGTCCCGCCGCCAAGGTCGAAAACGAGGATGGTCTGATTCTTGGTGAGTGTCTGGAAGCCGTACGCCAGCGCGGCGGCGGTCGGTTCATTGATAACGTTGAGCACGTTGAGGCCCGCGAGCTGCCCAGCGTGCAGCGTCGCAGTCCGCTCGGCGTCGTTGAAGTATGCCGGGACTGTGATCACCGCGTCCGTCACCGGTTGCCCGAGGTGGCGTTCCGCATCCGATTTTAATTTTTTTATGATCAGCGCCGAAAGCACCTCCGCAGAGAATTTGCGACCGCCGAATTCGCGATGGAATTCTTCGATTCCCTTGCCCATCTCTCGCTTCACGAAATCGACAATGTTTGCCGGATCGGACATGCAATTCTGCACTGCTACAGCGCCCACGACGGCCTCATGCCCATCGAAGAGAATGACCGACGGCGTAAGCCGCTCGTTTTCACTGTTCAGGATGATCTGCTGAGCGCCGTGCCGGTCGATGTAAGCTATCGCGCTAAAGGTTGTTCCGAGATCGATTCCGACAGCGATTCGCTGTGCTCTGTTTTCCGGCGCCGGGATCATGTCTGGTTTTTGGTAAGAAAGGTTGGCAAGCTATTCCGCCGGGATGGCGCCGGCCTCCCTCGCGGCTTTCGCGGACGCTCGGCGCCGGTCAATCGCACGCGACATCGCGCCTCGCAACGCTTCATGTGTGATCGGCTTTCCCGCGACTTCATCGACTCCCGGTGGCATGCCGCCAGCCAGTATGGTCTCACTGCTGCCTGTGAGCAAAAGAATCGCCGCGTTGCCGCGCTTTTTGAGATTTGCCGCAAGCTGGCACCCATTGATACCCGGCATCGCGTGATCTGTGATCACGACATCGTAAGGGCGCCATGTAAATTTTTCCGACGCATCGTACGCATCCACCGCAACCTCGACGTGATGCCCGTCGGCGGAAAGGTAGCGCATTAGGATATCTCTCGGAACCTCCTCGTCATCCACGGCAAGGATGTGAAGGGGATGCCTCAACTCCGTTTCTTCCGTGATGGAGGCGCTCCGATCCACCAGTTCACTGCTCAGTCTTATCCAAAACGTCGTACCCTTTCCAGGCTCACTCTCGATCTCGACGCTTCCGTCGTGGCGCTTTACAATTCCAAACACCATCGCGAGCCCGAGCCCCGTCCCCTTGTCGCCCTTTGTCGAAAAGAAAGGCTCCATGCATTTCTGGCGCACCTCTTCCGACATCCCCACTCCGGTATCGCTCACGCCCAGACATACGCTGTTCTCTTACGACCGCGTGCGCAGGGTGATCTTGCCGCCATCCGGCATCGCGTCCACCGCGTTGAAGATAAGGTTCACAACGATTTCGCGGATTTCGGGCGCATTGCACGGAACGCTCGGGAGCGGTTGCAAATCCAGCGCAATATCGATCACGCATCCGCCGTTAAGAGCCTGATTCTTCCATTTCGGTTGCGTCAGAGGAATTACGTCCTCCAGCAGTTTGTTCAAATCCGTCGAACTGAAGATATCCGCTTCCTCGCGTGGCCGATAGAAATTTCGCAGCCTTCCGACGATCTTCGACGCGTCGTTTCCCGCCGTATTCATCGTCCGCAGAAATTTTTCCACCATCGGTCCGGCCGCGAGCACGTTCCGGTCATTGAGCATGATCTCCGTGTATCCGATCACGCACATGAGAACATTGTTGAAGTCGTGCGCAATTCCCCCTGCCATTTCGCCGAATGCGCGGAATCGCTCCTGTTGCAGCACTTGTTTCTGCGCGCCTCGCAGCTCCTGGAGAGTCGCCTCCAGCTCGGCCGTCCGTTCCGAGAGGCTTTTCGTGCGCGCCTCGACCCGATATTCGAGCACCCGGTTCTCATCGCGCAAAGTCTCGTTGTACTTCTGGAGCAGCAGCACGTTCCGAATCCGCAGGACGAACTCCGACCATTCGAACGGCTTCGCGAGAAATTCAGTCGTTCCCGCCGCAAACGCCCTCCGGCGAATTTCGGGGTCGGCGCTGGTCGATATCGTCAGCACCGGAATCCACTCCTGCCGCGGCACATTCGTGCGCATTTGTTTGAGAGCGGCAAAGCCAGCTTCTTCCGGCGTTGGCAATTCGAGCACGATCAGATCGGCCGTTCGATCGGCGACAATGCCCGCGACATCCGAAAGCTTGGCGTGCCCGGTAATATCCTTGTAACCGACGCGATTCAGCACGCTGCGGAGGAGGCTGAGATCCGCGACGTCTTCGCCAAAGATCACAATCCGCGATGTGCGAATTTTGTCTGCTCCATTTGTCATGTGGTCAACGCTTCTTCAGCGGGTGAATGCATGCCCTTTTCCTCTTAATGGCGCAAGCCCAGGAGTTCATGCCCATTATTACCCTGGGCGATTCGGTTGTATGGCGTTCCGTCGGAGTGGCTTGCGATTTCTTCCTTTGAAAAGCACGGATCTCGCTCCGACTCCGTCATCACACGCGCGAATGTGCTCACCACCTCGGCGTTGGCGGCCGCGAGGTGCTCAATCTTCCGCTGGAGCGCCGCGATCGTTTCCGCCTGCGCTTGAATCTCGCCTGCTCTCCGATCGCTCTCAGCCGCGGCTTCGGAGCCGGGTCTCTCGTTGTGTCCAAGAATGAGCTTAAGCCGCTTGCGATAAGTCTCCACCTCGCCTTCTAGGCCGTCAATTACGCGCTCTTTCCACTCAAGCTGCTCATCCCTCTGGCAAATGGCGTCCTTCTGTTCCGCAGCCATTCCCGCCTGCATCTGAATCTGCCTTTGCAGATCTTTCATCTCGATCAAGGCGGCGTTGAGCGCTTGCTCGCGGTCTTGCAATAGGTGCATCGTTTGAGTTATGCGGACCGTGTCGGTGTTTCCCGCGACGGCGGCAATTTGTTCCGCCGCTTGCGCGCGGTCATTTGCGGCTGCCGCAAGATCGCGCGCGCGCTCCTCCCATAGAGACGCGCTCTGCTCATCCTTTGCGAAGAGCGCCTCATCGCGCTCCGCTTGGAGAGCGCGGTATGCCCTCTCTTTCTTCGCGAGTTGCTCCGCATTCCCACGCAGTATTGCTTCGCGCTCCAAGAGCAGCGCTTCGATCGCGATGGACCTCTCGGTTGCCATCTCGGAAAGCGCCTGCTCATTCTCCTCGCGCAACGCGGCGATTTCAGCGATTTGAGCCGAATTTGCCTCTGCGCGATCTTTCAATAGTGCGGTCGATTCCGCCTCTTTTTCGCTCGCGAGCCTGTTCCGCTCGCCCAGAAGCGCATCCCGTTCTGAGGTGAGCTCAGCGATTGCTCGATTGTGTTCTTCAGCGGCTGCCGACGCTTCGCGCTGGCGCTCCTCCCGGAGTGATTCGAGTGCCGTCTCCTTTTCGGAAAGGAATCTGTCTTTTGTCTCCGATGCCGCTCCGTGCTGCTCTGCCAGTATTCGGAGAGCGGACGCGTGCTCACGCGCGGCGTTCGCCGCCTCCGCATGGTGTGCTTCGCGCAATGCGGCAAGTGCGCCATCCTTTTCCAGGATGTCTTGTTCCCGCTGCTGCAGCACGCGCTTGATCTGGCCACGGTAAGTCTCGACTTCGCCTTCCAATTCCGCGATCGCGCGGCCATTCCATTGGAGTTTGTTATCCCGCTCCACCAGCAGTTCCGCGTGTCGCTGCATTCTGAGTTGGAGCTCCCTTATTTCGTCAGCCGCCGCCGCAAGATCGCGCTGGCGCTCTTCTCGGAGCGTCGAGAGTTGGGCGTCCATCGCGGCAACGGCCCGCTCACGATCCGATATGAGCGCTTGTTCGGAAGCTTCCTTTTCCGCGAGGAGCGCGTCTTTCTGCCGCGCAAGGGCATCCCGCTCCGCAAGGGCGCTTTCGACAGCCTTGGCGCGCTCGTCAGCCGCAGCCGCCAAGTCGTGCTGCCGCTCGTCTCGCAATGTTGCCAGTTCCGCGTTCTTTGCGGCCATCGCCTGCTCGCTCTCCACGCAAAGGACTTTGTAAGCAGACTCTTTTTGCGCGATGAGAGCATCCTGCTCCTTCGCCAATGCGTCCCGCTCTCCGATGAGGCGGTCCATCGCTCCGCTGTGTGCGTCAGTTTTCGCGGCCAAGTCGAAATGATGCTTCTCCCTCAGGGCTGTTAGTTCGGCGTCTTTCCGCGCGATTACGGCTTCTTTCTCTCCTGTGACCGCATCCCGCTCAGAAGCCGATCGAGCAAGCGCTTCTGAGTGTTTTTGATAGGCTTGAGCAATCTCGCTCTGATGCGCGTCTCGCAGTGCGCAAATCTCCGCGTCCTTGGCGGCGATGGCCTGATCCCGCTCGGAAGCGAGCGCCAGGTAGGCGGCATCCTTCTCCGCGGCGAGCCTGTCCTTTTCCAGAGCGAGCGCATC
>JBBSFI010000097.1:0-9439 GCA_038238905.1 Chthoniobacterales bacterium | reverse complement strand
TTAGCCCGCTCCTCTCAAACTCGTCCAGCAGCGCTTCGCGCCGCTCCGCCGGCACGCGAATCCGTCCGCGCGTGTCCGTCTTCAAGACTTCTGGCTCCTGCGTCATAGATGTCATAGTCCGACATCCTCCCACATTTATGATGCCGGCTTCTACACGTGCTTGGCGTGACGCTTACGAAGAATTGCTCGTCGTGAGCGATGCGGGAAAAGTGTACCGGGGAGCTTCGGCATGGATCATGTGCCTGTATGCCTTGGCTGAGTATCGAGAATGGACAGGCGGAGCGGCGTCCACGCGAACAGGAGTTGCCCACCATCCTGAGCTTTCGACAGGCGTTACGAATGCTCTTCGATGAACGCGAGCGCTTTGTCGTAGCTGCGCCGCTGAAGATAGTGCTGCAATTGCGGCGGGGCGGGCGGCGCGAGTTCGGCGGTTCGGGCTTCGATTGCTTCGGAGGCGGCCTTCAGCTTGTCGAGATGAGCCGACGGGTCGCGGGAGTACAGATCGCGATCGGCAATCGCGGCCAGCCGTTCGCGAAGCGCCAGTGCGAGGCGTTCGTATCCTGAAATCGTTGGCATGCGGTAAGCTGGAATGATTCCGGCTCTTTGTCTAATCCGCGCGCCGCGTCTCGGCGCCGCTCAAAAACAAATGCCGTTCGAACCCCATGCCAGAATCCTTGTCGCGGATGACGATGTCCGCGTGCTTTGTCTCATCCGTGAGGTGATCGCCGCGTTGCTTCCGGAATGCGCAATCGAGACCACCACCGATCCGGAATATGCTTTCGAGCTCGTGTTGAGGCGGCAGTACGACCTGTTGATTCTCGATTTTGCAATGGGCGCGATCGATGGCGCGTCGCTTTACTCGCTGGTCGCAAAAGTATTTACGATCCATCCGCTGCCAAGCCGCTCGATGCCCCCGATGCTTCTCATGACTGGCTTCGCGAGCCAGCCGCGTGCAAGGGAACTGCTCCGGCGTCCTGGGGTCCGCGGATTACTGGCAAAACCTTTCAGCATAGAGCAGTTGGTCGAGCAGGTTGCCCGCGAACTGCGCCTGGGCGTTTGCCTTTGAGAGCGGCGCCGGAGAGTACGACTAGACGCGATTCTTGCGCCGTGCGGCGCCTGGCGTCTTCTTTGCCAATGCTTCGCTTCGGACTTGGCGCTCCGCCTCGAGCCAGTCGAGTTGCGCTTCCCCTGGGATTCCTTCGCTACGGCGGCGCTCTGAGATGAAGTATGCGCGGAGGGCAACTTCTTCGTAGTTCAGGGGATTTGGGGGCCGTTGCTTCGTACTCGGGGCGCGGGCGGATTTGGCGGAAGGGAGCGCTCCATTCGTCACAGGCGCCGCCATCTCGGCGGGCTGTGCCGGAACGATTTTCCGAGAGGTTTTTCCCGGTGCGCTTGCTTTCTTCTCGTTTGTCTCCGTGGCGGGTTTCGGCCGCGTGGAGACCGAGCCTGTCGGCGGCTTCATCGTCCGGCTGGGCGCCGGCGTTGTTTTGAGCTTCGAGTTATCGGATTTTGCCATGGTGTGGTTTGACTATTTACTTCGTTGCTTCGCACCAAGGGGAACGCTCTGGCCGGGGCACTTCGCAACCGGCCCATAACGCGCTGATTGTAACCAAATGAGGTTTGTGGTAAATAAGAAATAGGCACCTCTTGCATGGCACGAACATGGCACGAAACTTTCGAATCACTTGGGCGGTTATTTCCCGATCGGCACTATTCCGGCGGCGGATCGGGGCCGTCTTGACACGGGAGTGCGAGCCTCTAGTTTCCGATCGCCCTCTTCCGATGCAAGACAACGATCCAGCCGCTTCGGAACCCGCACCCGTCCGGCCATTGCAGCCTGCGCCTCTCGGTTCCACGGGGCTTCCTTCGAACGTTTGTTCGACACTCGCGGTGATGATCCCGCTTGTTGGCGGCATTGTGTTTCTTTTTCTGGAACGAAAGGATAAATTAGTCCGCTTTCACTCGATTCAATCCATCGTGCTCGGCGTGCTCCTGGGAGCGGCGTACCTCATGGAAAGTTTTGTCGCGATGATCTTCAAACCCATACCATTTTTGGGTCCGCTGGTGATGACGGTCGCCGGTGTGATTTACGGGGTTTTCGCGCTTGCCTGGCTGGTCGTTTACTTTATCGCGCTCTATAAGGCCTTTTGCGGAAAGGCGTGGGCCATCCCGTATTTCGGGCCGATTTTCGGCAGATTCAATGCCCTCTAGCGCCCCTATCGACGATGTCGGTGATCACGGAATGCCAATGGCCCTTCGTTTCTGAAAGCTCAACCGTCCGCAGGCCCTTCTCCTTTCGAAACCAAGTCATCTGGCGCCGCGCGAACTGGCGGGTTCTTCGCTGTATATTCGAAATGCAGGCCGATTCCGTGATCTCCCCGCCGAGAAACGAACGGATATCCGCGACGCCCAATGCTTGCATCGCCGTTGCTCCAAGCGTTGGAAGCGCCTCCCGCACTTCGGCGACGGCGCCGTTTTTAAACATCGCTTCCACGCGCCCGTCGATTCGGAAATCGAGTTCAACGCGGGGCCGGACGAGCAGAATTCCGCATTCTGCCATGGGCGCAGAGTCCCACTCCTTTTGAAATTGGGAGAACGGTTTGCCAGTGAGAATGCATACCTCAAGCGCGCGGACGATGCGCCGCGCATTGTGGAGATCGATCTTCGCGGCGGCGGCAGGGTCCAGTTCGGAAAGCTGACTCCGCAATTCATGAAGTTTCATCGCTACCAGCCTCGCGCGCAGAACGGGGTCGGACGACGGGAGTTGGTTCAAGCCGCGAATGAGAGAACGCACGTATAGGCCGGTTCCACCCACGACAATTGGAACTCGCCCACGCGAACGGACATCGGCAAGGCACGCTTCCGCGAGAACAAGGTACTGCGCTACGTCGAGCGTTTGGCTCGCAGGAACCTCTCCGATGAGATGATGTGGAATGCGACGCCGCAAATCGTCTCCCGGCTGGCCCGTAAGAATTCCGAGCCCGTCGTAAATCTGATATGCGTCGGCGCCCACAATCTCGCCGTCCAACCGTTCCGCGATCGCGACGGCGATTTCGGATTTCCCGGTCCCAGTCGGTCCAGCGACAAGAATCGTTGAGTATTTATAAGCGAGAGGGAGGGGCGTCATATCCGTACAGCAGAAGTGGGAGGTTCGCCGAAATCCGGCGAACTCTCCCACTTGCTGTCTAGTGGGGACGGTTTAGCGGCGGTCCACCGGGGTCTTTGCGCCGCTTACTACCAGCTTGCGGCCCATAAATTCCTTGTCGTGCAACACTTCGACGGCGCGCTTCGCCTCGTCGATGGACGACATGGTTACAAAACCAAACCCTTTGGATTTTGTCGTATGGTTGTTTGTGACTACCTCCGCGAGGCTGACTGCTCCGACGCCATTGAACAGCTCCGACAGATCGCTCTCCGTGGCATCGAACGACAAATTGCCAACGTAAAGCTTCGCGGAGGTGACTTCCACGGCTTCAGGTTTGCGGGTAGGCCGTGGCGAGACTGTCCTGCCAGGGTAACTGCTTGTGGTGGTTGCGCTTGCCGGGCGGCTCTGCGGCGGCCTCGCTGATCCGTTGGCTGCTGGTTTCTTCGGACTGAAGAAGCCGAGGATCTTGTGGAAGAGACCCTTCTTTTCAGGCAGCGGGGCTGCGGCGCGTGGCTCCCGCTGGCTGCGGGGTTCGTATGAATCGTCTCGTTCGCGATTGCGTCGTGGGCCGCGCCCAGTCCTGCGGGCGGGCGACCGTGTATTTGGATTGCTCATTTCGATATGTTGGTGTTTCTGCGGCGATCCTTCTCGTGCTGAAGCCGGCTGTCCGCCGCTCTCCTCCAAAGGCAAGAGTGCATCGCGGGCGCGCCGGGGCACGTATTCGCCAGGGTGCAGGGCATCCGCGAAGCGCGCGCAGCCGTGTTTCGGCCCACTGCACACGCCCTTTTGGAGCGCTGAAACGCCGGAGTCGAGAAGGGTTGAACGCCTTCTCGCGGGAATCGCGGTGGGAAGGGAAAACAAGCGCACCGCGCCTTGCATCACCCGACACCGATTGTACAGTACCGCGTATTGTCAGCCCCGCAAGCGGTTGTTTTGGACCGCCCTGCGGCTAGTGCGCACAGCGCGGTGTCTGCAAATTGCGGCGCAGCGGGCCCGGCCACCTAATCCACCACCCAAGTGTCCTTACTGCCGCCTCCTTGTGAACTGTTCACGACAAGCGATCCTTTTCTAAGGGCGACTCGCGTAAGGCCCCCCGGGACGATCGTTATCTTTTCCCCGTATAAGATATAAGGCCGCAAGTCGATGTGGCGCCCTTCGATGGCGCCGTCGCAGAAACTCGGCGCCCGCGATAGCGAGATGACGGGCTGCGCAATATAATTTCGCGGATCGGCTTCGATAGCCCCGCGGAATTGCTCGATCTGCTCCCGCGTGGCGTGCGGCCCGATGAGCATGCCGTAGCCTCCACTCTCATTCGCGCTCTTTACAACCAGCTCCGACTGGTGCTCCAGGATATAGCGCCGATCGTCGTCCCGCCACGCAAGGTACGTTTTTACATTTTGAAGCAACGGCTCCTCGCTCAGATAGAATCGGATCATATCCGGCACGAAAGCGTAGGTTACCTTGTCGTCTGCTACGCCAGTCCCGATTGCGTTGCAGAGATTCACGTTGCCCTCCCGGTAGGCGTCCACCAGGCCGGCGACGCCGAGCGCGGAGTCCGCCCGAAACACAGTAGGATCCAGAAAGTCATCATCGACCCGGCGATAAATAACGTCCACCCGCTGCAAACCCTTCGTTGTTTTCATGTACACGATCTTGTCTTTCACCACAAGATCGCTGCCGACTACGATTTCGATGCCCATGAGCCTGGCTAGAAAGGAGTGCTCGAAGTAAGCAGAATTGTATATGCCGGGAGTGAGCAAAACGACGCATGGATCCGCTGCGTCCTGGCAGTGCGCTGGGGCGACGTAGCGAAGCAAGGTCAGCAGATCCTGGCCGTATTGATCCACCGGGCAAACCTTGTGCCGGCTAAACAATCTCGGAAAGACGCGCTTCATGACCTGGCGGTTCTCGAGCATGTAGCTCACGCCCGACGGACAGCGCCCATTGTCTTCAAGAACAAGATACTCGCCGTTCCGATCGCGAATAAGATCGGACCCACAAATGTGGATATAAATGTCGCGGGGGACGTTGAATCCCATGAACTCCGGCCGAAAATGCCGCGCGCTTGAAATCACCCACCCAGGCACGATCCCCTCCTTCACGATCCGCTGTTCGTGATAGATATCGTGGAGGAAAAGGTTGAGCGCGCGGATTCGCTGCGCAAGACCAAGCTCGATGTGGCGCCACTCTTTTTCGGGAATGATGCGAGGGATGAGATCGAATGGAAATATGCGCTCCGTCCCTTGGTTGTCGCTGTACACCGTGAAGGTGACGCCTTGGTTGAGAAACGTCGTCGTCGCAAGCGATCGCTTCCGTTCGAATTCCCCCTCACCCATTTCCGCGAGGCGATCGAGCAGAGCTTGGTAATGCGGACGAACCACGCCTGGGGCGCTGAAGGTCTCGTCGTAAAAATCGTCTAGTTTGTACTCGTTAAACAGGGAGTCCATCGAGATCGGTCTCGCTCAGTGGCTTGCCACCGACGGCTCGAAATCGTACGCCACGCTGGTCGAGCCAAATTTCGGATAAACAAACTTGTTCGCCGCGGTGGCATCCTTGCAAATCCCGTTGGCAAGGGCAACGCCACTTTGCTGGAGATGGCGAAGCGAGTGATGCAGCAGAGCGCTGCCGATTCCGCGATTGCGATATTCCACGCGCACGCAGGGGCCGGAAGTAAGGTGGCTCTCCGCATCGATGTCGCCGAGGAGAGTGGAGACGGCGATCACCCTTTGCCCGTGGGTAATCACGATTGGCGGCAAAGCGCCTTGGGTAAACGAGGTGTCAATCTGCATTTCGAGCCATTCTCGAAAGGTGTTGAACGTGTCGCTCCACGACGTGTCGAGCGAGAAGGCGCTGAAAATGACCTCTTTTACCGCTTTTGCATCTTCCCGCGCCGCCGGGCGCGCATGATATTGCGCCGTAAGAGGCGCCGTTTCAAGCGGAGGCAGTTTTGAAAGATCCCAAGTAAAGCGCTTCCAGCGCACCAATTTCATGCGAGACCATTCTAATGGCGTGACCTCCGAAATCAATGGTGAACGGAGAGAAGCGCCAGAAAGTTTTTTGCCCAATCAATTCGCCGCCGCCGGGCGGTACATCCTGTCGTTTGCCGCAAGCGCGGCGAGCGTTTCATGGAGTGGCGCGTAGAATTCGGCGGTTCGCGAGACCGCCCGCCTCAGGACAGGCTTGAAGTTCACGACATCTGCGAGCGCTACGACGGCGTCCACGTTGCACGCAAAAGCCAGCAGTTCGTCGTTGGTCTGGAGGCTCGATCCGATGAGTACGTACGTCTGTTTGCGCCGCTGCGCAGCGGGCGCCGCGATGGCTTCCTGAAGGATTCCGTGTTTGCTCAGCTCGCAATTTTGGAAGTGCTCGGACACCACAACGACATCGTAGGCGTGGGTCCGCAGCTTCAGCACGCTGTCGTCCAAAAACAGTCCCGTGTGCACCTTGTAGCCGAGTTCATCCAATTCCGCGATCACCAGCCGCTGCATTTCCGGCACGTCAAGGCAGACCATCGCGGTTTTGTCTCCCGCATCGAAAAAGTCAAAGCGCGGATGCGGCAGAAAACCGGGAGGCAATTCGTTCATGGTGTAAAATTACGTGGTGAGGCGCATCGAGCCTGCAACCGCAGTCGGCGCGGGCGCAAATTCCGGACGGTCAAGCCGAAGGTCGATCGATGGTCCCCGCTGCTGACCGCCACTCTTATTTGCGTCGTCCAGCAACCGGGTCAATTTTGCGCGATTGGTCGCATAAAGAAGCGCTGTTTCATCCGTTATGAGCCCATCCACGGTGGCTTTCATGAGTGATTGATCGAAGGTATTCCAGCCAAACGTGGCTTGCGCCTCGATGATATCGTAGAAGGTCCGCGCGTCGCTTTCGCCGAGCGCGATCGCTTCGCGCACTCGGAGGTTCGATCCCATGATCTCCTGGACAAGATGCCGTCCGCCGCCGACGCGCGGCACCAAGCGTTGAGACACGACGTAACGAACCGTTTCCATCAGCCGCAGCCGAAGCTGCGTTTGCTCGGAAAGGTCAAACATTCCCAGGATGCGGTTGATCGTTTGCCCGGCATTGATCGTATGCAGCGTACTCAGCACCAAATGGCCCGTTTCCGCCGCCGTCAGGGCGATTTCCACCGTTGCACGGTCTCGAATCTCGCCGACCAGGATTACCTTTGGAGCCTGCCGGAGCGCGGACCGCAGGCCGGTCGCGAAGTCTTCGAAATCGTTGCCCAGTTCCCTCTGGCTGAATGTTGCCCGCTTATGGTCGTGAACAAACTCGATCGGATCTTCGAGCGTCACCACATGCACGGCCTGCGTCTGGTTAATCTGGTCCAGCATGGCGGCCAGCGTCGTCGTCTTGCCGCTTCCCGTCGCTCCGGTAAGCAGTATCAAGCCATTTTTGGTCTTGCAGACATCGTTGAATATCGATGTCAGGCCCAGACTCGTCAGCGTCGGCATTTCCGCCTGTGTCCGCCGCATCACAATAGCGAATTTTCCGCGCTGCCGGAAGACGTTCACGCGAAAGCGCGTCCGCTCGTCCAAGGCATAGGAGCAGTCGCAAGCGCCCCTTGTATGCAGATCGCGCAGCAGGCGCCGGTTGTCGCCGATAATGTTCAGGGCGATCTTTTCGGTCTGGAATGCGGTAAGCTGCTCGATCTTTGGACGCATCGAGACCTTCAGAAGCTCCCCGTCGCTCTCCACCTGCAGCGGACGTCCGGTGGAAAAGATCAGATCCGAGATATTCTCGTGGGAAGCGAGCATCGCTGTGAGGATCGCGTCGAGGTGCTGTCTGCGCATAAAGGTTCGTGGCGTGTGCGGGAGCGACGTGCTGGTCGGCGGACGATATTAGTCCTCCCACTCGTCTGGTGGATTCTTCAGAAAGGCGCGAAATTTTTTCCGGTCGGTCGCCTTCTCGTAGGCCTCCTCGGGTGAGATTCGTGCCGCGCGAAGGTGCTCCATGATCGCGTCGTCGAGCGGCTGATTCCCTTTCTTCTTGCCGACTTGCATCATGCCGGGAATCTGATGCGTTTTGCATTCACGGATGAGGTTCGCGATCGGAGTATCGACTACGAGCACTTCGAGCGCGGCAAGCCGTCCCGCCTTGTCGATCCGCCGGAAGAGGTTCTGCGCGACGACTCCTTTCAAAGATTCAGCGAGCGATGCCCGTATCTGATTCTGCTGATTCGCCGGGAAGACGTCGATAATACGGTCGATCGTCTTCGGAGCGCTCGGAGTATGCAAAGTGCCAAAGACAAGGTGGCCCGTTGCCGCCGCCGTGAGCGCCAGGTCGATCGTCTCCAGATCGCGCATTTCGCCGACGAGAATGATGTCCGGATCTTCACGCAGCGCCCCTCTCAATGCCGATGCGAACGATTTCGTATGCAAACCGACTTCCCGATGATTCACGAGCGACTGCTGGCTGCGATGCACAAATTCGATCGGATCCTCGACCGTGATGATGTGATCCTTGCGCTGAAGATTCGCCCAATCGACCATCGCCGCGAGTGTCGTGGATTTTCCCGAACCGGTCGGGCCTGTCACGACGACAAGTCCCTTCTTTAGAAGGGAAAAGCGCTTCAGAACGGGAGGAAGCCCCAAGTCGTCGCACGTAAGCACTTTACTCGGGATCAGGCGGAAGACTGCCGCGATTCCATTCTTCTGGTTGAAGAAGTTCGCGCGATAGCGGGCGAAGCCCGGGAACTCATAGCCGAAATCGACGTCTCCCGTCTCTTCGAAGTGCTTGATCTTATGCTCCGGCGCTATTTCGTAAACGAGCGCCTTCAAATCGTCGTTTTGAAGGGCCGGCATGTCCACACGCACAAGTTCCCCGTGAATCCGCAGCATCGGCGGATTGCCGGTCGAAAGATGCAGATCGGAGGCGTTCTGCTCCTTCATGAATTTGAAGAACGAGTCAATGCGGGCCATGGCTGCCCTTCAGCTAAGCTAGTCGAGTGCCAGCCCGCCTTTCTTTCCAAAATACGGCGATTTTATCTTATCGGAGAATTGGGAGACCGGCGGGACTGCCTCCGGGCAGGTCGTTCGTTCGCGCCGCCGGGATGCGACTGCTCGCACCCCAGATTTCCGTTGGATTGTCTCAAAAAAAGAGCCGCGGCGATGAAGCCGCGGCTCTCTGGAACTGTGCTGACTGGCTTAGAACGCGAGGGCCAGGCCGCCCGAGAAGACCACCTCATTGCGGTGGCTGCCGCGGATGTCGCCGCCGGTCGCAGGGGTGTTGAAGTTCGCGAGGACGCGCTCCAGGTAGTAGTACGTCGCGCCGGCGTTGACCGTCCATGCG
>JBBSFI010000096.1:0-9648 GCA_038238905.1 Chthoniobacterales bacterium | reverse complement strand
TTCGCGGTTCCGCTCCTCGTGCGAGGCGGCAAGCTGCGCGTCCTTGGCGGCGATGGCCTGATCCCGCTCGGAAGCGAGCGCCAGGTAGGCGGCATCCTTCTCCGCGGCGAGCCTGTCCTTTTCCAGAGCGAGCGCGTCGCGCTCTGCGGTGAGATGGTCGATTGCAGCGGCCTTTTCAGTGGCGAGTGAAGCCATTTCGCGGTTCCGCTCTTCGTGCGCAGCAACAAGCTGCGCGTCCTTCGCGGCGATGGCCCGCTCTCTGTCCTCGACCAGTTCGCAAATTAGATTCGCGTGGATCGATGCAGCGCTCTCTTTCTCAACCTTGTATGCGTTCGACTCCACGGACAGCGCCGACATCGCCTTTTCCCATTGCGCGGCAGCTTCCCAGAGATCGGATTGGAACTGCTCTCGGAGTTCGCCGAACTCAGCGCGCTTCCGCGCTTCCGCTTCCTCCATTTTCGATTCAAGCCCGAGGCGGGCCTCCTCGTGCGCTGCTCGAAGTGCGCCGACTTCCTCACGATGCCGCTCCTGTAATTGTGCGATATGGTTTTCGCTCGCGTAAACGCTGTTTTTCAGTTCCGAACCCAGCGCATCGCACCGCAAAGCGATCTCGGCTATGGCCGCTTCCCGCACCGCTTCTGCGCTGGCGATTTCTTCACGGTGGCGCTCCGTTAGCCCAGCGATCTCATGGCTCTTTTTGCCTTCAATTTCAGCGGCGGTTTCCGAGCCTCTCCGAACGGCTTCGTTCTTCTCCTCATTCAATAGATCGATTTGGCGCCGGAAGTCAGCCTCCAGGTTTCGGATGCGCTCATCTGCCTCAGCCTTTGTTTCGGCCATTTGCCGTGCCGCGTGGCCTTGGAGGTCGGCTAGGGATCTGTCGTCTTGCGTGCGTTTCGCTGCGATTGCAGCAATTGCCGCCTCATGCGCCTGCCGGTCCGCTTCGATCGATTTTTCGTGCTCAGCCACAAGACTGCAGATGCTCCTCTCGTGTTCGGCTTTCGATTGCGTCTCCGACTCTCGGTGCTGCTTCGCCTGCTCTACGAGGGCGCTCGCTTGCGACGCTAAATCCGCGCGGATTTTCGCCAACTCCTCGGTCGCGCGCTCCCGGTCCGCTTGCTCCTCGCCAAGAGCGGTTATTTTTGCCTCCAGTGCGCGGTGCTTCTCATCAAGCTCGATCTTAAGTTCGCACTCGCGCCGCTCACGCCCGGCGATGCTCTCCTCAATCGCTTTTGCGCTTTCCGCCTTCAGATTGGCTATCGTTTGGTGGGCATGGTCTCGCGCTTCGATCAAACGAGACGACGCGGCCGCGTGGTCTGCGCAGAGGCGGGCGATTTCCCCTTCATGCTGGGACTGCAGCATTGCCAAAGTCGCGTCATATTCCTTTTTAAAGGTGTCGCGCGTCCGGGTGGCTTCTTCGCAGGCTTCAGCGAGTCGCGCGACGGCGGCGTCCCGCTCGGCCTGAAGCTTCACGAGTTCCAGCCCGATATTTGCCTCCAGAGCGATCTCAGCAAGATCCGGCCGGGATCCTCGGCTGCGGATTTCGGGCAAAGCGTCACGCGCTTTGGCCGGTTGCGCGACGCGACCGGTGGCGTCGTGAGAATCCGGCGTGTCATGCGAGGAAGGAAGTTGCAGGTCGGGCGCCCGGTCCGGCGGTGTACTGCCTTTAGCGTGATTGGTCTTTCCGTTCGGAGCGTCTTTTCTCCGCTCTGCGCCGTGCCCGGATTCCGGCTGTGCGGTAAACCATCCGCCGCCGGTTTTTCCATTCCGCGCCTTTGAACTGGCCGCGGGATCCTTGGGCATCGGCTGAGCGATCGGTTTCGGAGCGGCGGCTGGCTTCTTCGGCATTGCCGCGAGCGCTGCTTTTGCTGCATTCAGACGCTGGAGGAGCGGTTCGCCTTCCGGCGCCGGCTCTCCCAGCATCTTCATGATCTTCCGCCAAGGATATCGGATCGCGATCTCACAAGTCAGCGGGATTTCGCCATCGAATATCTCTGGCATTTTCGAGAAGATTGCGGCGATCGTGGTGGTCGTTCGTCCCGCCTTCAGGCATTCCGCGATCTCAGAAAGCTCCACTGGGAACGGTGTTTTCGGCTCGTGCTCTCCTGCCTTGAGGAAGTGGGTGGGGATGCGAGGCAGAAAGTCGCCCAATTCCAGAAGGAGCCACGGGTCTCCAGAGGGAAGCGCCGATGCGCCCATCGGTTCGGTTTCCGCAGTCGGCGGCTGAAAAGCGGCTTCGATGTCGGGTATGCGCGCGTTGCGTTGCTCCTTGCGTTGAGCATCGCTTGCACGGTTCCGGGCGGAGTCGTCCATCTTTCGCTTTAAACCTCCAAATATCGCTTTCATGGCGGAGCGATGGTAAGCAGCCAGCGCGCCAAGGCTCAAAAAACCGTCATAGGCTGCCTGCCAACCATGAAACATTCGACGGCCGGCGAACTTGCGGCGCGCTCTTCTTGCCTGCAAGGAAACTGCTCGGAGAAGGCAACCGATGGTTGCTTTTCTTCTGCATTTTCGGACTGTTCCCATTCCATGACTCCCGCGAAACCGATTCCCGTCTCGATCCTTACAGGCTTCCTTGGGGCCGGCAAAACGACGCTGCTCAACTACATCTTGAAGCAGCAGCACGGCTACAAGTTTGCGGTCATCGTCAACGAGATCGGGAAGATTGGCATCGACGGCATGCTTGTCGAAAATCAAAAGGACGAGGTCGTTCAAATGAACAACGGATGCCTCTGCTGCACCGTGCGCAAAGATCTCGTCAAAGGCGTGCAAAATTTGCTCAAGAAGGGCGGTTTCGACTACCTCCTTATAGAGACCACCGGCATCGCCGATCCAGGCCCTGTTGCGCAGACATTTCTCAACATACCTCAGCTCCAGCAATTCGTCCGACTAGACTCGATCATCACGGTTGTCGATGCGGAGCAAATCGAGAATCAATTGAAGGAGACCGAAACCGCGCGTGAGCAAGTGGCGATGGGAGATTTCCTGCTGCTAAATAAGACAGATCTCGTGGAGCCTTCGCGTCTTGAAGAAACAGAGCAAAAGCTCCGCTCCCTGAATCCTCACGCGACTATTTTCAGGACAAACCAGTCTGAGGTCAATCTGAAGGAGCTTCTCGATATGCATGCGTTCGATCTGGATCGGAAACTTTCGGTCGATCCCGAGTTTCTGAATGAACTCCAGCAGCGCCACCATCACGATATCGTCTCGTTTAGCTTCGAGTTCGATCGGCCATTCAACGTCGAGGCGCTCGAGCTTTTCGTGCAGGAGCTTTCCGAAAAGGAGAGGATTTACCGCTCAAAAGGCTTCCTATGGATCGGTGGAAATCCGCGCCGCGCGATCTTCCACGGTGTGAACAATCGTTTCACGCTCATGTGGGACAGGCTTTGGGAAAAGGACGAAAAGCGCGCCAGCCAGCTCGTATTCATCGGAAAAAATATCGACGAAGGGCGCATCCGCTCTCAATTGGAGCGCTGCCTGGCGAAGGGGTAGTTCGGTAATAAACTAGTCGCGCTCTTACCTCGACTCGCGGTCAGAGTCGCCGCGGCCCCGTGCTGTCGGCCCGTCGGCCTCGTCAAATCCCCGATCCCTGCCGCAAGCTGAGCGCGGAGATTGCTCGCAAGACGCACGGTTTATGCGTATCGTTTCAATACTCAACATGGCAAATCCTGTTTTTATGCCCGCATTGTTTACAAACACCTCGTCCGTCTCGGCGTCCGCGGGCGCGATGACCGTGAGTGGCTCGATTCAGAAGAGCGCCCTTCTCATCGCTCTGTGCGGCGCGTCGGCTTGGGTTGCGTGGGGATCCTCCGCCTCCGGTCTATTGATGCCAGCCGGCTTAATTGCCGGGCTGATCCTGTGCCTTATTATTTGCTTTAAGCCCGCGATGGCGCCGCTCCTTTCTCCGCTTTATGCCATAGCGGAGGGTGTCGTGTTGGGTACGATTTCGTCATTCTTCGAGGCCCGCATGCAGGGGATTGTTCTCCAGACTCTCTGTCTAACGGGCGGTGTGTTTTGTGCGATGCTCGGCGCATACCAGATGCGCCTCATCCGTCCGACGAAGACTTTCTACTCGGTCGTCGTCGGCGCCACGGCGGGAATCTTTCTCACGTATCTGGTGAGTCTGGTCGCTGGCCTCTTCGGAGCGCATTTCTCTTTCATCAGCGGGAATGGTCCGTTTTCGATCCTATTCAGCGTCTTTGTTTGCGGCATCGCGGCCTTAAACCTGATTATCGACTTTGCGGTGATCGAAGAGGGAGCTGCGGCGGGAGCGCCCAAGTATATGGAGTGGTATTCGGCCTTTGGCCTGCTTGTCACGCTTGTATGGCTCTACCTCGAAATCCTCCGCCTCTTGGGGAAGGTGCGGAGCCGGTAACGCCTCGCGCTCGTTCGCGTGTAAATCACTCAAAGGGCCAAAGGCCCGTACCCGACGCGGAAAAGTTGCGTCCTCGATGCCGCTCGATGTTTTGGCGGAGAATCCTGCGTCGTTGACGCCTTCGCGTCTCGTTCCTATCTTGCGGGCATGTTCCCCACAGCTTCCCGCGCCGCTCTGCGGTACGGGGCACTCGGCGGCGGCGTCTTTCTGCTGGGCGCAATGAGCGGCTTTGCGCTTCGCAGCGGCACGGCGCCGCTTTCCTTTGGCGGAAAGCCCGGCTTGCACTCCGGCACGCCACGCGACCCTTTGGCGTCGCTTCCCGTCCCATTGGCGCCGCGTTCGGGTGCGATATCGAATTCAGGATCGAACAACGTCACGAACCGGGAGGGACATTCCCTTGGCGCGGATCAATTTCAAGCGGCTCTGCAGCTCGCGATGAAGGAGCCGAACCAAATGAAACGCGGCATCCGCATCTATGAGCTTGCCCAAGAGCTCGATCTCGACGGCATCCAGGCAGCGGCGGCGCGCGCGCGAGGTTTGCCGAATTCGGATCGATGGTCTGTCGAGCAGGCGCTCGGCTCCCGATGGGCCGAGATGGATCCGCAAGGCGCCGCGGCGTTTGCTCTCAAGGCCGGCAATCGTTCGGGCCTGCTGCCTGGCGTCCTCGCCTCGTGGGTAGTCGCTTCTCCGGATGCCGCCGTCGCCTGGGTGAAAAGCCTGCCTGCAGGACCACGACAGGGCCAGTTGCTCTGGAGCATGCTCGACGCCGTGGGACGGAACGACCCGCAGCGGGCGCTCACGATGCTGCAAACGGCCATGCCGCCTGGAAATCAATCGCAGCATTACTCCAATCTCTTTAGCGGCTGGGCGCAGCGCGATCCCCAAGGCGCCGCGGACGCCATCCGCGAGCTTCCAGTCGGCAAGGAGCGCACCTCCGCCATCCGCTCTGTCGCAGCCCAATGGGCAGACACAGATCCTCAGGCGGCGCTCGCCTGGGCGGGACAGATCAGCCAGAAATCGGTGCAAACGGACACATTTTCCGCTATCGGGAGCCGATGGGCGCAAAACGATCCGCTAGGCGCCTTCTCCTGGGCCAGCCACGTTTCAGACCGTGGAACCCGAAAGAACGTTCTTTCAGCGGTCTTAACCCAATGGGTCGATAGCGATGCGCCTGCCGCAACGGCCCAAGCGCTTGCGCTGCCTGCCGGCTCCGAGCGAACGAGCGTACTCCGGGCGATGGCGCGCCGCTTGGCGCAGCAGGATGTGCAGAGTGCGATCGGCCTTATCCAGCAAATGCCCTCCGGCGAGCAGCCGCAAGCCATGCGGGAGGCGGCCCTCAATCTGGCAAACAGCGATCCAAAATCGGCGGCGCCGCTTCTTATGGCGGCGTCACCGGGCGCGGGCGAAATTCAAAACCTCGTCCAGCAGTGGGGCAACTCGGATGTTCCCGCCGCACTGGCCTGGAGCATGTCGCTGCCGGCGGGCGACGGCAGAAATCAGGCGCTCAGCAGTCTGGCGCAGACTTGGGCGCAGGACGATCCGCGCGCCGCTGCGAATTGGTTTGAACGCCAGGGGCTGCTTCGCGAGAACAAAGGGATTGCAAATTCCATCGCTTCCCGATGGGTGCAGGACGATCCCGATGGCGCCTTGCGCTGGGTGGCGTCACTGCCGGCGGGCGATCTCCAAAATAGCGCCCTCAGCGGCGCCCTCCAAAATCTTTCGCGCGGCGATCCCGAGAAGGCGGCGCAACTCCTTGCCTCTTCAAACGTGCCGCAAAAGTTGCAGCCAGATCTGGCTCCAGACATCGCTTCCAACTGGACGAGGATCGACCCCGCGCAAGCCGCCCGCTGGGCTGGCGGCCTTGCAAACGATCAGGCCCGCGCCAACGCGCTCGGAGCTGTGGCCACGACGTGGTCGCAGCAGGATCCCGGCGCGGTTGCAAGCTGGCTTCAGCAGCTTCCCGCGGGCAAGGCGCGCGATTCCGCTGTGTCGGGCTTCGCCCGCAACGCTCTTCAGACCGACCCGCAAGGCGCTCTTGCCTGGGTCGGAACGCTCCAGGACGACAATAATCGGAATTCGCAGATGGAAGACCTCGCCCGCCGATGGATGCGGATGGACTCGGACGCCGCAAAACAATGGATCGCCGCGAGCACCGGCCTGAGCGCCGAGGCGAAGCAGCGCCTCCTGAAGTTGTGATCGGATCCGAGACGGGTCGGCGCCGCAACCTGAAGCGGCTCGCCCTGCTCTGGGCGCAGGCTCAAGGATTTCACATCGGATCTTCGGAAGCGTCGGCGCCGGCTCTCGGTGGCTGCAGGCTCGATGTCGCAGCGTATCGTCCCGAGCGGGGGCCCGGCTCGCTCGTGCCGATGCGGCTCGGCGCCACCGCTATCTTCGAGTGCAAACAAGCGCGCCCCGATTTTATACGGGATTCGCGCAGCGCGACCCGTCTTGCGGCGCGCTTGCAAGTTCTCCACTGCCGGCGGGAGGTTTATGAGGGGTCTATGAAGCTCTGGTATCCCTCGCTGGGAGCCGGGGATGCGCTTTTCCCCGATCTCGATTCGTACCGCTTCGAAGGCGCAGGTTACCAGCCGTACAAAGATCTGCTCGCCGAGATCGCCAGGATATCGAGCCAGCTCCACCGGCAGACGAAATTCGACCGGCTCGCCCGCTGGAATGCCGCGAATCTGCATTACGTCGTCGCCGAGCCGGGTATCGTCCAAAAACATGAGCTTCCGGCGGGATGGGGTCTGCTCATCCGGCGCGACGATGGCCTTGCGGTCGAGGAGCTGGCAACCTGGCACGAAGCTTCCGAGCAACACCGCTGGGCGCTCCTCTTTCGCATTGCGCAGAGCGGCGCGAGGGCCGCGCATCGCGGGCTGGAGCAGCCGGCTGCCGTGGCGTAAGATCGGAAAAAGCGCTTTCACAGCTTGCGCTCCGCTGCGGCCCCCTCTAGCTACCATCGCCATGTCCAATACACCAAATACCCCGCCGCCACAGCAGCAAGTGCCCCTCCAAGTCCGGTATGAAGAAATGACCGCCCGGTACGCAAACCAAGTCCTTGTGAACACGACCGCCGAGGAGTGCTACCTCGAGTTTTCACCGGGCGTCATCTTCGATCGCTCGGGCGGCTCCGCCATCCTCCCGATCCACACCCGCATTGCCATGACACCGAATGGCTTGCTGCGGCTCTATCAATCCGTGGGGCAAGCCTTGCAGAACTATCAGGTCCAAAATGCGCCGGCCCCTGCGCCCGGCCAGCCGCAACTTGTGCCGCCGCCTGCCGCAGGCGAGACGCAAAAGTAATCCTCTCTCCTCGCTTCCGCGGTGGCGTGCGGTCCACGATCGCTGCGCGCCGTGCGCCTGCTGTGTGTGCGCCCGCGCCACGCGCCCGCGCGCAGAAAGATTGGCGCGAGATGGCGGGCGAACGAAAATCTGTGGATAACCCTTCCCCGGCGTGACTTGGGATTACCTCATCGCGGGCGCCGGCTTTGCCGGCTCGGTGCTGGCTGAGCGGCTCGCTTCGCAATGCGGCGCGACTTGTCTCGTCGTCGATCGCCGAAATCACATCGGCGGCAATGCCCACGATTGTTACAACGCCGCAGGCGTGCTCGTTCATCCGTACGGGCCGCACTATTTCCGCACCAACTCGGACCGGATCGTCGAGTACCTTTCTCAGTTCACGGAGTGGCAGCCTACGGAATACAAGATCCTCTCCTGGACCGCGGGCCGCTACTGGCAGTTCCCGATCAATCTCAATACCTTCGAACAGATCCTCGGTCGGTCTTCGACAAGCGAAGAAATGCAGCGCACGCTCGAAGAGTGGCGGCTGCCAATTGAAAACCCGGCAAATTCCGAGGAATTGATCCTCTCGCAAGTGGGCGTGCGGCTGTACGAAATGTTCTTTAAGAACTACACCCGCAAACAATGGCGGCGCGACCCGCGCGAGCTCGATGCGAGTGTGTGCGGACGCATCCCTATTCGGACAAACCGCGACGATCGCTATCTATCGGAGAAATTTCAGGCGCTGCCCCTGAAAGGGTACACCGCGATGTTCGAGAAGATGCTGTCGCACCCCAAGATCGAGCTTCAACTGGGCACGGATTTTCGAACGATAAGCTCCGAAGTGAAATGGCGGCATCTGGTCTTCACGGGCGCTATCGATGAGTATTTCGAGCATTGTTTTGGCCCGCTTCCATACCGCTCCCTGCGATTCGAGCCAGAGACGTTGCAGCAGGAGTACTTTCAGCCTGCCATGCAGGTGAATTATCCCAACGATCACGACTTTACGCGAATCGTTGAGATCAAGCGCGCAACGCGTCAGCAGATTCCCGTAACGACGATTGTCCGGGAGTATCCCGAGGATTTCGGTCCAGGGCGCGAGCCTTACTATCCCATTCCCGCGCCGGCTGCCCGTGCCCTCTACAGTCTGTACGCCGAGCGCGCGCAAGCCGAACGGAACGTCTCCTTCATCGGCAGGCTCGCCAGCTATCGCTATTATAACATGGATCAGATCGTAGGCATGGCTCTCGCCGAGTTCGAGCGCCTCCGACTGTCGTACGTGAGGGCGCAATAATTGAGCCTTGTATAAAGAATAAGTGAGCATCTTTTCTACGGTGTGCCAACTATGTCGCATGCCCGTCCAGATACAAAAGGTGGCAACAAGGGCCATATCAAACAAATTAACGCAAAAAAACTGGGCCTAGAGAACCTGAGCGCCCGCCGCGCCTCGAATACGGAGGGCAGAGCGGCCAAAGGGCCGCCTGCCACTCCCTCACACCGGATCGAGCCCAAAGCGAAAAATCCAAAGCCGTCTTGGGGACAGCGCTCCAAACCTGCAGCAGTTAACCAAACCTAACAAACCAACCGCCGATTCTGTGTCCGTTTTTTTAGGGCGAGTACAGTATCAATTTCGTATGCGTCATATGGGACGACTTGACAGAGCGACTTGACAGAGGGACAGACTCTTTGAAGGAAAAATCTTGACGCCCGCTCCGCGATCCGCTTCCTTCCCTTGCATGAGACAAGCCCGCATCAAAGCCCCGGGCGACCATCCGGTCGCTTATTACCACTGCATCTCGCGCGTGGTGAACCGCTCCTTCATCCTCGGCGAAGCCGAAAAGGTGCGTTTTGTGAATCTCATGCGCGGTCAGGAGACCTTTAGCGGCGTGCGCATCGTCACCTTTTGCGTCATGAGCAATCATTTCCACGTCCTCGTCGAAGTGCCCCAGCGCCCCGAGCAGATGCCCGATGATAAGAAAGAAAGGGACAGACTCTTT
>JBBSFI010000095.1:0-10664 GCA_038238905.1 Chthoniobacterales bacterium | reverse complement strand
GCGGAAGAGTGCGCGGCGTTGAGGGGCGATCTCGCGGCGCGACTGGCGCAGGGTGTTATGAAGACGCGGTCCCGGCGTCCAGACGGCGCGTGGTTCGACTGGTTTTTTTCGCTTGTGAGAGAGCCAGAGTTTCTCGCGCGGGAGCCCGATTTGGCGAACTTGATCTTCCATTACCTGATGACGACCACGGACTTGCATCTGGGCGAACTGCAGACGAAGATCAATACGTCGTCGATTCCTGCAGAAACGAAACAAACCGTCATGACTATCGCGGAGCAACTCAGAAACGAAGGGATCGAGAGGGGGGTGGAGCAAGGGCTTCGCCAAGGTCTGCGCAAAGGTTTGCTCGACCAATTGCAGCTCTTGAAGCAAGTGCTCGGGCACGCGGGAAGGCCAGCGCGAGACGCAGATCCGGAGCCATCCGACGCGGAAATTGAGGCGAAGATTGCCGAACTGCGGAAAGAGTTGGAATCGCGGTTGCAGTAACGTATGGATATCTGGCGGGCGCTTGGCCGTGCGGCACGTGCGCCCGCGGGAGCACCCACGTTCCCGGTGGCTCCCGCAGCACAGTCGGAAAGGAATCGGCAAAGCGCGCATGGGCCCGTGGAAGGTCTCCGTTTCGGGGATTTCGTTGCACCTCGATCCGCCAAGCCAGTCAGAGCGCGGCATGCCAATGCGACGCATTCTTACGGTTTAGCAAAAAAACTGTAAAAATCCCTTGTCAACACGCCGAAGCAGGCACAGCTTCCGGGTTCCATTTTCCGCCAAGCTGACTTCTAACCGCATAGACTTCTAGACGCAGAGAACCTTTCCTTCGTGGGAGAAGTTTTTCGGCGTCTTTTAGCCTGTGCGGTTTTTTCACCCGCGGTCTCACCACCAGCAGTAGCAACGCAAGCCTATAAAATGTCAGAGCGCATCAATTTCGGCAAAATCAAGGAAGGCGCGGAGCCGCCAAATCTCATTGAAATCCAGCTCAACTCGTATCTCGAGTTTCTTCAGGAGGGTGTCCCTTTCTCGAAGCGTAAGGAGACTGGGCTGCAATCGGTCTTCAAGGAAGTATTTCCGATCGAGAGTTACGACGAAAAAGTGACCCTCGACTTCGCTTCGTACGAAATCGGCGAACCGAAGCTCAGCATCCGCGAAGCCATGCGCGAAGGGCAGACCTTCTCGGCGCCGCTCTACGTCACGTTCGAGTTGCGTGAAGAAAAGGGGACCAAGGAAGAGAAAGTGTACATGGGCGAAATCCCGCTCATGACTCCGCAAGGGACTTTCGTCGTCAACGGAGCCGAGCGCGTCGTTGTCTCGCAGCTTCACCGCTCGCCCGGCATCGCTTTCGAGTCGTCCATCCATCTCAATGGCAAGGTGCTCTTTTCATTCCGCATCATCCCCGACCGCGGGTCGTGGCTCGAGGTGCAGTTCGACACGAACGACCTTCTCTACATCTATCTCGATCGGCGCAAGCGCCGCCGCAAATTCCTGGCGACGACGTTCCTGCGGGCGCTCGGCTACGGTTCCGACGAAGCGATCGTCAAGCTCTTTTACAATATCGAGACTCTGGAACTCAGCGAATCGCTCGATGAAGAGCAGATTGCCACCAAGGTGCTCATTACCGATGTGCGCGATGGCGAAATAACTGTCGCCCGCGCTTTCGAACCGCTCACAAAGGCCACGATTCGCCAGATCCTTGCTCTCGGCACAAAGGAACTACCTGTCGTCGATACGAAGGAAGACGACACGATCATCAAGGCGCTCAAGAAGGATCCCGCCCATGACGAAGAGGAGGCTTTGAAGGACATTTATCGCCGCCTCCGCCCTGGCGATCCGCCAACCATTCCAAATGCACGCGGCCTGCTCAAGCGTCTCTTCTTCGATCCGAAGAAGTACGATCTCGGACGCGTCGGACGTTACAAGATCAATCAGAAGCTTGGCATCCCGTCCGCCAATGGCGAGCGCATCATGACGAAGGAAGATTTCATCGCCGCGATGAAATACCTCATCGGCCTGCGCCGCGGGGAGGGGACGCTCGACGATATCGACCATCTCGGTTCGCGCCGGGTGCGGACCGTCGGTGAGCTGCTCGCCAATCAGTGTCGTGTCGGCCTCGCCCGTACGGAGCGTTTGGTGAAGGAGCGCATGACCCTTTTCGACGTAAATATCGAAGGGATGACTCCGCAGAAACTCATCAATCCGAAGGCGCTTTCGGCCGTTATTCGCGACTTTTTCGGGCGCTCCCAGCTCTCGCAGTTCATGGATCAGACAAATCCGCTCGCCGAGTTGACGCACAAGCGCCGCTTGTCGGCCCTCGGGCCAGGCGGCCTTTCACGTGATCGCGCCGGATTCGAGGTGCGCGACGTGCATCCGTCTCATTACGGGCGCATCTGTCCCATCGAAACTCCCGAAGGTCCAAACATCGGCCTCATTTCGTCGATGTCCACGTTTGCGCGCATCAACGATTTCGGGTTTATCGAAACGCCGTACCGGAAGGTGATCGACGGGCGCGTGAGCGAAAAGATCGACTTCCTCACGGGCGACCAGGAGGAGAACTACCTCGTGGCCCAAGCCAATATATCGATCGATGAAAAGGGCAAATTCCTTACGGAAAAAGTAGCTGTGCGCTACCGGGGAGACTTCCTGGAAGTCGAGCCTTCGAAGGTCCACTACATGGACATATCACCGAAGCAGTTGGTCTCGGTTGCTGCCGCATTGATCCCGTTCCTCGAGCACGACGACGCAAACCGCGCGCTCATGGGATCGAACATGCAGCGCCAAGGCGTGCCTCTTCTCGTTTCCGAAGCGCCGCTCGTTGGCACCGGAATGGAAGGCAAAGTGGCTCGCGACTCGAAGGCCGTGGTCGTCGCGGATGGGAATGGCAAAGTGGCCAGCGTCACATCCGAGCAGATCGTCATTACGCACGACGGCGAGATGCCGGAGTCGAAGAAGAAACTCAAACACGATCCCGAGGGAAATGTCTTTGTTTATGAGTTGCGCAAGTTCATGCGATCGAATGCAGGCACATGCGTGAATCAGCATCCGATCGTCAAGAAAGGCCAGAAAGTGAAAAAGGGCGATGTGATTGCCGACGGCCCAAACTGCGAGCAGGGCGAACTGGCCTTGGGGCGCAACGTGCTTGTCGCATTCATGCCTTGGAATGGCTACAACTTCGAGGACGCCATCACGATCTCTGAGCGTGTCGTCAAGGAAGATATCTACACGTCTATCCATATAGACGAGTTTGAGATCGGAGCCCGCGACACGAAGCTCGGCCCGGAAGAAATCACACGGGATATCCCGAACGTCTCCGAAGAAGCTTTGAGAAACCTCGGTCCCGATGGCGTCATCCGCGTCGGAGCGGAGGTGAAACCAGGCGACATCCTTGTCGGTAAAATCACTCCGAAATCCGAGACGGAACTCGCTCCGGAAGAGCGGCTTCTTCGCGCGATTTTCGGTGAGAAGGCCGCGGATGTGAAGGATACTTCGCTGACCGTCCCATCCGGAACCTATGGCATCGTCATGGATGTCAAAGTATCGAGCCGGAAAGAGATTCAGCGCGTGAAGCTTTCGCCCGCGGAGGCTAAACGGCAGGCAAAGGTGATCGACGATGAGCACCTCAAGAAGAAGGACGAACTGCACGAGCAGCTCACCGAAGCGCTCTCCAACGTGCTGCTCGGTGAGAAGATTCCGCTTGATGTCGTCAACGCGCAGACCGGCGAAATCATCATCCCGGCCAATCGCAAAATCACCAAGACGCTGCTCCGCAAACTGGCGCAGGTCTATGATCACGTCGATATCGACCCATCGCCGATTCGAAACAAGATTCGCGAGATCATTGGCCAGTTCGAGCACAAGTTCCAGGAGTTGGATCAGGAGCACGAACTCTCGATGGATAAGATCGAGAGCGGCGATGACGTCGATCCCGGCATCATTAAGCAGGTAAAGGTGTTCATCGCCTCCAAGCGCAAGCTTTCGGTCGGCGACAAAATGGCCGGACGCCACGGCAACAAAGGTGTTGTCGCCCGCATCGTGCCTGAAGAAGACATGCCGTATCTTGCGGATGGAACGCCGGTCGATATCGCACTTAACCCGCTCGGCGTCCCTTCTCGTATGAACGTCGGCCAAGTGCTCGAAACTCACCTTGGCGTCGCAGCCAAGGCGCTCGGATTCAAGGTTGCAACGCCTGTCTTCGACGGAATCGATGAGGAGAAGATCTTCAACTACATGCGCGAGGCAAAAAAGGTCGAGGGCTACACATGGGTCAACGACAACGGCAAATCGACCGTCTATGACGGCCGTACTGGCGATGCGTTCGACCAGCAAGTGGTCGTCGGCTATATCTATATGCTTAAGCTCGGCCATCTTGTTGCCGACAAGATTCACGCCCGCGCCGTCGGCCCGTACTCGCTCGTCACCCAGCAGCCGCTCGGAGGCAAGGCGCAGTATGGTGGACAGCGCTTCGGCGAGATGGAGGTCTGGGCGCTCGAGGCCTATGGAGCTGCCTACACGCTCCAGGAGTTGCTCACCGTCAAGTCTGACGACGTTCAAGGCCGCACCCGCATCTACGAGTCGATCGTCAAAGGCGATAACTCGCTCGAAGCGGGCACGCCGGAGTCGTTTAACGTTCTCATCAAGGAAATGCAGTCGCTCGGTCTCGACGTCAAAGTCGGAGCGAAACGCCGCGAAGGCGAACTGCCGCAATTGCTCTGATCGAGCACAACCCCACACATCCTGCTTAACCGCGTACTATGTCCATGCTCGAAACACCTTCTTTTCGCGAACTGGTCGGCGAAGAGCGCTCCGTTGGCTTTGACCAAGTCGGAATTACTGTCGCCTCCCCGGATTCGATCCGCTCGTGGAGCCACGGTGAAGTCAAGAATCCAGAAACGATTAACTACCGCACCTTCAAGCCGGAAAAGGGCGGTCTCTTCTGCGAACGCATTTTCGGTCCCACTCGGGATTGGGAGTGCTCGTGCGGCAAATACAAGCGCATCAAACACAAGGGCGTGATCTGCGATCGATGCGGTGTAGAGGTCACGCTCGCCCGCGTCCGCCGGGAGCGAATGGGCCACATCGAGCTCGCCGTTCCTGTCACGCACATCTGGTTCTACAAGTGCATGCCGTCGCGCATCGGTCTCATGCTCGACATGTCGAGCCGCCAGCTTGAGCGTGTCATTTACTACGAAGACTATCTCGTAACCGATCCCGGCCAGACTCCGCTCCAAAAAGCGCAGCTTCTCACCGAGCCGGAATACCGCGAGGCGCTCGAACAATACGGCGAGGGCAACTTCTCTGCCGGCATGGGAGCCGAAGCGATCCGCGTCTTGCTCACGCAATGCGAACTCGCGAAGCTCCAGAAGGAGCTCGACGAGATGATGGGCACCACGCGCTCGAAGCAGATTCGCAAGAAACTCGCCAAGCGCCTCAAGCTCGTCCAGGGCTTTGCGAATTCACACACCCGTCCCGAGTGGATGATTCTGGAGGTCCTTCCGGTAATCCCGCCGGATTTGCGCCCGCTCGTGCCTCTCGAGGGAGGACGCTTTGCCACCAGCGATCTGAACGATCTCTATCGCCGCGTCATCAATCGCAATAACCGGCTCAAGAACCTGCTTCAGCTTAAGACGCCCGATGTCATTATCCGCAACGAAAAGCGCATGTTACAAGAGGCTGTCGACGCGCTGTTCGACAATGGACGGCACGGTCGCGCCGTCACTGGAGCCGGTAATCGCCCGCTCAAGTCACTCTCCGATATGCTCAAGGGCAAGGGCGGACGTTTCCGTCAGAACCTCCTCGGCAAGCGCGTCGATTACTCGGGCCGCTCCGTAATTGTCATCGGTCCGGAGCTTAAGCTCAATCAGTGCGGTCTTCCCAAGAAGATGGCGCTCGTTCTCTTCGAGCCCTTCATCATCCGCGTGCTCAAGGAGCGCGGCTACGTGCATACCGTGCGTTCGGCAAAAAAAATGATCGAACGCCAGACTCCGGAAGTCTGGGACATCCTTGAAGAAGTCACGAAAGGCCATCCGGTCCTGCTCAACCGCGCGCCGACCCTGCACCGCCTCTCGATTCAAGCGTTCGAACCTCAGCTCATCGAGGGCGAGGCGATCCGCATTCATCCGCTTGTTTGCACCGCCTACAACGCCGACTTCGATGGCGACCAGATGGCTGTTCACGTCCCGCTCTCGGTCGAAGCGCAGATTGAAACGCGCATGCTCATGCTTGCGCCAAATAACATCTTCTCGCCATCCAGCGGGAAGCCGATCACCACGCCTTCGCAGGATATCGTGCTCGGTTGCTATTACCTTACGCAAAATCCACGCCGCGTAGGCGAAAAGCCGGATCAGCGCCTCCCGCTCTTTGCCGATCCAACGGAAGTCGAGTTTGCGCTCGCCGAGGGAATGAAGGTTCATGACCGAATCCGATTCAAGAATCCCGATTTCGGCAAGAAGACGACGGTGTACGGCGACCTAACCTCGAAGATCATCGAGACGACGGTTGGACGCGTCATCTTCAATGAGATCTGGCCGAAGGGGATCGGTTTCAACAACAAGGCGTGCGGCAAAAAGCAGCTTTCAGACGTCATCTTCCGCACCTACCAGACGGCTGGACATCATGCGACGGTCGAGACTCTCGATCGTCTCAAGGATCTCGGCTTCTACTGGGCCATGAAAGCGGGTGTCTCCATCGGCATCAAGGACATGATTATTCCGAAGGAGAAGCAGATCGAACTCGACAATGCCTACAAGCAGGTCGCGCAGGTCGACCTTCAATATCGTCGCGGCATCATCACGGATGGCGAACGGTATAACAAAGTCATCGATATTTGGACCCACGCTGGCGAAGAGATCGCCAATGTCATGTTCCGGACCCTCGAACACAACGAGGGCCGCAAGGAACTGAATCCGGTCTATCTCATGGTCGATTCCGGCGCCCGCGGCAACCGGCAGCAGGTGAAGCAGCTCGCTGGCATGCGTGGCCTGATGGCTAAGCCAGACGGCTCCATCATCGAGCGTCCCATCACGTCGAACTTTCGCGAGGGTCTTACCGTTCTCGAGTATTTCATCTCGACGCACGGCGCCCGCAAAGGTCTGGCCGATACGGCGCTCAAGACGGCCGATTCTGGCTATCTTACCCGCAAGCTCGTCGATTGCGCGCAGGACGTGATTGTGGTTGGCGACGACTGCGGCACTCCAAATGGCATCGTCGTGCGTTCCATCTACGAGGGCGACGAAGAGGTCGTCGATCTCAAGACCCGCATCATCGGGCGCACCAGTTGCGAAACAATCAAGGACCCGGTTGCCGGCACCACGATTGTTAAGAAAAACAACCTCATCGATGAAGTGATCGCCGTGGCGATTGATAACATTGGCGTCGAGCAGTTGAAGATCCGCTCCGGCCTCACCTGTGAGTCCAAGCGCGGTGTCTGTGCGAAGTGCTATGGCCGCAATCTGGCTACCGGTCAGCTTGTGAAAATCGGCGAGGCTGTCGGCATCATTGCCGCGCAGTCGATCGGCGAGCCTGGCACGCAGCTTACGATGCGCACATTCCACGTAGGCGGTATCGCGTCGCAGACGTTTAAGCAGCCCGTCATTAAAGCCAAGAATGACGGCTCGGTTCAATTCAACGATCTCCGCGTCGTCCAGGGCCTCGATGGCAATTGGATCGTCCTCAACAAAAACGGCAACATTTCGCTTCACGCCAAAGACGGCCGCGAACTCGAACGCTATAATGTGGTTATCGGAACCATCGTTTCCGTACCCGATCACGCCGAGGTCAAGAAGGGCCAGGCATTCGCGCAGTGGGATCCGCACAATGTGCCGATCCTTACTGAGCGCTCGGGCCGTGTCGAATTCCGCGACATGATCCAGGGCGTCACCGTGAATAAAGAGGTGGACGAAACCACGGGAGCCATGGGCACGATGGTTATCGAGCACAAAGAGGATCTTCACCCGCAGATCGTCGTTGTGGACGAGAAGTCGAAGGAAGTTCTAGCCAGCTACTCGATTCCAGCCGGCGCTCACGTCGCCATCGGCGAAGGAAAGAAAGTTCAAGCTGGACAGCTTCTGGCCAAGACTCCGCGGAAGATCGCGAAGACGAAGGACATCACCGGTGGTTTGCCGCGTGTGGCCGAACTCTTCGAGGCTCGCCGTCCGAAAGATGCGGCTGAAATCGCCAAGATCGACGGCTCCGTCGAGATTGGCGGCACCGTTCGCGGCAAGCGCAAGATCATCGTTAAGGACGACACCGGCGCCGAGGAGGAGCATTTGGTTCCGCTCGCCAAGCACATCATCGTCTTCAAGGGCGATCTCGTGAAGAAAGGCCAGCAGCTTACCGATGGGCCCGTGCCGCCGCACGACATCCTCGATGTCCTCGGGCCGCAGGCGCTTCAGGAGCATCTTGTCAACGAAGTCCAGGAGGTTTACCGCCTGCAAGGCGTCGAAATCGCCGATAAACACATCGAGATCATCATCCGCCAGATGCTGCGTAAAGTGAAGATCACCGAGCCTGGCGACACGACCCTCCTTTGGGGCGACCAAGTTGATCGTCTCTCCTTCGAGGATGAGAACGTTCGGGTGCAGGAGATGGGTGGAAAACCGGCGGAAGCCGTTCCCGTTCTGCTCGGCATCACGAAGGCTTCCCTCGAGACCGAGTCGTTCATCTCCGCCGCGAGCTTCCAGGACACCACGCGTGTGCTCACGGAAGCCGCGACACTGGGCCGCATCGATTACCTCCGCGGGTTCAAGGAGAACGTCATCATGGGTCACCTTATCCCTGCGGGGACTGGCTTCCCTTGCCACCGCGACGTGAAAATCATCAACCTCGGCGACCAAGGCGAAACCTTCACCGCCGATGCCGACGCCGAACCGGCGCTCGCGTAGCCGCTCGCCAACATTCAACGAAAAGGGCTGGGAGCGATCCCGGCCCTTTTCTTGCGTGATGGCACGCGTCGGACACTCGAAGGCATCGATGCGTGATAGACTGGATCCCCGCCTGCAAGCGGATTACGCATGAAACGCAGCGAAAAAAATCCAGCAAAAGAACTCTACAGCCAGCTCCGCACGCTAACTTGTGAGCGCCTCTGGAACGAGGAGGTGCCCAAGTTTAATCGCGCCATTCCCGGCGAGCGTGAGAAGATGGCTGCTCTCATTCGGGCGGTCGGCGTTGTATTTTCCGAGTCTGGCGCCCCGGAGGACCGCGATCGCGCGCGACCATGGCTTCGCGCCTTGTTGCACGACCCATCTGAGAAGGTCCGCCGTTATGCGGCGGCCGCGCTTCCGAAGATCGGCGCCGGCGAAGCCGAAGAATCGGACCTGCTTGCTCTGCTGAAGGGCGCCGAATCAGCTCGCGAGAAGAAGTTCGTCGCGCAGTCTCTCGAGAAAATCGGCGGCAAAGCCACGCTGCGGCAGATCGGGAGCACCGAAGCGCCGATCGGCTTGCGGACGCTGCAAAAGGTTACGGCCAGCGTCGCGCGTTCCGAGCGCCCCAGCACCTTGCGCATCGATCGGGTATTGTCCGAAATTGCCGGTCTGCAGATCCATCTCCGATGCCGCATCGGGCTCGAGCGGATTCTCCGAGACGAGATCCAGAGCAATCCCGCAGCGCGCATGAAGTTTCCGATGGCGCACGTCGAACCCGGCCTTGTCGCGGTTCGTCCACAAGGGCCCTTTACTCTCGGCGATATCTACGCGATGCGGTGCTTCGCTTCCGCCGCATTCGTCCTCGGATCGACCGAGGAGGCGCATGACGTGGAGTCGGTGGCCCGGCTGATTGTATCGCCGCTTTCCCGCCGAATCTTCTCCGCTTTCACCGACGGCGCGATTCGTTACCGGATCGAGTTTGTCTCCAAAGGTCACCAGCGCGCCGCTGTTCGGGAGGTGAGCAATCGCGCGTTTGAACTCTGCCCAGAGATTCTGAACGACCCGCGCGACGCCCCGTGGACGATCGAGATCCTCAAGCTGATGGGCGGAAGCTCCTTGGAACTGAAGCCCCGATTCGTTCCCGACCCGCGTTTCGCCTACCGACAGGGCGACGTCCCTGCCGCTTCGCATCCGCCGCTTGCCGCTTGTATTGCACGCCTGGCTGGGAAGCTGGACGGTGAAATTGTATGGGATCCTTTCTGTGGTTCCGGGCTTGAACTTGTCGAGACGGCCTTGCGCGGCGGTGTCAGCAGCGTTTGCGGGACCGATATTTGCGCCGAGGCAATCGATGTCGCCCGCCGCAATTTCGCGGCCGCGCATTGCAAGGGCGTGAGCGCCACCTTCGTTCACTCCGACTTCCGCAGGCTTCCCGATGGCGAACGCATCGCCACCGAATCGATCTCCCTCATCGTCACCAACCCGCCCATGGGCAAGCGCGTCCCGATACACGATCTCCGCGGCTTGATCGACGACCTCTTCGCCACCGCCGCTGAGACGCTGCGTCCGGGAGGACGGCTGGTGTTTGTGAACCCGACAGCGGCGGTCCCACCACAGTCTTTGAAACTGCAATCCCGACAGGCGATCGACCTCGGCGGATTGGAGTGCAGGCTGGAGAAATATCTAAAGATTGAACGGCGCTGAAATACTTTACCGCTCATCTGCTGGAAGTGTCGGTGTTGATCGGCAGCACGCGAGCGGGAGGATGCATCGAGATTCCAGTTTAGTCCCGCAAACGCTAGCCTAACTTCCCTTCGGTTT
>JBBSFI010000094.1:0-10885 GCA_038238905.1 Chthoniobacterales bacterium | reverse complement strand
GTACACAAATTGCGTGTTGCGCCCGCGCCGGTCGGTGGCGTACTGCCGCCGGCCATCCGCGTCGTACGTCGTCTGCTCGTTTGTGCCGTCGGCGTAATTCGTGCGCGCAAGCAGGCCGCGATCGTTATAAAGCTGCTCGGTATAATTGCCGAGCGCGTCGTAGCTCTTCCAGACTTTGCCGTTGTCGTCATAGACCGTCCGGCTCGTCGGAATCGGATTCGTGGCGCTCGGATGCTCGGCGTCCCACGTGGCCACGAGCCGGTCCATCTCGTCGTAGCGATGCCTCTCAGCAAGCGCGAGCGCCTGCACCGGCCCGCTTGTCGCGAGCAGCAGCCAGATCAAGCACCAAGAGATGATCTGGTGTTGGAGCGGGTTGGCGTTGGCTGATGAATCCATTGCGCTTCGTATCTTGCCTGGATCGGACGTCGGCGGCAGTGAAAATCTCTTCCGATGAGCCTCGGATGCGGTGCGAGCTTCTTTCGATCTCGGCGGCTCCCGATATTCTTCTTCGAAATATTTCATTTCCCCCTGTTCCAAATTGACACGCTGGATCTGTGCCATCTTCGCGTCCATCTATTCTGGACGTGACAGAATGGGACACGGAAGCGAAAGCACCTGTTTCTCTCCGTTGGAGAAGCGAATGGTTACAGAAGGAATTATTTCAAAAAGCCTGTCCCATTATACGTATTTCAAAAAGTCTGTCCCTTTATATGTTATTCCTCCTCCCGTCCTCCCCTCCGCGACCTCCGCGCCCCCGCGTGCAAAAAAACCATCGCTTACTCGAACTCCTCGTCCTCGTCGAAAAACCCTGCGCTCACCGTTGTTATTTTCAAAGAGTCTGTCCCTTTGTTTTCGTTGTATTTCAAAAAGTCTGTCCCTTTATATGTTATTTTACTGGGTGTTTTGTTCAAACCGAAGGGAAGTTAGGCTAGGTGCGCCGACAGCGTCCGCAAGACTGTTCTTCCGCACGTTTGCAGCCTCCTCCTCCCCTCCTTCCCCTCCCCTCCGCGACCTCCGCGCCCCCGCGTGCAAAAAAAGGGCGCATCCAAACCCGGATGCGCCCTTTTTAAAAAACCATCGCTTACTCGAACTCCTCGTCCTCGTCGAAAAACCCTGCGCTCACCGTTGAAGGCAGCAAGTGCTCGATCGGCTTCTCCTTTTTCTGAAGCGCCCGGCGAAGCTTCATCAGCGCGATGTTCTGCAACTGGCGAATCCGCTCGCGCGTCACGCCAAATTTCTTTCCGACTTCCTCGAGTGTCTTCGCTTTGCCTCCGTCAAGTCCGAAGCGGGAGAAGATAATTTTCTTCTCACGATCGTCCAGCACCGCAAGCAAATCGCTCACTTCGTCGCGCAAATTGCTGTCGCGCAATTGTTCGAATGGCGTAAGCGCATCCATGTCGCCGACGATCTCACCAAACTCGGTCGTATCGTCGTCGCTGATCGGCGCGTCCAGCGATGCAGGCCGGATCGAGACGGTCTTCAGTTGAGAGACCTTCGCTGAAGACAAGCCGACCTCCTCGGCAAGCTCGTCGTCCGTCGGTTCGCGGCCCAGTTCTTCGCTCATTTGCAGAGCGACACGGCGCATCTTGGAAATCTTATCGACGAGATGTACTGGCAGGCGGATCGTTTTGCTCTGGTTCGCCAGCGCCCGTTTGATCGACTGTTTGATCCACCACGCCGCATAGGTGCTCAGCTTCCCGCCCTTCGCGGGATCGAAACGCTCCACAGCTTTCATGAGGCCGATGTTGCCTTCCGAAATCAGGTCGAGAAGCGGCAGACCGAGATTCCCGTAGTCATGCGCGATCTTTACGACGAGCCGCAGGTTCGAGCGGATCATCTTCGAACGCGCTTCCTTGTCACCCTTCTTGATTTTGGCTGCGAGGTCGATCTCCTCGTCGGGAGTGAGGAGCGGAATCTGCCCGATCTCGCGCAGATAAATTTTGATCCCCGAATCGGAATCTTCGCCGGATTTGTAGTTCATTTTGGGTGCCTCGAAAAGAGCGCCATGAAGCGCTTAGGGTTGGTTACGGCGCTCTTTGGGCTCTAGGCCGTAGGAAACGGTAACGGTGGTGTGTGTTTTTAAAAACTGTCGGATGAGGGGAGCCGAAAGACGCGGTTGAGGACGAAAAATATTTTATCTCGCGGCGTCAGTTGTCAATGGGGTTAATTTTCTTTTACTTGGACGAAGCTTAGGATTGCACGTTCAAAAAATAATTTTCTTGGCAAATGCCAAACACAGGCGACGCTCAGTGCTGGCCGCTGCGATCTGCCAAAGACAATCGTCATCTTGCGGCGCCATTTTTCTGTCCTTTGCAGCGGGGGATTTGCCCAGGATTGAAACGAGACGGATGTTCACTGTCTATATAATACGTGCGGGAGCAAGCGATTATTGCAGAAAAATCGATTTTTTTAAAATCACGCTCGCCTCATCCGCTTCTGCCGACTGGGAAAAACGGTCCGTTGCGCTACCCCACCACTGCCGCCTCCTTTCCTACGGGCCCGCCGTCTTGGGATCGGCCATCGCCCGCGATTGTTCTTGGATTGTCTTCAGCCTGTCAAATTTCTGCACCAAGGCTTCGGCATCCTGCACCGCCGCGAGGGCGATCATCTTTTCCGCGTAGAGCCTTCGCTGCCGCGCAAGGTTGATCTTCGCCAGATCGTACCGAGTCTGCAGAAGCTGGGCGTCCGCCTTCGCCGACGCAGCCTCCGCTGCCCGCAGCGCGGCTGCAGCGGAGTCCCCGAGCGCCTGATCCGCCGCGCCTTTCGACAGCCGGTCCTGGATCGCGGCGCATTCCGACCGGCGCCGGTCGCGATTCGCCCGCTCATAATGCGCGAGCGCGTCCGCCACTTCGACTGTGCACCGCTCGACTTCGGATTGTGAGAGCACACCTTGCTTCAGCAGCAGCTCCCACCGAATCTGTTTGCGTTGCGCCTGCTGAAGCCGCTTTCTCGCGCGTTCAAGGGTGAGCGGCTCGCCATCGGATGCCGCACCTTCTGGATCGGTGAGCGACGGCAGATCGTTGATAAGCCTCGACGCGTCGCTGTCCAGATCCTCGACGCCCGCCTTCGACGGGAGTTCCGGCCCCGCTGCGGACGAAACGAGCGCCAGAGCCAGTGAGGCGAGGACCGATTTGAAGGGGAAGCAGCGCACCTGGCGTGATAGCTCGCAGAATACGCCTCACTTTTCAAGCGCCCCAGCCTTCCTCGAACCTCCGCCGCCCGCCGGATTGGCCCGCAAGTTGCTAATCGCATCATCGCGAAGCCACGGATGAATCCCCTTCCCCAAATCCAACGCCCACTCCGCCTGGTGGAGGGAGCCTTCCTGCGGTGGTCCCTGTTATTGCTTCTCTGCGCGAGTCTCTGCGCCGCGATCTACGGACAGGCGGCGCGCTTCGATTTTCTAAACTTCGATGACGACATCTACCTTTCGGCCAATCCATGGCTGCGCGGCGGGATTACGCTGCAAAGCCTTCACTGGGCGTTTTTCGCGAACCTCACGGAGTTCTCTCCCCACGCGGAGTACTGGAGTCCCCTCACCCTCCTCTCGCGGCTGGCCGATGCGCAGTTCTTCGGAATGAACGCCGGCGCGTTTCACTTAACCAATGTGGCGCTCCATCTTTTAAACGCGATGCTGCTTTGCGCGGCGCTTGCAAGCCTCACCGGTAGCTGGCCCCGCTCCGCCATGGTCGCCATTCTATTCCTGGCGCATCCGCTCAATGTCGAAGCCGTATGCTGGCTATCGGCACGCAAGGATCTGCTCAGCGCCACCTTTTTCTTCGCAACTCTCCTCGCATATTCGGCTTACGCGAAGCGCCAGACGATGGCTCGCTATTGCGTGCTGCTCGCGGCCTTCTGCGGCGCCCTCATGTCCAAACCGATGGCCGTGTCGATTCCTTTTGTCCTGCTCGTGCTCGACGGATGGCCACTCAATCGCTGGAGCCAAACCGCGGGCGATCGCTCGAAGCGCGCCGCGCTCCTCCTGGAAAAAGCGCCTCTCCTCCTGCTTGCCGCGGGGGCGGCGTGTCTCGCGGCCATGAGCCAGCGCGACTGGGGAGCGATCGATGCGGGCGCAAGCTTCACACCCGCAATCCGCATTCAAAATGCGGTCGTTTCGTACGCCCTCTATCTCCGGCGCATTTTCGTCCCGTCGGGTCTTGCGATCTTCTACCCGCACCCCGGCGCATCGCTTCCGTTTTTGCACGCAGCGGTCGCCGCGACTTTGCTCCTAGCCGTGAGCGCTGCCGTGCTGCTCCTCCGCAGGAAAGCGCCATACGCTCTCAGTGGCTGGCTCTGGTTCGGCGTCGTTCTCGGGCCTGTCATCGGCCTGGTTCAGGTCGGCATGCAGGCAATGGCCGACCGGTACGCATATCCATCGATCGTTGGCATCTTCGTGATTCTGGTATGGGCCGGCGCGGACGCGCTCGCTTCGCAGCCGCGCCTCGCCGCAGCGGCCGCCGCCTGTGCCGTGCTCCTGTGCAGCTTCTTTTCGTACGTCCAGGCGCGTTATTGGATCGATAGCGAGCATGTCTTCACGCACGCCGTCCAAGTGACGCAGAGAAACGACCTCGCATACTTCAACCTCGGCGACACTTTTGTCCGCCGGAAAGCCTGGCGCGAGGCGCGCGACGCCTTTGCGCGCTCGGCAGAGATCAATCCGCGCAAGAGCCGCACGTGGACGAATCTTGCGACGGCGGAAGGCCTGCTGGGCAACAACGAACGCGCGTCCGCGGATTACCGCCAGGCGCTGGCGATCGATCGGCGCGACGTGAGAAGCCTCGCAAGCCTGGGGCTCCTGCTCGCCAAAGCCGGCGCCAATGAGGAGGCGGAATCGCTTTTCCGCGAAGCGATAACGGCAGAGCCGCGGTGGGCTGAGCCGTACAGCTATCTCGCGCGGTTGTACGACAGCGAGTCGCGCTGGACCGAGGAGGAGGCGGCGTGGAAGGCCTTCCTTACATTCGCGCCCTCCAACACCGGGGCTCAGCAAGCCCTTCTGCGCGCGCGAGCCGCATCCACAGGAAGCTGAAGCTGGGTTCGCCGGGTAAAATGCTTCCGCACGGAAGCAAGCGCATCCTGATGAAGGGCAAGGGCATGCCGCGCGGGCGCGTTGCTTCCTCGCCGGATGACGGTTATGTATTGCAACGCTTTCGACCCGCTGTTTTCTGGCTGCCGCCCTTTCACAGCGAACGATGGATTTGAAGCCAAGCTCCGATTCGCCCGCGGATGTTATTTGAACCTGTCTCTCTATGTGGATCGTAAGATTAGCCCTTCGCAGGCCCTACACGTTCGTCGTTCTCTGCATCGTCCTGCTGCTGATCACGCCATTCATCCTTCTCAGGACGCCGGTGGACATCTTCCCCGCGATCGAGATCCCCGTGATCTCCGTCGTCTGGCAATATGCCGGATTGGACCCCCAGGAGTTTGAGCAGCGGATCGTGTACCCGCACGAGCGGTCGCTCTCGGCGACGGTGAACGACATCGAGCACGTCGAGTCGAACTGCTACAATGGCACGGGAATCATCAAGGTTTTCCTCCAGCCGGGCGCATCCGTCGATGCAGGCGTGGCGCAGTTGACGGCCATCGCGCAGACGATTCTAAAACAGTTGCCTCCCGGTCAGACGCCGCCTTTGATCATCCGGTATAATGCATCGACCGTTCCGGTGCTCCAATACTCGCTCTCGAGCGACAAGCTTTCCGAGGGAGCCATCTTCGACATGGCGCAGAATCAGGTGCGCGTCGGGCTTTCCGTCGTGAAGGGCGCCCAACTCCCATGGCCTTATGGAGGGAAGCAGCGCGTCGTTTCCGTTGACCTGAACCTAAATGAGCTGAAGGCAAAAAACCTGAAGGCTGCCGATGTCGTGAACGCCATCAATGCGCAAAGCATCATCCTTCCCACGGGGACCGCAAAAATCGGCGAGACGGAGTACAGCATCGAAGTCAATGGCAGTCCGCGCATTCTCGAAGAGCTCAACGATCTGCCGATCAAAGTAGTAAATGGCGCGACGATCTATGTGCGCGATGTGGCGCAGGTGCGCGACGGCGCGCAGCCGCAGCAAAATATCGTGCGCAAGGATGGCGTCCGCGGCGTCCTGCTCACGGTGATGAAAAGCGGGATGAACTCGACGCTCGACGTCGTGAATGGGATCAAGCGGGAGATGCCCAAAGTTCTTGCAGGGCTGCCGCCGGAATTGCAGGCCAGCGAGTTCTCCGATCAATCCATCTTCGTGCGCGCCGCAATCAGCGGAGTTTTGCGGGAGGGCATCATCGCGGCCGCGCTGACGGCCCTGATGATTTTGCTCTTCATCGGGTCCTGGCGAAGCACGGTCATCATCGCGCTCTCGATTCCCCTGGCAGTGCTGAGCTCCGTCGCGGCGCTCAGCGCGCTGGGCCAGACCATCAATCTCATGACCCTTGGCGGGCTTGCGCTGGCGGTCGGCATCCTGGTCGATGACGCCACGGTGGAAATCGAAAATGTACACCGGCAAATGGCAAGCGGGAAGCCACTGATGGAAGCCATCCTGGCCGGCGCGCAGGAGATCGCGCTGCCCGCCTTCGTCTCGACGATCTGCATCTGCATCGTCTTCCTGCCGATGTTCTTTCTCGCAGGCGTCGCGCGCCATCTCTTCGTCCCGCTCGCAGAGGCCGTCGTGTTTGCCATGCTCGCCAGCTATTTTCTCAGCCGGACGCTCATCCCCACGCTGGTGATGTGGTTTTACCGGAACTCGCCCTTCCACTCCTTCGGGGAGCAGGAAGACCATGCGCCGGTCTCCGGGTGGCTTGCCCCCTTCGCCTTCGTACAAGCGAAATTCGAGCACGGGTTCGAGCGGATGCGCGAATCGTACCGGGCCGTCCTCGGCGCTTTACTCGCGAAACGCGGCCTCTTCGCTCTGGTCTTTATCGGTCTCTGCGCAGCGAGCCTGCTGCTCGCTCCGCAACTCGGTGAAGACTTTTTCCCAAGTGTCGATGCGGGCCAATTCCGGCTTCACGCGCGGGCTCGCAGCGGGACGCGCATCGAAGAGTCGGCGCGTCTGGCCGACCGGATCGAACAAAGCATTCGCCAGGAGATTCCCGATAAAGATCTCGCGGGGATTCTGGATAACATCGGGATACCCAACTCCGGCATAGCGCTTTCGTACTCGAACAACGGCCTCATCGGAACCGGCGACGCCGACATCCTGGTCTCTTTGAAAGCAGGCCACGCACCGACGGACGACTACGTGCGGAAGCTCCGGACTAGCCTCAACCGCGATTACCCAGGAACGATGTTCTACTTCCTCCCGGCGGACATCGTGAGCCAGACGCTCAATTTCGGGCTGCCCGCGCCCTATGACATCCAGGTCTTCGGACGCGATCAGCAGGTGCTCCGCCAGATCGCGAATAAGATCGCCGCCAAGGTGAAGCATGTGCAGGGGGCTGTGGACGTCCGCGTGCAACAGCCCGCCGATCAACCTAAGTTAAAAGTAACCGTGGACCGCCAAAAGGCCGAGGAGATCGGCTTGAGCGAGCAGGATGTCGCAAGCTCCGTCCTGCTGAGCTTGAGCGGCAGCGGCCAGGTGCAGCCGCTCTATTGGTTGAATCCGAAGAACGGCATTCAATATCTCGTCAATGCCCGCGCGCCCGAATACGCGATCGATTCCGTCGCCGCCCTCGAGAGCATCCCGATCAGCGCCAGCTCCGGCGCCCAGGGAAACGGCCAGATCTTGTCAAACTTGGCAACGATCTCCCGCACACAAGGGCCGACGATCGTTTCGCATTACAATGTGACACCGGTTATCGACATCTTTGGAGGGATAAGCGGGCGCGATTTGGGCGGCGTTCTGCGCGACATCCAGCCGATCGTCGATGACGTTAAAAAAGATCTCCCGCGCGGCGCATTCGTTGTGATCCGCGGACAGGCGGAGACGATGCGCGCCAGCTTTATCGGCCTCGGGTTCGGGCTCGTAGGCGCAGTCATTCTTATCTACCTGCTCCTTGTGGTGAACTTCCAAAGCTGGCTCGATCCGTTCATCATCATTACCGCCCTTCCCGGCGCGCTCGCCGGGGTCGTGTGGGGATTATTTCTCACGCAGACGAGCCTCAGCGTCCCCGCATTGATGGGCGCCATCATGAGCATGGGAGTGGCTACTGCCAACTCGATCCTCGTGGTTACTTTCGCCCGTGACAATTTGCACCTGGGCGTCGATCCGATCGAGGCGGCAACCACAGCGGGCGCAACGCGGCTGAGAGCGGTGATCATGACGGCGCTGGCGATGATTATTGGCATGCTTCCGATGAGCTTGGGTCTCGGTGAAGGGGGCGAGCAGAACGCGCCGCTGGCGCGCGCCGTCATCGGCGGCCTTGTCGTCGCCACCCTGGCTACCCTTTTCTTCGTGCCTGCCGTCTTTGGAATACTGCATCGCAAGCGGCTAATCCCGACAGAACCGCTTCCACAGATTCCCGACGAATCGGATCTGGTCGTCGCCTGATTCTTTTTCCGACATGGCCGCCGCTTCGATTACGAAAACATTATGAGCCTCAACATTGATCGCTTCACAGGGGAGACGCTTGGGCGTAATGGAACGGCTTTGCAAGATCCCCACTTCCATACTCCCGCGCGGAGAGAATCGCCGCCAGCCTGCGGCCGTTCGCGGCTGGGCCGGTTCGTTCTCTTTGCATGCGCGGTGGCGATCGTTGCGTTGATCGCGGGGTTCGCTCCCAGGCTCCATAAGCGCTCTCAGGTCGCACTTCAGACGAAGGAACTCTCGATCCCGGTAGTGCGCGTTACGTCGCCTTCGCCCGCCAAGGCGCCGCCGCCGCTCCGGTTATCCGGCGAATTAAAGCCATACATCGAGGCGCCCATTTATGCGCGCGCCACGGGCTATGTTCGGAAATGGAACGTCGATCTTGGCTCGCAAGTCGTGCAGGGCCAATTGATGGCGGAACTGGAAACGCCGGAGCTCGACCAACAGCTTTCGCAGGCGCGGGCCGATCTCAAGCACGCCGAGGCGGCGCTCGCGCTCGCGCAGATCACCGCAAAACGCTGGACCCAGATGCTCGCCAGCAAAACGATCAGCAGCCAGGAGGCCGACGTAAAGGCCGCCGATGTGACTCTCACCCGCGCCGCCGTCGAAAGCGCCCGCGCCAATGTCGAGCGGTTCGAGCAAATGGCGGGATTCGCAAACATTGCCGCGCCATTTGCCGGAACGGTGACGGCGCGTTCCCTCGATATCGGACAACTCGTGACGGCGGGGAGCGGCCAGGAACTCTTTCGGGTGGCGCGAACGGACAAATTACGGGTTTTTGTGCGGGTGCCGCAAAATTACGCGCAAGCGGTGACAGCCCAGCAGAATGCCGAGATCACGATGCCCGACATGCCGGGGCGGAAGTTCGCCGCGAAGGTGGTCCGCACGGCCGGAGCGATCGATGCGGCGTCGCGCACGCTTCTCACCGAACTCGAGGTCGATAATTCAAAAGGTGAGATTTTTGCAGGCAGCTACTGCCAGGTGCAGCTCAGCGAGGCAAAGCTCGATGCCCCGATCACGGTCGCGCCAAACACGCTTCTTTTCAGGCCAGACGGCCCCGTCGTAGCCGTGCTGGATGGGAGCAAAGTCCGCCTCCACCATGTCCAAATAGGCCGGGACTTTGGAACTGCGGTCGAGATTCTCGACGGATTGCAACTCACGGACAAGGTTGTGATCAACCCGCCCGATTCGCTCGTTGACGGGATTGAGGTGCGGGTGTCGGAGCCGAAGAAGGGTGCGTAGAACCCTCAGAAGTCCTGATTTAACCGAGCTAAATTTCCCAATGCCATTGTGGAAGCATGGCAGGTCACCACCGCCCATATTCCATCTTTCCCGAAGATTTTCCTTGCCGTCGGTTCAGGCTGCGTCTAAAACACGGGCTCCAACACAGACTCAAACCCATTTCCATGAAACCATCTCTCAAAATCCTCGCCGGTGGCATCGCCGCCGCACTTGCACTCACGGTCAGCGTCGCGACCGCTGCTGTCACTGAAACCGACTCATTTCAGTCCGGCGACGGCGTGAATCCCTTCACGCCCACCTACGCAGCTCCAGCCGGCGACGTCTTGCTTGGTCTGACGCCAACCACGATCACGCCAAACGAGGCGGCATTTGACCTCGAGGGTGCCGGCGGGACTTCGGTTCTCACGGACGGAGTTTTCGGACCGATCCTTACCGGCGGCGGCGGCGCACATCCTTCCTTCGCGACCGGCGGCGGAGCGGGCGGCTCCAAACTCATCTATACATTCGCCAGTCCGATCACGCTTAGCAGCGTTGTGACTCTGGGCGGTTGGAACGATGCCGGACGAGATACGCAGGCGTACACAGTCTCCTATGATGTCGGTGGCACTCTCACGCCGCTTGCGACCGTCAGCTACGATCCAACGCCCGGAGGAGGATCGGTGCAGATAGCCTCGCAGGTTATCTTGGACGGTTTCGCGCCGGTCGCGAATGTGGACCAACTCGTGTTCGACTTCGCGAGCGCTGAGAATGGTCACCAAGGTTACGCCGAGCTGGCCGCCACTTCGGTTCCCGAGCCCTCATGCCTCGCCGCCCTTGGTGGTGGAGTAGCAACGCTCCTTGGCCTGCGCCGCCGCCGCGCTTAAGCTCCTCAAAGCAGTATAATTTCCGAAAACCCAATCCCGCAAGGGATTGGGTTTTCGCATTTCAGAGCAGAACCAGGAGCGTGCTTCCTGCGGCGGCTTCTCCCAAGCCTCCACAAATTGTGTCGGACATCCTTGCATCGCCCTTGCCAACGCTCGATGCCGCGCTCCCGGTCGCGCCAAACTATCTTCTTTTCAGGCCAGACGGCCCCGTCGTAGCCGTGCTGGATGGGAGCAAAGTCCGCCTCCACCATGTCCAAATAGGCCGGGACTTTGGAACTGCGG
>JBBSFI010000093.1:0-11377 GCA_038238905.1 Chthoniobacterales bacterium | reverse complement strand
TGGCGGCTTTTTCGGGCTACGCGGGCTCTGCCGCCGCCCATTTTGGGGGCGTTGCGAAGAGATGGAGGAGTTTGAGTTTTTCGAGTAAAGTGTTGAGATCCGGCGGCACTTCGGTGATTCGCGCCAAGGGAGCGGATGCCTCGCCTTCGATCTGCAGCCGACCTAGGCGGATGGTTTGAAGTTGGCGCAAGAGCCGAGTGACCTCGCCCGCTTCACCGCAAGCCCGCCATTGAGTGGCAATGCGGGCACTCATCCAATAAGCCACAAAGCAAAGGCGCACATGATTGATGACACGATCCGGGCGCCAGTGAAAAACTGGCCGCACCCGCAGGTAGCTCTTGAGTTCGCAAAACGCCTCTTCGACCTCGAGCAGGTTCTTGTAGTGGCCTTGCACCTGGACCGATGAGGCCTCTGCCGCGATCAAGTTGGTATGGAGCAGATACCAGCCATCGTGAGCGCGTTCTGCCGCGATGACTTCTTGCTTGCGCTTCCACTGCAAGAGGCCCGAGGCATCGACTTCGTAGGAAAAATACTTGTGGGCCTTGAGAGTGAGCAGAGTGCGCCCCGCCTGGCTTGCGATCTTCTGCGCATTGGGTTTGAGTCGTTTGACTGCCGCTAGTTTAGCCAGGGCCGCTTCCGCCTTGGCGATGCGAAGCTCCCGGCGTTGCTGATCGCGTTGCCGCCGCCATGGGCCGCCGGCGATGACGTGGCGTTTGCCGTCCTTGACGATTTCCACCAGTCGATCCGAATCGGCCAACTCAAGCTGTTCGTCCCCAGGTAATTCGCCCAGCAGCTTTTCCAAAGTGGCGTTGCTGAGCCGAGTCACGAATTTGAGGCCCGCTTCTTCCATCGCCTCCAGGTTGATCTTGCTGCTCATGCCGCCGTCGAAAGCGAAAATCGCTTCGCGGACCTGGAAGCGGCGGCGCAAAATTTTAACAAATCCCTGGAGAGTCGTGGTATCGGCACGATGACCGCGAAGGATTGAAAGGTGGAGTGGCACGCCGCGGGTATCCGTGGCGACGGCGAGGATGATTTGCGGGCGGTCGCTGCGGTGATCGCGGCTGTGTCCGTAGCGGGCAAAGTGCTTTGGGCCGCTGCCTTCGAAGTAAACGCTGGTCAGATCGTAGAGCACCAGGCTAACGGGTTCTTTGAAGGCTGCGCCGGAGAGTCCTTTTTCCAGAGCGCACCAATTGCCAGTCAACGCATCCATGGCATCATAAAGCTCATCTTCATCGAAGCTTTCGTCGGCGGGAAGCCCGCAGGCCTGAGCCAGAAGAGTGCCGGAGGCGCGTTGCGCCAAGGCGAGTTTGGCGCAAGGGAAAAGCAGGCGGGAGAAGATCAATGCCTGAAGCAAAGAGCGCTGGCGCAGATTGCCGATGCCAGCAAAAAGGAGGTCCAAGCCGAGCTGCTGCCAGGCTTCGACGAGAACGGCAAGTCCGCCGAAATCGAGAGCATTCTGAAGTTGAATGCCGTCTTCGGCCACTAGGCGCTTGCCGGAGAGGGAGTCGGAGATGAGCTGCCGAAGAGAGGCTGGCAGTTCGGAGATATTGCAAACGGTGCGGGAGCGAGGCCCCTTGGCGGTGCGGAAGGATTCACGCACCAGATAGGTGACGTAAACTTTGTTGCCGCGAGTGGATTTGGTGGCTTGAACGAACACTTGCGACAACATTTCTTTTACTTGCTACACATTTTGCCAAAAACGTCGAATTTACAGGGAAACTGCCCAAAACCGCCGGGAAGTTAGGTTAACGAATAACTTCGGTGCTTTCTGGCCGTGCCGTTTCTCCGTTCCTCGTACATTTCCATGCTTTCGGCGCTTTTCGCGCCTTGCAGCGCGTTCTTCGTGCACGCGGATGATGGCCTAAATCCGACCGATCCGAATTGCGCGCCGCACATTAAACAGCCGAAGGCATCGACGACCTATTGGCTGGGCGGACAAGTGAAAGCGTGGTGAACCCGCTCCTGTACGAGTGGGACTACAAATACGACGTCCGCAACCGGCAGATCGAGGAAGACCAGCCGTTGGTAACAGACGCCACCACCGGCCTGGCGTCGCATCCGGCGATCCTAACGGGGTGCGACTACGCGGGGAACGTTCTCTGGAAGCAGGACGCGCGCGGCAACGCCACAGTCACTACATACGACGAGGCGAACCGCCCGGTGACAACGACACAGCCCTCCGTCTGGGCGTATGGGAGCTTTGCCGCGCAGCCCGCCATCTCGCGCCTGTACGATCCAGCCGGGAACGCGCTGACATTCACCGACGCCAACGGCCATGTAGCAACCAACCAGTACGACGCGCTGAACCAGCTGAAGGCGCACCGACGCAAACGGGCCGAAGTCCCGCAATCGAAGATCGGAATGGTGCCGAGGTCACCGGAGCGTTGAATGAGCGCCACCGCCCGATGAGCGGCAGCCATCGGAACCGGGTTCCATCGCCATTCGGCCACCGCAGCCGTCGCTCCGATGCCACACCCGTTCCCCCGCTCCGACCGCCCCGGTTTGACTTCCCCGGCAAAACTCCTACACTGCGGCGGTTTTTTCCGAATGCCCTGCCTTTCAATGATCGATCGTTTCCGCCGTATCATCCTGCCTCTTTGCGCCGCCTTCGCCGCGACCCTCTCCACCGCGTCCGCACAGGCGGTGCTGGATGGCATTGCGGCGAAGGTGAATGAAGATGTCATCACTTTTCGGCAGGTCCGCGATCTGGTCGGCGCCAAGGAAAAGGCGCTGCAGCAGCAGTACAGCGGCCAGGAGCTCACCGAGAAAACGAAACAAGTGCGCCTTGCCGCGCTCAACGAATTGATCGATCGCCAGCTCATTCTCCAGAAATTCAAGGAGATGCAGAAGACCGGAGCCGCCATACCGGATCACGTCGTCGAGGAGCACATCGAGACGATTGTGCGCGAGGAGTTCGCGGGAAATCGCTCTGCATTTATTCGCACGCTTGCCGCCGAGGGGTACACCCTCGACAAATTCAAGAAGGACGAGACCGACAAAATCATCGTGCAGGCGATGCGCTCCCAGCTCGTAAAGGCAAGCAGCATCGTGGCTGAACCGAAGATCGGCGAGTATTACCACAGCCATATCCAGCAGTTTTCCAGCGACGGCGCCGTGAAGCTGCGCATGATCGTGATCAAAAAAGGCGACGCGTCCGCCAATCGGCGTCGGATGATCGAGGAGATCCGGCAGAAGATCGCGAGCGGCGCCTCCTTCGAGGATCTCGCACGCATGTATTCCGAAGATAGCACGACGCAGGAAACGGGTGGCGATTGGGGCTGGATCACGCCGCACACCCTCAATCCGGAACTTTCCGGAATCGCCTTCAGTCTCAAGCCCGGCGAAATGAGCCACATCGTAGAGATGGCAGGCAATTACTATCTCCTCTATTGCGAAGCGAAAAAGTCCGGAACGGTGAAGCCGTTTGCCGCAGTCCGCGGCGACATAGAAAAGGCGCTCGCCCAGGAGGAGCGCCAGAAGGCCCAGCAGGTCTGGCTCGATAAACTGCGGAAAAAAGCTTACATAAAGATCATGTGAGCCGCCCGCGCAGGCTGCTCCATTTTTCCCGTCATGCCAGTCATCGGAATCACCCTTGGCGATCCCGCTGGCATCGGCCCCGAAATCATAGACGCCGCGCTGGAGTCCGGACGGCTCGACCCCCGATTTGAATACAGACAGATCGGCAGCCGAGCCGGAGCGATCCCAGGCGGTCCCACGCACCTAGGAGCGCTTGCGGCTAAAGCCGCTCTCGAAGAAGCGGCGGCCCTCGCAGCTTCTGGGGAGATCGCCGGTGTCGTGACCGGACCGATCCACAAGGCGCGGATGAAAGCGGCGGGATTCGATTTTCCGGGACAGACGGAATTTTTCGCCGCACGCAGCGGGGCGACTGACTACGCCATGTGCCTTACCGGCGGCTCGCTTACGGTCGCGCTCGTCACGGTTCATTTGCCGTTTCGGCTCGTCGCGGAAAACGTCACTTTCGATCGCATTGTCCGCTCCGGTCTGCTGCTCCTCCATTTTCTCAAGCGCAGAAAAGGAACGCCGCCACGGATCGCGGTCGCTGGCCTCAATCCGCATGCCGGAGAGTCGGGCGAATTCGGCGGCGAGGAGATCGAGATCATCTCACCCGCTGTCGAGCGCTTGCGGAGTCTTTCAGAGGGAGCTTTCTCCGGCCCCTACTCTGCCGACACGATCTTCAATCGGGCGGCAACCGGTGAATTCAACGCCGTGCTTTGCATGTACCACGACCAGGGTCTCATCCCGCTGAAGCTTCACGCATTCGATGAGGGCGTGAACGTCACGCTCGGCCTCCCCTACCCCCGCACGAGTCCCGATCACGGCACGGCGTTTGAGATCGCAGGGCGCGGCATCGCGCGATGCCAAAGCATGATTGCCGCGATCAATCTCTGCGCCGAACTAGCTGGCTCACACGTATCTCACCAGTGATTCCCGCAAAATACAGGCAGGTCTTTTTAGTCGGGTTGCAGGACACCTTTGTGTACCGGTGGAACTTCCTGTTGCGCTCGCTTTTCGGCATCGTGCCGCTGGTCGGGACTGTCTTTATATGGGAGGCGATCTTCAAGGCCCGAAGCACCGGCATCCGCGGCTATGACTACCGCGAGATGATCTTCTATTTCCTGCTCGCGATGCTAGTCGAAAACCTTGTCTCTCCCACGGAAGACGAGTGGCGGATTGCCGCCGAGATTCGCGATGGCCAGATTAGCTCACTGATCCTCAAGCCGCTCAATCACCTCGCCTACCGCACCAGTCTTTTCGCGAGTTACCGCTCGCTCTATTCATTGGTCACCCTGCCTCTGGTCGCTCTCCTCTTTTTCATCTTTCGCGACTATCTGCACCTGCCTCACAGCCTCGCGACATGGCCGCTCTTCCTGCTCTCGGTCGCCATGGCGGCATGCCTGCAATTCTTTATCGCGTATTCGCTCGCGATGCTCGCCTTTTGGCTGCTTGAGATCTCGACGGTGGTCTTCATCTTTTTCTCCTTCGAGTACTTCCTCAGCGGCCAGGTCTTCCCCCTCGACCTGCTTCCACCCTGGCTCCGGCTCTTCTCCCTTTGGTCGCCATTCGCGTACGAGATCTTTTTCCCGATTCAGATCTATCTCGAGCGCGTCAGCGGCGCCGACCTCGCGCGCGGTCTGGCCATCCAGGCCGGATGGACTCTCGTCGCCTTCGGGCTGGCCAGCTCGCTCTGGAGTGCAGGCGTGAAACGTTACCAGGCTGTCGGCGGATGAGACGGCACACCCGCGCACGATGAGTCTGCTCCAGCGCTACGGCGCCATCTATTGGATGATGATCCGCAACTCCCTCATCCGGGAACTGAGCTTCAAGGCAAACTTCCTTCTCTGGATCGTGGTCGAGGTTTTCTGGTTTGTCGGACAGTTTGCCTTTGTCGAAGTCATGTTCCAATTCGTCGATCGCATCGGTGATTGGACGAAGTGGGAGGTGGTGGCGCTCATCGGCACGCATCAATTGATCGGCCAAATCTTTCAGGCCTTTTTCTATGTCAACCTCTCCAATCTGCCGGAACTGATCCGCACCGGCCGCCTCGACATCATGCTGCTGCTGCCTGTGGATGCCCAGTTCGCAGTCTCCACGCGGCAATTTGGAATGGATAACATCGTCAGCGCGACCGTGGGCGCAGGCTTTGTCTCCCTCGCCCTGGTGAAGCTCTCGGTTGTGCCGGGCCTCCTCCAAATCGCACTCTATCTTGCGGCGGTCGCGTTGGGAGTTGCTATCCACTATGCGGTCCTTTTCTCGCTGGCGACGATGGCGTTTTGGATCGTCCGCGCCCAGGGAATTGTGTACGGCTACTTCAATCTCTTCAACATTGGGCGCTACCCGGCGGACGTATTTCGCGGACCGTTCAAGCGCATCTTCAGTACGGTCATTCCTGTCATCCTTGTGGCCAATGTCCCCGCGCGGCTGCTCGTTCGCGCATGGGAAAACCCCTTCCCCGCTCTTGGGCGACTCCTCGCCGCAACGGCTTTCACGCTGCTCGCCAGCCGCCTGTTTTGGCTTCACGCGCTCCGCCGATACTCGAGCGCAAGCTCGTGAAATAACCCTCGGCATGAGCCGTCTCGAACCACTCTGAAATATGTTCCGATTCCACTTGCAGCCCTCTTGCAATGCCCGTAAGTAACGCGCTCCAAATTTCCCAAGACGGATTTCCTCCCGTTGACTATGCCCAAATCTCAGACAGTAAAGCCAGAAGCCGCCAAAGAGGCAACGCCATCGAAGCCCAATGGCAAGCCCGTTGCCGCCGCAAAGGCTCCGGTCACCAAGAAAACGGCGCCTGCCGCTAAGGCGGCCACAAAGGCGGCCGCACCTGCCGAAAAGGCTCCAGCATCAAAGGCCCCCGCGGTCGCCAAAGCTCCCGAAACGCCCAAGGCCGCGTCCGCCGGAAAGTCCAAGGGCGCCAATCACGTTGCGAAGCGTGTCGAAAACGACACATTCGTCGTCGATGCCTCCCATAATCGGAGAGAGGCCGAAGCCGACGCCAAGCTTTCCCCTTTCCTTCGCAAACAAAAAGAGCGCCTCCTCCAGTTGCGCGACAATATTCTCGACTCGATGAATGGCGTCGCGAAAGACACCCTCCGCTCCCGCGCCGAGGGCAGCGAAGCCAGCGCTTTTGGCATGCACCAGGCCGATGCCGGCAGCGACGCCTACGATCGCGACTTCGCACTCTCCCTCCTTTCCCAGGAGCAGGATGCTCTCTACGAGATCGAGGAAGCCCTCAAGCGCATCGAAAGCGATAGCTACGGCACTTGCGAAATGAGCGGCAAGCCGATTGCCCATCCGCGTCTCGAGGCGATTCCCTTTGCCCGCTATACCGTCGAGTGCCAGGCCCAGATCGAGAAACAGACCAAGGCGCAGCGCTCACGCACCCCCGTCACCTCTCTGTTCGGCCTCACCGATGGCGAAGAAGGCGCGGAGACCGAAGAGGAAGAACCCGCCACCGAAGTTAAAGACTAGCTACCACAACAGAATTATCATGGCACGCGATTTCATCATTCTCGAATGCACCGAGGCCAAGGCCGCGGGCAAACCCGTCTCCCGATACATCTCCTCGCGAAACAAGAAGAGCCCCAACACGCCAAACCGGTTGGAGAAAAAGAAGTACAATCCGCACATGAAGAAGCGCACCCTTCATCGCGAGACCAAGTAAAGATCCCATGTCCACGCCAAAAACTCCGCAACGCCGCTCCGCCTTTCGCCGCCACAACCGGCCGATGCCGCGTCGGCGCATCGACATCGTCCTCGACGCAATCGACTACAAAAATCCCGATCTGCTGAAACGCTTTATCACCGAGAGCGGCAAGATCCTTCCACGCCGCGTCACCGGCATGCCCGCGCATTTCCATCGCAAGATCACCCGCGAAATCAAACGCGCGCGTCAGGCGCTCCTCATGCGCTAACTAAGCGCCAAATACCCAGCAGTCCACTTTTCCGAAAGGCCGCACTCAAGTGCGGCCTTTTGTCGTCAACGCGCAGTCCAACCCGGCTCACTGCTCCACCTCACTCCATCACCCCGCCGCAAACCGTCCGATCCTAGCAAGCCGCATCTTCACCTCCCCGGCGCCCTTCGACGCCGCCAGGTCCACATCGAACTCCGCGACCCAATCATTCTCCTCTTCGTCATCCACCAGCATCTGTTGCACCATCCATTGCCCCTTCCCCTCGGGCGTCACATACGTGTGCCGCACATTGCGCGCCTCCGGATCGAGCCGAATCCGTCCGTGCTCCGCCTGAAAAAGCTCCACGTCCTGCCTCAATGACTCCGCAGTCCAGATCGCCCCATCCGCCAGGCTACCGTCGCTCATTTCCGCGAGCGCCCCGTCCCAATCCCTGTTCTCAGCCGCACGCAGAAAGGCAAATATCCGATTCCGAATCGACGCCGTGAAAGCCTTCGCATCCCGCGTGATATCCCGCGCCGCCTCCTCAGCTCCGGGCGGACGCAACTCCGGCTCATCCTCGCGCGCCAGCCAAGCCGGATCGCGCATCTTCTCCCACTCATCGAGCAGGCTCGAGTCGATCTGCTTCAGCATCGCTCCGAGATAGATCTCCATCTCCCGCACAGCGTCGTCCTTCGCAGCGTCCGGCACCGTCTGCGCGAGCACCTTGTGGACGGCGCTGAGGTGCCGCAGAAGCAGCCCCTCCGCCCGCTGCAACTCATAGATGTGGATGTAATCCGCAAACGATCGGTACTGCTCGAACATCTCCCGCGCGATCGATTTTGGCCGAATGTTCTCCTGCCCAACCCACGGATGATTCGCCGCAAACGCGTTGAATGTCGTATAAATAAACTCCCGATTCGGCTTCGGATATTCCAGCTTCTCCAGTTCCTCCATCCGCTGGTCGTATTCCATCCCCTGCGCCTTCATCTCCGCGAGCGCATCCGTCTTCACCCGGTCGAGCTGCTTGCGCAGGATAAAGTCGGGATCTTCGAGGATCGACTCCACCAGCGTGAGCAATTCCAATGGATACCCTGGAGCCGCCGCGTCGAGCAGCGGGATGGTGTCGATGAGGTAAAGTGACAGGGTCCGATCCATCGAGAAATCGTCCTGCAACTCGGCGTTCACCCGCAGCTTCGCGCCGCTCTCAGTCGGTGGAACGATTTCAATGATCTTCCGCTCGACCAATGGACGGAAAAGCTGCCACGCCCGCTTCATGTGCGCCTTCTTCGCCTTCGCCGGCTCGTGGCTTCGCCGGATGATCTCCCGCAGCGCCTTGCATCCGTCGCCATCGCGGCTCAGCACATTCAGCAGCATGCCGTGTGTTACTTGAAACTGGCTCGTCAGCCGCTCCGGCTCCGCGGCGATCAGCCGCGCGAAGGTCTGCTTGTCCCAGTTCACAAAATTTTTCTCAGGCGGCTTCCGCTTCACAAACTTCTTGCCGCCGGCTGCCAGCTTCTCTTCGAGCCGCATATTCTCGATCGCGTGTTCCGGAGCCTGCGCCACCACCCACCCCGACTCGTCGTACCCCTTCCGCCCGGCGCGCCCGCCGATCTGGTGAAAGGCGCGCACACTCAAGATGCCCGTCTTCTGCCCGTCGTACTTGCAAAGCCGCGTAAAGAGCACCGTCCGGATCGGCACATTGATCCCCACGCCAAGCGTATCCGTGCCGCAGATCGCTTTCAGCAGCCCCTTTTGCGCCAGCCGCTCCACCAGCACCCGGTACTTCGGCAGCAGCCCTGCATGATGCACGCCGATCCCGTGCCGGAGCCATTTCTTGATCTCCGGTCCGTACGGACTGTTGAACTTGAACCCTTCGAGTTCGCGCGCGATCACCGCTTTCTCCTCTCGGCTGCACACATTCAGACTCATGAAATCCTGTGCGCTTTCCGCCGCATCCGCCTGCGTGAAGTGCACCACATAGACGGGCGCCTTCCCCTGAGCCATGAGCATCTCCAGCGACTGCGCGAGTGGCGTCTCCGCGTACAGATGCTCCAGCGGCACCGGACGCGTCTCGGCGCGCACCGTGACCGTCGGCGCTCCATTGAGCTTCGTCAGCTCCTCCTCGAAAAAGCGCGTCTCGCCGAGCGTCGCGGACATTAGCAGAAACCGCGAGCGCGAGAGCATCAGCAGCGGCGTCTGCCATGCCACGCCGCGGTCCCGATCCGCGTAGTAGTGGAACTCATCCATCACCACATCGTCCACGCGCGCGTTTTCCCCCTCGCGCAGCGCGATATTCGCCAGGATCTCCGCCGTGCAGCAGAGGATCGGCGCATTGCGATTCACCGAAGCGTCCCCGGTGCTCAGCCCCACATTCTCCGGTCCAAATTCCCGGCAAAGCGCCAGCCACTTATCATTCACCAGCGCCTTGATCGGACACGTATAGACCGACCGCTTCCCCTGCGCCAGCGACTTGAAATGCAGAGCCGCCGCCACCAGCGACTTCCCCGAACCCGTCGGCGTATTCAGAATCACATTCCGCTCCTCGTACAACTCCAGAATCGCCGCCTCCTGCGCCGGGTAAAGCTCCAGCTTCGCCGCCGAGCAATACTCCAAAAACCGCCCCAGCAACACATCGCTCCCCACACACCCATCCCGTGGAATCAGATCGGTGAGGAGAAGCGGCTGGGACATGGAGAACGAATCCACGCACTCCACACGAATAACGCGAGATTACAACCCACGACCCGGAACTCGGAAGCGCGGGCAAGGTGAGGAGGCTCATTTCTGGGTTCCCCACCCCGTCAACCGGATTAGTTCGGGCCGCACCCGGCTGAACTCGGGGGAAGTCGGTGGAAATCGGGATTGCTCCGGGTCACCCAACAACCGGGTGCATCTTTCCTGCGTATGAACAAACCAAACCGCAGCAAATACACCCCGCAATCCACATCCAGCAGCGCCGCTTTGGCCGCTTCTGCTTCGAGCTCAAATCCCGCGCCCCAAGTGTCTGGACCGCCTCCAGTCACCGGCTCCCCATTGCCATCGGTCGCCCGCCGCGCCGGACCGCCCACCGAGTTCACCGAAGAACTCTTCAGCGACATCCGCGCATTCATCGCGGCCGGCTATCCCATTCACGCCGCCGCCGCAAAAGCGGGCGTCGCCGGAAGCACCTTCGACAAATGGCGCGCCGCCGAACCGAGCATCGACCTCGATATTGAGCTCGCCCGCGAAGCAGGCCGCATCAAAGCCTTCGATGCCATCAACGAAGCCGCTACGACCAACAACAACTACCGCGCCTGGATCGCCTGGCTAAAGCTCGCCTTCCCCGAGGAATATGGCTCCGCCAGCCAGCGCAAAGCCTACTTGAAGGAAAAGGAGCAGCGCACCCCCGCCGCCGCCGCAACCGGCGCAAACTCGATTGCCCCACCGTTCGAGCAAAGCACGGAGGAACCCGTTCCGGTCGCGCCAGCCCAATCCATCACCAACTCGCATGCTGCAATGCCGTCTGACGACGATTCCGATCCGTCGGCCGAACAACAGAAGCCGGAATGGGTCGTCTGCGAGCAGCTTCCGCCACTCCCGTTCGTCTCGTTCACCGAGTTGGCAAGCCGCCGACGCTAAACGTTCACGCGTCCTACCGCGTCCCAATCTCCGCCGCCCCCAGTGGCTGCCGAGTCTCCGTTCTTTGACATTTTAGTTGGCAATGGCAGGTGCTCCCCGGAGGGCGCCCCGCTCTAGCGTTTCGCCCTCCGGCAGCCGCGGGGGGCAACCGGCAGCGCTCTTCGCGAGCCAGATTCCCCTTGCAAATCATCTTGCCTCATCCTATGTTTCGTCCTCCCAAAAATGGGGGCGTACTGGTCTCGACTGATGACTCGAGCTACAGGCGGCATGTCGAGGAAGCCTGGTTGGCCTCGTTAAAACCTCTGGGCAACAAAAATAAACGCCAACGATTACGAAGATCTGGCTCT
>JBBSFI010000092.1:0-11598 GCA_038238905.1 Chthoniobacterales bacterium | reverse complement strand
TCACGCGGGGCAGTGTGGCGGTGGCGGAGACCGTGGGGCGCTCGACGCGCGGCGCGGGCTTTCGCGAGCCGATGAGCCATGGATTTGGAAGTGTCGCGAGGGTTTCGTTGGCTCCGGGAGCGGGCTTACTCGGCGCAACGGGCGTGGCCATCGGCTCCTGGCCTGGCCCGAGCACTTCGCGGCGCATGAAAAGCATGCGCGGGTAGACCGGCTGTTTGCCTGCCGGCGTCGGGATCGCTATATCGACGGTGCACGGAAAGCGATCGACCACCTTTTGAACAACGATCGGTGTGTCGGACCAGGAAGCGAAATGCGCGCGGGCAATTTCCGCTCCGCGCTCGAACATATCCTCCGGCGTGGCGCTGCGCGAGCCGAGACAGTAAGCGTAAGTGACGACGAGCCGATTCCCGCCCAGATCCTCGGGCTTTGCCGCCGAGATGGTAATGGTATTCTTGCCAGGCGCCAGGAAGGGAAGCGCCTCCTGATTATGCTGCACGATGCTCTTGATCTCGATCGCGGTTATCGGCTTGGAAAAAGTCAGCCGCACTTGATATTTATAATTCCCCGCCGCCTGCTTTGAGAAGTCCGCAAGATCGACAGGAGCCCACGTTTTTCCGTCGAGCGAGAATTCAGATTTGGCATCTCCGCATTCAACTTTTCCGGAGGCCTTCGCCGCGACGTATGGCGATGCCATTTGCACGACGAACGACGCCGGTTTGGCGGCGTCCTTCGGCTGGAGCGCCCCATTCGCCCACGCTACGTTTTCAGGCTGCTGGAGGGAAGCCAGCGCGGCGCCCGATTTGAGGCTCGGGTGAAAGACCAGTGTGCCGTTGGACCAGCTCCGAGCCGGCTCGCCTTTCGCATACGGCTCGATCAACAGCCCGATGGACGGGCAATTGCGGTAATCCTTATCGCCGCACGTATGGACGGGGCCGCGATTCATGCCTCGGAAATAATAAGCTCCCTCGACTTTGTTCCAGTCGAGTGTCAATGCGTAACCGGCATCGAGGTTGACGGCTGTCGAGTAATCCGGCTCGTCGAATTTGATTCCCGCCCAGCCGCGCGGGCTGCCCGAATTGTTATTGCTGGCTATGCCGGTGAGCACTCCTTCGAGCGAGTCTCCACACACCATGAATGCTGGGGCGGTCCAATTGGCTTTCCCGCCGATCAACTCGAAGCGGTCATCCTTGTGATAGCTGACTTTTCGCACCTCGTCGTTAACGAATCCGTCGGTGACAAGGGCGGGATTTGCCTTGATGTCGTCCTGGCCTGCAATCGTCCTCCCGCCCGGCGCCGCTGGGTCGGGCATCCAGGCGAAGAAGCGCAGGAATGTATCAAGATAATGCCATTTTCCGCCATAGAAACATTCCACCGTGGTATGGCCGGGATTGTTCCATCCGCGATAGCGCCACTTGAAGCCGGCCTTTTCGTAGAGCGCGGCCAGCACCGTATGCTCTCCGCCACAAAGGCTCCAGCCGTACACATTCAGCATCTTGAGCGCGCCAATTTCGTTCGCCTCCGAAGGATAGGCATGGTGATAGTAAAGATAATAACAAGCGTTATAAATTGCGATCGCCCGTTCGTCGTCACTCTTGCAATCCCGCGTTACCGAGGCGACGAGCGCCTCCAGCGACGAGCAATCGGGCGCCTTGTCATTCACCACCTTGATTTCAGACAGAGGCGCGCTTTCGGCTGGGGACATTGCCCAAAATGCGATAGCGAGGACGAGCGCTGCGGACGAGAGGAAGGACTTCATGCGGGGAGGACGACTCTAACCACGCTGGCGCGGACCGCCACTGATTTCACGCGCTTGCGTCCATCCATCCAAAGCCGGAGGCGCGTCCGTTTCGTTTAAGAACCACTACGCATCGCATGATCCATACAAAAGACCTGACCAAGGAAGCTCCGCGCAGCCCGCGGGTGCGCATCAAAGATTATGTTATTCTAGCCCGGACATTGGATAAGTGCCGCGCCGATCTCGCCGGGAAGATTGGCGATTACCACTTCGACTGCCCGTTGGACAATGTATTATTCGGATTCAAAGGCGTTCACGGGTCGGATTTCCGGCGCAGAGTCGAGATGGGAGCGTCCGACGAGGAGATCGGCGAATGGATCGAGAGCCAGGGAATTTCGCGCACGCCGGAAGAAGTGCGCCTTTGGAGCTCCCAAGTGGAGGCAAACAGCCTGAACGACGATCCCGAGAAGCGCGACTGGTTTGCGGAACAATGCAAGGCGCTCGGCCTCAATCCGGAGACGACGACCGTGTTCGATTGGCTGGAGGCGGACGACTCCGCGGTTTTCAAAAGCCGCGGTTGAGGCTTCTCCTTACGTCACGTATTCCGACATTTCGTACAGAACGGGATCGCGCTCAGGCGCGCGGCGATGGCGCCGGGCGGCTGCGCCTGCGTCGTCGTCTGGTTCTTCCGAGCCGGAGTCCATTTCATCGAATGCGCCACCGTATTCGGCTTCCAGCTTTTCGGGATCTTCCCCGGCGGCCATCCGCCGCATCATCTCTTCCATCCCCGCTGGCATTTTTTCCCCAGTTGCCTCGGCCATCTTGCGCATCATCTGCGCCAATTGGCGCGGATCGGGATTACTTTCGTCCATGCCGGAGAATTCACGCTCCAGTTCGGACATCATCCGTTCCGCAGCCGGATCGCCCGGCGGCGCGTCCACGGTTTCTCGGGCGCGACCCGTAACAGCGAAGGTGGAAATGAGCCGCTCCATCGGCGCGTCCGGATCGTCCGGGCAGCGGGGCGTCTTGCCGGAAAGGGCGAGGCTCCTCGCAAGGAAGCTGTAGATGCGGTTGTTGCGCGGGCAATAGAACTCGTAAATCGGCATGGCTGTTCCGCTCCATTTTACATGGTTCCTTCGCACCGCGCCACCCGGATGCGAATTGGAGCCGGAGGGCGAGGCTTGCGACATCCAAAGGAACGATTGCGGCGCCCCGCTTTTCGGCGGAAGGATTGCCGGCAAAATCGTGCGCTCCCTCTACGACCATCCCTATTCCGGCATCGAGGAGGAATTGAGCGCCTCCGGCATTTCAAAAGGGAACGCACGGGCGCTGTGGAAAGCCTTGTATCGCAACGAATCGTCGTCCCTCCATTCCCAAGAGCTGCCGCCGGCGCTCCTGCGCTGGATGGAAGAGCGCTGCGCGGCGTCCATAGTCCGCGCCGCGTGCATCGAGAGCGCGGACGGCCTCGCCCGCAAGTTCCTGCTTCGTCTCCGAGATGGCCGGGAGGTGGAGTGCGTAACGATGACGTTCGCGGGACGGTTCACCGCGTGCCTGAGCACCCAGGCGGGATGCGCCATGGGGTGCGTCTTCTGTGCCACCGGCCAGATGGGTTTCGGCAGGCACCTGACGGCGGGCGAGATCGTGGAGCAAGTGCTGCATTGCCATCGCGATCTGCGCGAGCGCGGGCTTCCCGGGTTGCGCAATCTTGTGCTCATGGGCATGGGCGAGCCGCTGCATAATTACGACGCCGTGATGGAGGCCCTGGCGATCGTCACGGATCGGCGCGGTCTCAATATCGGACCTTCCCACGTTACAATCAGCACCGTCGGCGTCATTCCAGGCATCCTTCGCATGGCGGAGGAGAGGCGTCCCTATCACCTCGCTGTGAGCCTGCATGGGGCAAATGAAGCTGACAGGGCGGCGCTCGTTCCGGCGAATCGGCGCTGGCCGCTGGCGGCGCTCATCGACGCGTGCCGCTCGTATCAGGCGCAAACCGGGCGCAAGATCTTCTTCGAATGGACCCTCATTCACGACGTGAACGACTCCGATGCAGTCGCGTCCGAACTCGCCGCGCTTTTCACGGGGTTGCGCGCCCATGTGAACTTAATTCCCCTCAATCCGACGCACGGATACGATGCCACCGCCAGCAGCGCGGCCCGTTCTTTTCAAGGAATCCTGCGTGAGCGCGGCATTCCAAGCACGATCCGGCAGCGCCGCGGGATCGACGTAGGCGCCGGATGCGGCCAGCTTGCCGGGGAGCCAACGATTCGCAGTCGGCCTTTGACATCGCTCTTTCCGACCGGTTAATTGAAGCGCTCTCGTGGGCTGCATTTGGAATACGCCCCCGGCCGTGCTTAAATATCCCCCCCTTTGTGACCGCGAACGACGACTACATTCTCGAAATACTCCAGGAAACCGGGTTGGTTTCCTCTTCTCAACTCGAACGCGCACGGGCGGAGCGGCGCAGCGGCGAATCGGTCGGCGATTCGCTGATTCGCCAGGGAGTTCTCACGCAGGAGGATCAGATGCGGGCGCTCGCTTCCCATGCAGCCATGGAATTTGTCGATCTGAATCAGATCGGCATCCATGAGGACGTCATCCAGCAGGTGCCGAAGGATGTGGCGAAACGATTCAAGATCGTGCCGATCGCAGAATCGGAGACCGGTCTCCTCATCGCCGTCAGCGATCCGCTGAATTTCGACACATTCGACGCCGTCGCCCACATTCTTCAGCGCGAGCTCGAGTGGGTTTGCTCGACACCGGAGCAAATCAACACCGCTCTTCGCAAGTACTATGGCACGGCGGACGAAGCTGCCGACGACATCGCGGCGCATCTCGGCGGGGATATTAGCATCGGCGATGTCGATGGGGCAAGCTCTGCGGAGGGCGACTCGGCGGATGCGCCCATCATCAAGATGGTTACGATGATGCTCGTCGAGGCTTATAATATGCGGGCGAGCGACATTCATCTCGAGCCGCTGGAGAAGCGATTCCGCGTGCGATTCCGCATCGACGGCGTGCTGCACGAGATGAACAACCCGCCGAAGAAGCTGCAGAGCGCCATTATCTCGCGGCTGAAGATTATGACGGGATCGATGTCGATCGCGGAAAAACGGCTTCCTCAGGATGGGCGCATCCAGGTGAAGATGGGCAAGCGCCAGATCGATCTGCGCGTCTCGACCATACCGACGAGCCACGGTGAATCGATCGTCATGCGTATCCTCGACAAGTCGAGCCTGACGCTCGGCCTCCCTCAGCTCGGCTTCCTCTCCGACGACCAGGAGGTTTTCGAGCGGCTCATCACGCTTCCCGATGGAATTCTGCTCGTCACCGGCCCCACCGGCTCGGGCAAGACGACCACGCTTTATGCGTGTCTCAATTACATCAACAAACCGGATAAAAAGCTGATTACCGTCGAAGATCCCGTCGAGTACCAGATGAACGGCATCAATCAGGTGCAAGTGAATGCCGACATCGGCATGACCTTTCCCGCCGCGCTTCGATCGATCCTACGGCAGGCGCCGAATATCATCATGATCGGAGAGATTCGCGACGCGGACACGGCAAATATCGCAATCAATGCGTCGCTCACCGGGCACCTGGTCTTTTCCACGCTCCACACCAACGACGCCCCGAGCGCGGTCGCGCGGCTTGTCGATATCGGCGTGCAGCCATTTCTGGTCTCGTCCGCAGTGCGGGCGATCGTGGCCCAGCGGCTCGTCCGCAAAGTCTGCCCCAAGTGCAAGCAGCCATACGAGCCTAGTCAGAGCGAATTGGATTCGCTCGGGATCGATCAGTCCCAATTGAGCGAGGCTTCTGTCGTAAAAGGGATCGGGTGCGACAATTGCAAACATCTGGGATATAAAGGCCGCGCGGGCATCTTCGAGATCTTCCTTATCGACGACGAAGTGCGCCATATGGTGAACGAGAAGGCGACCACGGTCGATCTGCGCAAGCGCGCGCGGGAGATGGGGATGCGCACGCTGCGCGAGGACGGAATTCGCAAGGTGCTCTCGGGCATGACGACTGCCGAAGAGGTGATCAGCGTGACCATGGGCGACAGCGCATAGGAGCCTACCCCCGGAATGCCGCTCTTCGACTTCAAACGCTCCGCTGCCGCGGCCGCGGATCCCGTTTCGCGGGCGCCGATTCCGGCGCCGGCGCTCCCACAGGGACTCATCCCGATGGAGGACATCCTGCGGCTGGCCATCGATGAAAATGCATCCGATGTACACATTTCGGTCGGCGCCCCGCCCACGCTTCGGATCGGTGGACGACTCGTGAAACTCGAGGCGCCGCCGCTCACGCACGAGGATACCGAGACGCTTGCGCGCTCGGTGGCGAGCGATGTCCACATGCAGCGCGTCCAGGAGGAGGGGAGCGTCGATTTCGGATTCAGCTTCCGCGAGCAAAACCGCTTCCGCGTCAGTGTGTACCGGCAAAAGGGGCACATCGGCGCCGTGCTCCGGCTCATCCCGCGGCGGATGCGGACGCTTGACGAAATCGGTGTGCCTCCGTCTGTAAAGCCGCTCCTTACGCTGCCGCGCGGTCTGATTGTCGTGACCGGGCCGACCGGTTCCGGAAAGACCACCACGCTGGCGTCGATGCTCGACGTGATCAACGCCACGAGCGACAGCCACATCATCACGATTGAAGATCCGATCGAGTACTTTCACGTTCATCTCCGCGGCATCGTGAATCAGCGCGAGGTCGGGGTCGATGTGCCGGCTTTTGCGGAAGGTTTGCGGCGCGCTTTGCGGCAGGATCCCGATGTCATACTGGTGGGGGAGATGCGCGATCTCGAGACGATGGAGACGGCGATCACCGCCGCCGAGACGGGCCATCTCGTCTTCTCCACGCTTCACACGACCGGCGCGGCCCGCACCGTCGATCGCATCATCGATGCTTTCCCTTCCGATCAGCAGGCGCAGATTCGCGTCCAGCTTTCCACGAATTTGAAGGCGGTCATCTCCCAGGTGCTCCTGCCGCGCATCGATGGGCAGGGCCGATCCGCTGCCTTCGAGGTGATGATCAACACGTCCTCCATCGGCGCTCTCATCCGCGATAACAAAACCTTCCGGATCGGCAGCGAAATCCAGACCGGCGCGAAGTACGGGATGATTTCACTCGAGGCTTCGCTCGTGCAACTCTATCTAGATGGCATCATTTCTCTCGAACAAGTCATGACGAAATCGTCGGATCCCGAACAGGCCGCGCAGCTTATCGGCGGCCAAAAACCGAAGAAACGTTAAGCCTCGATTTTTCCCCTCCTATGAACGTAAAGCAAGTTCTCGAAATCTTCGTCGAGCAGGGACTCGTCGATTCGCAGCAGGTCGATGACATCGCGCAGGAAATATCGCACTCGGGCAAAAGCCTCGCGCAGACGCTGGTCGATTATCAGATCGTCACCGAGGAGCAATTTTACCAAACGATCGCGAATTCCCTCGGGGTCGATTACGTCGATCTCAAAGACTTCGATCCGCCCATGGATGTGCAGCGGCTCATTCCCGGCGGCCTGGTGCAGTTGCATCGCGCGCTGCCGCTCGGGCAGGATGGCTCAGCCATCCAGGTGGCTCTCGCCGATCCTCTCAACGCCGAGACGGCAGATAACCTCCGCTTCGCTCTCGGTAGGGAAATCCACGTCCTCGTCGCGCCTGTCTATCAGATTGAGGAGCTTATCCGCAAACTGTACGGCAGCGATGCGGCCAGCATGGATGATATCCTCAAGGAACTTGGCGGCCACGTCGAGTTCGGATCCGAGGGCGCTTTGGATGCGAAAAACCTCGAGGCCGAAGCCAATTCGACCCCGATCATTCGCTATGTCGATCTGGTGCTATACCAGGCGATCCAGGACCGCGCGTCCGACATCCATTTTGAGCCATTCGAAAGCGAATTCAAGATTCGGTATCGCGTGGACGGCGCCCTCTATGAAATGGCGCCGCCCCCGCGGCATCTCGCGCTTCCGGTCATCTCCCGCGTGAAGGTGATGTCCAATTTAAACATCGCCGAGCGCCGGTTGCCGCAGGATGGGCGGATCCAAAAGGTGATCGCCGGGCGCCAGGTCGATCTCCGCGTTTCCACGCTCCCGACCCAGTTTGGCGAGAGCGTCGTGCTCCGCGTGCTTGATCGTTCAACTGTAAATCTCGAACTCGAAGCGCTCGGGATGCCGGCAAACATCTTCAATTACATTGTCCAAACGATCGAGCTTCCCAATGGGATCTTTATCGTCACGGGGCCGACCGGCTCCGGCAAGACGACGACGCTCTACGCCGCGTTGAACAAGATCAACACGATCGACTCGAAGGTGCTCACCGCGGAAGATCCGGTCGAGTACGACATGGAAGGGATCATTCAAGTGCCGATCAACGACAACATCGGCCTCACGTTCGGCAAGGTTTTGCGCGCCTTTTTGCGACAGGATCCCGACCGCATCATGGTCGGCGAAACGCGCGATATCGAGACGGCGCAGATCGCCATTCAGGCATCCCTCACGGGCCATCTGGTGCTCACCACGTTGCACACCAACGATTCCCCCGGAGCCGTCACGCGGCTCATCGATATGGGCGTCGAACCGTTTCTTATTTCCGCGTCGCTCGAAGGCGTCCTCGGGCAGCGGCTTATCCGGAAAATTTGCCTCAATTGCAAGAAGGCTTACGAGCCGACCGAGGCGATGCTTGCGCAGCTTGGCCTCTCGCCTCACGAAATCGGCGACAAGAATTTCTATTACGGAGCCGGCTGCGATGTCTGCAACAACACCGGCTACCGTGGGCGCAAAGGCATCTACGAACTGCTCGACATGAACGATCCGCTGCGGCAGCTAATCAATGAGCGCGCGCCGACCGTCGTCTTGAAGCAAAAGGCGATCGAGCTCGGAATGACGACCCTCCGGCAGGATGGCCTGCGCTGCATTTACGATGGCGAGACGACCATCGAGGAAATTTTGAAATACACCTGAGATTCCGCCATGTCCTTTGCTGTTCTTTGTTTACAAGTGGCCGCCCAGGTCTTAATGAGATGTCAAGCAAGCGCAGCGTTCCCCCTTTATGCCGAAATTTGAATATATTGCCTTGGACGTCCGTGGCCAGGAGGCGCGTGGCGTCATTGAAGCCAGCAGTCCAAACGACGTAGTCGGCCAGCTCCGGCAATCCGGCTATTTCCCGACGAGCGTCGTCGAGGAAGGAAAGGGCGTCTCGAAGACCCCGAAGAAGGCGCAGCAGGCTATGAAAGTGGCCGCGGCGCCCAAGGCCAAGAAGAGTGGCGGCTTCATGGAGCGGAAGACGATCAAGACCAAGACGCTCATGATCTTCACGCGCCAATTGGCGACTCTGATCGATGCCGGTCTGCCGCTGCTTCGCGGGCTGAACGTGCTGGCCAAGCAGGAAAAAGATCCCGTGCTGAAAAATACGATCAACGCGCTCGCCGATTCCGTGCAGGGCGGCTCGACCTTCTCGGAGTCGATGGCGCAGCACCCCAAGGTCTTCAACAAGCTTTACATCAACATGGTGAAGGCGGGCGAACTAGGCGGTGTGCTCGAACTCGTCCTCAACCGGCTTGCTGAGTTTCAGGAAAAAGCGCAGAAGATCAAAAACAAGGTGGTCGCCGCGATGGCGTATCCCGTCATCGTTCTGGTGATTGCGGTGGTGATCATGCTTTTCCTCCTCGCCTTCATCGTTCCGAAGTTCGAGCAGATCTTCCATGAGATGCTCCAGGACAAGCCGCTGCCCGCTCTCACGCAGTTCGTCATCGGCGCGAGCAAGGTGATTCAGGAGAAATGGTACATTCCGGTCGGGGCCCTTTTGGTTCTCTTCGTCCTCTATAAATTCATTTCGTCGCGCGAATCGGGCCGTGCCGGCATCGATCGCGTAAAGCTCGCAATTCCTATCTTTGGCGATCTCTTGCGCAAGAGCGCGATCTCGCGTTTCTCGCGCACGCTCGGCACGCTGGTCACCAGCGGCGTCCCCATTCTCCAGGCGCTTAATATCACGCGCGACACCGCTGGCAACGCGACGATCGCGCAGGCCGTCAATAAGGTGCATGACGCGGTGAAAGAGGGCGAATCGATCGTCGCTCCGCTCGAATCGAGCCGCGTCTTTCCGCCGATGGTGATCTCGATGGTCGATGTCGGCGAAGAGACTGGCCAGCTTCCGGAGATGCTTCTCAAAATCGCCGAGGTCTATGATGACGAGGTCGATAACGCCGTCGAAGCGCTCACGTCGCTGCTCGAGCCGGTCATGATCGTTGTGCTGGCGCTCGTCGTCGGAACGATCGTCATCGCGCTCTTCCTGCCGCTTATCGAAATCCTCAAGAACCTCTCCAACGGCGTTGGCAGCGCTTAGCAATATGAAACGCTCCCTCGGTTCCAGTGGCTTTACGTTGATCGAGATGCTCACGGTGATGCTCATCATCGCTGTGCTCGCTGGGCTTATCCTCGGCATCTACGGCTTCGCTAATGGCAAGGCATCGCGCGCTCGCGCCGAAGGCGAGATCGCCGCGGTCACCGCAGCGTGCCAGGCCTACAAAGGCGATAATGGCACCTACCCGCGCACCTCGACACTCACGCCGGAAAACGCAGGGCAGACGGAGGGGCCAGTCACCGGGACGCCCCCGATGCAAACCGCGTTTCCGATCAATCCGAAAACGGACGGCGATCCCACCAAAGCGAGCTACAAGTCTGCGAGCCTCTACCTGTACGAGCAACTGTCAGGCGATCTGAACGCGGACGGCAAGCACGATGACAAGGATGTCGCTGCAAACAACGGCGTGGCGCCGAGCGCGTACATGACATTTCGGCCCGATCAACTTGGCGGCGTGCCGCCTGGGACTGCCCCTGGCTCGGTCCATGTGCTCTACCTGCAGGATCCATTTGGATTCAGCTATGGCTACTCCACCACCGGCGCGACTGACGAGGATTGCTACGACCAGCAGCTAAAGACAACCGCAACCGCCCCTCGTCCCGATCTTCACGGCTTTAACACGACCTTCGATATGTGGTCCACTGCCGGACGAACCGCCAGCCCCACTGGAGCCGCCGATCCCAACACCGTCTGGTCCCGCTGGGTAAAGAACTGGTAGTGCGCGAAGCCGCCCACGGTGGAAGAGACGTCTCGTCGCTCCTCGCCAATGCAGATCTTGACCGTGCGCAATTTTCGGTGCGCCGGCTGAAGTTTCATTCCAAAGTAGCGCGTGAACGAAAGTTGCCACTGCTCGAACAGATCCACTGACCTCGCCGCTTCATGCTCGGCACCCAAGGCGGGAGTCGAAAATCCCGCGGTCATCGACCAGATTGTCCACGATTCACAGAGCGACATCGTCACGCTGACGATGATTGAGACCCGTCCGTGGGACGGTTCGGAATTCCAACTCTTTCAACTTCAGGAAAAGCTCAACGCCTACATGTCTTTCGCACTCGATGGCGAGATGGCGGAGAGCTATCCGGCACTCGTGAATAAGCCAGTTCGCATTCGGCTCGACTGCGCCGAGCCCCCTGATGAGGGCGCCGATCGCCTCCTCCGGATGGTGCGCGACCAAATCGCGTTTCAAAACATTGCTTTGGAAGTCCGCGTCGTAGCCCCCCGATGAGCGGACCCGTGCTCGTGAAGCAAATTCCGGCGGCTCGCCCACTCGGTCGCACGATCCATCCCAAATCGGGAAATACGCGACATCCCACCCCCATGCGCTATGCTGGGGCATTCATGAAAGCTGCAACCATCGGTCTCTTAGGTATCGTCCAGAAATAACATGATACGCAGCGGGGTCAGGAATGGAGGGTGTAGTTCCATTCTCCGTGAAAGTCCTCGCGTGTCATTCTGATCGAGGCCATCTGCTCTGGAGTCGGTTTGATTTTGGTTTCGTAGTGGGACTGG
>JBBSFI010000091.1:0-13053 GCA_038238905.1 Chthoniobacterales bacterium | reverse complement strand
CCCTGGCGCACGCGGCGCCATTTGTGTAGCCGGACGCGATGTGGAGGCAGATGCGGGTGAAGAGTTCGTCGCTGTATTCGACGGGCTTGCCGCGTCGCGAGAGCGCGAGGGCAAGGGCTTCGCGGGTAGCGGGGGACGGTTCGGAGGGTTCGGACGGTTCTGCGTGAATGGACGGGCGCTGGGGTGAAGTCCGAGTTCCTCGGGTTTCCTCCGATCTGGCGAAGCCTTTTGCGAGGGCTTGGAGGTCGCCGTAGCTCACGGTGGTGTTCATACGTTGGAGCATGGCGGGCGTTAAGGACGCGGCCATTCCTTCGAGTGTGGCGTCGGTGCAGTGGAGCGGGACGCCAGCTTGTGCGAAGACGGCTCGCAGGTCGGCTACGCTGCTCCGGCTGGGCGCCGATTCGAGATCGGACGCGGGGGTGATGGGGGTTTTGGATTGTGGGCTGTATTTGCTGCGATTTGGTTTGTTCATAACGCAGGAAGGATGGACCCGGTTTTTTGGGCCTTCGGCGGATTCCCGATTTCCTCCGAGTTCCGCCGGATCTCGCGGGGGTTTCCTTCGAGTTTCTCCGGTTGACGGGTTCTCGCGGGGGCGGTGGGGTTGCGTTTTCGTGGGGTGACGTGTTACTTGTATTCAGGCCCGAATGGTTCACGCGCAGCCTCCGGGGACTACGGCTTGCCAGGGGGGGCGGCTCGCCCGCCAACCGACGCCCGACTATTCCCAACCTCCTCCTCGGCGGAGGGGGCGGAGGGGGAGTGATGGGATGGCCGTTGGGAGGACGCACAGGCATCCAGGAAACGTGGTCACGCGGAGTGGAATGGCCGCAGTGTTGTGTGTGACTTGTATAAAACAAAGCGATCGGACAACGCTGGGTCCTAAAAGCGACCGTGCTAAATTGGGTTCAAAGTTCCGCGAATCCGCGCTGCAGAGCGGTGAGCGCCGCTTGCACCCGGTCTTGGACGCCAAGCTTTCGCAGGATCGCGCGAACGTGCGTGTTCACAGTAAAAATGCTCAAATCGAGGAGTGACGATATCTCTTTGTCACTTAATCCTTTGGCAATGAGCCGGAGCACCTGGGACTCTCTGTCGGTGAGCTTTCCACCAGGATGCCGCTCGTTGAGGAGGGCTTCGACTTCCAGAGGGAGGCAGCGGTTGCCGGCGCTCACCCCGCGGATCGCCTCAAGCAAAGCCGCGCGAGGCGAGCTCTTCAACAGATACCCAAGCGCTCCCGCCTGAAGCGCCCTGCGGATATCCTCATCGCCATCACTTGTGCTTAGCACCAGAATGCGAGCCGCACCGTCTATTTGCCTGATTTGGGCTATGGTCTCAATGCCGGAAGCATCCGGCAGCCGGATGTCCACGAGGACGACATCGGGCGAGCGGGAGCGAAAGGCCTCGACCGCCTCAGCCGAGGTGCCCGCCTCTCCGGAAACCTGCATATCCTCCTCTCTGTCGATAGCGGCCCGCACGCCATCCCGCATGAGGGTGTGATCATCGACAAGGAGTATGCGGATTTTATTTTCAAGGTGAATCGTTGTTGTGGCGGTGGGTTGGGCGAGCGGAACGCGCAAACAAACCGATGTGCCGGCGCCAGGCGTTGAGCGAATCTCTAGGGTTCCACCCATCAAACGCGCGCGTTCGCCGAGATCCCGAAGGCCATACTTTCCCTCGGCATCTTTCGTACCGAAAAGGAATCCGATCCCATCGTCCTTGCCTGTAAGGAGCGCAAAGTCGTCGCCGATCTCCAGTACGAAGCTTAAATGCCGGGCGCGGGAGTGGCGCAGGCTGTTTGATGCAGTCTCCTGGGCGCAGCGGAGCAGGTGGTTTGCCACGTCTGAGGGGAGGCGGGATTCCGCGCCAGTGAATGAAATATCGATCTCCACTCCCGAACCTTCCATCAGCAAGCCAATGGCGACACGCATGGCATCTTCCAGGGAATGGCGCTCCAGCGCCATGTCTCGCAATGACCAGACGGAGCGACGCACTTCCTCCTGCCCTTGTCGAAGCATCCCCACGAGCGAGGCGACCCTCTTTTCAACCGCGGGCGGGATGTCGAGGCTGATAGTTTCCAGCCTAAGCGCTGCGCTCGCGAAATATTGCTGCACGGAATCATGCAGGTCGCGGGCGATTCGATTCCGCTCCTCATTGATGGCGGAGAAGACTGCCTGCTGCTCGTGCCGCGCGCTGAGCTGCTCCTGCACCTGCTCCGCGCGGCGGGCGACCCCGCGCGCCAATTCGTCGCGGGCCCCCTCCAAAGCTCCCGCGACCGTTTTTAACCCGCGATTTTTGGAAATGACCCGCGCGTAGGCGACTGTGCCGCCTGCGAGGAGGATCGCCGCGAGCACCACTGCAACGCGCAGACGATCACGGGTGAAGAATGGCTCGGCTTGCACAACCGCCAGGTCTGCGGGCGAACGCATTTCGATCCTAAACTTGCTGGGTGTCCAAAAGACAGCATCGGAAGTCGGTGACTCCGCTAAAATATGGCAGACGCCAGTCACTTCCACCGCGCCGTCCGCCAGGCGGCTCCATTCTGCTGGCAAAGGACCATTCAACGCCGCCTCGCAGCTTTCGCTCCTATTCCGCATCCTCAATGCGCATTCCTTGTTTGACGTACGAAATGCGGTCACCGTGCCGACGCAACTCACTAGGAGGCAATCCATCGGTCCAGGATTGCGCCAGCTCATTCGCTTGGACCGCAGGCTCTCTTTAGAGTCCAAGCTTTTGACGATCGCATCCTTCATCTGCGGGGTATAGACGCGGGGGGCAACCCTGGGGGCAACCCCCGGAAAGCCGCCCCACGCCGAATCGTCGCGGAGCGACGGGAGTTTACCAGCCCCAGGCTGGCAATCCCACTCACCTCCACCAGAGTTGTAACCAGTCCGTGACGCTGGCGCAAGCGCGGTTGCAAGCGGCCAACGACGAGGCAGCCGGAACGAAGGAATGAAACCCGCGTCCTCCTTCACCGCGATCACTTCCGAAGGCGGGCGCGCTTGTGCAGGTGGAGAGTTACCGCGTGCGAAAAGGTGATTGTACCGTGCGAGCCCAGCCTCCAAGCGCGCAAATCGGAGCTTCGCCACTTCCGTTGTCCGTTCGCGCGTGCAAATCGCGCTTTGGCTCGATTCAGGACCATAAAGAGGAAGCGCGGATTTTCGCGGCTTCCCCTCTCTCCGCGCCAACACACCCATGAACGACCGAGAAACCGCCCGCCACGAGATGTTCGGGCGAGGGCAAACCTTCGGCACCGATAACGCCGCCGACATGAAAGAGGTGAGCCACCGACGCCATCATGCACAACAAATACAGCCGCGGCGGCGACAAACTCCGCGCCTAGGAAGGCGGCAGCCACATCGAGCGCGCCCCACGGCGCGAGAAGACGCCGGCCCCAGCGGCCACGGGCGGAAGTCCGGCGCCCGCGCCGAAGCCGTAGCGGTCCGCCGCGTGGGTGCTCCCGGAATGAAATTTTCGGAATGGGCGCGTGCCTTCGCCCGGCATCGCTGATACGTTCGCCGCTCGTTATGCCCGTCATTCAGTTCAAAGGAAAAACCGCCGTCGAGAGCTACCATCGCGTGGTGCCGCACCACACGCTAGAGATCGATGAAAAGCTTTCCGAAGTGGGCAAAAAGGGCGGAGCTATAAAGGGTCGCAAACCCTCCCTGGAGGGGAACCTGATCGTGGAGGGCGACAACCTCATCGCCCTCAAGAGCCTGCTGCCGACGCACGCTGGGCGGATCAAGTGCATCTACATCGATCCTCCCTACAACACCGGAGAAGAGGGGTGGGTCTATAACGACAACCTCACCCAGCCGCAGTTCAAGGAATGGATCGGGCAGGTCGTTGGCAAGGAGGGTGAAGACGCGACGCGGCACGACAAATGGTGCTGCATGATGTATCCGCGCCTTCAAATTCTCAGGGATTTTCTGACTGAAGATGGCGTCCTTTTCCTTTCGATTGGAGAAGACGAACTGCACCACCTACGGATGATTGCCAATGAGGTTTTCCGCGTGGATAAACCGCTCGTAACCTTCGTGTGGCGCCGTCGTAGCGCGAGCGGCATGCGGAAAGATCCCGTTTCACCGGACCACGAATACGTCCTTGGCTACGCATTCGATTCGAAGACCGTTATTTTATCGGGCTTAGTCGTAACTGAAGATCAATATCCCCTCGTTGAAAATGACGGGCGTAGATACGCCAGCACCGATCTAACGATTGGTTCGACTGCCGAGGATCGCCCTAACCAGTTTTATCCAATCACCAACAACCGAACCGGCAAAGAATACCCAGCGAATCCGAATCGAGTTTGGAGGTTTGAGCCGAGTGAGATGGCTAGAGTTATCAAAGAGAACTTGGTGATTTGGCCGGATGAGTCGGAAGGAGATATGACCCGGCCTCGGTTCAAAACGTTTTTCGATCCCGAGAATCCAAAGACAAAAGCAGTGTCGAGCTGGATTGGTGGCGTCCGAACTAAGACTGATCCTGAGGCCGAAGATTACGATGAAGACGTTGCTGAGATAACGTCCGGATTCACAGCGGAGGGCGGCAAGGTTCTCCGGCAGATATTTGGTAAGAAGGTGTTTTCATATCCAAAGCCGGTTTCGCTACTTAGGTCGCTTTTGAAGGTGGCTACAAAGAACAGTGATCTTATTCTTGATTCGTTTGCGGGTTCGGGAACGACCGCACACGCAGCGCTCGCTTTGAACAACGAAGACGGCGGCAACCGCCGCTTTGTGCTGGTGCAGCAGCCTTACGACACAAAGGACAACGAGAAGGAGAAGTTCAATATCTGCGAGAAAATCACAGCCGAGCGGGTGCGCCGCGTGAGCCAGGGCTATAGCTATAAGACACAGAAGGGCAAGACGGAGAACGTGGCGGGAGTCGGCGGCGAGTTTACCTACGCGCGCGTGGGGCCGGTGCTTATGAGCGAGTATCGCGATCTCGGCAAGAAGCTGCCGACTTACGAACAAGTGGCGAGGTATGTCTTCTTTACCGAAACGAGCCAGAACTTCGAAGCGAAGCAGCTCAATGAGAAGACCGGCAAAATCGGCGAATGGAAGAACACGAGTTATTACTTGCTCTACACGCCCAATGGAGAGGAAGGCCGCGCGCTCGACCTCGATTTCCTAAAAAAGCTCAAGGATAAGAACCCGCGCAAAGTCATCTACTGCGAAAAGGTTTGGGTGCACCGCGAAGACCTCGCGCAATTCGGCGATATTCGCCCGATGCTGGTGCCGTTCAACCTCAAATAGCTCTCGCGCGTGGAACTAAAAAAATTCCAGAAGGAGGTAATCGGTGAGATCCGGGCATATCTCACCGAAGTCGCGACCGAGCAGGCGAAAGGAAATCAGCATGCGGCTTGGGACGCCTGGAAAAAATTGCGGCTCCCGGGAAGATACACTGAACGCGACAACGGTTTGGACAAGACGTTCCCGCAGTTTTGCCTCAAGGTTCCGACCGGCGGCGGTAAGACTTTGCTCGCGACGCAAGCTCTCGGCTTGATCTACAGCACGATCCTCAAGGACCGGAATGGCTGCGGACTAGTGCTCTGGGTGGTCCCGAGCGATCAGATCTATAAGGACACGCTGAGCGCGTTGCGCGATCGGAACCATTTCTATCGATTCTCATTGGAGCACGCGGTCAGCCGCCGCGTTGAGGTCTGGGAGAAGACAGATATTCTCCGTATCACGCCTACCCAGCTTTCCGGCACGCTGAACGTGCTGCTCCTCATCAAAGCCTCGATCACGGCAAATCGGGAAAACCGAGAAGGGCGTCGCGTCTTTCGCGACAGTGGCGGGAATATCGTGATGCACTTTCCACCGGAAGACGACTCTCCGGGACACAAGGACCTCAAGGCGCGGTTTCCGAATCTCGAGATGCTGGTGGACGATGAGGCAAAGGGCGAACACCTCGCCAAGACCTCGCTCGGCAATCTCATCCGCATGTGCGAGCCGCCGATGATCCTCGACGAAGGGCACAAGGCTTTCACGCATCTCGCGAAAAATATGATCACGGATTGCAACGCCTCCGTGGTGGTGGAGCTCTCAGCGACCCCGCACAGGGAAGCGAGTGTCCTTTGTCGCGTGACCGGACAGCAGTTGCTCGATGAGCAGATGATCAAGCTGCCGATCAACATTTGTAACTCGAACGATGGAAAATGGCAAGATTGCCTGGCGAAAGCCAAGACACGGCGCGAGGCATTGCAAGCCAAGGCGGACAAGCGACAGGTCGAAGGCGGTCGTTACATCCGTCCGATCGTGCTCGTGCAGGTGGAGCGGACGGGAAAAGACCAGCGGGAGGATGGGACAGTCATCCACAGCCAGCAGGTGAAGGAATATCTCATGCAGCGCCTCGGCGTGAGCGACGCGGAGATCGCAATCAAGACGAGCGATCAGGACGACTTTGAGAAAGAGCGGATCAAACTGATGGAAGAGGGTTGCCGGACGAACTGGATCATCACGAAGGCGGCTTTGCAGGAGGGGTGGGATTGTCCCTTCGCTTACATCCTCGTCTCGCTCAATAATACCGGAAGCTCGCAGAGCATGACGCAGTTGATCGGGCGCATTCTGCGTCAGCCGTATGTCGAGAGGGCTCCTGTTCCCGAATACTCAGTGTTAAACGAGAGTTACGTCTATTGCCTCCGAGAGAAAGCGGACACCATCGCGCGTGACGTAAAAGCGGCGCTGGAAAAAGAAGGCTATGAGGACAGCGAGGCGGGAGTGGCAGACCTAAGCGATGCTGCGGGTAACAAAGAGCCGAAACAGCAGAGTTTTTTCCGGGACAGCATCAAGCCAATTTACAAGGAATTTGCCGGAAAGGTCTATCTGCCGCGTTTTTGTGTGAAAGAGAATGATGAGAGCTATGAAGCGCTCGATTATTTCGGACATTTGATCCGCGAGGTAAAGGTCGCCGACTTCAACTACGAGAAGGAGATTAAATGGCAGCTCTCCGAGGAAATGGAGAAAGCGAAGAACTTCCTCTATCGCGCGACGCTAGGCGGAAAAGGTTTGAAGAAAATAGGCGAGACGGATGCCGAGCACTGGGAGAGTGATGAACGCATGATGGCGTGGTTGGTCGCAAACTTGCCTTACGATCACTATTCCTTCAAAGAACTGTGGGTCATTGTGGAGCGCGCGACGGAATGTATCCTCGCGAGCAATCCCATTTTGAAAAATCAACTCGGTCTCGTGCGCTTCACGATTCGCAACAAGCTGCGCGAATTCATAGAAATTGAAACGGACCGGCTAGCAGAGCACGCATTCGATGCTTTACATCAGTCGGGTCGGCTTTGCTTTTATCTCGAATGCGTAGATTGCCGTTTCGAGATCCCTTCGTCCATAGAGGTGAGACGGACCAAGCCTCTGATGCACGATGATTACTCCCAAATGACGCGGTCGTTGTTCGATTTCGTACCCGACGCAGATTTCAATAATTACGAAAAGAAGGTTGCGCTTGTCATTGACCACCATCCCGAAGTGCTCTGGTGGTATCGCAACAAAGTCGGTCCGGATAATTTCTCAGTGCAGGGCTTCCGCAAGAATCGCATCTTCCCGGACTTCGTTGTGCAGAACGAGAAAGACGAGAAACCGGTGGCGCGGGTCGTCGTGGTAGAAAGCAAAGGTCACCATTTGGAAGGCAACGCGGATACCACTTACAAACGGAAAATTGCGAAGCGTTTTGAGGAGGTTGGAAATCAAGTATCGTGGCAGGAGCTAGGCGACGGCTTCGACAAACAGCAGTTCCGGTTTCAGGTGCTCGACGAAGGGGTTTACGAGAACTGGCGCGAGAAGCTGGAAGAAGTGCTCGGCGTCGGGAAATGAGCCGTGCGATGAGAAGCCCCAGCGGAGGTTCTGAAACTACTGAACGCGACGAATCTATGCCAACAATCCAAGCCAAAGTGCCGAAGTCCGCGTTGAAAACTTTGGGTTGCCGGGCCCGTTACGCGAAGGACAGATTCGCTTGGTGGAGAAGAAGCGTAAGTAACCCCGGCAGGGGAGCTTCAACGCCTAACCGCTTTGGGGCGGACGGCCCCCGTCGAAAGTATCGGCTATTCGACGCGCATCGAAGGCGCAAAGCTCTCCAAAATGAAGGGGCATTTGGTATTACTGTGTTTGCTAATCCCCATGTGTTCTATTGCAGGCGGCCCTGTGACTGTATCGATTTTGGAGATCGTGATCAATCCAGGTAAGTTCGACGGCAAGAAAGTCATTGTGCATGGTTATTTCCTACGGGGACATCGTACGACATCCATATTTTTAACACAAGAGTGCGGCGAACATGATTTGGCTGAAAATGCCATCATTGTAGGTACAGATAACACGGTGTATCCGAAAGGGATTTCAAGATCGGAGGAATTTAGTGGTAAATACGTTGAACTTGTCGGTCGTTTCACTGCTTATAAACCTGATACAGTAGTATATGAGGGGTATTTGGAAGTAAGCAGTGTAAACGTGTACCCGCCAGTTGCGGCCAAAGGTGAAGGGTCGGGCGCATCGCGTTGATACCGGTGGTCAGCTTGTGCTTTTACCGTGCTTCACCCGAGCGTGTCTGGGTACTGTGGGGTTAGGTATCAAACGTTGACGCATTGTACTATCGGCGCTTTTTGGACTTCGGTCGATTACCGTGTAAGTCCCTCCGCGGCGCTCTTCGTCCCGACTTGCCCTGCTGCCTGTCCCATGTTGGCGCGCTTTCTTTCCGGGCTAGAAGCATTGAAGGCCGCACATGTTATAAACTCACGATTATCCGAACCCAGTGGGCTGTCTTTTCCCACTACGGAAACTTCACGCTAGGCACGGGCAACGGCGACCGCTGCCTTTCAGAGTTGAAAAATCTCGGAGACGGGGCGAATGATTCGGGTCCGACGCTCTCCCATTTTCAGTACGGGGTGACGATGGATCTGGATGACATCGGCAATGCTTGCGCTTGGGCAGCGCGCGCCGTAACCTTTTTTACACCATCCCCATGACGACGATCGCCACTTTCTCCAAACCTGAAGAAGCCCATTTGCTCCGCATGCGGTTGGGATCGGAAGGCATCGAGGCGTTTATCCAGGACGAAAACCTTGTCCAAATGGATTGGCTGCTTTCCAACGCCGTCGGTGGAGTGCGATTGCAGGTAGCGGATGAAGACGCCGAAGCCGCGCTGGAATTGATCCAAGCGGATCATGGCGTATGAATTAAGCAAAGGCTTGGCTCCGCCTGCGAATAGTCCGTTCTGGAGTACGCACGTAGGCGAGGCAGGAGACGAAATTCGGCCATAGCGGCCTGTTGAAGAAGCGTTTATCCCCAAGCGAAATAGAGCAAGAGACGGAGGGCTTTTCTATTTGTCAGAAAGACCCCAGCCGAACTTCGCAGCTCCTGCGGGACAGACCTGCGCGCTAAGCTACGATCACGCTTACTGGAGCCAAGCCTCCAAAGTCGCGTTTGAACCGGACGCCGCCCTCACCCGCTCCCAATCCTGTGAATCCTGTCATGGTCCGTCATAGCGAAGCGAAGCCACTTCTCCCAAACACATCGGAAAGCCGGTAACTCCCAAAGTCGCGTTCAAACCGGAAGCCCCCGATTCACCCCGCGCCCAATCCTGTAAATCCTGTTAATCCTGTCCAAACCCGTCAACCGGATAAACTCGGACGAAACGCCGCCGAGACCCGGCGAGGTCGGACGAAATCGGGGATGCCCCAAATTCCCAAAAAACCGCGTGCATCGTTGTCCCACTATGACAACACGCAACGGCAAAATCGCACGGCTCCCAGCGCACATACGGGACGGAATCAATCGAAGCCTCGACGACGGCAATCCGGCCAGCCCGATAGCAGAAGGATCCAACGGCCTTCCGGAAGTTCAGGAAATGCTCGCTCAACATTTCGGCGGACGTCCCATATCTCAGCAAAATATCTCCGAGTGGCGGCGTGGGGGCTTTCTGGAGTGGCGCGCTGAGCGCGAGCTTTTCCACTCAATCGGCAACTCAGAGCATGGTGGAAAAGTCGCCGGAACGGGTTTGACCGCAGAGAGTCTGATCCAGGTCTTCCTCGGACGATGCGCGGCAGCGCTCGACCTTGGCGAAGCGCATATCGAGCGCCTGGAGCCGCTCTACCCCATGACTAAGACGCTCCTCGCGATTCAGAAAAACGAACTCGCCGCCGAACGCATCGCGATTTCTCGGGATCGCCTCATGGTGAAGGCCTCCCGGCTCGATCCCGATCCGGCAAACCCGGCGCCGCCGCAATCCTCCCATCCCGCGCCAGATCTTGCACCGTCGCCGGAGGCTCCGCTGGGAATTCCCCTCGCCACCCCTCCGTCTCTCGATCCCTCTCCGGTGCTCGTACAGCCGCTGTCCATCGTGCGCGCCCCCGCTGCTCATCCTCGTCCCTTGACCGGGTCAATCGGGAATATCTCCGGCCTTTCCGACGCGGGTCCGCTCGCGCCGGTTCACGCCATTAACCCTTTCGCTCCGGTTTGATTCACTTTGATTCACCTTGATTTGCTGCGCGCCCGCCACCTTGTCACATTGCCCTGACGCCACGCATGAAACCCCTGATCCTCGCCGGCCTCTCTCTGCTCTTCGCAGCCTCGGCGAATTACTGCGCCGATCCAGTGGATCGCTCCGAACTGCGAGGAAAAGTCCTTTGTGGTTACCAAGGGTGGTTTCGTTGTCCCGGCGACGGCTCGAATTTGGGATGGTTCCATTGGAGTCGTGATTCCCAGAGTTTGACGCCTCGGACCGTTTCTTTTGAAATGTGGCCCGATCTCTCGGAGTTCGCTCCCGGAGAGCTCTTTGCCGCGCCCGGTTTTTCCTACGGCAACGGAGTCGGGGCGTCGCTCCCGAGTTCCGTTCCGTCCGGCAACGGTTGCGCGCCATTTTGAGTGGATGCGAACCTACGGGATCGATGGCGTCTGGCTGCAGCGCTTCGCGGTCGATCTGCCCGGCGGCCCGTGCGCCGATCGTTACAGCTCGGATTCGACCGTGTTGCGCTCTGTTCGCAATGCAGCCGCCAAAACCGGTCGCGTCTGGGCGATCCAGTACGACCTGTCCGGTGCACCGCCCGAGAAGGCGTACGATCTCCTGGTCGCTGATTGGCAGAAACTCATCGCCGATGGCCTCGCGAAGGATCCGCGATATCTCCTCCAGGGCGGGATGCCGGTCGTGCAAATCTGGGGGCTTTTTCCGGGCGAATCCGGACGAATCAGCGCGGAGACAGCGGAGCGCCTCGTCGATTTCTTCCAGACGCCCGGCCCCACTGCCGCCTTCGTGATCGGCGGTGGCGTGTGGAATTGGCGCCAAACGAAAGATCCCCGTTGGCGCGCGGTGTTCCGCCGGTTCAAAGGGTTCGCGCCTTGGAACGTCGGCAATGCCTCCGTCGATTCCGATGGGGTCAGGCGCGCGACCACAAACTACTGGGCCGACGAACGAAAGGAGTGTGCTTGTTGTGGAATGCTATGGCTCCCCGTAATCTACCCAGGCTTTAGCTGGGACAATCTCACCCAAAAACCGGCGGGAACCACCGGCATCCCACGACGGAAAGGCGACTTCCTCTGGGAACAATTCCACACCCTCTCAGCGATCGGAGCCGATTCCATCGACATCGCCATGTTCGACGAAGTGGATGAAGGGACCGCCATCTTCAAAGTCAGCAACGATCCGCCCGTTCAAAGCCATTTTGTCACCTACGAAGGTCTTCCGAGCGATTGGTACCTCCGCCTCGTCGGCGAGGGCGCGCGCCTCTTCCAATCGAATCTCCCATGCCCCGCCAAAATCCCCCTCTCCCCATAAGCTTTTCCCAACCCCCAGTATCTCTTCCGCTCAAATCCCCCCCTTTATCACTCTCTCCCACGAATCACCGCCCCATTCTCGGCATCTTTCCCTCCCATCCCAAAAAAATCTGCGCGAATCTGCGTAAATCTGTGGATCACCGCTTGACGCCCCTTTCCGCTGCGCTAACGTCGCCGCCCGCTCGAAAGAGTGGGGGACTCCTTGGAAGAGTCGGCTGCGAAAAAAGTTTCAAAAAAAGCATTTTTCTGGTTGACCGACTTTCGGAGTCCGCTACGTTCTTACTCCCGCCTGATATGGGTGGGGCGGCTGCTCCTTAAAACGGCAGCCTGGCTTTTCCGAAATGAAAAGCACTTCTGGGGACTTCAAGTTGAAAACTCAACCTCGTCCCGACTGTGAGGCGAGATGCGACTGCGGCTAATCCGAGGGGATTCTGCGGCGGACGCGTCTCAAGTTCAAAGCCGGTGCGAAACGTTGAGTTTTTTTGCGCCCTGCAAGTGCGGTTCTTTTGCGGTGAAGCCGATCGATCTTTGACAGTCTGGTTCTGGAATTTAATTCTTTCCTCGGGAAGACTTTCTTTTCCTGCTTTCGCGGTAACCTCCTGGAGACAGGGACTAATTAGCGGCGGTGGAAAAAGAGAGGCAAACGAGGCGAACTTCGATTCGGAACGGTCAAAATAGACAGCAAAAATTGAATTGTGCGTTACACGTCAGGTCTTTGGATTTTCAAAGTATTAAAAGATCGAACGAACCCTGTCCTGGTTGTCCGCCCTCGGGTGGATTGACATGGGATAGGTAATGAACGGTCAGAACGAATTCCGCGGCTCATTAGCGAGCTGCGGGACAAACTTCACAAATCAGATTTGAGGGGCCTTCCTGTAAAAAGGGAGGCTTTAAAACAATCTACTCGGAGAGTTTGATTCTGGCTCAGAACGAACGCTGGCGGCGTGGATAAGACATGCAAGTCGAACGGAGTATTCTTTGCAGCAATGTAAAGGATGCTCAGTGGCGTAAGGGTGCGTAACACGTGGGCAACCTGCCCTGAAGTGGGGGATAGCCCGCCGAAAGGCGGATTAATACCGCATATGACGGTCCGGCGCCTGCCGGACTAGCCAAAGCCGGGGCAACCTGGCGCTTCTGGATGGGCCCGCGGCCTATCAGCTAGTTGGTGAGGTAACGGCTCACCAAGGCTATGACGGGTAGCTGGTCTGAGAGGACGACCAGCCACACTGGAACTGAGACACGGTCCAGACACCTACGGGTGGCAGCAGTCGAGAATTTTTCTCAATGGGGG
>JBBSFI010000090.1:0-13064 GCA_038238905.1 Chthoniobacterales bacterium | reverse complement strand
TGCTCGTTGTGCCTGGTGTTAATCCTTTTATTTGGGTCGAGGTTCACCTTCTTGTTTTCGTGATGCGAGGTCTGGTTATGCCCGCCTAAACCGTCGCATAGAAACGCAAACGACCGGCTGCTGACGGCATTGCCGAACATAAAGGTGGCAACCCGCGTCGCATCGGCCCAGAAGCTCAGCGCGACGATATCGAGCATAAGCCTCACATGTTCCGTATGGTCGCCTCGCCGCTCGCTCACTTTCGCCGGATCGCTATACGCGTCGATGCGCGTGCCGAGCGCTTCGATCGCCTGCCGGGCGAGGGGATCTTCCATCACCGTGGATCGCTGGCGCCGCGCGTCCCACGCGATCCGTTGTTCGACCGAGCGCACGCTCTCCATGTATTCGTCTAGCTTCGCCCGATCGTTCCGCCCCACCTTCGCCTGGAGCGATTTCGCATCGTCCGCCACCAAATCGAGCACGCTCTTCTCCCGAGCCTCCGCGATCGCCCGATCGGCCGTCTTGTTTGCATTCGATCGGAACACCCGGTCGAAGGCCAGCCTCGGGTTAAGCTCTTTCAGGAGCGGCGTTGTCGGCGTGCGCCAGGCGACGTGCGCCCCGTACAGTTGGGTATAGCCCACATTCGCATCCACCCCCGTGGCTGGCGGCTCGATGCCGAGTTCTATCGAAGGCAGCAGCGTGAGGTGCCCTATCCGGCGTGCACACATCTGGTCCATCGAGACTCCGTTGCTGCTCAGATTTTCACCGGTCGTGCGCGTGATCGTCGTTCCTGTGAGAAACCCCCCTGTTTTTACATAGTGCCCATCGCCTGTGTCGCTGGCCCCATTCCAAAGTTGCGTCAGCACCAGCAAATCTTCCTTATGCGCTTCGAGCGGTGAGAGGATCGGGGATAGCTGAAAGTCTTTTCCTGTCGCCGATGGGGTCCACGCATCGGGGCGCACGCCATTGGGCATATACAGCACGGCCATGCGGACAGGGCGGCCGTCGGACGCGCCCGGTTTGCTATCGGAACCGTGCGCCTTCGGCGGGCGCATCGCCTCGAGCAGCGGAAGCGCCAGGCAGGCGCCAGCCCCTTTGAGCATCGTCCGGCGGGATATAAGGCGGGTCTTCATGGTGTGGTCAGGGCGATTTTCGTGTTGGAACTGCTTTTGCGATACTGAAATGGATAACTCCGCGCGATTTCGAGCGCCAGACGCTGCGACCGATATCCGTCCGCCGCGACTGCTTTGGCGATTTGCTGGACTGGCCACCAATCCGCCGGCTCGATTCCGCGTCCCAGTGCGTACGATAGCATCTTCTCCGTCAGATTCCGCAGAAAAGCCTCCTTCCGCTCCATCAGCAGCCGCTTCAATTCCGCCGGGCCGGAGAACGGCTCGCCCGTGACAAGCTTGCCCGCTGAATCGACCGAAGCGCCTCCCACCTCCGTGCGCCATGCTCCGATTGCGTCGAAGTTCTCGAGGCCGAATCCGAGAGGGTCCATTCGGGCATGACACCCGGCGCACTTCGGGTCTTCCCGGTGCCGCTCCATGCGCTGCCGGAATGTCAGACCGTCCTGCGGCTTTTCTCCGCCCAGCTTCTGGGTATTCACCATGGGTGGCGGCGGCGCGGGCGGCGTGCCGAGGATTTCCTCCATGACCCATTTTCCGCGCAGAACCGGACTCGTCCGGCGCGGATAACTCGTAAGCGCGAGCACCCCGCCCATACCGAGAATGCCGCCGCGCGCGTGGTCCGGCAGTGCCACGCGCCGCATTGCAGGCCCCTTCACATCCGAGATGCCGTAGAAGTGCGACAGGATCTCGTTCGCATAGGTGTAGTCGCAGTCCAACAGATCGCTCACCGGCAGATTGTTCCGCAGCAGGGCGCCGAAGAACTCCAGCGGTTCGGCGTAAAAAGCGTCGCGCAACTCGGCGGTGTACTGGGGGAACTTGTCGGGAGCGGGAGCCACCGACGTGTACAATTCCTTGGTTCTCAGCCATTGCGACGCGAAGTTCTCCGCGAGGGCGTGCGCCTTCGGATCCGCTAGCATCCGGGCGACTTGCTTCTCCAGCATCCCCGGCTCCCGTAGCCTGCCCTCGGCGGCCCGCGCAAAAAGCTCCTCATCGGGCATTGAAGACCAAAGGAAATAGCTCAGCCGGCTCGCGAGTTCGAAATCGGTGATCGCATACGGTTCAGCGCCGTCGCCGCGCTCGGTCTCAATGCGGAAAAGAAAGTGCGGCGAGATGAGCACCGCCCTCGTGGCCAGCGCAAAGGCGTCCCCTGGCGTCTCGCCCCTTGCCGTCGCGCTATCGTACACGCTGGCGAGCCGGTCCACTTCAGCCGTTTCAACCGGACGCCGGAATGCGCGCCGCGCCAAGTCCGCAAGCTCGGCGCGATACCCCGAAGACCCGGCCTGCGCTTTGTGCAGCAGTTCCGGCTTTGCCGCAGCCACGATCTTCGCGGATGCGTCCCAGAACTTCTCCAGCAGAATCGGCGGAACGAACAATGTCGAGGCATTGTTGTCGAAACCGCCGCCGCCCCCGCCGTCCGGAGGAAAAGCATCGGCCGGGTGAGTGTCCACTCCGAGCAAATCGCGCACGGTGTTGTTATATTCCACCCGGCTAAGGCGGTGCAGCGACGGTGGTCCCGGATCGTGTGGCACGAGTTCTACATCGGGATGCTCAAGCGCGGAATGGATCCATTCTGTCAGCCTGGCCCGCTCATCGTCTCCGGGCTGTTTCTTTTTTGGAGGCGGCATCACCCGTTCCCGCAGTTGCACTTCGACCCGCTCCCAAAGCTTGGGATTGCGCCAGAAGGCGGCCTCTGAGTCGAACTGCTCCAGATCGACATCCGCTTTCTTCGATCCGCTGTCGTGGCAGTCGAAACAGAACCGCTCCAGAGCAGGACGAACCTCGGCGGAAAACTCAGCGTGCCGAGCTTCCGCGCCGTCCATCGAAATCGGCAAAGCAAAGCCGCTGACCACCAGGAGCACTATACCGGAAGTAACGCGCATAATCGGCAACTCGAATGCATACATCGAGACGACCGCCGTGGTCCGTCATGCTTAGTCCTCGGAAGCGCATAAAGGCGGGTCTGTCTGCTCACGTTTTGCGATGCCAGCGGGGCGCATATGGTGACCTTTACAACGGAGTGCAAGTCCGGTTGCTCCATGAACCTGCCCCGAAATCTCCCGTTCGGCAGGTGCAGCCAAAAAGCAAAACAGGCTCCAGTTGCCTGGAGCCTGTTAAAGAAGGTAAGCAGCTTTCTTTTACTTAGGGTTCCACACCGTACCCCCAGCCAGCCAAGGAGTCGTGGCGCCACCACCAGCGCCTTTTGCAAACATCGACTGATCAACGCCATTGTAAGTCAAGTGGACCTTAAGGTCGGACCTCACGGATTCAAGATTTCCAGCGCCGTCGCAACGGATTACAATTGCCTTCTTGCCATCCCAAACTCCGCCTTTCACCGAAGGGTCGGTAGCATAAACGGGATCTGCACCGGCTCCTGCTCCAGAACCACCCGCAAACCCGTCGGCTATAATCGGATAGAGCGCATTGCTAGAATCACTGAAACCTGAAATATATGCCCATGTGTTTTCCCCTGGCTTGAGCACATTCGCACGAGCTGAGAAGTCGTTCGCCGGAGGCGTGTACGCCCCGCCTACTTTGCACCAAGCAGAAAGAGAATTGCTGAACGGCTTCTCGTCGCCGATATAGTTGGGAACTAGATTGGCGAGGAGATCATTTGCGTCTGCGGCGGTAGCCGGAGGAGTAACGAAATCAATGTCCTTTTGTGCTGGGAACGTCCCGTCGTGATCGATTGCAAACGCCTTAAGGCCGGTGAAGATGCCTTTGCACTGCTGAAGATTTTTACTCTGCTGCGCTTGCTTCGTAACGGTGTTATAAATTGGAAATGCTGCGCCGACGAGGATCGCGATAATCGATATCACGACCAGAAGTTCGATAAGGGTGAATGCTTTTTGGGAGGTTCTCATGATTTGGAGGGGTTAGTACAGTCTCTCAGAGTAGCGCAAACGACGGTTCGTTCAAACCTTTATTTCAGGTTTGAAAGAGTTTTTTCGCGTCGATCTTCGCGATCCGGGGTTCAACACCCCTTCGCACCGCTCCGCCTCATCCCGATCACAGCCAGAGGAGGCAGTGTCAGCACGATCGAGTGCGATTTCCCTTGCCACGGCGTCGCTTCTGCCTCGAGTCCGCCGCAGTTTCCGACATTCGATCCGCCGTACGTTTGTGCGTCGGTATTCAGCACCTCCTCCCAGAAGCCGCCTCCGTTCACCCCGATCCGGTAGTTATGCCGCACGACCGGCGTCGCGTTCACCACGAACGCCACGCATCCGCCCTCCTTCGATTTCCGTTTGAAGCCCACCACCGAATTGTCGGAGTCGTGGAAATCGATCCACTCAAACCCCTCGTACGAGTCGTCCAGATCGAACAGGCACGGCTCGTTCCGATAGAGCCAATTCAGGTGGACCACCAGCCTTTTCAATCCGTCGTGCTCCGCCACGGCGTTCAAATGCCAGTCCAGGCTCATGTCGTGGTTCCATTCTCTCCACTGCCCGAACTCGCTTCCCATAAAATGAAGCTTCTTCCCTGGGTGCGCATACATCCACGCGTAAAACATCCGCAAATTTGCGAACTGCTGCCACACGTCCCCCGGCATCTTGCTCAGGAGTGATCGCTTCCCGTGCACCACTTCATCGTGCGACAGCACGAGAATGAAGTGCTCGTGAAAGGCGTATATGAGCGAGAAGGTAATGTCGCCCTGATGGAACTTCCGGTATGCCGGATCCATCGACATATAGACGAGGAAATCGTGCATCCACCCCATGTTCCACTTAAACCCGAAGCCCAGCCCGCCAAGATACGTCGGACGCGACACCCCCGGCCACGCCGTCGATTCTTCCGCAATCGTCATGATCCCCGGATGGCGCTCGTAGCAGACTTCGTTGAAGCGTTTCAGGAAGTAGATCGCATCAAGATTCTCCCGGCCTCCGTGAATGTTGGGCACCCATTCCCCCGGTTTCCGTGAGTAGTCGAGATAAAGCATCGACGCCACCGCATCCACGCGCAGACCGTCGATATGATATTCCTCCAGCCAAAACAGCGCATTCGCGATGAGGAAATTGCGCACCTCGTTTCGCCCAAAATTGAAGATCAGCGTCCCCCAATCCATGTGCTCCCCCAACCGCGGATCCGAATGCTCGTACAGGTCTGTGCCGTCGAATTCAGCGAGCCCGTGCGTGTCCTTCGGAAAATGGCCGGGCACCCAGTCCAGAATGATGCCGATCCCGCGCTGGTGCGCCCGATCGACCAGATGCCGAAACTCGTCCGGACTTCCGAAGCGGCTCGTCGGCGCGAAATAGCCGGTCACCTGATAGCCCCACGATCCCTCGAAAGGATGCTCCGCCACGGGCATGAGTTCGATGTGCGTGTACCCCATGTACTCGACATAATCGATCAACTCATTAGCATGCTCCAGATACGATAGATGCCGGTTTGCCTCGTCGGCCTTCCGCCGCCACGAGCCGAGATGCACCTCATAGATGCTCACCGGCTGCTCGTTCCACACCGTCGTCGCGCGCTTCTGCATCCATTCCGCGTCATTCCACTTGTAACGAGCCAGATCGTAAACCAGAGACGCCGTCTGCGTCCCGTGCTGCGAGAAAAAGGCGAATGGATCGCTCTTCAGAACGGTCTCCCCACGCGCATTCCGCAGTTCATACTTGTAGTGCGTCAGCTCGGTCACGCCGGGGATGAAAATTTCCCATACGCCGCAGTTGAGCAGTTTGCGCATGATGTGGTAGCGCCCGTCCCACCCATTGAAATCGCCCACCACGCTCACGCGCTGTGCATTCGGAGCCCAGACGTGGAAGGTCGCTCCCTTCACGCCGTCAATCTCCACGAGGTGGGCGCCCATTTTTTTCCAAAGCTCCCAATGCTGCCCCTCCGCAAAGAGATGCATGTCGATTTCTCCCATCACCCGGCCGTACGCATATGGGTCGCGCATGCTCCAGTCGTTCCCCTCGTGGCTCGTGCATTTCAGCACATACGGAAAGCGCTCGACGCGATCTTCGACGATCGCCTCGAAGAAGCCTTCGCGCACTGGCACGGCAGGATAGGCTTTCTCCGGATGCGCGGCGTCCAATATGACAACCGCCCGGGCATCGGGCCGGAAGACCCGCACGGTGATGTGACCGCCTGTCTGATGCATTCCCAGTACGGCAAACGGGTCGCCGTGGTGCGCGTGAAGGATTGCGTCGATCGAGCCGGAATCGATTGTGGAGACCGAGGCCGTGGAGAGTTTCATTTCAATGGGCAGTTTTGGGACTCGGAGAGGAGAGGAGCGAGAAAATTCCGCCAGATCGCTGGCCAGGCGAATTCTCGAGCCATCACCTTCCGCGCATGAATCGGATGCGACGGCCCCATTTGCCGCATCATAAAGCGAGCGATTTCGAGAGGCTCCGCGTCTAGGGGGAAGGGGAGGGCGCCCGGCATGCCAGTCAGCGGCTCGATACCGGAGCAAAAGGCCGGAAGCCTGTGCAGCGCAGCTTCGAGCATGGGGATGCCGAACCCTTCATCCCGGCTCGGGTAAAATACCGCATCGGCAAGCCGGTAGAGGCCGGCGAGTTCTTCAAGTCCGACGGAGAAGCGCTTTTGCAGAAAGACCGCATGCGCCTCGATCCCGAGTTCCCGCCCCAGCGTCTCCAGAGATCCGGCGTATTCCGCGCAGGCGGGATTATAGGGATCGGGCGCGCCGGTTATAAGCAGGGCCGCGTCGGTTCCGGACTTGCGGAGGGCGGCGAGAACCCGCAATCCCAATGCGATGTTTTTTCGCGGGAGGAGCCGCGCCGGGATCAACAACACCAAGTCGCGCCCAAAGAGATCGAGATCCGACGCGAGCGATGCGACGGGCGGGGGGAGCCGAAGGGTTGCGGCTGGATCGATCCCATTTGGGATCACCCGGCACCGCTCCGGCGCCGCGCCCGATAGCTCGATAAACTGGCGCTTCCGCAAGTCGGAAACCGCGACGTATTCAAAACGAGGATTCTCTTTGCCGAGAAGCTCCAGAGCATCTGGAGGCAGATGCGCGTAGGCCGGATTTGACGCCGCAAGATCGTGAATCCATGCGACGAAACGCGTATCCGGCAGAGCGCGCGAGGCGTCCCAAAGAGCGCGTGTGAGCGGCAGCGAGAAGGGCATCGTGCATACATTGTGCAGAAACACGACATCGAGAGCGCCGAGCGCCTCCCGTGCATCGCCAATCGGAAGACCGCGCAATCGGCTCGGTGAATTCTCCGTCAACTCGCCGACGCCCGCAAAAACCGTCACCCTATGCCCAGCCGCTTCAAACAGACGGAGGTGATCGAGAAGCACCGTCTCAACTCCGCCTACGACGGGCCAAAACGCGTAATGAACAATGCCTATCTTCATGGCGTGCCGGATGCTATACCACGTCCATGCGAATCCTCGCGCTTCTCATTGTTGTCGCCATCGTTTGCATTCTAGTCTCCAAGCACGCGCAGCCCGGCGCATCCAAGGACGTCAAGGCCGCAATGGCTGCCACGGACGAGGCGATGGGCAACGCTGCGGGAGCCGCCGCGGCGACGCCTGCCGCAAAGACCGTGTACAAACAAGCCCTCGATCGCGCCCACGCCGTCGCCCGCAAGATGGAGGACGCCCGCCGCTTGGAACCCGAACCGTAAACTGCGGATTCGCGGGCCGCCGCGCATTACCTTCTTCCGTACTGTCTCTGGCCGTGCTTCCGCTGCCCCAACGGGGCAATTCAGCCCCAGCCCAAGGCCAACGCCTTGGGTATCTCGCAACCAAGCGTCCAGCCCTGTAAGGGCGGCTCAAGCCTGATCTTACCTTTCTTCCGTACTGTCTCTGACCGTGCTTCCGCTGCCCCAACGGGGCAATTCAGCCCCAGCCCAAGGCCAACGCCTTGGGTATCTCGCAACCAAGCGTCCAGCCCTGTAAGGGCGGCTCAAACCTGATTCGGCTCCGCGACGGGAAGATCGATCAAATTCACTCCGGGATTCTGTTCCGCAAAGTATCGCAGCGTCCATGCGCTCGGAAAAAGCACACCCGGCTGCCCAGCGGAATCCCATGCCACCCGGCACCCGGTAGGCAGCTTCAATCCCTTCGGATCGCTTCCGGGGTCGAGCCAGCGAAACGTCTCCCATGAAGCGCTCTCCAAACGGCTTTCCGCTCCGTACTCCGATTCGAGCCGGTACTGCACCACTTCAAATTGCAGCGGCCCCACCGCCGCCAACAACGGGATCTTCTGCGCCGCATCCCGCAATTCAAACACCTGCACGACACCCTCCTGCAGCAACTGCTCGACCCCCTGCCGGAATTGCTTGAACTTCGCTGTATTCGGATTGTGCAGGTAGGCGAAACATTCCGGCGGAAAGCGGGGAATCTCCCGGTACAAAATCCCCGGGTCGGACGTGAGCGTGTCACCGATCCCAAATTCCGTGTGACCCACGAGTCCGATCACGTCGCCCGCGTACGCTTCGTCCACGGTCTCGCGCTCCTGGCCAAAGAGTTTGTGCGCCGAGGAGAGCCGCACCTTTTTCCCCGTCCGTCCATGCGTTACCGTCATGTCGCGTGTGAATTTTCCGGAGCAAATGCGGAGAAACGCAATCCGGTCCCGATGCCGCGGATCCATGTTTGCCTGAATCTTGAAGACAAACCCGGAGAAGGCTGGATCGTCGATCGGCACCACGTTTCCATCCGGCCCCCCGCTTCTCGCAAGCGCCGAGCGCCTCGGCTGCGGTGGCGCCGAGCGATCCAGAAAGGCGTCGAGCAAGAGCTGCACCCCGAAGTTGTTCATCGCGGAGCCGAAAAAGACCGGCGTCTGCTCACCGGCGAGGACGTCCGTTTCATTGTACTCGACTCCCGCGATGTCGAGCATCTCCAACTCCTCTACCGCGCGCGCATAGTCGTCGGCATCCAGCTTCTCCTTCACAAACGGCTCTTCGATGGAGCCGACCTGCACCGGCGCCCGGTACGCTCCCTGCGGCGTACGCTCGAAGAGGTGCACCGAGCGGGCCTGCCGGTCGTACAGCCCGCGGAATGTGCCACCCACCCCGAGCGGCCAGTTCACCGGGAATGCGCCCAGCCCAAGAACGCTCTCCAATTCATCCACCAAGGCAAGCGGTGCGCGCGTCGGCCGATCGCATTTGTTCATGAAAGTGAAGATCGGAACCCCCCGCCGCCGACACACCTCGAAGAGTTTCCGTGTTTGCGCTTCGATCCCTTTTCCCGCGTCGATCACCATCACCACCGCGTCCACCGCCGTGAGCACCCTGTAGGTGTCCTCCGAGAAATCCTTGTGGCCGGGCGTGTCGAGCAGGTTCACCCGGTAGCCACGGTAGTCGAACTGCAGCACCGTCGAGGAGACCGAGATCCCGCGCTTTCGTTCAAGTTCCATCCAATCCGAAGTCGTCGCCCGCGCGTTCTTGCGCGCCGTCACCGATCCAGCTAGCTGCACGGCCCCTCCATATAGAAGGAGCTTTTCCGTAAGCGTCGTCTTCCCCGCGTCCGGATGGGAGATGATGGCAAAGGTGCGGCGGCGGCGAATCTCGTCGATCATGCAAAGGGGCGCAACGTTCGATAAATGTTCGATCATCGCAAGGAAAGGATGGCATTGGGCATTAACTTTGCTATTCTCATGGCGAAGGTTTACCCCAGCCCTCATTGAAATCATGCCGACTCTTCGCGTAAAAATACCCGAACAAAGCGAAGCCGCCCACATTGTCCGCGGAGACAAAATCACCGTGGGCAGGCGGCCCGACAATACCATCCAGATCGTCGATCGCTCGGTGTCGGCTTACCATGCCGAGTTGCTGCTCGTCGATGGCCACTACCGGCTTCACGATCTCGGCTCGACCAATCAGAGCTTTGTCGATGGCGTCGCCGTCACCGATTTTCACTTGCACAATGCGTGCAAGATCAGCTTCGGCAATATCGAGTGCGAGTTCGATTGCGCCGCAGGCGGCGATGCGTCGCTTTCCGGCGCTCAGCTTGAAAAGGAGATGGCCTTCCTCCGCGCTGAGAATCAGGAGCTTCTCAACAAGATCGATGGCTTGCAGCGCCAGGTCGATATCCTCTCAAGCGCCCGCCTGATGACCGGCAAGGCCGACACCGATTCGATCTCCACTCCCGAGCAGGTGAAAAAGCTCGCCGCGGAGCGCGACGAATCGCGCTTCCAGATCAGCGGCCTAAAATTTGAACTCGATAAGGTCCGCGAGGAACTCATCGTCACCGTCCGCGAGCGCGATGCCGCCCGCCGGGCCAGCGAGTTGTTTCAGGCCGAGCGCGCCATGATGATGGACCGCCCTCCCGAGGGGAACGACAAGACTCAGCGGATCCATCTTCCCCCGGTTAATTCATCCCGTTCCTCCGTCGATTCCGCGGACGACACGGTCGCGGACACCGTCTTTCTGGAAGCGCGATCGAAGTAGCAGAGGCTTCAGCGAGGACCGCTTCCATTGTTCCAACGAGAAGTTGGGATGGAGAGCCGACAGCGGAGAGGATTTCTTTTTAGTGGCAGCCCTGCGCCTTCTTACGAGGGCAGTGCGCCCACGAATCGTGAGACATCGATCGTGCATTCGCCCCGATTTACCGCAAACTGCCCGGCTGCATGAAGACGATCGTTATTGGCCACAAAAATCCCGACATGGATTCCATCTGCTCGGCGATGGGATACGCGGAGTTGAAGCGGCTCATGGGCGATCCGCATGTTATCGCAGCACGTGCCGGCGCCACCAATGAGCGGATCGATTACGTCATGCGCCGGTTCGGAGTCGAGCCGCCCGTGCTCATCACCGATCTCTCGCCGCGCGTGAGCGACGTGATGGAGCATCGAGTAATCTCCGTGCGCGGCAGCACGACAGTGTACGATGCGCTCCAGCTCATCGAACAGAAGGGGCTTCGTGGCCTTCCGGTTGTTGACGACTCGAATCGATGCCTCGGACTCCTCTCGGCGTTTAAGCTCAGCCATCATCTATTCCCGCCTCGCGAAGAAGCCGGCGCGGCCCGCCTCGTCAATGCGTCCCTCGCAGATATCGTCGCGACGCTCGCAGGCCGCGTGATCTCCGGCGCCGCGGACGATGCGGTCAACGAAAAGCTCCTCATTGTCGGCGCGATGGCGCTCGAGTCGTTCGCGCCCAGGCTCACCCGGTACACTGGCAAGCGGGTCGTGCTCATCGTGGGCGACCGCCCTCACATACAGGAGCTGGCGATCCGCGCGCCGCTCCACGCCGTCGTTGTCACCGGAGGCTTCGGCGTCTCGAGTGAACTCCAGGCCGAAGCGCTCGCTGCCGGAGTCGCCCTCATCTCGTCTCCATACGACACCGCCACAACCGTCCTTCTGGCGCGCGGAGCCGTGCGCGTCGAGCGCGCCCTTCTCGATGAATACACCACCTTTCATCACGAGACTTCCCTCGACGATGCGCGTCGCATCGCGGCCGAGTCCGCCGGGTTCGTCTTTCCGGTCCTGGACGATGCCGGGAAGCTTGTCGGCATCTTTTCCAAGTCCGATTTCCTGAAGCCGATTCCGCGCCAGTTGATCCTGGTCGATCACAATGAACTGACGCAGGCGGTCCGCGGCGCGGATAAAATCCCGATTGTCGAAATCCTCGATCACCACAAGCTCGGCGGCATCTCCAGCCACGCGCCGATCCTCTTTTGGAATAATCCGGTGGGATCGACCAGCAGCATCGTTGCCATGTGCTACCAGCAGGCTGGCATAGCCATTCCGCCGCCGATCGCCGGCCTCCTCATGGCCGGTCTCATCTCCGACACCCTCCATCTCACGTCGCCGACTGCCACCCCCGCCGACCGCTCCATCCTCGCTCATCTGGCCGCGATCGCAGGCGCCGACCCCGGCGAACTCGCCTCCGCCATCTTCTCCGTCGGCTCGCCGCTTCTCACCATGAGCGCCAGCCAGGCCATCGCCGCGGACTCGAAGCTATACGAAGAACCCGCCGGGCGTTTTACCGTTGCGCAGATCGAAGAACTCACCTTCGCTCACTTCGACCAGAAGCGCGATGCCTTGCTCGAAGAATTGGAGGTGCACCGCCGCAAGGAAGGCCTCCTGTTCGCCGCGCTTCTCGTCACCGACATCAACACGCAGACGTCGCTCCTGCTCGTGCGCGGCGCCGACGCATTTGTCGCCGGCATCGACTACCCGCAAGCCGCCCCGTGCGTATGGGAACTCTCCGGCATCGTCTCCCGCAAAAAGCAACTCCTCCCTTACCTCCTCCAATGCCTCGACCTTATGCGCAGACACTCCGCCTAGATGGAGAGATGCTCAAGCCCCCACACGCGCATCCGAGTAGCGGCCAGTCTCGGGCGCCCGCCGTTTTGCGTTTTTAATGGGAGTGGTAAGCGGAGTTTGGAATGATGAGAGTCCCTGCGCCAATGGTGCATATCGGTATGTGGACGCTATTGTACGGCAGGACGTGTTGCAGCGATTGGCGAGGAGCAGTGGAGATCTCTTCATGGGAGTTGGATCTCCTGCGCTGTACCGCTGATTATATTTCCGCTTGGCGCTATGGTGCTAGCGGCTAACATAGTGCTTTTCAATAGGAGTAACTTACTTGCTCCGAGTCTCAACCGCATTTCAATCAAAGTTTATCTAGCTCCGTTGCAAGGGTACTTTCAGGCGGCATGCGCTGCGCTTGCAACGACTGTTGGCACGTTAATCGGGCAATGTTTCGCGAGTCCTTCGGCCTGGTCGCCAGTAGCAGATTTCTCAAGCGCCGCGGCAGGATTTGGCATTGGGCTTGCGTCAATGTTTTTCAGGAGCAATATACGGGATCATGAGTAAGGAGCGCGCAGTGAGCGGAATTGGGGAGTACGTCACGAATCAGTTGTAAGATCTAGACTTGGTGCGCCTAAAAACTAAAGACTTTATGGAAGAAGATCTAACCGACCTTGACGTAAACGAAGTGAGCGTGAAAGTCTGGGAAGTGAGCCGCCCTTTCAGGGCTCGCCCGATTATGCTTCTGGACCCAAGGCTGTGCGTTGGGCTGGGGCCGAATCGCCCCGGTGGGGCTT
>JBBSFI010000089.1:0-13346 GCA_038238905.1 Chthoniobacterales bacterium | reverse complement strand
AGGCATCCGCTCCCTTGGCGCGAATCACCGAAGTGCCGCCGGATCTCAACACTTTACTCGAAAAACTCAAACTCCTCCATCTCTTCGCAACGCCCCCAAAATGGGCGGCGGCAGAGCCCGCGTAGCCCGAAAAAGCCGCCATTGCCGCGACTTTACTGGGTGTTTTGTTCAAACCGAAGGGAAGTTAGGTTAGCGCCAAACGGCGCCGGGAGTGCGGCTGACGCCTGTGATTCTCAGCCGCGCTCGGTGAGGAACCGGCTGATCTGTTCGGCGAGCCGGGGGCCGATGCCTGCCACGCCGGCGATCTGCCACTGCGTCGCGCGCTTAATCCGCTCCACGGAGCCGAAATGCTGGAGGAGAAGCTGCTTGCGATGCTGAGAAACGCCCGGGCACTCATCGAGCAGGCTCTCGGCAATTCGACGCTTCATGAGGAGCTGGTGATAACCATTGGCAAAGCGGTGGGCTTCGTCGCGGATTCGCTGGAGAAGCCGGAGCGCACCGCTATCCGAAGGTAGAATGAGCGGCATTGGCCGAGCGGGGCGGTAGATCTCTTCGAACTCTTTTGCGAGTCCGATGATCGGGATTTCGTGCAAGCCGAGACGCTGGAGCTCTTTGCAGGCGGAAGAAAGCTGCCCTTTGCCGCCATCGACAATGATCAAGCCGGGCAACCGGACCGGCGCGGGCGGGCGAGGCTGGACTGAACTCTCCGCGACACGGGAGGTCTGGAGAGGTTTCAGCGCAAGCCGTGCGATGGCATCGGCCGGATTTTCCTGGGAGAACTCAGCGTCCTCAGGCCGCTGATCGCGCGCTTCAAGCAATACCCTGGAATACCTGCGCCGGATGACTTCGGCCATGCTGGCAAAATCGTTTTGGCCGTCAACGCTTCTGACTCTGTATCGCCTGTAATTTGCCTTGTCGGGAAGGCCATCCTTGAAGCAGACCATGGACGCCACGATGTGCGTGGTGCTGATGTTGGAGATATCGAAGCACTCCATGTGTCGCGGAGGCTGGGTCAACTGAAGCGCGTCGGACAATGCGGCGACATCGCTGGCAGGATCGATCGCGGGACCGAGCCGATGCCCGCTTGTGCGCGTGAATTTGCGCATCGGTTTGGTGGTTTTGCGCAGGTCGTCGAGCATATCGCGCATCTCCGCGGCACGCTCGAAGTCGAGCTTGGCGGCGGCGGCTTTCATCTCGGACTCAAGCAGGTCCAACATCTCCTTGGAGCGTCCGTCCAGGAACTCGCACCCGCGTTCAATGCGCTCCTTGTATTGAGTGGCATCGATATCCGCGAGCTTCATCGGGACCTGGTATGTCGAACTCTTGAGCTCGCGCTCGGTGGGATTGCCGCGCCCGAAAGTGAGGACGCCAAATTTCTTTCGCATGAAGGCGAGCGTCTGCCGCAAGGCTCCAGCATGTGCGAAAGGACCGAAATAGCGGGCGCCTTCATCGACACGCAAGCGGGTGAGGCGAAACCGGGGCCACTCATCGCGCGGATCGACTTTCACGAGGAGGAATCGTTTATCGTCGCGGAACGAAATATTGTAGCGGGGGCGGTATTCCTTGATGAGCCTGCCTTCGAGAAGGAGGGCCTCGGGTTCTGAATTCACCGTGTGCACCTCGAAGTCCCAAATCGAATCGAGGAGGGCGCGCGTCTTGAGATCCGCGGACATGCGGCGCGACGGCATGAAATACTGGCTCACGCGGCGGCGCAGATCCCGGGCCTTGCCGACGTAGATGACCCGGGCGAAACGGTCGCGCATAATGTACACACCGGGCTTGTGCGGGACGGCGTGGAGGCTGGCACGCAGGTCGGGCCTTTCGCGAGAGGCAGCGGTCATCCTTCCTTCCCTCGACCAAACGGCGTCGCATCACAACGGAATTCAACGGTCGCTCGACAAGGTTGCATCGCTGCCGCGTCCGGCTACAATGCAACCCCGTCTGCCGATGAAGTTTGCCTATTTTTTACTCGCGTTCGCATTTTTCGCCTGCCTGGCGCACGGGCAGGACAAGAATTTGCCGGTGGCGGCGCTGCCGGTCGGAGGCGCGCAGGCGACCTCGGCGAGCCGCAGCGAGCGGAATGCGACGGCGACGGCCGATCCCGCGCTGAGCCAGCCGGGAGCGCCAGCGCCCGACTCGTTTGCGATTCATTCGAGCGGTGGGAAGGATAAGCAGGACGCGATGCTTAATTTATGGGAGCTGGTGAAAAGCGGCGGCTGGGCGATGATCCCGCTGGGAGCGCTCTCGGTGATCACGGTGATGCTGGACATCGTTTTTCTTTTCACATTGCGACGCGGCGCGGTCCTCACACCGCATTTCATGAACACGGCGGATGTGCTGCTCAAAAAGCGGGATTATCTCGGGCTGCTGGCCATCTCGAGCCGGCATAGTGAGGCGATCGCGCGCGTTGTTCAAAGGACGCTCGATTTCGCGACAAAGAACCCTTCCACTCCTTACAACGTAGTGCGTGAAATTGCCGAAACGGAAGGGGGCGCGCAGGCGGCTTCGCTTCAGCAACGGATTACCTTTTTGGCCGATATCGGCATCATCTCGCCGATGATCGGCCTGCTGGGGACCGTGTTCGGCATCATCCGGGCTTTTGCAAAGCTCGGGAGCGGCGAGGTGGCGGTGTCGCGGGACATCGCGCTGGCAAGCGGTGTGTCGGAGGCGCTCGTCGCAACCGCGTCGGGCTTGATCCTCGGGATCGTGGCGATGAGTTCGTATGCGGTGTACCGAAACAAAGTGAACAGTCTCATTTCGGATATGGAGATTGCATCGACGCACATTCTCGGGCTGATGAGCATTAGTTTTAATAAGAAAAGAGAATCCTCGCGGATGAGCGTCGAGGACGATTTCTGAGATGAGATTCCGCAAACGGAGCGAACCGCATGTGATGGCGTTCCAGATTGCGCCGATGGTCGATGTGCTTCTGGTTTTGCTCTGCTTCTTTATTGTGACGTGGAGCTTCGCACGCAAGGAACTGGAGCTCGATGTAAAGGTGCCGAGCGCGCAGAACGCGAAGGAGTCCAACCCCGTCGTGAACCAGACTGTCTTGAACATAAAGGCGGATGGGTCCGTCGTATGGAATCACAAAACTTATTCGAACGAGGAATTAACGGGCAAACTTAAGGAGTTATCGAATGTCATCCCAGATTATGCGATCATCCTGCGCGGGGATCGCAACGTGAGGTACGAATACATCGCGGCGGTGCTCGATGTGCTGCGAGCGGCAAACATCTGGAACGTGGCGTTTGCCACGGGCAAAGGGGAATGAAGAGGACGCGACTCGGGGCATTCGGACTTGCCGCCCTTCTGATCCTGGCCCGCGATGCTGCCGCGCAGGAAGTGCTCAAGCCTTTTCGGGCGGACGATGACAAACCGGTGATGCGCGCGACCCCGGTGAAGCCGCCAAAGCAGATGCTGGCGGACCCGGTCGATTCGGGGAGTGCGCCGAGCGCGACACCCGTGCCCGTTCTTAAAGCTACTGCTGTAAAGAAACCTAAAGGGGGCAAGAGCTCGCCCGCTCCGCAGCCGCCGCGCACGACTCCGCCGCCGACTGCGCCCGAGCCGAGCGATCCGGGTGAGATCCGTATTTCCCCGCAAGGAACATCGAAACCGGCAGAGCAGGTGCAGCTCGATGTGGCGGACAGTTACTACGCCCGGAGGAGTTATGACATGGCGGCCCCGGAGTACCAGCGGTATATCGACCAATACCCGGCCGCAACGGATATGCCGACGGCCTACTTCCGGTTAGCGGAGAGCTACCGCCACACGGGTGCGATCAATGCGGCAAAGGTAGCCTACGAGATGCTGCTGGATCGCTACCAAGCAGGAGACTTCGTCGGACCCGCCGCGTACCGTCTCGCGGAACTGTATTACGCGGACAAGAACTATCCGATGGCCCTGCCGCTGTATCGGCGTGCGTCGGCTCGATTGAAAGAGCCTGCGGTCGTGAATGCGGCGAAGTTTTTCATGGCGCGCTGTCTGGAGGCGACGGACTCCAAATTGGAGGCGCGCTCCATTTATGAGGAACTGGCGGAAATCAAGGAATCGAACCCGTTGCAAGATGCGAGCCGCCTGTCGTATGCGCTGCTCTTAAAGGAAGCAGGGAGCAGCAGCGGACTCGCGGAAGCGCTCAAACAAGTGCAGCTCTTGATGAGGCAGACGACAAATTCGGATCTGCAAGCGGAAGCGGCGGTTCACGCCGGGCTGTGGGAGATCGAGAGCGGCCAGGCGGAAAAGGGAGCAGCCGATCTCAAAAAAGCGCTGGATCTCCCAGGGATTGGACGGTGGCGGGAGGCGGTGCAAGTAGGTCTCGTCCGGATGTATTATGACACCGGCAAATATAAGCAGGTGCTGGATGCATGCGCGGAGCAGACGCCCGTCTTATCGGCGGAAGCGAGGCCGGAGCTCTTGGTGCTCGCGGGAGACGCGAATCGGCAGCTTGGGAAATTCCCGGAGGCGCTCGCTCTTTACGATCAGGTGATGAAGGATTTCGGAAACACGCCCTTTGCCAAAGAAGCGGGCTATCAGCGGCTGGCGTGCTTGTATAATGCTGGCGACGCCAAACTAGGGGCGGCGATCGACGCCTATCTTGCGACCGGCCCAGAGCCAGCAAAGCGCGACCAGTCGCTGCTTATGAAGGCCGAATGGCTGTACAAGAAGCAGGATTACAAGGGCGCGGCTCCCATCTACGATCTGATCGGGAAGTCGAGCGAACTCAACGGGACGCTCAAGGCCGAAGCGCTCTTCAAGTTTGGATGGTGCTGCATGCAAATTCGCGACTTCGAGAGAGCCGTAAAATCGTTCACGCAATTCATCGACGATTACCCGACGAACAAAACACTGCCTTACGCGCTGATCCAGCGCGCGATAGCGTACCAGGCGCAGAAAAACCTCCCCGCTGCGGAAAAGGACTTCGACACCATCATTCGTCGGCATCCCGCCGCCACAAAGGAGCGGGAGCTGGCGCTGCAGCAAAGAGCGCTGATCCACGGCGAACAGGGCGACAACGCTGGCATGGCAGAGTCGTTTGAGCAATTGCTGAAGGAATACCCGCAAACGGGAGCGGCGGCGCAGGCAAACTATTGGATCGGCTACACGGCCTACGACGCGAAAGAGTATAAGAAGGCGGCGGAGCATCTGTCCAAAGCGCGCGAAGAGGACAAGGACCAGTTTTTCGAGCGGGGAGCGATCCGCATCATTCTTTCATACTACTACCTCGAAGATCGGGAGAGAGTGGCCCGCGAAGTCGACGCATACGTACAAGGCGGAGGCAAGACCAATGTGCCTCCCGAGGTTTTGCGCTGGCTGGTGGAGCAAGACGAAAAGGCGGGCCAATTTGTCGAAGAAGAGAAATATCTGGTGTCGCTTTGCGCACGGGACGAGGCACAGCCGAAAGACTTTCTGACTCTCGGGAATACGCGGTTAAAGCTGGATCTTTTTGCCCAAGCTGACGAAGCGCTCAAGAAATACCTGGATAGGGTGCGTGAACCCTTGACGCGCGCACTTGGCCTCATCAGTTACGCCAAAGCGCAGATCGGGGAGAAGGATTTCGATGGGGCGCAAAATTCGATCAACGAGGCTTTGACGCTGCAACCGGAAGGGAAACTGAGCGGGGAGGCGCGAATCGTAGCGGGAGACGTGCAGATGGCGCGTGGAAATACCGAAGAGGCCGCAAAGCTCTACATGAGCGTAGCGATCATAATCGACGAAGAGACGGTTACACCGCATGCATTGGAAAAAGCGGTGGAGGCATGGAAGAAAACCCCTGGGCACGAGACGGATGCGAAAAAGACACTCAATACTCTCCAGAGCCGCTACCCGGAGTACTTTCAAGAGACGAAGCTCCGGAAGTAAACAGAAAAACGCGCGGCCCCTTTCGGAGCCGCGCGTTGTTGAATGAAGTGTGGCGTGAAGTTTACTTGCTCTTACGGAACCGCGCCCACCGCGCACTCTGAGCCGCGGCCATCTTGGCACGCGCCTCGGGTGAGACAAAGCGCTTGCCGCCGCGTTTCTTGCCGCGCTTGGCCGCCGGGGCGCCAGCGGTCTTGTGTTCTGTCGCGGTCGGCGCTGCAGCTTCGGAACGGACAGCTTGTCCGCCTAGGAGAGATGCGACTTCCGCTTCAAGTTCCTGGATTTGCTCAAGGATGTGAAGCGCGCGCTTTAGACGGTCAACTGATGGAGTATGAGATGTAGGCATGAACTGAGCTTGTATAGCGATTCGCAGAGACGTCAAATACTTACTTTCGCCCTTCGTTTAAGAGGGAGTTGAAATATCCATGAGCGAATATTCCAAACAGCCTCCCAGCCGCCTCACTACGCTGGCGGCCAAACTGTGCTTCCGCCGTTGTCCGACTCAGCCTAGATTGAGCCGGTCGCGCAGATTGTGAGACAGACGCCGACCCAACTGGCGGTAGTCATCTTGAGCCGACCGACCGAGCGCCCAGCCAATGGCTATTCCCAGGAGGAGACCAAAGCCGAGGGCCTCTCCGATGGATTGGACCGGCTGCTCACGAATATGTCGTTTGCCGGTCTCCAAAGCGCCGCTTGCCGTCTCTCTGGTGGTTTCCCAAGCGTCACGCACCTTCGAAGGCGCTGCTGTCGCCGCCGGAGTGTCTGTTGAATGGCTCATCTCGTAGTGTCGGTGTTGGATCGGTCTGCTACAGGCGAGGCGTGCGGCGGTGCATCACAAAGGAGATGATGAAGAGAATGAGAAAAACGACGAAGAGAATCTTCGCGATCCCAATTGCAGTTCCCGCTAGGCCGCCAAATCCGAGGACAGCGGCGATCAGTGCGATGATGAGGAATGTAATGGCCCAATTAAGCATAAGAGGAGTATGTGAGAGGTTTAAATAACGGTTCTTCAAAAAGAGATCGCCCGGAATGGAATTTCCGATCGTACCCAAAACGATGATTCTTCTTTTTCGATACGTCCGCGAGGCGCGTGGAAAATGCGGGACCGGGTTAAAACCCAAGATCCTCGCCCTCACAGGCAGCCAGACCGATCTGCTCGACCGAGCCGCTCCGTCCGTTATACCAGAGCAGCCACCTTCCGCTCGACGCGTCGTACAACGCCGATGGCTTGTAGCAGGCGTCGGCGTCCCAGGATCCGATATCCGGCGCTACGATCGGGTTGGCCGGAAGCCGTTGCCATTCTGAGATGCCATTCCTCGAACGGGCCAAGCCAATGCACGCATGATCGACGTCCCGGAAGCCGATATAGAACATGTAATGCCAGCCGCCGCGCTCGATCACTTGACAGGCGGTGACCTTGCGCTGCTCCCACGGATTTCCAGGATCGGCCTTAAAAACAGGATTCGCCGTGTGCTTCGCCCATGCAGCGGCCGTCGTGGCTCGTCGCATACCCAATGGCATCGGGCTCATGCTGTTCTCCACCCGAGTACCACATCTGAAACTGACGCGCCTCTTCGTCCCAATTTACATCAGGGCATATCACCGCCTCCTTTTCCCACGGCTGGTCCGGTGAAAGCACGGGGCGCGCGCTCGTGCGCCTCCAACTTCTCCCATCGGCGCTCACGGCGTAGCCGATGGCTGAATGTCCATGTTGCTGGCCAGTGTACCACATGTGATACCCGTGAGTGGCTTTGATAACCGATGGTCTATTGAGATCCTCCTCCCACCCTGTCGAAAAGTCAGGCTCCAATACGATGACCGGTTCGCTCCAATGAACGCCGTCCGCGCTTTCAACCAACGCGATGCTTTTCTTCGGCCGCCACGAAAACCACATGCGAAACGTCTCCCCGACTTTGAGCGTGCAGACATCGAAACATGTCCCGAGCGCGCCGCCCAGCACGGGATTTGAGCTCGATTTGACTCACTTCGCGGGCGCAGCCAGCGGGGCCGGGGACGGCAGCGGCGCCTTTGGTATCGCTTGCCAGCCCGGCGACTCGACGACTCGCACGCGGTCGCCCTCCAAAATTTGCATACGCATCTCGGCGCCGGGCAATTCCGCGATGAGCCTAAGGCCGCGCTCCGGACCGATGATTTCGATCGGAGTGTCCCATCCGTCTGCGGTCAATCCATCGGGCGCCACCACCGTGACCATGCTTCGGCCGGTCAAACCGATGCCGGTGGCCGGGTCGATGATATGCGAATGGCGGATCCCGCCGATTTCCACGTTTTGGTATGCGTCGCCCGATGTCGAGACGGCCCGATTTGCCAGCAGCAGCACCTGCGGAGGGGGCGCGCCCGGCGCCTGAAGCGATTCGACCTCCACCCGCCATCCGATATCGCCCGGCGGCGGATCGCCGGCGGCAATATCGCCACTGAGCGCAACCAGCGAGCGCCTGGCGCCCGCTCTCGCCGCCGCGGCAACCGCTTCACTCGCTGCGAATCCCTTTGCAATACCTCCGACGTCGAGCCTCATTTCCGGCTTAAGCAATTCCACGGAACGGGTGGCGGGATTGAGCCGCATGTTGCGATACCCTACCCGCGACCGCATCTCGGCGATCGAGTCCGCCGATGGAAGCTCCTGTTTTCTTCGCATCCGCCTCCAGAGGTTCACGAGCGGCCCGATCGTCACATCGAACGCCCCATCCGTCTTCTCTGCGATCTCCTGCGAGCGCTCGATCACCTGCCAAAGGTCGGCGCTCACCGGCACGGGCCGTCCGGATCCCGATGAGACCGAGAGACGGCTTAACTCCGAGTCGCTATCGTAGTCGCTGAGAACCGTATTGAGCTCTTCGATTCGCGCAAACGCCGCTTCCGCCCCGCGCGCCGCCGCGTCGCGGTCCAGAGCGCAGACCGTCACGACACACGGAACGCCCATTTCCGCTTTTTTAAAAACATACCGCCCCTCGCCTGCCAGACAGCGATCGCAGAGTGGCCCGGAGACCGCGCCAAAAAGCGCGATTGCGCCGATTGCCCTTGAGATGAACCTTCTCCGGCGCTTCCCTTGCATCCCCCACCCTCCACTCGACCGACCAAACGCCGAATCTCCTCGCGAACATTTTCCCGCAACGACTGTCTGACTCCTCACATGAAACTTGCCGCTCTCGCCTCGATCCTTTGCTGCACCGTGGCTATCCCCGGAATTTTTGCAGCGCCGGAAAATCCAGCCGCGCCTCCAGAGAAGCAGAATCTCCTGAAACCGATCCATTTCGTCGAGTACGACCTCCCGAATGGATTGCACGTGATCCTGCACGAGAACCATGCCTCCCCGGTGATCACGACGTATATGCTGTATCATGTCGGAAGCAAAAATGAACGCCCTGACCGGACGGGTTTCGCGCATTTTTTCGAGCATTTGATGTTTGAGGGGTCGGAGAACATTCCTCGCGGAAAGATCGACAAGTATATATCCGGAGCGGGCGGAAACCTGAACGCAAGCACGCATTTTGACCAGACCGACTATTATTTCAATCTGCCATCCAACCAACTGAAGCTCGCGCTCTGGATCGAGTCCGAGCGGATGATGCACGCGAAGATCGACGAAACGGGTGTGGAGACGCAGCGAAAGGTCGTGAAGGAAGAGCGGCGGCGAAGCTATGACAACCAGCCGTACGGTTCGCTCTTCGAGGAACTGGCGGGGCTGGTCTGCAAGGGAACTCCGTATGAGTGGGTGCCGATTGGCTCGATGCAGTACATTGACAAGGCGACGATAGACGAGTTCCGGCAATTCTATAAGACGTATTACCTGCCGAATAACGCGACCCTGTCAGTCGCCGGCGACTTCAATCCGGAGGAACTCCGGAAGCTCATCGCGTCCTATTTTGGGCCAATTCCGAGAGGACCTGAGATCGTGCGACCCAAGTTCGATTGGACGCTCGACGTGAAAGGGGAAAGCAAGGATGTGGTGAAGCAAAATACGCCGCTGCCGGCGACGCTGCACGCCTGGCGCGCAGTGACTGAGACCGATCCGGATGCGTATCCGCTCGAAATGCTGACGAACATCCTGGCGACGGGAAGAAGTTCGCGGCTATATCGCCGCCTCGTGGAAAAGGAGCAGGCCGCACTGGATGTGGAGGCATTTCCCGAGCTTCTGGAGCAGGCGGGAATGATCGGCGTTTTTGCGACGGGCCAAAGCGGGGTGACTTTGGAGGAGCTCGACCGGCTCATCGCCGATGAGATCGCCCAAGTGAAAAAGGACGGCGTGACCGAAAACGAACTGCAGAAGGCGCGAAACCAAAAGGAAGACGAATTTGCGAACGCCTTCGGCACCATGCATTCACGCGCCCAGAGTCTCGCCAAATACCATTTATTTTACGGAGACGCCAATCTCATCAACACCGAGATGGACCGGTACCTTGCAGTGACCCGCGAGGACTTGAAACGCGTCGCGAACAAGTATTTCACCTCCGGAGGCATGTATCTGCTGCGGTATCCCGTTCCGGCAGTTGTGGCGCCGCCCGGAAGCCCTGCGGCGTCGGACGCCAACGAGCCGAAGCCAGCGCCGGCCGCCAAGACGACACCCCTCCCCGGGCCTGCGGGAACGCCGACTGCCGCCCCCGGTTCCGCGAAGTAAGCCTCACTTATCCTCATTATTATGCGCTTTTTTCTCCTGCTGCCTAGCCTTGCCTTCCTAGCCGCCCCGCTGCACGGCGATGTGGATCGCACCCAAAAGCCCGAACCCGGGCCCGCTCCCGAAGCGTCTTTTCCAGACTACAAAGAGGTGACCCTCCAGAATGGACTGAAGGTCTTCGTGATCGAAGACGAACGCAAACCGACACTCACACTGCGGCTGCTCATTAAATCGGGCTCGGCGGCTGACGGCTCGAAGACGGGTCTCGCAAGTTTCGTCGCCGCGCTCCTGAATCGAGGAACTGAAAGGCGCACCGCACAGCAATTCGCGGAAGAGATCGATTTTCTCGGAGCCAAACTGGAGGCAAGCGCCGGCGCCGATTCTATCGGAGTAGCGACATCGGGCCTGACGATCTACACGGATAAGCTGCTGGATCTGTTTAGCGACGCCGTGCTTCATCCTATATTCCCGGCGGACCAATTCACACGGGTTCAACGGCACATGCTATCGCAGCTAGCGGCTGAGCGTCAGGAGCCGGCTGTCCTGGTCGGGAAACTCGCCGGCAAGGTGGTGTATGGGAAGCATCCTTATGGGGCATATCAAACACCTGAGACAGTGAAAGCGATTACAAGAGAAGATCTGGCCGCTTTCCACCGGGCCTATTTCCTTCCGAATAACGCGTCGCTGGCAATAGTCGGCGACATCAAAGCCGATAAGATCCTTCCCTTGCTGGAGAAAGCGCTTGCAGGCTGGAGCAAGGGAACGGTCCCCGCGCTGGAAGCCGCTCCACTGCCAGAGTCCAAAGGAACTACGGTGCACATCGTGGACCGCCCCGGCTCGGTGCAAAGCAACATTCTGGTGATGCAGTCTGGGCCGGCGCGAAACAATCCCGATGTGCCTGAGATTAATGTGATGAACTCGACATTGGGCGGCGGCTTCTCCGGGCGGCTTTTCCAGAATTTACGCGAGAAACATGGCTGGACTTATGGCGCTTACTCAGCATTCGATATGCGAAAACTCGGGGGAAGCTTCGAGGCTAGCGCCGAGACGCGAAACGAAGTAACCGGAGCAGCCGTAAGTGAGACCTTAAAGGAAATCGAGCGGATTCGGACCGAGCCTGTGCCGGATGCGGAATTGGAGCTTCAGCGGCAGTATAACGTCGGAAACTATCTGCTCTCGCTGGAGAACACCTCGCGGACGGCGCAACGCGTGCAGGACATCGATCTTTATGGGTTGCCGGCAGACTTTTATAAGACGTATGCGACAAAAATGGCTGCGACCACGCCAAAGCAAATCGAAGAGACGGCTATGAAATTTCTGCACTCCGAAAACATGGCGATCGTTGTGGTCGGTGAGGCAAAGGATGTGAAGTCTCAGCTTGAAAAACTGGGAGCGACGTACGTTTATGACACGAACCTCGAGTTGCTGGCGCCGCCAGCGGCAAAATAATCGGGACGGACAGGCGCCTGGCACTGTAACGAAGCGCGATGACCTTGCCTTACCGCGGGCGAATTGCCCCATCGCCGACCGGACGCCTGCACATCGGGCATGCCCGGACATTTTGGACCGCCCAGGAGCGGGCTGAACGCGCCGGTGGAAGCTTGGTTCTGCGAATCGAGGATCTCGATCGATCCCGCTGCCGGATGGAGTTCACGGCATCGATGTACGACGATCTGCGATGGATGGGCATCCGATGGGAGGAAGGGCCGGACGCAGGCGGCCCGTGCGGCCCGTATGCGCAGAGCGAACGAACCCAGCATTATATTGCAACGTTTGAATGGCTGCGGGAAATGGGAGCGATCTATCCTTGTTTTTGCTCCCGCCAGGATATCTTGCACGCGATCAATGCGCCTCACGCAGGGGACGACGAACCGGTCTATCCGGGAACGTGCAGGCCGGCCGAATCGGATGGCAGCTCGGAGGAAACGGGGAGCGACACACGCGCCGGGATCGCATGGCGCTTTCGCGTTCCGGAGGGAGAACCCATCGCATTCTTCGATGGGCGCCTCGGCGAGCAGCGGCAGGTCACGGGCCGGGATTTCGGCGACTTCGTGGTTTGGCGAAAGGACGATCTGCCGGCGTACCAACTCGCATGCGTAGCCGACGATTCCGCGATGAAAATCACCGAGGTGGTTCGTGGCGCGGATCTCGTTCGCAGCACCTTCCGGCAGCTTCTGCTCTACCGCGCACTTGGCCTCCAGCCGCCCGCCTTTTACCATTGTGAACTTGTGACCGATGACCACGACGACCGGCTCGCCAAACGCGCCGATGCGGTGTCGCTGCAGGCGCTCCGCGCCGGAGGAGCAACGCCGGAATCGCTCCAGGCGGGCTGGGTCGGTGATCGAGACGAACGCAGATCGTTCATACACCGGCAGCCTGAAACCGGCGGATCGCCACCGGCCATGAAGAGATAAACAGGTGGTGTGGACCAAGGAACCGCTTGCAATAGATAAGGCAGCCACCGGCTTGAATGCACGGCGCCGCCACAAGGATCTGCGAAGCGGAACGCATTTTCAGATAGCTGGCCCGCGAGCGCGCAGCCAGCTATGGTCTTTGCTTTATATTCGGTAGACGATAGATAGTCTGTCCCGTAGTTGGCCTCGTTGCGGGGCGGGCGCGACGGCTGCACGGGCGAAGGCGGAAGCAGCCGGCGTGACCGCCGCGGCGCGGAGCTTCCAAACAACTGCCCGCGTAGCGCTGACTTTTCAGCCGCGCGGCGGGCGCCTCGGGGCGGCGAGGGGTTGGAGCGGCCGGGGGCCTGCCCGGCGGCGGCGGGCGCGCGGGCTGCCGGCTACAGCATACAATGCGCGCTCGTGTATAGCAGCGGGGCGCCGGGAGGCCTCCTTTGGAGAGCCGGCGCGGT
>JBBSFI010000088.1:0-13406 GCA_038238905.1 Chthoniobacterales bacterium | reverse complement strand
ACCATCTCCACGGCCGATTGCTTGAACTCCTCATCATAGCGCTTGCGCGCCGGTCTTCTCTCAATTCGGACTTTACTTTTCATATATTTTCGACTTTTACTTTACATGAGCCGACGTGTCTGGCAAACTGGGGCAACTTCAGTCGGGCTATGACATCTATGACGCAGGAACGAGAGGTCTTGAAGACGGACACGCGCGGACGGGTTCGGGTGCCTATCTATGTGAAGTGGACGCCGTGCTCTGCGGAGATCGCCATGATGCGCGCCATGTCCGGACCTTCGGGCCGCGCAAATTCCTCCGCGCACCGGGTAAAGAATCTTTCGAACCCGCCTGGACTCGACGCGACGAGCAGCCGGGCCGGGGTCTCACCGACGTTCTTGAACGCATGCACTGCAGCGCGCGGCAGAAACACGGACGCGCCGACTGCGACTTCAGTCCATGCGCCGTCCGCGAAGAAGCTCATGCGGCCTTCTTGAACGACGAAGTATTCGTGCTCATTGAGGTGATAGTGCGGTGGCGGCCCGCCGCCCGGCTGCACGATCAGCGTCCACAGGCTCAGGCTCCCGCCCGTCTGGTCAGCGGAGAGATGCATCCGCACTTCATCGCCAAAAGCGCGGATGGTATCACCGCCGCCGGGAGGAACAATGATCGGAGGGAGCATTTCAGACATGGTGAGTTTTCAGATTTAACGAGCGAAAAATCGAGCCACTTTCGAGACGCAACCCGGGCAGCAAATCGCTTTCGAAGAAATCGCCTTCCCTCCAAGCCCCAGGCTGCCCTCCGGATTGCTGCAACGCGAAGACATCCACGGTGCGTTTGGCGGGATGAACAGCCCAGAATTCAACCGTTCCGTGCGTGGCAAGCATTCGCTTCTTTACGCCCAGGTCGCGGCGGGAAGTGGACGGGGAGAGAATCTCGACGACAAGATCCGGAGCGCCATGGACGCCGCCCTTTTTGAGCATGCGGAAGTTCTTGCTGGAAACGAATAAGATGTCGGGCTGATACACGTTCGCGTTGTCCAGGAAGACGTCGAGCGGAGCATGAAACACTTTCCCGACCGGATGCTCCGCGAGGTATTTGTACAGTATGTGCTCTATATTGGAGCTGATTTCCTGATGGAAAAGATATGGCGAGGGAGCCATGAAGAGATCGCCTTCGATGAGTTCGCACCGAGGTCCGTCATCCGGGAGCCGACTATAATCGGCCGCCGTGATCGGCACAGGCGCTGCGAGGATTTGAGACATGACCTAAAGTAGCCAAAGAGCGGACGCGCGCGCAATCAGAATCCGAGCGGGGATGAGCTACCCCGCGGCGTTTTGCGCGAAGGTTGCGAGGCGCGCGTTCAGACTGCTCGCGAGTTTTTGCAGCTCAAAGGTGTCCGGCTTGTGCGCCGTGGCGCGCTCAAAAGCCCAGGTGATGCGCGCTTCGGACGTCGCGCCGCCTTCGTTCAGCATGCGCTCGGCGAGACGGCGGGCGGCCTCCACATAGGTCACTTCGTTGAGCAGCGCTAGCGCTTGCAGCGGCGTGTTGGAGCGGCTGCGTTTCACGGTGCAGATTTCGCGGTTGGGCGAATCGAAGAGCAGCATGGTCGGCGGCGCGGCCGTGCGTTTCCAAATCGTGTAGAGCGTGCGGCGATACAGTCCTTCGCCGGTGTCGGCTTTGTAGCCGCGCATGTCACCATAGACGCTCGTCTCATCCCACCCGCTGGCGGGCATGTAGGGCCGCACGCTGGGACCGCCGAGCTTCTCCACGAGCAGGCCGCTTGCGGCGAGCGCCTGGTCGCGCAACATCTCGGCCGTGAGCCGGAAACGCGGGCCGCGCGCAAGCAGGCGATTCGCTGGATCTTTTTCCAAAAGCTCCGGCGTAACGCGCGACGATTGCCGATAGGTGGCGCCCATCACGATCGTCTTCTGCATGGCTTTCATGTCCCACTTGAGCAGCACGAATTCCGTCGCGAGCCAGTCGAGCAACTCGGGGTGGCTCGGCCACTCGGCCTGCGAGTCGAAGTTTTCCGAAGTCTTTACGAGCCCCGTGCCGAAGAACCGCTCCCACGCGCGACTCACCCACACGCGCGCGGTCAGCGGATGCTCGCCGCTCACGAGCCACTGCGCGAGGCCGAGTCGGTTCAACGGCGCGGCGGGCGGGAGCGGCGCGAGCGCGGCGGGCAGGCTGCGCTCGACCTTGTCGCCGGGCTTGTCGTATTCGCCGCGCTTGAGGATGTGCGCCTCGCGCGGCTGCGCGAGTTCCTTCATCACCATGATCGTGGCGATGCTGCCCTCGAGCGCGGTGCGCTCCTTGTTGAACCTGTCGAGTTTCAGCTTCGCCTCGACCAGCGCGGGCTCACGGCTGCGGAAGTAGCTGGCGATTTTCTTTTTCGCCTCCGCATCGCGCTGGCTGTCGGCAATGGCGAGCACGGCGCGGATGTCCGCGGGGAGCGGCACGGGATCGGGCGCGGAGGTCACGGAGGTCACGGAGACGCGGAATTTTCCGATGATCGCGCCGGAGCCGAAATTCTGATCGAGCGTGAAGTGCAGCTTCGCGCCAGCGATGTGGACGCTCGGCTTGTCGAACGGAAACACGCCGAAGTGCGCCTGCCCGGCTCGCGGAAACAATGCCCAGCCGGTGCCGGGATTGCCGTCGATGGCGTAGGCGACGGGGTCGCCCTCCTGGCTGAAATCGGCGAGCGGCGCGCGCAGGGCGACCGCAGTTTCCTTGCCGTCGCTGCGCGGGGAAATCTGCACGCGGATTTCCGAGAGCACGGGGTTGCCATTCGGATGCCGCCGCGGCCCCTTGCTCGGCAGACGGTCATCCGGCACGGCGCGACGCTCACGACGGAGCCGGACGGCGCGGTGTTTTCCTCCGGTGCGCAGCCGGCGACAGATACGTATTCTTTCGTAGTCGGCGACCTCCCCATCGTGCCGGGCAAGCCGGAGGGCACCCAAGTTGAAAGGCGCACAACCGATCCAGCTCTGGCATCTACGCTCCCAGATCAGATTCTACGCGGCGCGTGTCAATAGGCGCTCGGGGGGTCGCTTACGTTTCAGTGGAAATGGAACCGTTTGTCCGGTAGCGGCGCGCCGCAGTCACGGCCTGCGCTCGCGAATCGCGGCGATCACATCCGCCACTGCTTCGGAACGCGGCTTTGCGCCGAGATTTCCTTTGCCATGGACGCGGACTGAGACGGCGCCGGCCTCGAGGTCGCGGTGGCCGATCACCCACATCGTGTGGACTTTCATCTCTTCAGCGCGCGCGAGCTTGCCTTTGATATTATCGCTGGACGGATCGATCTCCGCACGGATGCCGTGGCCCCGCAATTCCCCAAGAATCTCGCGGCTGTACGCCAACAGCGAATCCTCGTCGCCAATGGGAACGATGCGCACCTGCTCCGGCGCGAGCCACATCGGGAAATTTCCCGCGTAATGCTCGATCAGAAATCCGACGAAACGCTCATGCGTGCCGAGCGGCGCGCGGTGGATGCATAGCGGAGTCGCCTCGGTATTCTCACGGGTCTTGTACACGAGGCCGAACCGGGCGGGCACAGCGAAATCGACCTGATTCGTCGCGATGGTAAATTCGCGTCCGATCGCGCTCCAGACCTGAACGTCGATCTTCGGTCCGTAGAAGGCGGCCTCGTTTGGTACTTCGATAAAGTTGATGCCCGATCGCTGGAGAACAGTGCGCACCATCTCCTCCGTCTTTGCCCATAATTCGGGTTGATCGACAAACTTCTGGCCCAGCTTGGCCGGATCGTGCGTGGAGAAGCGCATGAGATACTTATCGATTCCGAAAATCTTGAAGTAGTGGAGATACATCTTGTTCACCGCATTGAACTCCTGCTCGAACTGCTCCTCCGTGCAGTAGATGTGCGCGTCGTTCATCTGCATCGAGCGCACGCGCATGAGTCCAAAGAGCTCACCAGACTGTTCGTAACGATAACAAGTGCCGTACTCCGCCAAGCGCAGCGGCAGATCGCGATACGAGCGCCGAACAGCTTTGAAAAGCTTGTGATGATGCGGGCAATTCATCGACTTGAGATAGTACCGATCGCCGCGAGGCGCTTCGGAGATCTCATCGCCCGGCTCTCCCTTTTGCGCGTTCGCGCCGTGCTCATCCAGTATCATCGGCGGGAACATCGAGTCCGCGTAGTACGGCAGATGTCCGCTCGTCAGATACATGTTCTCACGGGCAATGTGCGGGGTGCGCACACGCTGGTAGCCGGCGGCGAATTCCGTCTGCTTGGCCAGGTTCTCAAGCTCCTCGATGAGGACCGTGCCCCGCGGCAGCCAGAGCGGCAGGCCGGGGCCGACATCGTCGTCGAACGCAAAGAGTTCGAGTTCTTTGCCAAGCTTTCGATGATCGCGCTTTTTAGCCTCCTCCAGCATAGTGAACCACGCATCCATCTCGGTCTTATTCTTGAAAGCCGTGCCGTAGATGCGCTGGAGCTGCGGATTGCGCTCATCGCCTTTGTAGTAGGCGCTTGCGACATGCGTCAGCTTGAATGCGCCGATATTTCCGGTGCGCATCACGTGCGGCCCGGCGCAGAGATCGATAAAGTCGCCATTGCGATAGTAGGAGATCGGCTCGCCCTCGGGAATTCCTTGAACGATGTCGAGCTTGAACTTCGACTCGGCGGCGCGGTCGGCAAGCGCGGCAAGCCGCCCTCTGCGCGCGTCGTCGAGCGCTTGCGCACGCGTCACTTCCATCCGGTCGAACACACTGTTCGCTTTGATCTCCTTCTTCATCTCCGCCTCGATTTGCGCAAAATCTTCCGGCGAAATGCGGTGAGCCAATTCGACATCGTAGTAGAAACCGGTCTCGACGGGTGGCCCTGCGGCGAATTGCGCGTCGGGCCAAATGCGGGCAATCGCCGTCGCCAGCACATGCGCGGCGGAGTGGCGAATGCGCTCCAAATCGGTCATCTGATGGCGCTGCTCAAGGGTCTTGCGTTCGTCGGGCATGGTCGGAATCGGTGGTAAGAGGGCCGCTATTATAGGGAGCGCAGGGCGCGTGCGCAAAGGGGAACGCACGCGCGGACGACGAGCGGCGAATCGCTTGACCGCGTTACCTTCCGGCGGAGGTCTTGCCTGCCATAAATTTGGCAAACAGCAGGTCAATCTCCTCGTGCCGTGCGAGAACGCTTTTCCACCCTGCTGGTATGCATTGCACGCCGTAACAAGCGCCAGCGAGACCGCCCGCCACCGTCCCTGTCGTGTCCGAATCGCTTCCGAGGTTAACCGCCTTAAGCAAAGTCTGATCGAAGGAATCTGACGTCAGCAGGCACCAAATGCTGGCGGTGAGGGTGTGCAAAACATAGCCGGAGGAAGCGATCTCGGTCTCGGCCAGAGACGCAATCCGGTCGGCGCTTAACGATAGAAATTGAGGCAACTCGACGATGAAGGCCGGAAGGCATTTGAGATCCTTGAAGACGTTCAGCGCCTCGTCACAAGCCGTTACGGGCGCGATGCCAGCAATGAGCTTTTGCACAAGCAGGCAATAGAATATGCACGCCATCTGGGAACGCGGATGTCGATGTGTTAATGATGACGATCTCGCTGCCGCACCGGCCAGGACATCGGCTCTTGAATGGCTGAACCAGAGCGCAAGAGGAAGAATCCGCATCAGCGAACCATTGCCATTGTCACGCTCTTGATTGCCGCCCGCCTCTTCCGGCTGCACACCGGAAGCTAACCGGGAAATTGCCTGCGAAGTGGCATTGCCTATATCAAAGACTTCGCCATAGGGCGTCCAATGGCATTCATTCTTCCAACGTACAAATCGCCTTCCCAGATCGGCCGCGTCGAACGCTCCACATTCAATCAGACTCTCGACTGTGCAGAGCAGCAACGATGAATCGTCCGACCAGGTTCCGGCCGGCTGTTTGTGCGTTCCGTAAGCGCGCATTCCAGTGACGGGATCTTTTCGGATAGACTCACGTGCTTGAAATTCAACTGGCACGCCCAAAGCGTCTCCCGTGAGAGCGCCCGAAAGCGCACCCAGGATGCAGCTCTTTTCCCTGGTCATTGTCATGATTATGCCTGCAGCTTTAACGACGCCCCAGGGCTTTGCGTGGCGCCCGTTCGGTTGCCGATCGTAGATTCAACTCGGTTTCTGGATGCCCGCGGCGCGACTCCGGCGAACTGGCTACGCGAACAGCGCCGGCACAGGCTTGGCCTTCACGAGTTCGCGCGGTTGGTTCAGATGATTGTACACAATCGTGTCGGGATCGATCCCGCACGCGTGGTAGATCGTTGCGAGCAATTCCGTGGGATGGACCGGGTCGCTCTTGGGACTGGAGCCGGTCGCATCGCTCTCACCGTGGACGTAGCCGCGCTTCGTCCCGGCGCCCGCCACGCAAGCCGTGTAACAGTAAGGCCAATGGTCGCGTCCGTCTGCACTATTGACATTGCCACTGGTGCTCACGCCTCGCTCCGGCGTGCGTCCAAATTCACCAAGTGCCACCACGAGTGTCTCGTCAAGCATTCCGCGCTGGTCGAGATCGTCAATGAATGCGGCGAAGCCGGTGTCAAACATCGGGCCGGCCTGACGCTTCATCCGGCCTGTGAGATCGGCGTGCATATCCCATGAGTGGTTGTCTGAATTCGCAACCTTTGGCCAGATGACTTCCACCACGCGGGTGCCCGCCTCGACAAGGCGGCGCGCCAGCAGGAGACTTTGGCCGAATGTATTCATCCCATAAGCCGAGCGCACCTTATCGCTTTCGCGATCGATCGAGAAGGCATCTCGCGCCTTGCCGCTCGTAATGAGATCGAGCGCTTTGCCGTAGTATTCGTCCAGATGATAGTTTGCGACGGCCTTGTCGAGGTCTGGCATCGTTTGCTCGATCGATTGCCGCAAGGAAGCGCGGCGTTCGAGACGCATCGCGAACACATCGGGACGGAGCTTGAGATCGTCCACATTGACGCGGTTCATCTTCGTGAGATCGAGGTCGTCGCCATCGGGAAAAAGGGTGTACGGTTCGAAGGCCTTCCCGAGAAACCCCGCGCCGCCTCCTTTACCCACCACATTCGATTCCTGCAACGGACGTGGAAGGACGACAAATGGGAGCATCGGCTCAGTTGGAGGCCGCAGCCGGATGATATTCGATCCGAAATTGGGATAATCCTTCGCATTCGGCGGCTCGAGCTGGCCCGATGGCGACACCTTGTCGGTCGTGTAGCCGGTCATGATTTGATAGATAGCCGCCGTGTGGTTGAAGAGACCGTTCGGAGTATAGCTCATCGAGCGGATCATCGTCAGCTTGTCGTTCACCTGCGCCAGCTTCGGCAGGATCTCGGTAAAGTTGATTCCAGGGATCTTCGTCTTGATATTCCCGAACGAGCTTCGGATTTTGTCCGACACGTTCTCCTTCGGATCCCAAAGGTCGAGGTGCGACGGGCCACCCTGAAGATAGACCATGATGACGCTTTTGGCCTTTCCCCAGCCCGGACCGCCTTTGACTGGCGCCTGCTCGGCCGCCTGCGCACGCAGCTTAAAAAGCGATCCGAGCGTGAGGCCCATGATAGCCGAGCCGCCTACCCGCAGCAGATCGCGCCGCGTAACACCGAGGTGAGCGTCGCATAAGTCGCGACCGGGTTGTCCTGAGATGCGAAGCATAGTGTTATTTCGAGGGAGACGGGCTTTTTAACGGACGGGCAGCAGCTAATGATTGAAAAGGAACGCAGGCGTATTAACCAGCGCCCAGGCGAGATCTTGCGCGCCAGTGAGCCGCTTGTTAGCCGCCTGTGCTTTGCTTTGCTCAAGATCCTGCCGCAGTTGAACTAGCTTTGGGTCGAGACGAATCGGAAGCTCGGCGGTCGCAATCGCGGCCCGCCGATCGAGGATCCCTTGATCGATCGGCAGGGGAAGCGCAAACTTGCCCGCCGTGAGACGGTGCCTCATCAGCTCGGGATCGTACTCGCTCCAATAATCGGCGATCACTTTTGAATCGTCGGGACTGCGCTCCGCGGCAGGCTTTTTAAGTGCAGCCGCAACTGGAACCGGAAGTCCGATATTGAGCGGGGTGGCGCTCGTTGTCGTCCACAGGCGAAACCGCGCTATGCAGAAGCTCCCCTCGCGCGGCTGATTCAATTCGAAGCGGAGCCGGATTCCCTTTTCCGCGTCGCCGAGCGGCTTCTCGAACGCGAACGCTGCCCAATGCGGAACTCCGAATTGAGGCGAGACAGCCCATCCGTTATTGCCGTCGCCCCGCTTGCCATCGATCGCTTTTGCCACTTCAAAATTCGCCTGGCTAAAATCCGCGACGGCCCCTGTGAATTTCAGGGCTGTCGTAGTGTCGCCGCCCATCGGTCCCATCTTAGCCGTGATCTCGCCCAGGACAAAATTTCCATCGGTGAACCGGCCGGGACCGAAGCTGGGCTCGTCCGATGCTGGCAAGACCTCGAGAAGCAGACCGGTGATTCCCGCAAGCTTGGTGTCTGCTTTGATGACGTAGTCGGAGGTCTTCGGGCGGGCGCCTCCCGCTTTAATCGAACCGTCGGCCAGTTTCGTAAGCTCCACTCCGTTATTGGCGCGCGCCTCAGCCAAATCGAGCGGCGTCCATCCCGTCTCGGTGCGGGCGGGCGGGACGGTCGTTTCGAAGGTCACCTGCGCGCCTGCAAGCGACTTCTCTTCGTATTCCTTTGCCGATGCCTGCGCTGATGCGAGATCCGCAAGCCGCTTGTTTTCCGCTTCGGTTACGCGCGGCGCAATTTCGGTTTGGAACCGGGCAAGTTCGGCTTTCGCAGCGTCGATAGCGGCGAGCCGCTCCGCATCGGCTTTCGCAATGAGAGGCGCCTGCTCGCTCTCTTTCGCCGCGAGAGCAGCGGCTAATTTGGCATTTTCCGGATCGATGCGCGCCCAGGCATCGAGCGTCTTCTGAACTTCGGCCGGCGACGCAGGCCGTCCCAGCACGCGCATAAAAATCTCGCCCGCAAGAGCGCGGTCATCCGGCTGGCTGGCTGCCAGTTTGGCGAGGCCGCTATTCGGGTCGCCGATCGCTTCCGCCACCGCTGAGCCGCTGAGCAGCGCCATCACGCTCCCGAGCCTCAGGTCGCTGCTTCGTTCGCATTCGCAGGCGCTTTCCCGCGCGGGCCGTCCGAGGTTCGCGAGGAATCCGCCCGGGAGATCCTGGCTCGAATCGGGAAGCTGGTCGGCCCGCATCCCGAGCTTGGAAGGGGCGCCGGTGACTTTGAGAACGGAGTCGTATAACACCTCAGCCGGCAGCCGCCGCGCCAAAGCATGAGAGTAGTTGGTCTTGTCATCCTCGTTCCATTTATTGGTCGCGAGCGTGAGCTGATAAGTGCGCGACTGGCAGATCAGCCGGACGATATAATGCACATCGAAGCCATGGCCGATGAATTCCTTTGCAAGGTAATCGAGCAGCTCCGGGTCGGTCGGCGGATTGCCGGCGCGGATGTCATCGAGCGGCTCGATGAGGCCCGCGCCCGTAAGATAGCCCCACTGCCGATTGACATAGCTCGCGGCAAAATAGCGGTTATCCGGTGAAGTAATCCAGCCCGCCAGTTGTTCGCGGCGGCTCCCCTTCTCTTCGGACTGGGCCGGAAACGGGAACTCGGGCGCGGCGACCTTTCCGGTGCGCAGATGCGTTACCTCTCCATCGGTTTTATCGTGAACGATCTCGTAGAGAGGATGCGATTTCTCAACGGCTGTGCCTTCAAGCTTGGCTCCGCCGGCAGCGGGATCCGCATCGAAGGCGACCTGCGAGAAATAGGCCGCCGTATGATAATATTGATCCTGCGTCCAGCGCTCAAATGGGTGGTCATGGCATTTATTGCAATTGAAGCGCGTCGCAAGAAAGAGCTGCGTCGTGTTTTCCATCGTCTCAGCCGGTTCGCGCAGGATTTTCCAGTAACTGGCCGCTGGATTCGCTTTATTCGATCCCGTTGCGGTAAGTATCTTCCGCACAAATTGATCGTACGGTGTGTTTGCCTCGATCTCCTTGCGAATCCAGTCGCGAAAGAGGCGCGCGCCTTCGCCGCCGAGGAACTTCGAGTTCACCTGCAGGAGGTCCGCCCACTTATTGGCCGAATGATCGACGTACTCCGGCGAGCTCATCAGCTTGTCGATCATCGCATCCCGCTTTTCACGCACGGGGCGGCCATCGGCGACAAAAGCTCTCACATCGTCCGGGGATGGCGGCAGTCCCGTAAGATCGAGATAGACGCGGCGGAGAAACTCCGTATCGCCGCTCAGTTCCGAGGGAGCGATCTTCATGCGCTGCCACTTGGCGGCGACCAGTTCATCGATGCGGCCCCATGTTTCGGGCTGCTGCCAGGCAAAGCCGGACCGATCGCCCATTACAGTAAGTGTCGTCGCGGCGTAATTTCCCTCGTATCGGGCAAGCAACGGCGCTTCGCCTCGCCGCAATGTTTCGATCAGTCCACCGCCTTCGCTTTTGGCGACATCGGTATTGCCGCTGTCGAGAAAGGCCTCTGCGGTGACATCGCGCGTCTTCCCATTGGCAAAGGTCGCCACCACGCGCACCTGCTGCCGCGCGCCGATCTGCTGCACGACGGGATCGCGGGGAAAGACTTCAATCTTCGCGACGCGCGGCGAGGCAAGGTCGAGCTTAGCGCCATCGGCGATCCATGAGCGCAGGATTTCGTAATACTTCTCACCCAGCTTCGTTCGCTGCCCGCCCTCGTGCGGAACGCCGGCCGTGGCTTTGAGAAGCATCAGCGAATCCTCGGGCGAAGCCACATTCAGCCGCCGCCCCGCCAGATCGTCCTTGAGCGAGCGCACATCGAATAGCGGATCGTAACCGCGCAGCGAAAGCTTGAATCCAAACTTCCCCTCCTTTGCGCCGTGACACGTCCCCGCATTGCACCCCAGCCGCGTCATCGTCGGATTGACGTCCCGAATGAAATCGACGGTTTGCGCTCCTTGCATGCGCGCCACGACCACGGGGGCCGAGGCCGATTGCCCTCCGATTTCCACATGCACGACGCCATCCCCGTCCCTGAGCGGACGCACCTGTCCTGTGGGAGTCAGTTCCGCGACGCCGCCATCGACGGAGAGCGTGGCCAGACGTGTCACATCGGCCGTTTCGCCGGAAGCAAGATTTGCCGTCACGACGAGCTGCGCGGCTTCGTATTTGCCATCGAGCACTACTTTGGCTGGTTGAACGTCGAGCGCGACAATCTGGGCGCCAGGCGGCAGCGACTCGGCGGCAAAAAGTCTGGGCGCCCCGATGGCGAATAAAAGGGCAAGACGTCTCATTTTAAATGGGATGCAGCTTGGAGCGGCGGAGTGAGCGGAACGGGGGTGAACTCTCCGATGATCTTCCCGTCCGCTGAAGAGATGATGCGCACTTTGCCATCCTCTCCGGCGGAAGCAACAGCGGAGCCGTCGCGCAGCCATCGCACCGTAAATTGGCCGGCATCGATCGCGACGCCAGCCAGGAGTTTCGTGTCACTCGCGTAGTGCGCGGCCAGCCGGGCTTTTTCATCGTCGTTTCGGGCGCCTTCGTCCTTGCCTTCGATCGCCAGCATGTCGGCCGGCATCTCGGTGTTAAAATCATAGTTATAGATATTCACTTCGCCCTTGCCATCCAGCGAACTCACCGCTGCGAAACGCGTGCCATCCGGCGAGAAATCGACTCCATAGATCCGGCCATCCATCGCGGGCCATTTGCGGATGCAGAGCGCATTGTCGCCGATGTGACGCTGCACTTTGCGCACGATGCGATAGGCCTGCGGAATGCCATCGGCGCCACCCACCAGGAATTCGTCGCGCAGCGGATGGCGGGCGACGCTTTGCAGCCCGCCGCGCAAAGCACCAGGCGTGATGGAGCTGATGTTATCGATGAAACGCTGCGTCGCGATCTCGGTCAGCTTCGCGCTCATATCCCGGCCGACGCTCACAAGCTGGTCGCCCTTTTGAGTGAATGCCGTTCCGAGCACCCAATCGCTGTGCGAAGTCTGCTGCAGCACTTGCGCGCCGCTCGTTGCATTGATCGCACGCAAGGTATTATCGGGGCAGCCGAAGGAGACCAGCGCGCCGTCGGGCGACCACGAGACGCCGTACACGGTGTCGAAACCGACTGGCACGCTCAGCGCGAGCTTCCGCGACTCCACATCCCAGATCTGCACCTCTCCCATTTGGGCCGGCCGGCCGCCGCACGCGGCCAGTCGCTTGCCATCCGGAGAAAAGCGGACCGTCTGAATCCGCTCCGACAGCCCGACGAGCCGCGCCAGCATCTCCGTGCCGTCGGCCTTCCAGAGGAGCACCTCATGAAATCCCGCGACTGCCAGCAGCGAGCCATCCGGCGAGAAATCGAGGGACGTGATTACGGGCGGGCGCGAGTACACCGGCGGATGGTCCGCGTCGAAGCGCTGCTTTGCGTTGGCCGGGGTGTCGTCGATGGCGCCTTCCGCTATCCAGCGGCGAATGAGCGCGATCTCCTTATCCGGAAGCGGAGGCCTTTTCCTGGGCATCTCGGCTTCGCCATTCTCCGGGACGATCTGCTGGATGAGCACGGACTTCTCCGGATCCTTCGGAACAACGGCTTTCGATCCGTCTTTTGCGCAATCGTCGCCTCCCTCGATCAGCCGCTTGAAATCAGTCATCACATAGCCGCCCTTCGGCTTCGCCGGTTGGTGACATCCCTGGCACTGCGCCTGAAAAACGGGGCGCACCTTTTTGAAATAGCTCACAGGAGCATTCGGATCGTCCTCCTCTTTCTTGGGCGGCGGCGCGGCGGCAACCGCCAGCGCAAGACCGAAAGTGAGGAGGCAAAGGAGGGAGCGTGCGTTTGCCATGGGCCGAACGCACAACCGCCCGGACGGCCAGTCTCTTAGCCGGAACCATTCAGATGAAATGTTGGAATGCGCCGTCCCGCAAACCCCCACAGGGGCGATTCAACCCTGCCAACCGCAAAGCGTTGGGTTCGCGACAACAGACTGGCGATCCCTGTAAGAGCGGCTTTGCCAACGTCTCGCAAATAGTCTGTCCCGTAATGCGCGCAATCCCACATGGGAACCTCATCCAGAACGCGTTGTCGTAACGGCGTTTAAATCTCTTGCAGATAGTCTGTTCCGTAGTCTCGGATCGTCCCGTAGTCTCGGATCGCAGATAGTCTGTCCTGCGGTGCGGTCCTTGTACCCCTAGCCAGTCGAACGAGTCAACATCTTTGACGGTCATTTTTGGTGAGCATCGAATTTGGCGCCGGGCGATCTCCATCCGGATCGCCTCCGTGCGATCCAGATTCTTTATATCCAACGCCCCGCCGGCGGAGGATTCCGAGGCGAGACGCCATGAGGCCTCGGGAGTGACTTTGATTCCGTGTCCGGCGCCACGTCATACCCCCAGGGGGAAAATGACTCCGCTTTCCGGATAAGCCGCTCTGTAAGCAGGGCAACGAAAAGTTTTCCGTACAGCCATGCCTT
>JBBSFI010000087.1:0-13448 GCA_038238905.1 Chthoniobacterales bacterium | reverse complement strand
GCATTCGCGATGGGCTCTGGTGCGGTCAGCGGCCGTCCCGCCACCGCCGGCTATTCAGGCAGCAGCAGAGCATCGTGCGCCGGAGCGGCGCCGTCCCCGAGCACTTCGCGGACTTTTTCAGAAAGGGAGGTGACGGTGTAAGGCTTAGGAAGAAAGTGTATTCCAGCCTCAGGGCCGCCAGACCCGATGATCGAATCTTCCGTGTAGCCCGAGCTATAGATGATCTTTGTATGTGGGGAGAGCGGACGAAGCTGGCGGACGAGCTCCTGACCGCACATCTCGGGCATAATGAGATCGGTGAGGACGAGATCGACCTGTGGAGGATCGCCTCCGCGAAGCAGATCGAGAGCAGCGCGCCCGTTTTCCGCGGTGAAGACTTTGTAGCCAAGGTCTTCGAGGATCGTGGCGGCAAGCTCCCGCAGCATGGCTTCGTCTTCCACCAGAAGGATTGTTTTCTCGCATGCGAGCGGATTGGGATCGGGAATCTTCCGGGGCGGCGCATCGAATGACTCGAACGCACGAGGCGGATAAATCTTCAAGGGGGCGGTGTCCCCCGGCTGGCTCTCCACGGCGATATGGCCACCGCTTTGCTCCGCTTCAATCCGCCGCGCCCTCTCCTTCACCATCGCGGAGATCGGACCAACGGGGTCGTCAACTCGACTATGATGGACGGTCGGCGACATTGTGTAATGGGGAAGATTAGGATTTGTTCACTCGCACCCGCTTTCCAATCCTTATTTAGGAACCTCCCGTTGAACCGTTCACTCCGTCCGATACAATTCGGCGCTCCCTGAAGGCGCCGTTTTGGATTCGCCGTGGTAAAAACTTCCAGCTCTTTACACGATTCCGCGATCGGGCGACGTTTTGTTTTCGAGCAGGAAGCTGGAAATTATGAACGAGACAATGACGCGGTGCTTTTACATTCCGATCGGTAGGCGGAAACTTCTGAGAAGCCTCGCTCTTGCGAGCGCGGGATTCATGACTCGGGGCGCATTTGCCGAAGCGCTCACTCTCACGGCGACGCCCTGGCAGACGGAAGGGCCATTCTATCCGGACCGGCTCCCGCTCGATCAGGACAACGATCTCGTGCAGATCACGAATCACGTGACACCCGCCGTCGGCGTCATTACGCATATCGCGGGACGTGTGGTGGATCGCAGCGGCGCGCCTCTTACACGCGCGCTGATCGAGCTATGGCAGGCTGACAACAACGGCTGTTACCTCCATTCGCGCGGCGCTGATACTGGCGAGCGCGACCCGGATTTCCAAGGGTACGGGCGGTTCGAGACTGCGTCGGACGGCGGGTACCGTTTCAGGACGATCAAACCGGCGCTGTATCCGGGGCGGACGCGGCATTATCATTTCGCAATCACGCTGCCGGGGAGCAAGCGATTTACGACGCAGCTTTATTTCGCAGGGGAGCCTCGCAACACGGACGATGGAGTCCTGGATGGAATCCGAGACCCGGCGCAGCGCGCGTCCGTGATTCGGACGTTTGCTCCCGCGGCAGATTCAATCGGCCTGGGAGTGAACTGGGATATCGTCATGAGCCTCGTGCCGGCGGATCAGGAGCAGGGGGATGAGCATGAGCATGAACCGCCTCCGCGCGGCGGGGGGCCGGGCGGTCCAGGCGGTCCAGGCGGTCCAGGCGGTCCGCCGCCAAGGCAGCGGTGACGCGCCGCGCTGTCGGCAAGTTACTCTCAAGGAGAAAGGCGTTCTATCGTCCAGCCCCCGCCCTCGGTTCGGACGTAGCGGAGGCGATCGTGCAGGCGGCTTCGCTGGCCCTGCCAAAACTCGATCGTCTCTGGGTTGAGGCAGTATCCGCCCCAGTGCGGTGGCAGCGGTATTTGTGAGCCGTCAAACCGGGCGTGAGCTTCCTCGAACGCCTTCTCAAGGGCCGCGCGGTCTTCGATCCGATGGCTCTGGCGCGACGCCCATGCGCCGAGCTGGCTGCCCAGCGGGCGCGTGTGGAAATACGCCTCGCTCTCTTCGATTGGAACCTTGTCGACCGTGCCAGTGACATTCACCTGGCGCTGCAAGGCGGGCCAACAAAAGGTGAGCGCCGCGTGGGGATTTGCCGCGAGATGGCTGGCTTTCGCGGATTCATAGTTGGTGAAAAACATGAATCCGCGGTGGTCGCACGCCTTCAAGAGCACGGTGCGCGAGACCGGGATGCCATCGGCGCTGGCGGTCGCCAGGGTCATCGCATTTGGCTCGATGATTCCCGACGTAACCGCGGCATGCAGCCAGTGGCGGAATTGCTCGATGGGGTCGGGATCGAGATCGGCCCGGCGCAATGCGCCCATGGAATAGTCGCGTCGCAGCGCGGCGAGTTCGGCGGCGGAAAGTGGCATTAGCGCAACATATCGAAACTTCCGACTGGCGTCAGCCTTCCAATAACCGATCCCGGAAGCCGGTCGTCCTCCGTGCCGGGACAGATCGGCATCTCTGCGATGTGTCCGTCGAGAAAGAGGACCAGCGCACTTCCGAAGAAACGGAAGTGGATCGTCTTATTCCGATCGTCCAATCCGTAGAATGCTTCGATCATCGGATGAGACGAGGAGGCTGGCGCCTCGAAGGTATTCACTTGGGCGCATGTGGCGAAAGTGATCGTATTTCCGGGGCTGCTGAGATCGGTCGCGCGCAGCAGCGGCCCGGCGCCCATCCAGCCGCCCCCGAGAAGCACATTGTAACCGTAACCGTAGCTCGAGCCGGAGTACTTGGGCTTGAGTGCGAGCGAATCGGCGGTGAGGCCGGGGCAGATTTCGACGCCGCCTTCCGGTGTGAGATAGGGAGCGAGCGGGGAGCGCGTGGCGTCGATCTGCCGCTTGCCCTCGGGAGAGCGCATGCTCTTTGCGGTCTCGGCTCCAAACCACCAGGTGACGGAGCCATCGGGCAGATCCTGCCGGTACGGGAAAAAGGCATTGCCATGATCGGACAGATAGAGGCCCGCGGCCGCTCCGAACTGGCGCAGATTGTTACTTGAGGCGGCCTTCCGTCCCGCCATCTGCGCGCGGGAGTAACCCGAGGCGGAGAGCGCAACGAGGATGGAGATGACGGCAATGGCGACGAGGATCTCCACTAGGGTAAATCCGCCGCCGATGCGTGGCGTCCCAAACTTCATAACATCAGACACGCTTGCGTCGCGTGACAAAGAGGCCTGGCGCCAGAACGGCCCAGGCTAGCAATCCGGCAGGCTCTGGAATGACAGCGGCCACAACGTTAGCCGGCATCAATCCGTTAAAATCTGGCGCCGGAGCCCAACTCCAGCCATCCCATGAGCCATTTTGCAATGTTCTCGAAAAGCCAGTCGAAGCGGAGGTCCACGCCGGCAAGCCCGTCGTTGCAGCCTTCTCATTCCAATAGCTCCAGTAACCCGCATGCAGCCAGCCCTCACGATAATGATCGCTGGGATCGGACGCATGTCCCTTGTCCAGGTTTGTCGGATCGGAAACGTAAGTGAATCCATTGCCGTTCAGATCGTAGCCAATGCCACAAACGGTGCCCGGCCCGCCCACAGGCGGCGCCGGGTTTAAAACGAGGCGCGGATCGGCGCTCACGATCGCCTCGAACATCTGCTCGCCCGTCGCCGCGCCGCTCCAGCGGTATCCCCAGGCCAGTGATTGGTCGCCTGTCGCGCCACCATAGTTAAGGCCATCGTTCCAATCTATAACCAGCGCCGCGCTGTTTGGCCCGGAGCCGACCCAATTTTCGATGTCGCCAAATCCAGTGATCGTGGCGGCATTTGCAACGGATGCGGCCAGCAAACCGGCCGTCCCGGCAGCGAGCGCGAAAGCGGCCTGCCCGGCGATCCGCCGTCTTCTGATCGAACCGAACATCGCACCGGCGACGCCGACGAGATAAATCCACGCTTGCGGCTCCGGCACGGGCGGACCGGCCAATGTATTATTAATGGAAACAGCGTCGAGATAGAGCGCATCGCCTTCGGGAACATTGCTAAAACGGATATAGCCTATCTCCGGAACATCGGCAGGCAGGCTGCTGAGATCGAGCCATGTGCCGCCAGCCGAACCGCCGAGGGTGGAGACAATCTGCGCGTTTGTTTCATTCGCAAAATCCGTTCGCGCTCCCGTGAACGGCTTCCCGAAATCCGAGTACGCGGGGTTCGCCGGCGCGGTGGTGTCGTACGGCCCCGCGTTCTTGAAATAGCTCGTCGGAATGTCGAACGTGATCGGCGCGCCGCCATTGAGCGCGTACCATTTCGAACCGTCCCGACTTACCTCCGTCTCCGCCATGCCAGGCTTTCCTATGAGAGAAGCCGTGGCATCCGCCGTGCCGCTCGGGTAATTCGGATCGTTGAGGCCCACATTCGTAAAAACCCCGATGCCCCGCGTCCCATCGTGCGTGGCCGACACGAAGTTTGAGAACTGGAGCGTCAGGGAGCCTCCGCCCGAGCCGATTCCGACGATTTCGGCGCTTTTGTACGGAGGATTGAACGGACTGAGCACTCCTGGAAACGATCCCGTGGCATCGACGATGGGACCGGGCGAGCCAAGGGCGGTTGACGGATCGGTGAGGCCATTGGCGATCCCCCCCGCCGTATAATTAATGACTGCGCCGACAAACGCGGCGGCGTGGAGCGACGCCGATATGCCGGCAATCGCGCTGAGTGTGATTACAATTTTTTTCATGTCTGCTGATCTCTTTTTGGCTGGGAGAGATCAGGAGACGGCGAGCCTGTGCGAATGCACGGGATTGGCGTGGCGCTGATCCCTCATTCTTCCTTTTGCGAAGAAGTTTTTGGCGCGCCGCATCCCGGGACTTCCGGGCCAGCGCGAATGAGAGCTGGCAAATGAAAATGTTCTGGCTCCTGGCTTATTGGCGAACGGTCCTGCGACCATCGCCATTCTCCTCCCCGCCTTCACCCGCGCGCCTGCGCGCGCGGATTGGCAGTAGCCGGCCTTCCGGCTTGGGGAATTGTATCCAGTTACAGCAGCGCAACTGCTTCCGATTCTCACGGAATTCCTTTCATTCACCGCTTTCGGTTTGGGTCACAAAGAACTGCTCGGATCGTGCGCGGTGGTGAGTCCGGGGTCAAGCGGTTTCCGTTCCGTCCCTTTGGCCGGATCCTTCGGAGAAGCGGCGCCTGGCAAAATTGGAGGTTGAAAGCCGGAGGGCAAGCGCGCACGTTGCACGGATGTTTGCTCCTTTCGCCTTGCTGATCGCCCTCACTGTGTGCCGGGTGGCGTTGGGACGCGCCGGGATGCATGAGATGGATTGGCTGCACAATTTCTCGCCGCTGGCGGCTGTCGCGCTCTGCGGCGCGGTCTATTTGCCGAAACGCGCGGCGATCTGGCTTCCGATGGCGGTCCTCCTTTTGAGCGACATCGCGCTCAATATCGCGTACCAGCGCCCGTTCTTTACAGTGGAGATATTGCCGCGGTATGCGGTCCTCGGGGTCATCGTGGCGATGGGATTTGCACTGCGGGGAAAGGTGCGCCTCCCTGGCTTGGTCATCGCGAGCGTTGCAGGATCGCTCCTCTTCTACGTGCTCACAAATGCCGGCTCGTGGCTTTACGATCCCGGCTACGCCAAAACAGGGGCGGGCTTTCTTCAGGCTTTGACAACCGGCATTCCGGGCTATCCGCCGACGTGGCAATTCTATCGGAACACGCTGGTGAGCGACGTGCTATTCACCGTGCTGTTTGTGGTGTGCTTCGCGGCGCGGAATGCCCGTGTGCGCACAAGCGCGCCCCTTCCGGCGGCGACCGAAGGCTTGGCCGCGAGCCGATAGTCCTCTTCTCAAGCGAAGCGAGGCGCTTGCCGTGCCACCCAGGCGGCGCTCGACAATATGCCGCGTTTTGAACGAGATAGCGCCATGCGATACAACGTGATCGTAGAACCAGTGGAATAGTCTGGAAATATGCCGGGATATTACTACGCACATGTGCCGTCGCTGGGGATCACGACCCACGGCGACGGGGTCGAAGGAGCGATGGCCGCAGCGCGTGACCTGATCGGTCTTTGGGTGGACGAAAGTGCAGCTAAAGATGCGTTCCGATTCACCCTGGCGATGGCCCGCCTGGAACGTCCCGATCCATCTTGAACCACCGCGGGATCACGGACCGCGAATTCAAGGACTTGCAGCGGCTTGCCTGCATGTCGTGAACGTTTTCGCCGGTCCGCCTGTCATACCGGCGCCTGCCTCCCAAGTTTTGTCATGAATGCGGATGGGATGTGGGTATCATCCCTCCCACTCTATGCTGACCCAACCTCCCCACACGGCTCCCGAGGCCGATGTCCTTGCCATCGACCAGTTGCGTGAACTCAACGGACGCATCCGCGAAGAGTTGGGAAAAGTGATTATCGGCCAGCACGCGGTCATTGAGAAGCTGCTGATCTGCATCTTCGCACGCGGGCACGGACTGCTGATGGGTGTGCCGGGCCTGGCAAAAACGCTGCTGGTCCATTCGCTGGCGGATATGATGTCGCTGAATTTCAATCGCATTCAGTTCACGCCCGATCTGATGCCGAGCGACATCACGGGCACGGAAATCCTGCAGGAGACCGACCAGCCGGGCCGGCGCGCCTTCGAGTTTGTAAAGGGGCCGATCTTCGCGAATATCGTCCTCGCGGATGAAATCAACCGCACGCCGCCGAAGACACAGGCGGCGCTCTTGCAGGCGATGCAGGAGCAGAAGGTGAATTCCGGCAAACACAGTTTTCACCTCGAATCGCCATTCTTCGTTCTCGCGACACAGAACCCCATCGAACAGGAGGGAACTTACCCGCTGCCAGAGGCGCAGCTCGATCGGTTTATGTTTTTCATCAATGTCGGCTACCCGACAGCGCAGGAGGAGTTGCAGATCGCGAAGGCGACCACCGGCGGCGCGACTCCAAAGCTCAACAAGATTTTAGGCGCGGAGGAGATTCTCCGCTTTCAGGATGTCGTGCGCCGCGTGCCGGTGCCGGATCACGTCTATGAACATGTGGTGAAACTGGTGAGGAAGTGCCGCCCCATCGGCGAGGAGTCGCCCGAGTGGATAAAGAAATGGGTAATGTGGGGGCCGGGACCGCGCGCGGTGCAATACCTTGTGCTGGGCGCAAAGGCGCGCGCCGTCCTGAATGGCAGCTATCTCGCCCGCCTGGAGGACGTGCATGCCGTCGCCGAGCCGGTGCTGGCGCACCGCATCCTCGTAAATTTCCACGCCGAAAGCGAAGGCATCAACAGCCTGGAGATCATCAAGCGGGTGATCGCGGAAACCGCTGAGTAAGCGTGGCAAAGCCCGAGCATCGCTGGGACTTTCTCGACATGGGCGTGATCTCGCGCCTGTCGCGGCTCACTGTCTCCGTCCGCCTGCCGATGCTTGGCTCGGTGACAGGCATTCATCGCAGCGCGACGCGCGGGTCATCCGTCGAATTTGCCGAGTACCGGAAGTACGCGCCGGGCGACGACCTGCGGTTTCTCGATTGGCGGGTATTCGCGCGAACGGACCGCTTTTACATGAAGGAGTTCGAGGCCGATACGAATCTGCGCTGTTACGTGGTGCTGGATACAAGCGCCTCGATGAAATTCACGAGTGGAGAGACGACGCGTTTCGAGTACGCACGGCGCATCGCCGGGACGCTGGCGCATCTGCTCGTGCATCAAGGCGACGCTCTCGGGCTCGTCTGCTTTGCCGATAAAGCGCTCACGGAGCTGCCGCCGCGCCGCACCCCCTCGCACTTGCGGCAGGTGCTCGACACCCTGGCCGATGCGAAGCCTCAAGGCGAAACGAATCTCGTGACGACACTCCACAATCTGGCGGAGCGGATCCGCCAGCGGAGCCTGGTCATCGTCATCAGCGATCTCTTCACCGAAGTGCCCGAGCTTTTGGAGTGCTTCAAGCACTTGCGCTTCTACAAGCACGACCTCGCGGTGTTCCATTTGCTCGACCGGCAGGAATACGATTTCGACTTCCATCGACCGGTCCGATTTGTCGATCTGGAAAATGGGATGGATCTCATCACCGATCCCGCCGTGGTGCGGGATGCCTATCGCGAGGCGCTGAACGATTACCTGGGGACTTTGCACCATGGCTGCCGCGAGTTCGACGTGGATTACCGGGTGAACTACCTCGACGAGAGTTACGAGGGGTCGCTCACGAGTTTCCTGCTGCAGCGGATCAAGCGGACCAAAGGAGGGCGGCGGTAAGGGATGGCGTATCTCCAGCCATGGATGCTGTGGGCGCTTCCCGCGGTGCTGCTCCCGATCGTGATCCACATGCTCAACCGTCTGAGGTACAAGACGGTGCATTGGGCGGCGATGATCTTCCTGCTAAAGGCGAATCGCGCGGCCACCCGCCGGGCAAAGCTGCGGCAATACCTGCTGCTGGCATTCCGTGCGCTGATTATTCTCTTTCTCATCTGGGCGATGGCGCGGCCGCTCGTGGGCGGATGGATCGGCGCGGCGGCCGGCGGCGCTCCGGAGACGGTCCTCATTCTCCTCGATCGATCGGCGAGCATGGAATCGCGCGGCGGCGATGCGGGCGAGAGCAAGAGAGCGCACGGACTCGCGCTGCTCTCGACGGCGGCAAAGCAGAGCGCCGGCAGCCGTTTTGTGCTCATCGAAAACGTCCTGCGGCAGCCGCTGGAGATCGCCAATGCATCGAACCTCGGGTCGATGCAGATGACAGAGGCGACCGATACCGCGGCCGACATCCCTGCCATGCTCCGGGCGGCGCTGGATTATCTGGCAAAGAACAGGCCAGGGAGCGCGGAGATCTGGGTCGCGAGCGATCTGCAAGCAAGCAACTGGCGCACCGACAGCTCGGAGTGGCAGGACATCGATGCGCGATTTGCGGGGCTGCCTCAGAGCGTCCGCGTGCGGCTGCTGGATCTCTCCGGCCCGCCTGCGGCTAATATTTCCGTAGCGGTGCGCGCCGCGGATGTGCGAAACCTCAAGGGAGCCGCCGATGCAGGCAAGGCGCAGCTCAACCTCGCGCTGGAACTGCGCGCCCAAGACGGCCATAAAGGGACGATCCCCCTGCTGGTGACGCGCGAGGGCGTGACGAGCCAATTGGATATCCCGCTCGGCTCCAGCGTACAGCGGGAGAGCTTGAAGTTCGATGTGCCAAAAGGGGAGACGGGCTGGGGAAAGGTGGAGCTTCCGGCAGACGCCAACCTTGCGGATAACAGCGCCTATTTTGTGTACGGACCGCCCCCTGCGCTCAAGTCGATGGTGATCGGCGAAGGCCCGGGAGCGCAGCGCATTCGCTTTGCCGCAGCGCCGGACAAGGCGCGCACGGATCGGACGGCGGAGATCGCCTCTCCCGCGCGGGCCGGAGGACTGGATCTCAAGTCGGTCGCACTGGCGGTGTGGGCTGGGACCACCGCTCCCGACGAGAGCGCGGCCAAGACGCTCCAGGCTTGGGTCGAGAGCGGCGGCGTCCTTCTTTGCATGCCGCCCGGCGGCGAGGGAGGCGCAGGCCCCTTGGGACTGCACTGGGAAGCGGCGGAAAACGCGCAGCCGCGCACGCCCTTTCGCATCGCCGCTTGGGACGAGATAGACGGGCCGCTGGCGCGAACCGACAGCGGGGCATCGCTCGCCTTGGCGCGGCTCGAAATGCAGCGGCGGCAACTGCCATCGACAGGAGGCGCTTTGCACGCATACGCCACATTCACGGATGGCCGCCCGTTCCTTTCAGGTCGGAAAATCGGCTCGGGACAGCTCTTCGCATTTTCGGCGCAACCCGATACGGAGTGGGGCAACTTCGGCGACGGACTGGTGCTCCTTCCCGCAGTCCAGCGGATGCTGGCGCTCGGCGGAAGGCGGCTCGCGCCTCCGGCGATGGCGATCGCGGGCGAGTGGCAGCCGGCATCCCCGGATGAGACGTGGAGCGCGATCGAGACCGATCGGCGGCGCGACTGGCGTTGGAGCGCGGGCGTGTACCAATCCGGCGCGAGCCGGATCGCCTTGAATCGCCCGGCTTCTGAAGATGCACCGGAAACGGCGGATCGCACCCGCATTCCAGCGCTGCTGCACGGGGTGAAACTTACGGTGATGGCGGATGCGATCGAGCTGAAGGCCGACCGGTTGCAGAGCGAAATCTGGCCGGCAATGGTGATCGCAGCGATGCTCTTCATGTGCGCGGAAATGCTGCTCGCCACCAGTCGCGCGATGCTCCCGAGACGGGCCGCCACTTCGAATGCACCGGAGCCCAGGCCGCTGCGCCGAATCGATACCGCGGAGGCCCGCGCATGACGGAATCGTGGCAATTGAACACTGCGCCGTGGGCGGTGGCCGTTGCGGCCGCCTTCCTCCTCGCGTCGATCTGGTTCTTCTTTCGCGGGATGCGCCGGGAGGGGAGCGGACGCTGGATGACCGCGCTTCACATCGTGCGCCTGCTGGCCGCGGCGCTCATCGCGATGACTCTGCTGCGCCCAGAGCGTGTCGTTCAGACCCGCCGGACGGAACAACCGCGCATTGCGATCCTGTGGGATGGCTCCGGCAGCATGGCGACAGATGATGTCCTGGCAGGCGAACAAAAGACGACCACACGCGCGAACTGGGTGAGCGGGCAGATCGACGCGCAGTTTTGGAAGCCGCTCGAAAAGCAGTACCAGGTGACGGTTGACTCCTTTGCCGAGCCGCCGGCGAATGCGAAACCGGGCGACGAGACAGAGATCGGCACCGACTTGAATGCGCCACTCGAGCGCGTGCTCAAGCAGTATCCGGATCTCCGAGCCGTGCTGCTCATTAGCGACGGCGACTGGAATCTCGGCAAGTCGCCGATCACCGGAGCCACCGCGCTGGCGCAGCACGAGATCCCTGTCTTTACGATCGGCGTCGGCAGCGAGAATTATCTGCCCGATATCGAACTCCAGTCGGTGCTCGCGCCGACTTACGGGCTTGTGAACGAGCGCCTGGGCGTGATGTTTACGATCCAAAATCATCTGCCGCGTGACGTAAAAACCACGGTGACGCTGCAAGGCCCCGGTGACGCGAAAGGCTCCAAGAACGTGACGCTTCCGGCGATGGGACAGCTTCAGGATACGATTGTATTCACTCCGCAGACAGAGGGGGAAGGTGACTTTACGGTGCGCGTGCCGGTGGCGCGGGATGAAGTATTTCCGAATAACAACGAGCGCTCCTTTCATCTCTCCGTCCGTAAAGAGACACTCAAGGTGCTGGTGGTAGATTCGCAGCCGCGTTGGGAGTTTCGCTATCTCCGAAACGCGCTCATGCGGGACACCGGTGTGTCGGCGAGCACGATCCTTTACCAGCCTGGAGTCGGCATGGGTGAAGGTGGCGGCTACCTGAGCGAATTCCCCGCAAAACGCGAGGACCTGCAGGGGTACGATGTTGTCTTCATCGGGGACGTCGGCGTCGGGCCGGGCATGCTTTCGCCCGAAAATGCCGTCATGCTCAAGGGACTCGTCGAGCAACAGGCGAGCGGCCTCGTGTTCCTCCCGGGACCGCTCGGACGCGAGAAATCGCTGCAAGACTCCGCGCTGGGCGATCTGCTGCCGGTCGAAATGGATTTCGCAAAGGGCAGCGGCTTTGCATCCGCAGCGGAGGCGCGCATGGAATTGACACTGCGTGGCCGCGATCATTGGCTCACCATGCTGGCGACCGATCCCGATGCGAATCAGGCGGTTTGGCGCGGGCTTCCTGGCTTCTTTTGGTACGCGCCGGTCGGGCGCGCCAAGCCGGGGGCGGAGGTGCTTGCGGTGCATGAATCGGCGCGCAATCAATATGGGCGCATCCCATTGCTAGTTACGAAGAACGCCGGAAATGGGAAAGTGCTTTTCATGGGTACGGATTCCGCGTGGCGCTGGCGCAAAGGAGTGGAGGATACCTATCATTACCGTTTCTGGGGACAGGTAGTGCGGTGGATGGCGCATCAGCGGCACCTTGCGCAGGACGAGGGCATCCGCTTCTTCTACGCGCCGGAAGCGCCGAAGCGCGGAGACAAGGTCCGCCTGAACGCGAGCGTGCTCGATAAACTGGGGATCCCAATCACGGAAGGAAAAGTGCTGGTCACGATCACGAGCCCGAGCGGCGCGAAGGAGAACATCGAACTCGTCGCGGAAAATGCCGAGTGGGGAATACACGGCGGCCAATTCATTCCACGCGAGGGCGGGCGCTATGCCGTCGAAGTTCACTCGGACGCCGGCCGGAAATTGAAGACACAGATCGATGTGACTGTGCCGGCGCTCGAGAAGGTGGGACTGCCCGCGAAACTGGATATCATGAGGGAAATCGCCGCGCTCACGGGAGGCCGATTCGCCGCGCCTGCCGATCTTCCGCAGATCGTCAGCGGCATAAGCCTTCTGCCCGAGCGGAAACCGGAGGAGACCCGATTCCGGCTCTGGTGCGACCCGAAATGGTGCGCGGCGCTGCTCGTGCTGCTCGCGGTGTATTGGGCCGGGCGAAAGGCAGCGGGGCTGACGTGAGGAGATCTGAAGTGGCCTTTCGTGGTCTTGGTACGCGGCGAGCTATTGCGTGCATCACACCCATATTCCAATTCAGAATCGAGAAAGCACCGAATTGAATACTGCCTAACAAACGTCCTCCGAATTGATGCTGGGCCTGCCGCGATTTAGCGGACTAACAGGCAGGGCGGGATGGCAGGTTATTATGTAGAGACGTGGTTGTTACTTGATGCGTTATTTGCGTTTTTTGCCGGGTTTTCGGTTTGGGGGGAGACTTTCGAAGGCGAACGGTGAGTGGTAATCGAGTCCGCTGTGGAGTCTGACGCGGTTGTAGAAAGCCTCGATGTAATCGAAGATCGCCAGTTAGGCTTCGGTGCGGGTCGCGTAGAGGCCGTCGGCGCATTCCAGCTTGAGGTGCTCCAGAAGCTCTCCATCGCGGCATTGTCGTAGCAATTGCCCTTTCGACCCATGCTCGGCGTCAGGTCCGCCGCCAAGAGATCGCTTCTGTACTGATTGGAAGTGAACTGGACGCCCCGGTCGGAATGGTGGAGGAGACCCTTGGGCGGATGGCGCTTGTTCAAGGCCATGGCAAGCGCATCGCGGCATTGTGAAGCGTCCAGAGAGTCGCCGAAAGCCCAGCCGACGATCATGCGGCTACAGCGGTCCATGATGGCGCTCAGGTAAAGAGTGCCTTCGTCGGTCTGGATGTAGGTGATGTCTGTGAGCCAGACCGCGTTGATCTTTGTGGGTGGGTCGAATGGCGCTTAGTTAAGGGGAGTTTTCGATGTTTTCAGGGGTTTTCGGCTCAGATTTTCGTGTTTCGGCGAATCTCGCACCTCATCGTTCAACGAAATCCCTGTGTTTTGAACCGCTAGATCGTCACCGCTGCTGCGAAAACACACGTTTTTACTGGATTTCCTTAACTAAGGCATCGTCCAGAAATAACGTGATACGCAGCGGGGTCAGGAATGGAGGGTGTAGTTCCATTCTCCGTGAAAGTCCTCGCGTGTCATTCTGATCGAGGCCATCTGCTCTGGAGTCGGTTTGATTTTGGTTTCGTAGTGGGACTG
>JBBSFI010000086.1:0-13455 GCA_038238905.1 Chthoniobacterales bacterium | reverse complement strand
TAAAGCAACTAGCGCGCGGCGGGAGGACAAGGCTCTGCGGGGACGCAACCTGAGCGCCCGCCGCGCCTCGAATACGGTGGGCAGAGCAGCCAAAGGGCCGCCTGCCAATCCCTCACACCGGATCGAGCCCAAAGCGAAAAAGCCAAAGCCGTCTTGGAGACAGCGCTCCAAACCTGCAGCAGTTAACCAAACCTAACAAACCAACCGCCGCTTCTGTGTCCGTTTTTTTAGGGCAACTACAGACCCAGGGCGTTGCCCGGGCGTTGCCCTGGGCTTTGGTTAAAGCCGCGCCGTTGGCGCTCAACGGCCGTCACGGGCTCATAAAGCGACGGCGCCGCCGGCGCATAGAGACCACGGGTCTTTCCCTCAAAGAGTCTGTCACACGCGACCAAATTGTTTCGCCTGAGTTCCAGTGCCTGGATCACCTGCTGCGGGCGACACGGTCTGAAAGTCCACCAAAAATTGGTGCGTGGAGTCGCCGGCCTCGAGATAAGCAAATAACGTTTGCGCCGGAACACGTGTGCCGGCGAACACCGGCGTTCCGCCCATGACCTCAGGATTAGATTCGATCGGTTGCACGGGTAACCGTAGCGCGGGTGAACGTAAGGTGCAATCCCGCAACCCCCTCGTCCCGCGGAACCCCGAATGCGCAATCAGCGATGGCAGCTGGGCGCTCAGCCTTGAGCCAGCGACGCGAGCGCCAGGAGGCTGTTGAGCCAGGCGTAACGGAAATCCCGTCAACCGGTTAAACTCGGAGGAAACCCCACCGAGATCGGGGTTTCACGCCGGGGTCGCGGAGGTAAAATCGCGCGTCTCCCGGCTCCTCGGGCGACGCGCGACCGAACTCGATCTCGGCGAGAACCGCATCATCGGCTCTCCCTCCGCGACGTCCGCAACCCCGCGTGATCAATCGCCCTCCCAAATCTGCGCGAAATTCGCGTAAATCTGCGGACAAAATTCAGTATTCCCAAAATTTCTCACAGCAAAAGGCCGCGATCCGGGTTATTCATCCTCGTACCCCCTTGAATAAAAACCTGATTATGTTCGGCAAACAGAAGAAAAAAGCACTCTGGGTCCAGACCGCTCTCGAGCGTTACGAGCGGCCGCTCCTTCAGTATGCGTTGAGCATCGTCCAGGATCTCGACCGCGCTCGGGATATCGTTCAAGACACCTTCATGCGCCTGCACAACCAGGAGCAGGAGGCCATCGAAGGGCATCTCTCCCAGTGGCTTTTCACCGTATGCCGGAATTGCGCGCTCAAATCGCTGAAAAAAGAAGAGCGGTACATCTACGTCGAGGCGCAGGAATTTGAGCAGAAGCGGTGCGAAGGCCTCACCCCGCTCATGGAACTCGAGCGCAAGGAGCAGATCGCCCGGCTCATGGAGTTGGTGAAGGAACTGCCGAAGAATCAGCACGAAGTCGTCCGCCTTCGCTTCCATCACCACCACTCTTACCAGGAAATTTCTGAAATCACCGGCCTCAGCGTTGGCAATGTCGGATTCCTCCTGAACGCAGCCATGCGCAATCTCCGGCAAAAGCTGGAGCGCGACGACAAGGACGAAAAAATCATTTACCTCACCAAGACCGCATGAGGGGAAGAATCACCGATCAAGATCTCACCAATTACGCTCTGAACGACGGTCTCGAACCGAGCGAGCGGCTCTATGTCGAGTCGCATCTCGCGCTCTCCGAAGAGTGCCGCGAGGATGTGTACAACATGCTCGAGATGATGCAGTTGCTGGAAGATGGCTTCGAGCGCGAGTCTGGGCGGCTCCCAGCGATGCTTACCGACGGCCAGCGCCTCACAGTGCTTCAGATCCCGCCGCCCAATCTCGCTGCCGCCTTTCTGCGCCGCACAGCCGCCATCCTCGCTGTCGCAGCTTGCGCCGCCTTTGCCTGCGTGAATTTGCAACTTCTCAGCGGCGGCGAGCACGCCCGCAAGAAGATGGCTCAGGTCTCCTCGACCGTTGCCCATGTCTCCAACCAGATGTCCAAGATGGTTAGCTCCGGCGCTTCCGTGCAGGACGCTGATTTCGCAAGTTTCGTCGATCTCCATGTAGTGGACGATTCGTCTTCCTGGCTGCAAACGGCGAGCGAGTCGCTGCCGCAGGCCCCGGCGACGATCTGCACGCCGCCATCGTGGCCTGACGCCACCAGTTTCGTCCGCGGTCGTTGATCGTTTTCTCCGGTTTGCAAGCTTCGGCTGTCGTCCAAGCGTACTCTGCCGTTCCGCTTTTCACTTTCACGTTTTTCCAACCTCTACTTACCCATGCCCACCCAAGCCCCTCCTGCCACTGAGACACCATCCAGTCTTCCCGCCGCGCCGGCACTAGATACGCCGGACGATAAAGCCTCCGCCGCCCTGCTTGTCGATGCCTACAATAAGATTTCCACCGAGATGGGGAAATTTATCGTCGGTCAGACGGAGGTCATCGAGCAACTCGTAATCGCCGTTCTGGCCGGGGGCCATTGCCTATTGGAAGGCGTTCCCGGTCTCGCCAAAACGGCGATGATCCGTTCGCTGTCCCGCTGCATGGATCTGAGCTTCCGGCGCATCCAGTTTACGCCTGACCTGATGCCTGCGGACATCACGGGAACTGACATCATTCAGGAAGATCCCGCGACTGGCCGCCGGCAATTTGTTTTCCAAAAAGGTCCGATTTTCGCGCAGATGATTCTGGCGGATGAGATCAACCGGACTCCGCCCAAGACGCAGTCGGCGCTGCTCGAGGCGATGCAGGAGCATTCCGTGACAGTCGGCGGGCATACGCTGAAGCTTGAGGAGCCGTTCTTCGTGCTTGCCACTCAAAACCCGATCGAGCAGGAAGGAACCTATCCGCTTCCCGAGGCTCAAAAGGACCGGTTTATTTTCCTCGTCAAAGTCGATTACCCGGATCGCGAGCAGGAACGCCAGATTGTGGCGCGCACGACTGGCACGTTCTCGGCCGAACTGCAGCCCGTGATCCACGGCGATCAGATCATTGAATTGCAGAAAGTGGTGCGGAAAGTGCCGGTGCCTGATCACGTGATGGATTTCGTCCTCGATCTCGTCCGGTTTACGCGTCCTGACAATGCGACCGCTCCCGCCTTCATCAAGGAGCTCGTCGAGTGGGGCGCCGGCCCGCGCGCATGCCAGAACCTGGTGCTCGCAGCCAAGGTGCGGGCTGTGCTGCGCGGCCGATTCCACGTGACGGACGACGATATCGCCGCACTCGCGCTCCCAGTGCTTCGCCACCGGATCGTTCCGACCTTCAATGCGGAAGCGGAAGGCGTGAAAGTGGACGACATCATTTCGCGCATCGTTGACGCGGTTCCACGCGGCGAATCCAAGAAGGTTCTCTAAGAGAGAACCGCATTGGAGGTTCCCCACAACACGACTTCACCGGTTTCATCGCCGCACTCCGCCTTCCGGGCGCGAGAGCGCCGGGTGAATCCGGCCATCCCACGCGCACTCTGTGGCTCACGTAACTGATTTTCTCCAGCCCTCCGATCTCAAATCGATCTCGAACCTCCAAGTTCTAGCGAGGGGAGTTGTCGAAGGGTTCTGCTCCGGCTTGCATCGCTCGCCTCACAAAGGGTTTAGCGTCGAGTTCAAGCAGCACCGCCAGTATGTGCCGGGCGATGAAATTCGCCATATCGACTGGCGTGTTTTTGGGCGTTCCGATCGCTATTACATTCGCGAGTACGAGGAGGAAACAAACCTTCGGGCAACCATCATTTTGGACCTGAGCGGTTCAATGAATTACGGGCGGAATGGAACGACAAAGTACCAGTACGCCACCCGCCTCGCGGCTTGCCTATCGTACCTCATGGTCGGCCAGCAGGATAGCGTCGGTCTTGTCACCTTCGACACAAAGGTTCGCCGCTACATTCCGCCGCGTTCCAGGGTAAGCCATTTGCGCGTGTTGATCGACGAATTGGAAAAAGGAAAGCCAGGCGGTGAGACGGAGATCGGCAAGGTTTTCCACGATCTCGTTCCAAAGCTTCATCGCCGCGGGCTGCTTGTCATCATATCCGATCTTTTCGGCAACGTGAGTGAACTGCTCAAGGCGCTGGCGCACTTTCGATCGGCTCATCACGAGATACTTATTTTGCAGATTTGGGATCGCGACGAACTGGACTTTCCATTCAAGGGATGGACTCAGTTTGACTCACTGGAAGTCGCGGGCGCCAAGCATCTCCTCGACCCGGCGCTTCTGCGTTCCGCCTATCTATCCAATCTCGCGACCTTTCGCGACGAACTTACCAAAGGTTGTCGGCGCCATCGAATCGACCTCGTTCCATTCACAACGGACGAGCCTTATGCAAATGCGCTTGCAGCTTATCTCACGAAGCGGCGCTCACGCTGATCGCTTTTTTGGGCTGCTTCTTGAACGTCTCCTCCACTCGGAATGCCTCTTCCCATTAGCCTCCTAAACGGCGCTCTGATCGTCGGCGCCGCCGCGTTTGCGATCCCGATCATCATTCATCTGTTCCACAAAAGCCGCTTCCAAGTGGTGAAGTGGGGCGCGATGCATCTGTTGGAAACGGTGATTCGCGTCAACCAGCGCCGGATCAAACTGGAGCAGCTTATTCTGCTGCTCGTCCGCGCGGCGCTTCCGGCATTGCTCGCTCTCATGATGGCGCGCCCGATCTGGATCGGCGCCCAGAAGCTGCTCGGTAATGCGAAGACTTCTACGATCGTTTTGCTCGATAATTCGTATTCCATGCAGGCCAGCAGGGCCGGCCAGTCCAATTTCTCGATCGCTCGCGACGAGGCCGGACGCGTCATCAATAATTTGCAGCGCGGCTCCGAAGTGCAAGTAGTTCTGATGGGTGAGGGCGGTTCGACATTGGAAGATGCGCCGACCTACGACACGGCGCGCGTCGCTCAGGAAATCGGGAAGCTCGATGCCGGTTTTGGAGCCGCGGAAGTGCCGCCAGCCTTGGACTTTGCCGCCGGTATATTTAACCAAATGCATGAGTCCACGCGCAATGTCGTGGTGCTGACTGATTTCCAGCGTGTCTCCTTCGAGGCGACGGAGGACGCGCTCCTTGGCAAGAAGATCGAGCAGCTCAAAAAAATGGCGGTCGCGCCATCGATCACGTTTTTCGATGTCGGCCAGGATGTGCGAGATAATGTCGCCGTCGATTCCCTGGAGTTCTCGAAGCTCATGGTCGGTGTCGGCCAAAAGATACAGATTCGATCCAATCTGCGAAATTATGGCGACGCGAGTTATCCCGACCTGCGCGTTTATTTCCGGGTGGATGGCAAGGAGAAATCCGTGTCGCAAGTCTCGCTGCAGCCTCACGCGACGGCGCAGGTGCTCTTCTCGCAAGCTTTCGACACGCCGGGATCGCATGTGGTCGAGGTGTTTGCCGACGCGGATCCTTTGAAAGCGGATAATTCCTACCTGGCGAGCATTCCGGTGCGCGACAAAGTGCCAGTGATCCTCGTCAATGGCGATCCAAGCACCGAACCGCTGAAAGGCGCAACTGATTTCGCCGAGATCGCGCTGCAGCCGTTTTCAGCGGGCAAGGTGGAAATGGCGGACCTTATTTCGACCAAGGTGATCAAACCGGAGGATGTGAATGCAAAAGCGCTCAGCGGAGCCGCGGTTGTTATCCTTGGAAATGTGCGCCGCCTCGACGACGGCCAATTGCACGCCCTCGAGGATTTTGTAAAGCACGGGGGCGGACTTCTGGTCTTCCCGGGAAACCGGGTCGATCCGGCCTGGTACAACGGCGCCTTCTTTGGAGATTCCAAGGGATTGCTTCCGCTGGCGATCGGTGAACTCGCTGGCGACCCAAAGGAGAATGGGCCGACGACGTCCATCACAACCGAGCACTTTGAAAATGCTGCGCTCGATCTATTCAACGATCCGCGGAATGGCGGCTTCTCCGATGTGGCAATCAAGCTCTGGTTCAAATTGAAGCCTGCCGCGGCGGGCAATGCCGCCGGGGCTGCAACTGCGCCTGTTATTCTCGCTCACCTCGATTCAGGGGATCCGTTCCTTGTGGAGAAGCCGTACGGCGACGGGCGTGTCATCGCCTGCTCGACCGCACTCGACGCGGAGTGGAGCAATTTCCCGATGCGGCCAGCCTATCTCCCACTGCTTCAGCGTCTCACCGTGTACCTCGCTTCCAACGTCTATCCTCCTCGGAATCTCGATGTGGGCCGCCCGATTGTTGCTTTTCTTCCCGCCGCTTCCGCTGGAAAGAAGGCGGCGATCGTGACGCCGGAAGGGCTTTCGGTCGAGGCGCCAATCGTAAAGCGGGGAGAACGCGGGGTGGTGGAATACGCAAAAACACAGCGGCCCGGCCTCTACACCCTTACCGCGCCTGGCGAGCCGCGAATCGATTACGTGGTGAACGCTTCCCGGCGTGAGAGCGATCTCGCCCGGCTTTCGCCTCAGGAGATTGCCGACTTTGCGAAGACACACGGCGTGACGGTGGTGCATTCCGGCAACGAATACCGGCAGATCGATCAGACGCAGCGCTACGGGCGCGAATTCTGGAAGCCGATCCTTTGGCTGCTTCTTATCCTCTGCTTCCTTGAACTCTTCCTGCAGCAACTCTTCGCGCGGTCGCGCGGGGCGCGCCCTCTCCCCGTATAAATGAATACCGAGCACACTTCAACGACGCTCCGGTTCGCGGGCGATTGGCCTTGGTGGGCAGGCGTGAGCGCCGCCGTCGTCCTTGCTGCGGTGGCGTGGATCTTTTACCGCCGCGATGTCGGCAAGATGAGTTCGACCGTTCGTGTCCTTCTCCCGGCTCTCCGGGCCTCGGCCATCGCGATGATCGTACTGATGCTGAGCGGCCCCATCCTTCATCACCGCACGGTTGTCGGCCAGTTGTCCCGCCTTCTCCTATTTGTCGATAGTTCCCGCAGCATGGGCCTTACCGACTCCTCGATGGATCTCGGTCGGAAAATTCGCATCCTCCAGCGACTCGGCCTCATCCGCGATGGCGCGGTGAATATGGATCTGCCGAAAACGAGCGACGCGCTTACTGAGGCGGAAGCCATCGCGACCAAAGCGGTCAATTCACAAACGGTCGATACATCGGAGTGGAACCGGTTGCTCACCGATTTTGCGGCGAAGATCGACCAGACGCGTGACCTTCTCGCGAAGGCCGCGGGCGATCCCGCGCAGGCTGATCAATTCAAGCGCGAACTTGTCGATCCAGCACACGAACTCGCCCGGCGCGAGATGCGCCAGATCGATGATCGGAAGCGCGCCGCCTCCGACATGACGAAACTCTCCCAGACCGCCGGGCATTGGCAGGCGGCGTTGAGCGATCTCTTTAAGAAGTCGGTTGGCGAGCTTGCCGCTGGAAATTCGCCGCTTCAGGACGCGCTGAGGAAGTTCGACGCCATGCCGCGGTGGCAGCGCCTGCAATCGTTTCTCCTCGAAGGTGAGCAGAAAGTCCTGCCGAAGCTCGCGGAAAGCCACGGGGTCGAGATGTATTCGCTCGATGGCGGCGTCGCGAAGAAAATTTGGCAGCCGACGACGCACGATTCGGCGCTACCGACCGGTCTCCTGAAGCCCGATGGGGAGATGACCGATCTCGGAACGGGAATCAAAACGACCGCTGGCACGGGCAAGGAGAATGCGGAGCACGCAGCGATTGTCCTTTTCAGCGACGGCCAGCATAACGAGGGCGATTCGCCGGTCGAAGCGGCAAAGGTGCTTGGCGGACGCCAGATGCCGATTTATACGGTCGGATTTGGCACAACCGCCAAACCACGCGATCTGGCGATCATAAAGGTGGACGCGCCAGACTCCGTTTTTTCCGAGGACCGAGTCCGGGGGCAAATCGTGCTGAAAGACGACATGCCGCCCGGTCTGCCGTTTACCGCGCGGATCAGCGACGGCGACAAGGTGCTCTGGGAGCAGAAGCTGACGACGGAGGATAAGAGCGTCCGCTCCGTCCCTTTCAATTTTCCGCTCAGCGATGTTGTGAAGGAGCGGATGAAATCGGAGAAGCAGGGAGTCGAAATATCTGGAGTCCCGCTGGAGTTGAAGGTCAGCGTCTCGCAGGTCGAGGGTGATCGCGAGCCGGGCAATAACGAGTCGATGCTGCGTGTCCGCGCCGTGACTCAGAAACGCAAGATCCTCCTCCTCGATGGACGGCCTCGCTGGGAAAGCCGCTACATCCGCAACCTCTTCCTGCGTGACGAACAGTGGGAAATGAATTCCGTCATTGCCGGAGCCTCGAAGGGTGAACCCGGTTTTCAACGCGGAGACAAGGCCGACCAATTTCCAAATGACGCCGCACTTCTGAATAGTTACGACGTGATCATCTTTGGCGATGTCCCTCATTCCGTTTTCCATGGCGACGAGATGCAATGGATTCAGGACTTCGCCGCCAAGCGTGGCGGCGCCATCGTCTTCATCGATGGAGCGCGGGGAAATCTGAAAGACTACGAGGGGACGCCGATCGGACCGCTTCTGCCGGTCGAATGGAAAGGCAAGCCAGTGCACGGCCAGATCGCGAAGTTGATACCCACGGAGCAGGCGCAGAATCTCGCCGCGTTTACGCTTGCGCCGGAGAAGGCGCAGAATATCGAGACATGGCAGGGGCTGAAGCCGCCGCATTGGCTTTCAGGCGCCACCGTCCTGCCCGGCGCCGAGGTTCTCGTGCAGGCCGAACTCGAAGGGAATGGCGGCAAGCTTCCAGCCGTAGTTTCACGTCCGTTCGGCGCAGGCCGCATCCTCTACAACGCTTTCGACGACTCCTGGCGCTGGCGTTACGAGGTCGCCGATCTGTATCATGTGAAGTATTGGAATCAGATCGCCAATTGGGCGGGAGAAATGGCATTTGCGGTGCGGGATAAATTTGTCTCGCTGGATGCGGGGGCGATCACATACCGACCTGGGCAGTCCGCCGATGTGCGTGTCCGCTTGCGGGATGGCGAAGGGCGCCCTGTCACAAACGCAGTCGTCGATGCGGTCTTGACGCGGGATGGGAAGCGCGTGGCGACCATCCGCCTCTCACCGAGCGAAAATGCGGGCGGACTTTATACCGGCAAGACGGCGGCGCTCGATCCGGGCGATTACGATGTGAGCGTGGAATCCGTGGCGATTTCCGAACGCGACACGAAGGCGCGCACCAGCTTCAAGGTGCAGCCGCTGGAGACGGGCGAGTTGACGCAACTGAGCCTGAATGAAGATCTCTTGCGCCAGATGTCCGCCGCCAGCGGAGGTGAGTATTTGCGCGAGGAGAGTATCGATCGCCTGCTCAAACTTCTCGCCCCGCTCAGCCAGGGCCGCGTACTCGAGGCGGACACCGCTCTCTGGCAAAGCTACTGGTGGTTTGTGCCCATCGTCCTTCTGCTCACCGTCGAATGGATCGTTCGCAAGCGGATCGGCCTGCTGTAAGCCGCAGGCTCGTCCATCCACTTTGCCTAATACTATACCGCCAGCTTCGTTCTCTCTGTAACCCCAATGAGCCATCTAAATCCTCGGATCGTAAAGAAGCTGCAAGCTTTCGCTCAACGCAGGCGCCGATTGATCGTCGTCCGCGGAATTTGCGCGGCAGTGGCCATGTTGCTCGGCGTAATGATGCTCGTCGCTGCGGTCGATTGGTTTCTGGTGCTTGACGACACCGTTCGTTGGACGCTTAGCGCTGTCGCTTACGTTTCGGTTCTGATCGCAGAATGGCGCGCATGCGTTCGGCTGCTGTTGCATCTTCCCGACCCGCGCCGGCTAGCCCGCCTTATCGAGCATGCCGAGCCGAAGCTGCGCGAAGATCTTCTTTCCGCAGTCGAACTCGGCCAGGGCGACGCGGCGCTCGATTCCGAGCAGTTTCGCCAGCTCGTGCAAGCCGATGTCGCTTCCCGGATCGAGAGCGTGGATATCAACCGGCTGCTTCCCGTGAATCTGGTCCGCCGCTCGCTGCTGGTCGTGAGCGGAGTCATCGCCGTTTGCGCCATCGCCCTCGTGCTTACCGGCTTTCAATTCAGCACATCGATGCTTCGCGCGCTCCTGCCGATGCTTAATCTGGCCCGCGTTTCCAAGGTGCAGGTGAAAGTCGTTGAACCCGCTCCCGCAGACGCCACCGTGCCTCAAGGCGACGCCATTCCATTGGTGATCGAAATCGGCGGGGCTCGCACTTCCAGCGCCACACTCGAACTCTTCACGAAGAGTGGCGGCCGCGAGAAGGTCAAGATGAATCCTTCCGCGAAGGATCGCTTCTCGGCTAATATCCAAGTCGCTCGCGAGGACGTGGTGTACCGCATCCGCTCCGGTGATGCGATGACTCGCAAATATACGCTGCACGCGGCGGCGCGTCCGCGCATCGTCCAATTTCAGAAGACCTATAATTATCCGGAATACACGCTCTTGAAACCGAAGCAGGTTGCCGAAGAGAGCGGCGATCTTGCGGGCTTGGAACAGACCAAGGTCGATCTCGAACTTCAGCCCGATCAACCGATTGCGTCGGCGAAGCTTACGATAGAGCAGGGGAAAGTGACGACGGAAGTCCCGCTCGCCAAGCTGCCAAACGGTCGCTTGTCGGCAAAGGTGCCGCTCGATAAAAATGGAATCTACCGGGTGCACCTCGTCGCCGCGAACACGGGCTTCGAAAACAAGTTCAGCCCAGAGTACGAAATTCGCGCAGACCCCGATCTCATCCCGCAGGTCGAACTCGAAACGCCGGCGCACGATCTCATTCTTCCCGCGAACGAATTAGTCGATATTACGGGGACGGCGACTGACGATCTCTCCGTGGCTCGCGTCGAACAGAAGTACCGCGTCAATGGCGGTGAATGGATCTCGGCGCCTCTGAAGACAGCGACCGGACCGAAGGTGAAGATCAATAGCCGCTGGGATTTGCTGCAGACCGGTCTTAAGGCAGGCGATACGATCACCACGAAGCTCGTGGCTTACGATCTCAAGAAGAACGCAGGTGAGTCGCGCCCCGTGCAGATCACGCTCACTTCCGCTGGCTTTGAAATTCGCCGCCTCCAGGCGATTGAGGCGGAGCGGAACCTGCAAAAGGCGCTCGTCGCGTTGCGGGCGTCTGGAGAGTCGATGGCGAAGCTCGGTGCGGAGTCGCGCGATCAATTCGGGCGTCTGGCGGAAGCCGATCCGCAGCGAAAGCAGGCGACATTGGGATTTGTGGCAGCCATGGACGACTTCGAAGCGAAAGAGGCTGAGGCGGCCACCGATCTCGCGGCCATCTTGCGCGCCTGCACGCCAGGACACGAAACCGGAAAACTGGTGATGCTTGGCAGAATCCTTGGTCAGACGATGTCGGGTGGAGAGCAAATTTCCCGCGACATCGTGAATGTCGTCACAAGCGACCCGTCCGCGGTGTATGCTCGCGACTTTGTCCGCGAGGCGGCGGATGGAGCCTCTGCCGCTGCAAGATTCAGTGGCATTGCCCAGGACTCGCAAAAAACCTTCCTGGCAGCGGAAGAGCTCGATGTGCTAAACGAGAACCTGGGAGTGGTTGCCCGCGAGCAGGAGCGGATTGCCGGCTTGGCTAAAAGCAGCGGTGAAGATGCCGCGAAGTGGGCGCAGCTCGCCGGTCGCATCCGGGTGGTTCTCACAGAGGCCCGCAGCCTTGAAGAGTTGATGAGGGCGGCGGCGGAGCACTCCCCCGGCGGTGTAAACGACCGGTTGCGGAATCAAGCTAAACAGATTCACGATCGCGCGGCGGAAATGGATAAGCTGGTCGTTGCAAACGCCGCTGGAAAGCAACTTCTGCCGGCCACACAGAATCTCACAAAGACTCTCGTCGATGCGCGCCGGGATCTGCTCGATCTCCGCGGCAACATGTCGGAGCCGCCGCTTCAGGCCTATAAAAATCTCGCTCAGGAAGTTCAGCCCGATTGGACACACTTCGAGAAGTTGCGTCAGGAAATGGAGAGCCGGTTGCGCAACGACAAAGTTCCGCAGGAAGCACGAACCGCATTCGGTACCGCGCGATGGGCATCGCGGGCCGGTTATTTCAAGACGCACGGCGATTTCGAGGAGTCACGGCCCGATTCTGACAATTATTTTGTGAGCGATGTTCGGATGCTTTCGCTGGCGCTCGAAGCGCAGAAGGCTGTCGTCCCCGCCGAGCATATCCCTTCTCCAGAATGGGATAAATCGTTAGCGCAGATTAATGAGATGGATCAGGCCTTTCGTGTTCTCGAAACGGGGCATGACCTCGCGGAGATTGCGGAAGGGATCGACCACCTCGCTGCCGGCGAGCGTTGGGAGTTTGCAACGCTTCGTTCGCGGACCAGCAACCTCGGAGATTGGAAGTGGCTGGATCTCCGATTGCACATGACTCCTGATGAGATTGGAAAGACGCAAATCACCAATGAGGAAACGAAGAAGGTCATCCCTCAAGTGCAGAAGATTATATGGGATGCGCAGAATGCGCAGATGAAGCCGGTCAATGCCGAAATGGCGCTCCGCTATCGCGCCGACCATGAGCCGGTGGCGCTGCCGCGCGATCTGCAGCGTGTCGCCGAGCGCGTGCGCGCCGCGCTCGCGCTGCTGCGCAAACCAATGAACGATGCTCGGACGGTCCTTGCTAAGATGGCTCCAAAGCTGAGCGAGGTTGCAGCCCAGTTGGCCAAGGAATCGCAGGAACTGAAAAAAGAGAGTGACGAGCACGCGGCCAAGGCCGCCGAAAAGACGCCCGAACAAGCTCAGGCGGATGCGCGCCAGGAGCTGGCCCAACAGCAGAAGCTGAACGAAAAGGTCGAAGAATTGAAGGACGCCTTGCGAGCCGATGCCGGCAAGCAGGACATCATGAAGGAAGAAGGGCGCGAGCACGCCCGCGATGTGGACGATGCGCTCGCCATGCTCCATGAGCCGCCGCCTCGCGCAGAGGACGCTTTGAATGAGGCCACGCAGGCGGAGCGCCCCGCGGCGCAGCAGGATGCCATGAAGGCTGCCGCGACCGAGCAGCAAAAAATGGCTGACGCCTTGAATCAGGTGGCCCAACATTTCGATGCCCTCGAACAGGGCGCAAATCCGGAGCAGACTCGCACCGCCTTGCGCGACGCGGAAAAGCAGCTCGGCGAAAAAGAGGCGCTGGATCGCCAATATGCGGATGCGCAGCATTTAGCCGAGATGGCCAGGCTCTCTCCACAAGAGATGCTCAAACAGCTCGAAAAGGCTCTGCCTCAAAATCCTGCCATGCAACAGGAGTTGAGCGCGATTGCCCATAACATGCTCGATTCGGCCGCGACGAAACTCGCTGAGGCAAGTAACAAAGAGCAGGGCGTTGCCGGAGACGTGCAGAAGCTGGCGGAACAACAACAGGCGCAAGCGCAGCAGAATCCTGCCGGACAACAGCCGCCGAACGCACAGCAGAATCCTGCCGGACAACAGCCGCCGAACGCGCAGCAGAATCCCGCCGGACAACAGCCGCCGAACGCACAGCAGAATCCCGCCGGACAACAGCCGCCGAACGCACAGCAGAATCCCGCCGGACAACAGCCGCCGAACGCACAGCAGAATCCCGCCG
>JBBSFI010000085.1:0-13931 GCA_038238905.1 Chthoniobacterales bacterium | reverse complement strand
CAATGCGTCTTTGCTATGCCCCAGGGCTTGGGCACAAAGGCGGAGGGCGGCGGCGACCCGGTTGGCACTCTGCCTGGTCTTGGCGGTCAGGATTTTGCCCCCGGAGATGCGGTTTTCCGGGCATAAGGTTAACCACGCGCACAGTCGAAAAAGCCCGAGCCCAAGATCGAGCCGAGTGTCCTCGAGCGAATCACCCATCCCGACTCCGCCGGGATTGACCTGGCGGCGGAGGAACTCCTGGTGGCCGTGCCCAAGGATCGCGATGTGAAATGTGTCCGGAAGGTCCCGTCCGGAAAGTTTTTCAAAACTTCCCGGGTGTCGCCCGTGATGATTCTTATAGGCTCTGCTTCCGTGGGCTCGTCGAACTTCATGCGCTACTCATAGAGTGCAATCTCGTTGTTCGTCAAGGCTCCGAAGCGAAGATGAGAAGCTGGAAGTCTCTACAGGGGCGTTCGCGCCAGCTTGCGCCGCCTCCTGCCCGGAACAGAGTATTGTGCAGGAAATGGCACAAACTGACGCGACCTGTGATTTGGATGGAAAATGGCAGCCGCGCTAGGATTCGAACCTAGACAAAGTGAGTCAGAGTCACTTGTGCTACCGTTACACTACGCGGCTTTTTGCGGACGGGGAATTTAAGCCTTCAGGGTCGGTTGTCCATCCCTTTCCGCTCGGGGCAGCGAGATTATTTGGCGCCGCGAATTATTTTCCCAGCGGCTGGGAAACGGTCGCTCCCGTGGGAGGCGTGAAGTCAAACATGGAGGCGGGAACGGGGGCGGGGCGCTGATTGCGGTACACGGTGACGACTTCGTCGCCTTTTGGCAAAATCGCGACGGTCTTTTCGATCTTGTACTCGTCGTCCAGATAGACGGTGAGATCTTTCAGGATGCGCTTCACGCCGCCAGACTTCGGGACGAGCGTGAGGCGGTAGCCGTCGGTTTCGTGGCTTGCGCTTGCGCGGTAGAACTCGGAGACGTGCTGGAAATTAAGCCCTGCGGTAAGCGCCTCAATCGCGTCGTCGAAGAAGGCGCGCTGACCGAGGGTGTAGAGTTCGGCGGCGTTAAATTTGGGATAGTAGATCCAGAGCCGCTGTCCGTTGCTGATCATGGTGCTCGGATTATTTCCGCGCAGTTCGCGTTTGAAGCGATTGGGCGCGAGGAAGGCGAGGGTTCCCTGGCTCACCAGCGGTTTGTTGAGAAGGTGGGTGGTCTTTTCCTCGGTGAATTCCGCGGTGAGGGAAGGGAATTTCGCCCGATGTTCCTGGAGCTTCGCCAGAAGCTGCGTGGTTTCGGCGGGCGACAACTCCGCGGCCGTGAGGTGCGGCGCGACAGCGAGGAAGCCAAAGAGTGCGGTGAGAATCGATTTAAGCATGGATTTCAAGTGGGTCGGCTGGCGCGGCGGCGGGCCGCCAAACGGGCGCGTAATTAAACCACTGTTCGGGATATCGGCGAATAATGGATTCAAAGACAGAAGCCATGGCCTGCGTGTTCATCGCAAGCGCGGCACGACGGTTTTCCCGGATGGCCTGCATCGGGACGGGCGGCTCGGCGATGGCGCGGTAGCGGCCATTTTCCGCCGCGACGACAAAAGCTGGAATGACGGGCGCGCCGGTGTGCTGCCAGAGGAGAGCTGGCGCAGTGGAGAATTCCGCATCGCGCCCGAGCATCTGAACGGGCAAACCCGTTCCCGCGTACGGGCGATCCACGAGCATCGCGACGCATTCGCCCCGGCGCAGCGCCTGGATCATTTCTACGAAAGCGAATTCCCGTCCCGGACCGACGGCGATCGTCTTGATGCCAAGCCGCCGCCGATAGGCATCGCGCCATGCGGTGAGCGCGGTGGTCGGTTCGTCCAGGGTGACGACGCTGATGGGAAACCCGCGCATGGCGAGGATGATCCCGCCGAGTTCCCAATTTCCCAAATGGCCCGTGACGACGACGATGCCCCGGCCCTCCTCACGAGCGGCGGCGAGATGCTCGAAGCCGGTCCACGAGGTGACGAGCGCCGCTCCGTTGCTGGCGGCGTGGCTCGCGCAATAGAAATAATCGGCAAGCATTCGGGAAAAGTTTGCGACATTCGCATCGCAAAGCGCGGCGAGGGCTGGGCCGGTGAGTCCGGTGAGGCCAGAGAGATTTTCACGCAAAGCGTCACGGCCCGCGAGATTTCGAGCGATGACGACGCGGCCGAGGAGCGGCGCGAAGGTTTGCGCCACCCATCGGGGAAGTAAACGCGCGACTCCGAGCGCGGCGTCAAAGGAGCGCAGACTGTAGATCCTCGGCCGCATGATATGTGGATCAATCCGCGCCGCGCCAGGCGTAGAGCGGCATGATGAAGAAAAACGTCGCGAAGAGGCACCAGCCGACGCCAAAGGCGCAGACGACGCCAAGACCGCGCAGGGCGGGATTTTGCGCGAGCGCGAGCGAGCCGAAGCCGGCTACTGCGGTGAGGCCGCTGAGCAGCACCGGCTTCACGATCAAGCCCGTGGAGCGCTGGAGATTGCCTTTGGTGCGCATGGCGATGACTGCGTAGATGCCGTAGTCCACGCCGACACCGAACACGAGCGGGAACGCGAGCACATTAAACAGGTTGAGCGAAGCGCCGATCATCTTGAGAGAGGCGATCATCGCGCCGACGGAAAGAACCAGGCTGATCATCAGCGCGAAGAGTGGGAAAGCTTTGCGGTAGAGAAAGATGAGCAGCACCACGTTGAAGACGATCATGATGACGCTCAACTCGACGAGTTTCCCTTTCGACCATGGCACAAGATCCTGAAGCGTATAGGTCCAGCCGGAGTAATGGACGGCGACCCCTGGAACATCGAGCGCTTTCTGAAGCTCTTGCTTTTGTGCGTAGCTGGTAATCTTTTCCGCCGGGGTGATGTAGCCGACCGTGACCATGGGATCCGTGCCGAAAAAGCGACTCAGAACAAATCGCCATATCGATTGCTCCGGAAGCGCGGTGCGCCAATCGAGCGACGCGAAATCCCCGTGCGAGATCGCCACGAGCGTGTCGATCAGGGCAAATGCCGAAGCAAACGAGGGCGCATTGAGACCCTCACGTACGATCGCGGCGGAGAGGGCAGCGCGAGCGGCGGCCAGGTGGGCGTCTCCGAGCTTTGCCGCATTGGCGTGGATGCGCTCCGGGGAGACAATAAAGGCGGCGGGGGTTGCAACGGTCTTGAGCCGTCCCGCAGCTTGCAACGCGGACCACGCGGCTTGCAGCTTCTGCCAGCGCGTGTGCAGATCCTCCGCGTTGTCGCCGCGCACGAGAACGATCCACGGCTCGCCGACCGGCATCTTTGCGGTGATCGTGCGCAGCGCAAAGCCGGCATGGCTGTCCGCGGGCTCGAGTGATTTCGGGTTGGCTTCAAATTTCAGTTCTCCGATCGGCGCGATGCCAACAATGCTGAGAGCGAGAAGAAACCCGGCGGTCACCCAGAAGATGCGCGCGGGATGTCTGAAAACCCATGCCACGAAACGTTCACCACCGGCGCGAACGGGATCTGACTTTCGAGGCGTATGCTTGCGTCCGATCATCGCGAAGAAAATCGTGAGCATGAAGGCCCCGGCGGCGAGGATGCCAAAGGCGATCAGCACTCCGAGTTGCTCGAAGCCGGGGCAGCCGCTGCGAATGAGGGAGACGAAGGCGGCTGCGGAGGTGATGGCTCCAAAGATGACCGCGCGCCCCTGCGCGATGAGCGCCTGGCGAATGGCCGATTCATGGTCGTGCCCGGAATCGCGCTCGGCCTCGTAGATTGCGTAGAGCATCATTCCGAAATCAACGCCGAGGCCGATGAGGATCGAGCAGAGGCCGATCGTAATCATATTCAACTCGTGGAATACGCAGGCGCCAAGGGCGACCGCGACGACGCAGCAGACGAGAAGGACGTGCATGATGCCCAGGAGCGGGCGAAAGCGGCGGAAGCCGATCCAAAAAACACCTGACACGAGGAGCACGGATGTGAGGAGCGTGGAGACGACATCGCCGTGCATTTTCTGCGAAAGCTCCGCGACGTACGGTGTGCGCCCCGTCACCAGCACTTTCGGCTTCGGGCCGCTCCAGCCTGCGAGCACTCGCTGCTTGAAATCGTCCACCTGCCGCATCGTGTGCTGGCAGGCGTGAACGCTCAAATCGGTTTGCGCCGTGACGGCCACGACCAGATGGAGTGTGCCGTCGGGCGAGACGAGCGGCCGCGTCTGCTCCGCGGAAAAGGAGCCAGCCAGCGGCTTAAGCGCGGGGGTGATCAGACCGAGTGGATCGAAGTCGAGCTGGAACTCAGCCTTCGGAGAGCCGGCTTCGAGTTCGGCATGGAGCTTTGCCAGGCGGCTGTCGATCGCCGCGGGATCGAGCGCAGCCATCGCATCGCGAAACTCCTTCTCGGGAAGATTCAGGAGCATGGGAACGGCGATGGTCTGCACCTCCTGGATTCCAGCCGGCGATTCCATCGGAGAGCGATCCATCACGCGGACCACCCACGGCTCTTTGCGCAGCGCTTCGCCGAAGTGTTCGGCGAAGCCATCCAGATCGGATTCCTTCGACTCGTCAACGAGCGCGAAGGTGATCTCCCGCGCTTGTGAAAACTCCTGATCGTACGTCTTGAAGATCTTCACCGAGTCGAAGCTCTGCGGGAGCATATCGAGGACGTCGGAAGCGAAGTGAACTCCGAAGACGATGACGAGGAGCGACGCCACGACGATGAGAGCCATCGCGGTGTTGACAGCGCCCGCGCGATTCGCAACGAGATGCGCGATCCAGCCGGCGAGCGACCGCCCGGCAGGCTCGGCGGCGCTTTCGCTTCGCGGGGCTCGCTGAGGAGGAGCCGGCTCCGATTCCTCAACTCTCACTTATGGAAGATGAAAACGAAACGATCACCGCCGCTGGCAACCGCGAGCTTGTCGCCTTGGAGGGGGGCGGAGAAGCTCGATCGGAGCTGCAGCCAGCTCCGCAGCGGGCGAGGCGCCTTGTCGGGCGGCCCCTGCCACGAGCCGCGAGCGAGGGCGCCTTCGGCCCGCGCCAGGCTGCCGGACTCCCACACACGGATGAGCGGGAACCCAGGGCCGGATTGAAATTCGAGCTGGAAATCGTCTTGCGGCGAGCGGCGGATGACGACATCGCCGATAACCGATCGGCCCTTTGCGCTGATGTAATGAAGCTGGCCCTGGTAGCTCTGCCAATTGGCGCCGGGACTCGGGAAGGCATTGTTAGTTGTCGCGCAGCCAGGGAGCAGCGCCAGCGCGGCCGCCGCGGCGAGGCGGCTCAGGATTTTGCCGGAGAATAGTTTCATCGTAGGATTGGATTTTAGGCGGCAGACGGCGCGTGTTCGCGCAGCGCCCCTCCGCGGCTTTCGAGCCGGGGGCAGAGCGCGACGTAACGCTGCAGGAAAAGTACGAGGTAAAAAAGCTGCATCCGCCACCAGATGGCAAATGAATTGCCGAGATTTCCCGCGAGCACGGAATTGATGGCAGGGGCAAGCTGGAAGCGCTCCGTCGGATTGGTAAAGACCTCGATAAACTCATCGCGATACCAGGCGGAGACGAATCGCAGGTACATATCCATGATCTGATTCATCTCCCGCGAGTAGCGCCGGAATAGGCGCGGCTGCCAGGCTGGAGACGTGAGGATGGCGTCCAGCGCGTCCGCACAACGTTCTCCAGAATGAAGCGCCAGAAAGACGCCTGTGGAAAAGATCGGATCGATGAATCCGGCGGCGTCGCCCGCCATCATCCATCGCGGGCCGGTCAATTCGCGATTGCGATAGGAGTAATCTCCGACGGAGTACACGGGAGTCACGAGTGTGGACGAGCGCATGCGCTCGCGCATGAGCGGCGAGTCGGCTATCGCCCAGGCGATCGCCTCTTCCGGCGTCATCTTCTTTGACTTAAAAAAGGCCGTATCCATCACCAAGCCGATGCTCGTGCGGCGTTCATCGAGCGGGATCAGCCAGAACCAATAATCGTCCGCACGAACGAGCCGCGTGAGGCCGGCGTCCATTCCTTCATCCCGCTGCACGCCCTCATAGTGGGCGTAGCAGGAGAATTTCTGAAGATCCGGGTAGTCGAACTTCAGGTTCAAGTGGCGTCCGACGACGGAATTTCGTCCGCTGCAATCGAGCAAGTAGCGCGCGCGAACGGTGTCGGCGCCGCCGGTCGAACGCTCGCGAATGGAGAGGGTGACGCCCTCGTCGTTCAGCGCGACCTTTTCGACCATCGCTTCCTCGCGGATCTCCGCCCCGCACTCGCGGGCGCGCTCCAGCAGAATCTGATCGAATGTCGCGCGTTCGATCTGGAAGGCTTGATGATGTTTAAGCCGGAACCCATTTTTGAAGTAAAACTTCACGGCGCGCGCGCCGCATGCCGTCGCGATTTCCCCGCCGTACTTGGGCATCCCCGCGGCGCGGACGCGATCGAGCACGCCGAGCCGTTCGAGCGCCCCCATGGAGTACGGCAGGAGCGATTCGCCGATATGAAATCGCGGGAATTTCTCCTTCTCGAAAACGACAACGGAGCGCCCCGACTTGGCGAGATGCGCCGCCGCGCAGCAGCCCGCCGGGCCGGCGCCAACAATGGCAACGTCGTGGATCAAAGACATGGACTGCGCACTTTACCGACAATCGGGAGCTTGGGAAGGAGGGTTTAGGATTTAGCGAGCGTTCGGATACGGAAGATGAGGTGCGTCACGACAGCGGTGTGCGGAAGGCGGGGCCATTCATCGGCGTTCCGGTCTATTTTGGGGGCCGATTGAATCGGGTGAAAAGTCTGATCGGACTAGGTTTGCCAATATCCGAGAAAGGTTGCGGACTTTGGCGGGATTCAATAAAAGGCGCGCGTGCAGCGCATACTCCCAGTTTTACTTGGTGCACTTTTGTTTGGCTGTTCCGTGTGCGCGCAAAATGCGACGGTCCTGGAGATCGAGAACTCGGTGCAGACGTCGAAGGGCGGCGTGGGGGCGTGGGCGCCGGCTGTCAAGGACGAGTCGCTGGCGATCGCCGATCGCATTCGGACGCGGCAGCACAGCCGTGCGGCGGTGAAGCTCACCGATCTGTACACGATGCGACTGGAGCAGTTTACGACGATTGAAATCTCGCCGTCGCTTGTCGGCGGCGGGGCGCCGCAACTCGATTTGAAGGGGGGCGCGGCATTCATCTTCAGCCGCGAGCCAAATGGGGAGATGGGGATCAAGACTCCCGCTGCAAACGGCGCGCTGCGGGGCACGCAACTTTTCGTGAACGTCGCGCCGGGCGGGCGGTCCTTCTTTCAAGTGCTGGAGGGACGCGTGGAATTGAGCAATCCGCACGGGCGGCTCTTGCTGAATGCCGGCGAGGCAGGCGATGCAGCGCCGGGACAGGCGCCCAAGCGGACCGCGGTGATTGAGGCGCGAAACCTTTTGCAGTGGGCGCTTTACTATCCGGCAGTATTGGATGTGGATGAGCTTCACCTCGCGGCGGGAGAGGAAGCGTCTGTCGCCCGGTCGGTTGCCGCTTACCGAAGCGGCGATCTGCTCGGGGCGCTGGAGCAGTATCCAAATCACATTCCATCGGATGCCGGAGGCAAAGTTTACCGCGCAGGCGTATTGCTGGCCGTCGGACGGGTGGAGGAGGCCCGGGCGATGCTTGCGCTCATCCCGGAATCCACGCCCGGGCGGCGCGCGCTGGAGCGAATGATCGCGGCGGTGCAGTTTCGAGAGATGGACGAGCCGCAGGCTCTTCCGGCGACCGTCTCGGAAGCGATTGCAGAAAGCTACTACGAACAATCCCGATCCCGGCTGGAAGAGGCGCGCTCGGCAGCGCGCAGAGCGACCGTCCTTGGGCCGCGCAATGGATACGCCTGGACGCGGCTTGCGGAGCTGGAGTTTTCCTTTGGACGGACATCCGCGGCCAACGCGGCGCTGGATCGCGGCCTGCAGTTTGCGCCGCGGAATGCGCAGACGCATGCGTTGCGCGGCTTTATTTTAAGCGCGCAGAACCGCATTGGCGCAGCGCACGAGGAATTCGATCGCGCGATTGATCTCGATGGCGCTTTGGGAAATGGCTGGCTTGGCCGGGGTTTGACGGAAATCAAGCGCGGCGACCGCGTCGCCGGGCGCGTGGATTTACAGACCGCGGCAACTGTCGAGCCTACGGTTTCGTTCTACCACAGCTATCTGGGCAAGGCGTTGAGCGCGGAGGGGCGGAAGGTCGAGGCGCGGAAAGATCTGGATTTGGCGCGGCAGCTCGATCCGAACGACCCGACTCCGCTCCTTTATTCGGCGATCGAGAACGAACGAAACAATCGCACCAACGAGGCGATCGCGGATTTGGACGAATCGATTCACCTCAACGACAACCGCCGTGTGTATCGCTCGCGCTTTCTGCTCGATCAGGATCGCGCGGTGCGCAGCGCCAATCTGGCGAAGATCTATCAGAACGCGGGGATGGAAGCGGTGGCGGTGCGCGAGGCGACGCGCGCCGTGGAGGACGATTACGCGAGCGCATCGGCGCATATGTTTCTGGCAAATGCGTTCGACGCGTTGCGGGATCCGAAACGGATCAATCTGCGGTACGAGTCCGCGTGGTCGAACGAACTGCTGCTGGCAAATCTGCTCGCGTCAGTGGGCGGCGGCCCGTTGTCGCAATTCGTCTCACAGCAGGAGTACTCGAAGCTGCTCGATGCGGATGGCTTCGGCGCCAGCACGGATACCGAGTATCGCGACACCGGCGAAGTGCGAACTGCGAACTCGGTGTTCGGGACGTTTGGCAATGTGAGCTTTGGCGTCGATGCGCTGCATTATTACAACAATGGGGATCGACCGAATAATCAGGATTCACGGGACGAAGTGTACGGGCAGTTTAAGGTGCAGGTGACGCCCGACGACGATTTCTATTTCCTCGGGAAATGGCAGAACGAGCGGGCAGGCGACAACTTCCAGACGTATAACAATCAGCCGCTGGAGCCGCGATTCCATATCGTGGAGAAGCAAGAGCCGGGATTGCTGCTCGGCGGGTGGAATCACCGCTGGGAGCCGGGAGCGAACACGCTGCTCCTCGGTGGACGGCTGGCGGATTCGCAAGTCCTTACCGATCCCGCATCGCACCAACTTCTCGTTCAACGGGACGGGACCGCGCTTCGTCCGGGGTTTATCGACACGGGCGCGTCGGGCTTCGATCAATTCACGGCTCCGGCGCTCAATACCGCGATGCCGCCGCCCGTATCGCTCGGCGCCGACAATCAATCGCTGGTCTATTCGCCAGCGCTTCTGCGGGCGCTCGCACCGTTTATCGGCGCGGGTGGAATCGTGGGGAGCACCACGGCGCCTTTCACCTTTTTTACGGCGAGAAAGTTTGAGATCTACACCGGAGAGATGGAGCACATTTGGGAGACGGGCTGGAACACGCTGCTGATCGGCGGGCGCTGGCAGGATGGGACATTCACCACGGACACCAGCCTCAGCCTGGTGCGCCCCAGCTTCGCGGGTGGGTTTTCCACGCCGGCCGTGCAGCAGCATTCCGAGGTCGATTTCGATCGGAAGAGCCTCTACGCATACGATTACGTGAAGGCGGGGCCGTGGCTTACGCTCATCGGCGGAGCATCGTGGGATCGGATAGAGCATCCGGACAATTTCCGAAATCCCCCGGTGAACGATCAGGAGCGGACCGTTCAGCGGGCATCGCCGAAGGCGGGCTTCACGTTTGCTCCGAGCCGTTGGTTCACGCTGCGAGGCGCTTACACGGAGGGTCTGGGTGGAGTAAGCTTCGACGAAAGCGTGCGATTGGAGCCGGTGCAGGTCGCGGGTTTCAATCAGGCCTTTCGCACGATCATCTCCGAGTCGCTGGCCGGATCGGTCGAGACGCCGCTGTATAAAAGCTGGGGATTGAGCGCGGAGGGATCGCTCCCGACACGGACGTGGTGGGGCGCCGCTGTGAACGTGATCGACGAGGATGTGAACCGGACGCTCGGCGATTTCACGGGATATAACGCGGGGGTTTTCCCAGTCGGCCCGGCGTATTTTGCGAGCGGCACGCCGCAACAGTTGGCGTATCGAGAAGGTGTGTTCACTGCGACGCTGAATCAATTGGTGGGCAAGGAATTTGCGCTCGGCGTCGGTTATCGGGAAACGGAGGCGCAGCTTCGCTCGACGTTCACCGAGCTGGCGGCGGCTCGCGCGAGCGGCTCCGATCTCAAGGATAAGGCGCGGCTTCAGGAGCTGACGTTTTACGGCAATTGGAATTCGCAGACGGGGCTTTTTGCGCGGGCGGAGGCGAATTGGTACTCGCAGACGCTGGGGGACGATCCGCGCGGATTGGTTGCGGGGGCGAAGCCGCGCGGAGGGGACGACTTCTGGCAGTTCAATGTGCTGGCGGGGTATCGGTTTTATGGGAACCAGTGCGAGGTGAGTGCGGGGGTTCTGAATGTATGCGATATGGATTACCGATTGAGTCCGCTTACAGCGCACGACGATTACCCGCGGGTGCGGACCTTTATCGTGCGCTGCCGACTGGCGTTCTAGAGGGCTGCAAACGGTTTATTTGTAGATGGCACGCATCGTACATTCAGGACGTCAGGCGCGGAGGCGAAGCGAAGCGCAGCCCAGCACTTTGTTCTTTGGCGCATCGGTCGCTCGGAGCGCATGGAGCAGAGGAATTAGGGGAAACGCACTGCGGGCAAAGTGCTGGGTGATTGCTTGTAGAAATGCCGATGGGTAGATTTTCTCTTTTAAGAAGGTTTGGGATAATTCGGAGCACGGAGCGCCGGACGCGGATCGCGACGGCTTTGGTTGGCGCGGCCCTTACAATCTTCATTGGATGGTGCGCGCTTTTCCGGCTGGGTGGATCGCTGCTGTCGCTGAGTTACGACGTGCCGTTCGTTGCGCACCGCGCGGGGTCGCCCGATGAGATTCGGATTGTGTACCTGGATGAATTGGAAGGTGAATCTTTGGATCGCCGGGTGCAGGCGCCGTTGCTCGACAGGCTGAACGCGGACGGGGCGCGCGGGGTGGTGTATGACTTGATCTTCGATCTTCCGTCCAAGGATCCGCAGATCGATGCCGCTTTTGCCGCTGCGATCCGCCGTTTTCGCGGAGTGGATGAGGCGGGGAACGCGCTGCCCGGGAAGCCGCGGCGGCCGGTGCTGCTGGCGTGCGGGCGAACGCTCATTGGTCAGACGGGCGCGCTGGGAGAGCGTCTCGTGCCGCCGACCGATGTATTGCTCGACGCTGCGGACGATTTCGGGCTGGTCGCGTTTGTGCATGACGAAGGATTCACGGTGCGCGAACTCGCGACGGGCAGCCGGGACGAGCCGTCGCTGGCTTGGAAGGCGGCAGTCGCTCTTGGGGCGAAACTCGACGAGGGCCGCAGGCTCGAAACGCACTGGATCAACTACGCGGGGCCGCCGCCAGATCCAGACGATCGCGACGCCGTGCCCGCCATACGATCGTGCACGGCGCGCAACGTACTAGACGGCGCGGAGCCGGGTTTCTTCCGCGACAAGGTGATCGTGGTTGGCGGCAAGCCGGGAATCGTTGGCGCAGCGGCCGGCAAGGATCTCTTCTCGACGCCGTTTCACCGATTCCAGCACCGGAGCAATGTGCCGCTCATGAGCGGGGTGGAGTTGCAGGCGAATGTGCTGGCGAATTTGCTGCGGGGAAACTGGCTCAGGCGGACGGGCCCGGTGTTTGACATGTGCTTCATCGTTGCGGCGGGCGCGCTCGCTGGCGCAGGTCTGGCGCTCATGCGCCCGCTGAAGGGAATTTGGCTTGGAGCGGCCGCGATCGTTCTGCTCGTGCTGGGAGGAATACTCTCCGTCCATTACGCCAGGATATGGTTTCCGTGGAGCATTGCCGCGTTCTTGCAGATACCCGTTGCGCTCGTCTGGGGCGGATCGTCACACTTTTATACCGAGCGATTTCAGCGGCTGAAGCTAACCGAGGAGCAGCGCCGCTTGCGCGACGCTTTCTCGAAATATCTGTCGCCGCAAATGCTGGACCGCCTTTCGGAAAAAGGTTTCCAAGTAAACGTGGGCGGCGAAAAAATCGAGGCGGCGATGATGTTCACGGACATCGAGTCCTTCACGGACGTCTGCCAGCGGGTGCGTGATCCGGAGCGGATCATCGAGATGCTCAACGATTATTTCCAGCGCACGACCGGTCACATCTTCAATCACGACGGGGTCGTCGTTCAATTCATCGGCGATGCCATTTTCGCAGCGTGGGGCACCCCGCTGCCAGATTCCGACGCGTCTGTCAAAGCGGTGCGGGCCGCATGGAAGCTCTTCGAGAGCGACAAGCTCGTGATCGATGGCGACGCGTTGCAAACGCGCATGGGCCTCCATTTCGGCGAGGTGGTGGCCGGAAATGTCGGAAGCGACCGGCATGTCGATTATTCGCTCATCGGGGATGCCGTGAACCTCACTTCGCGGCTGGAGGGTCTCAACAAGCTGTTGGGAACAAATGTCCTGCTTAGCGGAGCGTTGCGGGAGCGGATTGGGACCAGCTTTCGCACGCGTTGTGTGGGATGCTTCCAGGTAAAGGGCCGCAGCGAGGCAACCACCGTGTACGAGCTGCTTGGGCCGATGCGACAGGAAGCGGAGCCAGAATGGATCGCGGAGTACCACCGTGCGCTCGATGCCCTTGAGAAGGGCAATCGTGAAATCGCGCGAAGCCTATTCGCGTCGGTAGATAGCCAGCGCATTCGCGGTGACGGGCCGGCACGTTACTTCATCGACTTTTTGGACCGAGGCGGGCTGGCCCCTGGCGGCATTATCGAGTTGAAGGAGAAATGACGCTTTCACATGCATGGACGCTGCCTTGGCCGGCGCACAACTGACCCTGAGTGGCTTTATGTCACGTATTCGTGGCCGCCCTCTCGCTTTTCTTAATAAGGTTTAAGTCCGTTTTCACGCCACACGCGTTCGACGGTGCTCGGGCTCAGATTCATGGCCTTGGCCAGCGTCGTACGACTCCAGTGGGGTTTGCCCCGGCGGCCGTGCGCGCGTCGTCTTGCGGACGCGCATCTGTCGGACCTCGGCGGAGTAAGTCGGTTTGCGACCACGTGCCGCGGCATCTTGCTCAATGCCCGCCCTACCGCTTTCGCAAAGCGCGAGCGCCAGCGTCCCACTTTGTCTTCGGACTAACCAAGGGTCGCCGCAATTTGCTAATTTCTTTTCCCGTCCGCCTCCAGCAAGACAATCCGGCAACGTTCAGCCAGACGCCGCGGGGTCAGCGGGCTTTGGATCGACTTCTCCAGACGGGAGCGATCGACGGTAGTCAGTTCTATCGGCAAAGCAATTCGCATCCGACTATACTAACATCGGAAACCAGTCAAGCAAGCATACTCCGCTTTAATTACAGCGGACTACACTACAACCTGTGCCTGTTGATGGAGAGGTTGCTTGAAAGCGCTGAGCAAATCAAAAACAAGCCGGAACTTTGTCCGCCGGGCGCGCTTGGCCAAACTGAAAGCGGAGCTGGCGCGAAATAATCTTAAGCTCCCGTTCGTATATTGGGCAGTGGAACGTTTGACCCAGCGCGGGGTGAAGCTTATTCGATGGATGCGCAGCCATCTCATTGGCGAGCGAGCTTGGGAGCCAGCCCTTGCCGCGCTTAGACGCTGCTATGTCCGGCAGTGACAACCAAAGCGCAGGTCACGATGGCTCAAGAATATCCCGAGCCGCACCAGCCGCAACCTGCTTCCACCGTGAACCCATTCCGCCCGACCGCACCGAAGCTATATTGTACACCGTTGCGACGACGATAGAGGGTCTGTCCCGTAGTCGGTATGCGGCTCATCCACCTTCCCATCGCGGGTGAATACGACCTGTACGGCGCGAGCCACAGACCGCTGTTTGCATGCCAATAGTGGCCCGTGAAGCCGAAGTCGGCGTCGGTGCTCCCTTGTAGATGCGTGGCCGTCCGCCCGCCCCATAGATCGTAGTCGTAGCGGGTGAGAAGCGTCCCGGCGACAT
>JBBSFI010000084.1:0-14690 GCA_038238905.1 Chthoniobacterales bacterium | reverse complement strand
GGCGCTTGAGCCACTCGATTTCCTTCTGCTGGAGGCGCAACTCCTGCGCCATTTCCTGGGCGCTCATGCTCTTGGCGCCGTGCTGAATGGGAGGAAGGCGATCGAGCGCCTTCTTCTTCCAAAGGTGGAGCGTCGGCTCGCCCCCCAGGTCGCGAGCGACATGGGAGAGCGGCCTTCCCCCCGCGAACGACCATCTCCACGGCCGATTGCTTGAACTCCTCATCATAGCGGTCTTCTCTCAATTCGGACTTTACTTTTCATGTTTTTCGACTTTTACTTAACATAAGCCGACGGGTCCGGAAAACTGGGGCAACTTCAGTGTCTCTGATGACCCTATCGTTTGAACGTTTTTAACCACATGAGAGAGCGGGGGTCGGTTGGCGGGTGAGCCGCCTCCCTTGGCAAGCCGTAGTCCCCGGAGGCTGCGCGTGAACAAGGAGCGCTCGCGGGCGGAAACTCACTGCAATTCGCGAAGCTCCTCCGGCGTATACCGGCATCCTTGGCGATCTTGCCATCGTCAGCGCATGGATGGTCGTGTGACTGCGGGATGGTCACCGTTCTGGCGCCGTTCCTCCTGATGATGTGCTTGCCGTGTCGCATGATGACGAAGCCAGCTTTCTGCAACGCCCGCACCGCATCTTTCTATCCGAGGCCGGGAGGTTTCGGCATCGGCCTACATGGTTACTTCTTCGTGTAAAATGCGCGTGCCAAATTGTGCTTCGATCTCCTGTTGCGCCTCGATGTATTCGTGGATGGCTTCCCGGATGTCGCGCGTGGCTCCTTGCGAGCAGCACCCGGGGAGATCGTCGCACCACACCGCCCAGCCTTCTTCGGATTGCACGAGCGTGATTCGGTAGTGCATGGAGGCAGGAAAACGTTGCTGCATCGCCATTCACCCCTCAACGCCGGAGGCGGGAGGGGCCATCCCTCCCCCCTCCGCGCCCTCCGCGCCTCCGCGTGACCATTCGGGCCTGGAGACAAGTAACACGCAACCCACGAAAACCCAACCCTACCCCCCGCGAGAACCCGTCAACCGGAGAAACTCGAAGGAAACCCCCGCGAGATCCGGCGGAACTCGGAGGAAATCGGGAATCCGCCCAAGTCCCAAAAAACCGGGTCCATCCTTTCTGCGTTATGAACAAACCAAATCGCAGCAAATACAGCCCACAATCCAAAACCCCCATCACCCCCGCGTCCGAGCTCGAATCGGCGCCCAGCCGGAGCAGCGTAGCCGACCTGCGCGCCGTCTTCGCACAAGCTGGCGTCCCGCTCCACTGCACCGACGCCACACTCGAAGGAATGGCCGCGTCCTTAACGCCCGCCATGCTCCAACGCATGAACACCACCGTGAGCTACGGCGAACTCCAAGCTCTCGCAGAAGGCTTCGCCAGATCGGAGGAAACCCGCGGAACTCGGGCTTCACCCCAACGCCCGTCCATTCCCCCAGAAGAACCGTCCGAACCCTCCCCAGCCACCCGCGAAGCCCTTGCCCTCGCGCTCTCGCGACGCGGCAAGCCCGTCGAATACAGCGACGAACTCTTCACCCGCATCTGCCTCCACATCGCGTCCGGCTACACAAATGGCGCCGCGTGCGCCAGGGCCGGCCTCCTCGAAAGCACCCTCAACGAATGGCGGCGCGCCGACCCCGATCTGGATTCCGTCATCTCGATAGCCCGCGAACTCCATCGCGCACAGCAGCTCGAAAACATCATGAAAGCCTCCGCCTCCGGCAATTGGCGCGCCTCCATCGCCCTGCTCAAACTCTCCTTCCCCGAAGACTACACCCCGCGCTCCCGCCGCAAACCCGCCACACCTCCGCCACCACCTGCCGACGCCCCAATCCCCAAATCCCCCCCATCTGACACCCCATCGGGGCAGAATACCTTAGCGAAGGGCATCGCCCTGGAACGAGGAGGAATCGGCGGAGCCGCTGTTCTGGAACGAGGCGTTGAATGCGACCGCAACCACACCGCCCCAACATCCCCCGCGCCTATGACGCCGTCCGTCCCGCTCTACGCCGGGCGCTAGCCGCCCGATGCCGGACATCTCCCGGCTCCTCGGATCGTCCCCGTGCGATCCCTCGCTCTTTGACATCACCAACAACAACGTGGCGGCATCTCGCCGCCGATTGGACTCGACCGACCACCTCCGGACGCATCCTCTCGGCGGCGCAGCGCCCGGCGCCTGCGCCATTCTCGTTCAAGTCTTTTCGATGATCCCGTATTTGCTCCGGAAAACAGGCGAAGCCAAGCCGGTCTGAGGAGTGGCAAACTTAATGATTTGGAACCCTGTTGGACTCTCTGGGATGGTCAATTCCGACAACCTGGCTCGCGTTATTCCGGTTGGAATCAAGGCGACGACCTTGTGCGCGCCAAACGCGGCGGATGTCTTTGTGGCTAGCGTGCCGCGGATTTCTCGCCATTTCCCTCCTCCATCTTCACTGACGAAGAGGCCATGCGTCATTGCGGAGAAGGACACCGGCGCGTGAACCATTCGGGCCTGCGCACAAGTAACACGCAACCCCGCCTCACATCCACGACAGGTCGATCTTTTTGCGCAGTCCGTGCTCCTTGATGACGCGCCGCAGGGATTCCGTCTCTTCGCGGAGGGCAGGGATCCGGTTGTCGTGTGTCTCGACAAAGACTCGGTCGATCTTTTCGATCGCTCCCGAGTCGAGAATGCGGCGGAGGACGCGGCATTCCATTCCTTCAATGTCGATCTTCACCACCTTCACCTGGCGGGAGAGCGCGAAGATGTAATCAGCGAGATCGATGGCGGGGACCTCGACAAATTCGTCCGGGCTGACATTGGCTTTTTCCGCGAGCATGGAGGAGCCGACCGACCAGAGGACGGGGTTGCTCGTCGAGTGCTCGTGCAGGAAGAGCTTCACGCGTCCGGGTGCGTCGGAGACGGCTTCCTGCCGGCATTGAACGGCGGGTTCGGCGGCGAAACGCTTTTGGAGCGCATCGAAGGCAAACGGATTTGGCTCGAAGGCGTGGACGATCGCGCCCCGCGAACGCATGAGAGCGGTGACTTCGCCGACATTGGCTCCGCAATCGATCGCGAGATCTCCGGGGTGGATGCCGCAGCCGAGCAGGCGCGAGCGGGAGCGCCGCTCGTTCCAGCGAATCTTTAGGAGATAACGAATGCGCGCGAAGGAGGGCATCGAGCGGGCAACGGTGGATGGCCGGACGCCGTTCGTCCAGTGCGCCGTTTCGCGATGCGCGAATGCGGAGGACGCTGCTTGCGCCTCCTGCCGGTTCGGCGAAACTCGGCGTCCTCCCCAGCGAGGAGTCCAGCGTGCCGCTTATTCCACCCGAGACCATCGAACAAATCGCCGCCGCGAATGACATCGTGGAGGTGATCAACGGGTATTTCCCACTGAAGAAAGCGGGCCCGGCGTACCGGGCCCTCTGCCCATTTCACCAGGAAAAGACCCCTTCTTTCACGGTGAGTCCGCACAGGCAGATGTTCAAGTGCTTCGGCTGCGGAGCGGGCGGCGGGGTGTTCCGGTTTGTGATGGATTACGAGCATATCGAGTTCATGGCGGCAGCGCGGAAGCTGGCCGAGCGGGCTGGCATCCGGATCGTGGAGGCGGAACTGAGCGCGGAAGACCAGGCGCGCCACACGCTGCGCCATCGGTTGCTTGAACTGCACGCGGAGGCGGCAGGCTGGTTTCACCAGCAACTCTTCAAGTCGCAAGGCGCGCATGCGGCCCGCGATTACCTGAAGAATCGAGGGCTGGGCGCGGAGATCGCGCGCGAATGGCGCCTCGGCTATGCGCCGGATTCGTGGGATGCCTTTTCGGGTTGGGCCCGGCAGCGCGGCTACACGGAGGATGAGCTTGTCCAGAGCGGCTTGGCGCGGGAGCGGGACGACGAGGGAGAACCGGCGCGGAGCCGCGGTTCGCGTTCTTACGATCGATTTCGCAATCGGGTAATGTTTCCGATCTGCAACGACCATGGCGAAGTGATCGCCTTCAGCGGGCGGGTGCTAAAGGCCGATCCGAAGGCGGCGAAGTATGTAAACTCGCCCGAGACCATTCTCTTCACCAAAGGGGCTGTCCTTTTCGGCCTGCACCGGAGCAAACGCGCCCTGATCGATAAACAATCGGCCATCGTATGCGAGGGACAGATCGATCTCATCGTCGCCTTTCAAGCCGGGGTCCAGAATGTGATCGCGCCGCAGGGCACGGCTTTCACCGAGCAGCAGGCCCATATGCTCCGGCGCTATGTGGATGAGGTGGTGCTCTGCTTCGATGCGGACGCCGCAGGCGAAAAGGCGGCGGAGCGCTCGGTGGCGCTGCTGCTCGCGGAGAATCTATCCGTGAGGATCGTGGAGATGCCGCCGGGCGAAGATCCCGATTCGCTGATCCGCACACAGGGCGCGGCGGTTTTCCTCGAGCGAGTGGCGGCGGCGGGGGATTTCTTCGATTTCATACTGAAGCGGCTATCAGCCCGCCCCGACTTTGCGACACCGGCAGGCCGCGTGAGAGCGGCGCGTAAGGTGGGCGGGTATGCCGGGATGATACACGATGCCGTGCTGCGGGAGGCCGTGATGAACCGGGCATCCCAAAAGCTGGAGATATCCTTTCATGAGTTTGCAAAGCTCGTGAGGGCGCCCGCACGCCAGCGGCAGGAGAGCGGAGTTGCCGCCGAGTCGGCGCAGGCGCCGCTCGATCCGTCGCTCCGACTGCTCGCTCTCGCGGCGCTGCACGATGGGGCTGCGCGCACATGGCTGCTCGAAGCGCCATGGAAGGAGCTGCTCGCGAGGGAGCCGGACGCCGCCCCCGTGCTCAAGCTTCTGGAAGCCAATATCAACAGCGCCAGCACCGCCGCATTGCCCGCGTTTCTCGCCACGCTTAATACGGAGGAGGGCAACGTGGTCTCCGCCCTCTTCGAGGACTCCCCCCCGAATAATCCGCTCACGATCGTGCAGGATTGCTGGAACCAGATTGCGCGGCGGCAATACGGCCGGCGCATCGACTCCCTGAAGGCTCGATTGCGGGATCCGGTGCTCACAGTGGAGGAATCGCGGGCCGTTCAAAAAGAATTAGTTGACCTCCAAAAATGCCTCTTGGATATTCCGCGGCCTTTATCCCCGCCTCTCTGAGGCGCAAGTATTGCCCCAGAGAGGCGGGGATAAATATTTTTAAACGCCGCGGTATGCCCAAGTCCACTCCGAAGAACGCCCCTCCAAAACCCGGCAAAGCGCCCGATACCGCTCCGAAAGTTTCGCAGAAACAACCAAAGCCCGGCAAAAAAGAGGCGCCTGTTGCGGAAGAAGGGGAAACGGCGGAGCGGACGCCCAAAGCCGTCCGGCGGGCTGCGGCGCCAAAACGCCCTGCGGCGGGCGAGGCCGGCGCTTCGGATTCCCGCGATGAAGCCAGCTCAAGTCCTGCAGGATCCTCCAACGGCGCTCCAGTTGCGGTAAAGGCCAGGAAAAGCGCGGTCTCAAATGCCCACGGGAAGAACGGGAAAAGCCCAGCGAGCGTGACGCCGGCGCCAGCCGCCGGCGCCCCGCAGATCAGCGTGCTCGATCTCGCGGAGGTGCAGGAGAAGATGCGCGACCTCGTCAAATTGGCGAAGGAGCAGGGCTATCTCACCTTCGACGACCTGAACGAGGCTTTGCCGGATCAACTAAACGATCCGGACGAGATGGAGGCGATCATGAACCGAATCCGGTCGCTCGAGATCGACATCATCGATCCCTCGGATGTGGATCGGTATAAAGACGGAAAGAAAAGCGGCGACCAGGAGGAGGAGGAAGAGGAGAAGAGCGAGTCGAAGCTCGATATCCTGGACGATCCCGTGCGGATGTACTTGAAGCAGATGGGGCAGGTGCCGCTGCTTACACGCGAGCAGGAGGTGGAGATTTCAAAGCGGATCGAGGAGGCGGAACTCTGCGTCCAGCAGCACCTTAACAAGTATGGCTTCACCGTGCGCCTGTACATCGACCTGGCGCAGAAATTAATCGAAGGCCGCGAACGCTTCGATCGCGTGATACTCGACAAGAAAATCGAGAGCCGGGAGCGCTATATGAAGCAGCTCCCGAAATTTGTCGCGCTCCTGGAGGAGGCCGCCAGCGCGACGACTTCGGCTTACAAAAGCTATATCGCGCACGGGGGGAAGAATCACGAAGCGAAATCGTATCAAGACTTCGAGAAGGCGCACTCGACGGTGCAAAAGTTATACCCGAAGTTTTTCTTCAAGCAAAAGGTCACCGAGGAGTTCGTTTATCTGGCTGAGGAGACAGACCGGGAGGTGGCCCAACTGCTGGATTTGCCCGCGCGGAATCCCAAAGGCTCGAAGGAGAGCTTGAAATCCGATGGTCCCGCCCGACTGAAGGAGATCCAGATGCGGACGTGGATGAGTTCCGAAGAATTTCGCGCCGACTACAAGGAGATGAAACATTCGCTGCGCCGGGCGTTGAAGGCCAAGACCGAGATGGTCGAGGCGAACCTGCGGCTTGTTATATCGATAGCAAAGAAATATACCAATCGCGGCCTGTCGTTTCTCGATCTTATCCAGGAGGGGAACATGGGCCTCATGAAGGCCGTGGAGAAGTTCGAGTATCGCCGCGGCTATAAGTTTTCCACGTATGCGACCTGGTGGATCCGGCAGGCGATCACCCGCTCGATCGCAGATCAAGCGCGCACGATCCGCATACCGGTGCACATGATCGAGACGATCAACAAGCTGATGCGGGTGCAGAAGCAGCTTGTGCAGGATTATGGCCGCGAGCCGACGCCGGAGGAAGTCTCCGAGGAAATCAATCTTCCCGTCGAGCGGGTGCGCGCCGTCCTTAAGATGGCGCAGCAACCGATCTCCCTGCAATCGCCCGTGGGCGAAAGCGACGACACGAGTTTCGGCGACTTCATCCCCGATACATCCGCCGAAGACCCGAGCGACGTCACGGCGATCACGATCCTTAAGGAAAAGATTCGCGACGTGCTGGACACCCTCACCGAGCGCGAACGCCAGGTGCTGGAACAGCGGTTCGGACTTGTGGACGGCTACAGCCGGACGCTCGAAGAGGTCGGGCGTCAATTCAAAGTCACCCGCGAGCGCATCCGCCAGATCGAAGCAAAGGCCTTGCGCAAAATGCGCCATCCGACGCGAATCCGGCAGTTGGAAGGCTTTCTGCAAGCGAACGAGTAGGCCTTCAGTTCCCGGCCAATCCTCGGAGGATCGCCAGGTTCTCCACATCTTCCTGCATCTCCTTTCCCTTCGGCGTTTCGAGCACCTTGGGGAGCGAACGCAGCTCTGCGGAGCGCATGATCCAGCGAAAGGCTGGCAAGCCGATCCGGCCCTTGCCGATGTGCTCGTGGCGATCGACCCGCGAACCGAGTGCAGTCTTCGAGTCGTTTAAGTGAATCCCTGCGAGGCGCCCCAGGCCGACTGTGCGGTCGAATTGCTCGAAGACGCGCCGCGTGTCGTCTTCCGTCGAGATATCATAGCCGGCCGCGAAAAGATGTGCGGTGTCGGCGCAAACACATAGCCTCCGGCGATGACCGCTCTCACGCAAAATAAATGCGAGGTGCTCGAACTCCGCCCCGAGACACGTCCCCTGCCCCGCCGTTGTCTCAAGCGCGATCCGTGTTGTTATCTCCGGGATCGCGGAAAGCACGATGTCTATGCTTTCCACGACTCGCTTGAGGCCCTGCTCGACGCCCGCGCCCATATGCGCGCCGGGATGCAATACGAGAAACGGCAGGCCAAGCTGGTTGGCGCGCTCCAATTCATCACGCAAGGCGCGGCGGGATTTTTCCAGGAAATCCGGATTTACCGCAGCTAGATTGATCATATAGCCGCTGTGTCCCATCACAAACGCCAGTTTTCCCGCATGCGCGCGATAGGCGTCCAACTCCGTCGGCTTGATCGGCGCCGAGGCAAACCATTGCATGTTATTCTTAACAAATATTTGCATCGCGGTGCATCCCACCGCGATCGCACGATGGATCGCCTGATCGACTCCGCCCGCGATCGACACATGCGCCCCAAGCATCGCAGGCGCATCCGAATCCGACGCGGCGCCCTTCTTTTTCTTCGGCGCAATACGAACCTTGCGACCGGCGGCGCGGTTGCTACTCGTGGCCGGCTTTTGCTTCATCGCTTTTGAAATCATAGGCAACTTTCCAAGGATCAGCGCTCTCCGCGGGCGACTGAACGCTCAGCACTCCATCGGCAATGTGGACCGGGCAACTACCCGCGACCGCGCGTCCCATGATCGTAGCCTTGTCAAACCGCGCATCCCCATCGGCAGTGATCGCGCCGATTGCAAGGTTTGGCCCTCCGATCTCCAGATTTAATTCAGGCGGGGGGCGGGACTCGAACTGAGACATCCAGGCCGCTGCGGGGGCGGCTAAAAACGGACGGATGGCTCGCGGATCGAAGCTGCCGTGAAGGGCCGCCCGCAGTCTCTCCGCGCCCTGCACCGCGTCGATGGAAAGAGCGGCCCCGCCGTATTCGATGCGCGCGTGGCGCAGGCTCCATCGACTGCCATCCGCCGAGCCATCCGCGATGAGGTTGCGAAACTCTGCTCCGCGATAGCTGAAGCTGGCAAGTGCGACATGGCCTGTCACGCACTGTCCGCTCTTCGAGTCGCGCGAGGCTTGAGCCATAGCCTCGAACCGGGGCGGCTCATGAAACACAAAGTCGTCGAGCGCTTTTGTTATTTTGAACGCTGCGTTCGCAGATTGAATGTCGAAGCTCGATCTCACATGATAGGAAAGAGCGCGCGTGCCGAGATCGTACGTGCCGCAAGCGTGAAGCTCGCCGCCGCTGGCATCCGTCGCATCCAACTGCTGCAGCTCGGCAATGCCCCCGCGGCAGCTCGCCGCAAGGTCGATCTGCCGGATGTGGCACCGGCCCCGATGGAGGCCGGAGGCTTGAAGCCGCACTTTGGCGGCGATGCGCTCCGGGCGCAGCAGGTCGCCGCTAAACTCGATCGACAGCAGCGGATGGCGGTCGTTATCGTAGCGGACCTGTTTCAGCGATGCGGCAATCGGCGCAAATACAGCTCCGGGCGACTGGCGGAGCGGCCGCTCATACGACCACGCCTGCGAGTTGATCAGCTTGCCGCTCGCAGCGACGCGCACGCCGTTGATCTCCGCCTCACCACGCGATAGGAAGATTTGTTGCGGCGGAAAGAACAGCCGCGCGTACAAGTGCAGGATATCGACCGTCTCGCTGCGCGGATCGGCGAGATCGAGCGGAAGGGAGAGGCGCGCATCGCGCAAATCGATCGAATCGAGAAACGGCTTTCCGCGAATGGCGTTTGCATAGTTTACACCGAGAGTGACATCGTCTATAATGGCCAGCACGTGATACCGGTTGTGGACATCGTAGATCTTCACCTCCTGCGCGATCAATCCGCGGAACGGATTGAGCGTAACCCGTTTCATCGACACCTCGAAGCCCTTCGCGCGAAACTGATGGACCAAGTAATTGCGCCAATGCCTCGTCAAACCGCGATCGTAAACGTACCAGCCGAGCGCGGCGAGAAGGCCGAACACGATGGCGACGACTGCGTAGAAAAAATGGCGCATGAAAAGTTACGTCCGCCGAAGGGGCGTTGGATTGGGCACGCAGAATGCTGATGTGCAACTCCCGATGATTAAAGCAAATTGTCGGGACCGGTTCACCGCGGAGGATTTCGATTTCATTGTCAAAGCGCTTGCGCGCAGCGAAAGGGACTCAGTTACGCTGGTGGAATTGCTCACGGATGCGGAGACGCGGGACACTATACTCGATGACCCGAGGTTATTTCAAACGGTGCTCGATCGCGGCGGACCGTTGAGCATTTCGCCGCAACTCTATTTCTACATTTTGGTCAGACATGTATTAAAAGAGACAGGCCTTAACCACCGTGAGGCCAGCGATTACGTGGCGTCGCTTCTGGAGCATTTCTCGCATACGGCCCGGCTCCGTTCGCCAGCCGACGGCAGGAGCGGGCCGATCCAGTACGCAAGCGACATGCTCATTGCGCTGCGCAATGCATCCCCGCACCAGGAGTTTCTCATCCGAGCGCACATGGGCAACTACGCGCTGTTCATCACCGGCATCTTCCACGAAACCGTCGAGAGCCGATGGCAGCGCGGGGCGCCGGCCCTCTCTTTCTACGAGGAGATGGGCAGATCGAGCTTCGGCGCCCTCGCGCAGCATCGCATCGCGCGAACCTTCAAGATGACGGAGCTTTTCGAGGCGCTCTCGGACAGCTTCCACGAAGCGCGCCTGGCGCTCAATCGGCTCGCGGGCACCCTGCTCCATCTGGATGACGGCGGCTCTTCCAATCTTTTGCTCGGCTAACGCAAACCGTGGCTGCCACCCTCTTCAGCGAGATCCAGTCCCTCTTCGAGCGGACTTACGCCACTGTAGGCATCAATCTGGAGGAGTGCCTCATCGGCAGACAGCGGTGCGGCCAGCTCAGCCGCCTGGCTGGCGCATCCGCGCGCGAATTGAGCGAACTGGCGCGGACCTTTCTGCGCACAGCGGACGGCCGCCTCCATGTTGGCATCTACTATTCGCAATGGCTCATCGAGCAACTGGAGCGCCACGACCCGCGCCGGGGATTGAGCGAAGATAACATCGAATCGCTCATCGCTTTTGTCGAAGAGATCAATCACGCCCTGCACGCCGCGCTCCATTTCCAACGCGGCGTGCGCGAAATCGCCGCGGAAGATTTCGCGCGCAATCTGGAGTTGCAGGCGCAGGTGGACACCTATCTGGTGCTCCTGCTTTTCGTGGCGTTCTTTCGCAAATCGCAGCGCGTCTCGCAGCTCGATCGGCGCTGGCTGCGATTCCATCTTTTCTCCCGGCATAACCCCAAGGCTTACGCCGACCCCAATCTGCGCGGACGGTATCTTGAGACATCGGAACTTGCGAAGCGCTACACCCGATACCTCGACGCGCTGAACGGGGCGCGCCGGGTGGATGAAATCCGGACGTTCCATGCGCTCGACTACGAAGCAAAGAAAGGGCGGATTCTAGCGCTCATGGGAAGACGCGAAGCGGCTCGCTGAAGCTCGGCTCGAGCGCGGCGCCGGAGGATGCGGGCGGGGTCGGAGGGCGTGGCCCTGCGGAAAGTGACATAGAGCTTTCTTCGGGGCGCCCGACCCGGCAGAATGACAACGGCCTAATTTCCCGGCGCTCCCGGAAGTATTCACCTCGTCTCCGCTTATGAAACAATCCTTTTCCCCAGCCTTGCTCTCAGCGCTTCTCTTTGTTCTACTCTCCTCGCTCGCCTCCGGCGCCCCGGAGGCGCAATGGAAGGAGGTCGATGACGCTGTCAGCAAAGGGCTCCCAAAGACCGCTATCGAAAAACTTGCGCCGATCGCCGAAGCAGCCGTGAAGGACAAGGCATATCCCGAAGCGATCAAGGCCATCGCGCGGCGCATCGCGCTCGAAGGCGAGATCCAAGGAGGCAAGGCGGAAGAGAAGATCACCCGGCTCGAAGCGGAAATTGCAAAGGCGCCAAAGGAGATGGTCCCGGTGCTCAATGCGATCCTCGCGGATTGGTACTGGCACTATTTTCAACAAAATCGGTATCGGTTTATCCGCCGCAGCACGACGGCCGAGGCGCCCGGCAACGACATCACAAGCTGGGATTTGCCGCGGATGCTCGCTGAGATCGACAAGCAATTCACGAAGGCGCTCTCAGCCAGCGCTGAGCTTAAATCCATTCCGATCGCATCGTACGACGCGCTGCTTGAAAAGGGAACGGTTCCCGACAGCTACCGCCCGACGCTCTTCGACTTTATTGCACACGAAGCGCTCGCCTTCTACATGTCGGGCGAGCAGGCAGGCAACAAGGCCGAGGACAGCTTCGACTTGCAGGCGGAGAGCCCAATTTTCGCACCTGCAAGCGACTTCATCAAATGGGAGCCGGCTTCAACCGACACGGAATCGCTCACGCTCCGGGCCGTCCGACTCTTTCAGGACCTCCTGCGATTCCACGCTGAAGACGCGGACAAATCGGCTTTTCTGCACGCGGAATTGTCGCGACTCGAATTTGGACACAACAAGGCATTTGGCGAACAAAAAGACGCCCGCTACAAGACGGCTCTCGAACGGTTCGTCGGAGAATGCGCCAATCACGAAATCTCCGCATGGGCGCGGTACGATCTCGCGTCTCTGCTCGAACAGGAGGGCAACCCCGCATCAGCGCATGAGACGGCAAAGCTGGCAGTCGGCGCCTTCCCCGAAAGCATCGGCGGCAAGCTCTGCTATAATCTGATCCAGCAGATCGAAGCAAAGTCCGCCCGCGTAGAGACCGAGCGCATCTGGAATGCGCCGTGGCCGGATATTTCGGTGCACTATCGCAACATCGGCGAGATCCATTTTCGCGCCGTTCGCGTCGATTATTCAAAAGAGCTTGCGACTCATCGCGGCAGGCCGGAGTCGATCCAGTTTGACCAGCGTGAGGAGCTCCTGCGCCGCAAGCCTGAGCGGGAATGGCCCGTAAAGCTGCCGCCCACCCCCGATTTCCGGGAGCGGCTCGAACAAGTGCCCGCGCCAAAAGATCTGCCGCCGGGTTTCTATCTGCTCATTGCGAGTCCGGACGCCGGTTTCGGCGCAAATAATAACGTCGTCACAGTAACCGACTTCTGGGTGAGCAACCTGGCGCTCATAATCCGCAACCGCATCGGCGAGCCGCAGGTGGAAGGATTTGTGCTGGACGCGCTTTCCGGAGAGCCAATCGAGGGCGCCGAAGTCGCGATCTGGTCGAGTGAGGGCGAGCATTACAACGAAAAACACAAGACCAAGACGGACCGGAATGGCCTGTTTGCGGCGCCCATTCCGGCGGGACACTCGGTCTTCGCATTTGTGAATTACAAAGACCAGCAACTTGCGGCTGCCAGCGATATCTATACACAGCAGGCCAGCGGGCCAACGGATGTCTCGACGCAAACTGTTTTCTTTACTGATCGCTCACTCTATCGGCCTGGCCAGACGATTCAGTACAAGGGAATCTGTCTGCGCGCGGATCGCACCAAGGACAATTACAAGGCGCTGGGAGGGCAGGAGATCACGGTTCTACTTAACGATGCGAACGGGAAGGAGATCGCGAAACAGGCGCACCGCACCAACGATTACGGCTCTTTTGCGGGCAGCTTCACGGCGCCGCGCGACCGCCTCGCGGGAAGCATGATGCTGCGTGTGGATCATGGTCCGCTCGGAAACGCAGTGTTTAACGTGGAAGAATACAAGCGCCCTAAATTTCAGGTGTCGATCGACCCGCCGAAAGGGCCGGCAAAACTGAACGCCCAAGTGGGCGTCGAAGGAAAGGCGACCGGTTACAGCGGTGAAGCGATCGGCGATGCAAAGGTCCGCTACCGGGTTGTCCGCCAGGTTCGCTTTCCGGCTTGGTGGGGAATGCGCTTTTGGTGGCGGCCCATTCCCTCCCAGGGCGGGCAGGAGATCGCTCACGGAATCGCGGTCACAAAGCCGGACGGCAGTTTCGCCATCAACTTCCTGGCGAGACCAGACCCCGCAGTGTCCGAGAAAGACGAGCCGACTTTCCAGTACTCTGTGTTTGCGGATGTCACGGACACCACCGGCGAAACACGTTCCGCACAGCGATCGGTAAATATTGGCTTCGCTTCGATCCAGGCGACGCTTTCCGCAGATGAGTGGCTCACCGTGGACAAACCCGTCGAGATCCGCGCAACCACACAGTCGCTCGATGGCGAAGGCTCCCACGCCGACGGGACGGTGAAGATATGGAGCCTAAAACAGCCTGTGAAAGTGGTCCGGCCAAACCTCCCTGGCTACAGCGGCTTTTCAAGTGAGCTGGATGGCGCCGGTCGGGGGCTGAATCCAAACGTCCATTCAGACCCATCGAATCCAGACTCATGGGAGCAAGCGGAAATGATTGTCGAGCGGCCATTCGCAACCGATGGCGCCGGCAAATCGAATCTGGAATTCAAGCTGCCAGCCGGGCTCTATCGCGCCACGCTGGAGACAAAGGATGGCTTCGGGAAAAAAGTAACTGCGCAGCTTTCGCTCCGGGTGCTTGCCCCCGACGCCAAGGCGCTGCCTATCAAAATCCCAAACCTGGTGGCGGCTCCGAAATGGACGGTCGAGCCAGGCGAAGAGTATATGGCGCTGTGGGGCACGGGCTACGATCAAGGCCGCGCGTTCATCGAGATCGAGCACCGGCACAAGATACTTCAAAGCTTCTGGACGGCCCAAGGCTCCACGCAGGCGGCGGTGAAGCAAGCGGTCACTGAATCGATGCGTGGCGGCTTCACACTCCATGTGACCATGGTCCGAGAGAACCGCGCCTACCTTACATCGCACAAGGTGGACGTTCCGTGGAGCAATAAGAAGCTCACAATCAAATGGGAACATTTCGTCTCCAAGCTGGAGCCTGCGCGGAAGGAGACATGGACGGCTGTGATTACTGGACCCGACTCTCACAAGGCCGCTGCGGAGATGGTGGCAGCCCTTTATGACCAGTCGCTCGACGCATATCTTCCGCACCGCTGGCTCGAAGGCTTCGGAGTCTTCCACGAAGATTCTTCCAACCGCTCGTCCGTTTTTGAAAATATCGAGAAGCAGCTTCAATACTTGGTCGGCAACGCGCCTGTAGATCAAAAGCAGGTCGCCATCACTTACAGGCGGTTTCCCGACTCGATCACCGCCAATTTCGGCCAGATCTACTATCGCGAGGACCTGCGCCGATTG
>JBBSFI010000083.1:0-15052 GCA_038238905.1 Chthoniobacterales bacterium | reverse complement strand
GATCGCGCCGGTCAAGTTCTCTCCCGGCGCAAAGCCAAGGGAGGTTGCGTTGGCGGCAAGGTGCGCCTGCGTGAAGTTCGTGCCTCCGGCGATTCGCGTCACCGCGCCCGTAGTGGCGAGATTCAAGTCCCCATTCACCGTTACGCCAGTAAGGAGGTTGTTGGAGTTTGCGCCGAAATTCAAAGTTCCAGCCGCCGCGTTTATGGCGCTGTTACCGATCGTTCCTCCGTTCAGAGTGAGGCTCCCAGCGACGAGGTCCATACCAGTATTTGCGGTAAATGCACCAGCCGTAATCGAGAGGACGGCATTCGCCGAATTGAGCCGGAAATGTTCGACCGTGTCGGTGGTGCCGAGCGTTACGGTATATGGGGAGCCGGTCGCATCGATTGTTGCATCATAGGTCGCGACGCCGCCGTTGCCATCGTTGGGGAACCCGCCCATGGCGGGCGCATTGCTCCAGTTTGCATCCACTTCCCACGCACCGCTCGTCGCGCCGCCCCATGTCGAGACCACGGCAGCTCCATGGCCGAGGGCGGCAAATCCCAAGAGGGCAGCAATGCCCACGGAGAGGGCTGCAGGAGTGATGCCTCGGGCGGGTCTGGAATGCTGTGAGAGTGGCTTTCGAATGTTTTGGAATTTCATGGAGGCTCCGATCAGTTTCTTGTGTTGCGTATGCGGGGCGGAGTTGATTCGACGACTGGAGAATCGGGCGCGGGCGCTCTCACCAATCAGGCATTCCGACGTCGAACGACCGCGGGCCTTTGCAATACGCGTAGCGGAGTTTTCGACGTCGTTAAGGTCAACATCTGTATCCTTTCCCAGCGGAAGGTGTTTTTATCGGAAACCCACAGCTTTGCCAAGCGCAATCGTTCGCCTTTTTATCCCGTCCGAAACGACCCTGTGAAGCAGGGGCGCCTTCACCAGAGGGTCATTTGCGGCGAAGGGACTGCGAATGCATCGATCGAAAGGGGCCGCTTCTCCTTGGCCGGAAGTCCCGCTCTGCGCCTGGCTGCGGCGAAAAGGGTTTTCATTTCCCCGGCATAGAATCCTTCGCCCGACATACGGGATCCAAATCGGGGATCGTTCATACGACCGCCTCGCATGGAGCGGACTCGCCCCAAGACTTTCTCTTTCATTGCCGGCCGATGCGCTTCCAGCCAGGCCTCGAAGAGCGGAGCGACGGCGCCCGGCAGCCGAAGCGGAGTGTACCCGGCGTCGAACGCGCCCGCTTCCGCGGCGGCTTGGAACACCGCCGGCATCTCATAATCCGTAAGCCCCGGGATGACCGGGGCCATCATGACGAAAACGGGTATGCCGGCAGAAGCAAGCTCGCGGATGGCTGCAAGCCTTCGCGAGGGCGTCGAGGCGCGCGGTTCGAGGACCTTTGCGAGATCCGCGTCAAGGGTGGTCACGGAAATCGCAACCATCGCAGCTCCATGCCGCGAGAGGCTGGCGAGATGATCGATGTCGCGCGTAACGAGATGATTTTTCGTGATGAGCGTCACCGGATTACGAAATTCGGCCAGCACGCCGAGACAGCGGCGTGTAAGCTCGAGCCGACGCTCGACCGGCTGATAGCAATCCGTGACCCCGCTCATACCGATCGTCTGGGGCTTCCAGCTTTTGCGCGACAGTTCAGCTCGAAGCAGTTCCGGGGCGGCCTCTTTTACGAGGATGCGCGACTCGAAGTCGAGTCCTGCGGAAAATCCGGCGTATTCGTGAGTGGGACGGGCGTAACAGTAGGCGCAGCCGTGTTCGCACCCCCGGTACGGATTGATGCCGACCTTGAAGGAGACATCAGGCGACTCGTTATAGTTTAGAATCGATTGCGAATGGTCCCGCAAAAAGAGCGTGCGGGGAAGGATGCGCTCTCCGTCATCGTCGAACTGGGATTCCGGGTCGAGTTCAACGACGAGCCGCTCGAAGCGATTGGGCGGATTCGCGACGGCTCCCCGCCCAAGGATCGGAGCGGGAAGAGAAGCGGGGTGATCCATCGAAACATGTTCATGCTAACATCTAGCGCATCCGCCGACAAGTCCTCCCGGCGCACGATTCCCACGGAAGCAGGCTTTTGTGCCGTTCGCGCAGCAATGCGGCCTCTTCTTGGATGTTTTTCATAGAGAGCCGCGTGGCGTTGAAGAGATGCATGCAGCCTCACAAAAGTCCGCCAGCCCCCAAGAAACCGGCTCCCAAGCCGAGAATTGTAAATGGGTACGACCATCCATGCGTTTGCTCGGAAGAGGCAAGCGCGGCGCCGAGGATGGAAATGAGACTCGCAAAACCGAATGCGCCGAGCGCGACACAAGTCCCGCGCGGAGCGCTGAACATCCAGACCGCCTGCCGCTTAACCCGCCCACCTGGCGCACAAGCATGGCCGTATCCTCGGCTGGACGGCTGCTTTTTGAGGCGCCCAATTCGGTAAAAAGAGCGCGCATCCTTTCGCTCGCGCGGAGAAAACGGTTGCTCGTGCTGAGCGCCAGCACGGACGCTGCATTCGTCAGGACCGTTGGCGCGGCGATCAACGAGAGCGCGGCAAATGGATTGTATACTGGCAGCACGCCCATCGGGTTCCCCGGCTACATATGCTGGATCATGTTGTCGCCAAACTCGGAACACTTGATTTCGACAGCCCCTTCCATGAGCCGTGCAAAATCGTACGTCACTCTTCGGGACGCGATGGCGCCGTTGATCCCCTTGAGGATGAGATCCGCAGCCTCGCCCCAGCCGAGGTAGCGGAGCATCATCTCGCCGGAGAGAACGACCGATCCCGGATTTACGACATCCTTGCCCGCGTATTTTGGCGCCGTGCCATGTGTCGCTTCGAAAATCGCGTGACCTGTGACGTAATTAATATTCCCACCGGGAGCAATACCAATCCCGCCCACTTGCGCGGCCAGCGCGTCTGAGAGGTAATCCCCGTTCAGATTCAGGGTGGCGATTACGTCGAAGTCGGCCGGACGGGTTAAGACCTGCTGGAGAGTGATATCGGCGATGGCGTCTTTGATGAGGACGCGGCCCGCCGCCAGCGCCGCCTGCTGTTCGTCGTTAGCCGCTGATTCGCCCTTCTCCTTCTTGGTGCGCTCCCACTGCGCCCACGTGTAAACTTTATCCCCAAAAATACGCTCCGCGGCACTGTAACCCCAGTCTCGAAACGCTCCTTCGGTGTACTTCATGATATTCCCCTTATGCACGATCGTGACCGATTTGCGTTTCTGCGCCAAAGCATACTGGATGGCGGCTTTGATGAGCCTGATGGAGCCGACTTGCGAGACCGGCTTGATCCCTATGCCGACCGTTGGCGGGTAGTTCTCCATCACATGCTCTGGAGCAGCTTGCTTCATGTACTCGACAACGGCCTGGCTGGTGCCGAATCGGATTTTCTTAAAATCTTTGGGAAACTCCTTCGCGAGGAAATCGAGAATCTTTTGCGCCTCGGGCGTTCCCCCCGCGTACTCGATCCCCGCATAGATGTCCTCGGTGTTTTCCCGGAAGATCACCATTTCCACCTTCTCCGGATGCTTCACCGGCGACGGCACGCCTGTGAAATACTGCACGGGACGAAGGCAAACGTAGAGATCGAGCATCTGACGCAAGGCGACATTCAGGGAGCGAATGCCTCCGCCGATAGGGGTCGTGAGGGGACCCTTAATGCCTACGAGATACTCCTGAAACGCGTGCACCGTGTCGTCTGGAAGCCAATTATCGAAGCGCTTGAACGCTTCCTCGCCCGCAAACACCTCAAACCAGGCGATCTTGCGCTTGCCGCCGTAAGCCTTTTCCACGGCCGCATCGAGCACCCGGACGCTCGCGGCCCAAATATCCGGCCCGGTGCCATCGCCACGTATAAAGGGAACGATTGGGTGATCTGGAACAGTTAGTTTGCCCCCGGAGATCGTGATCTTTTCCCCGGGGGGAGGCGTGCAGGTTGTATATGGCATGGTCGAAAATTGCGATTCGTGCGAAGCGACGCAGTAGAGCAGGGAGACGGAGAGAGGTCCAGCCCTGGCCGTGTGGATCCGGCCAAAAAAAATGCCGGACCCTGCAACCGAATGGTCGCAGAGCCCGGCTGTTCCCCCCAGAACAAGTCGAATCTTACAAGCAGAACCGGACCGTGCAATCCCTGATTGTGTTACAATTGTGTCACGAACCGTCTGTGCTCAGGACCTCGTGAAGACGTGCCGCTTCAGTCGTGCGAACCGGGCATCATGGGCGACGCATATTCGGAGGTGGGCGAAGCCTCTGCCGGGCGTGGATCGCCCGAGGCGGATAAATCTCGATGCGAAATCCTTTTGACGGTGGGGCGCGCACTCCCTATTGGTAGGCTCCATTTTGGGTGGAGTCGATGCGAAGCTGTCTTCGCCAGCCCAAATCACAAACACAATTACGATTCCCTAGAAGCTACGCTTAATGCTTAATGGACTTTTCGGGCTATTTTCGAACGACATCGGCATCGATCTCGGAACTGCCAACACGCTCGTTTACGTAAAAGATCACGGGATCGTCCTGCGCGAACCGTCCGTGGTGGCAGTCCGCGCCGGGACGAGCGACGTGCTGGCGGTGGGAGACGAGGCGAAGCGGATGCTGGGGCGGACCCCAGGCAACATTGTGGCGATTCGCCCCATGAAGGACGGGGTGATCGCGGACTTCGAGATCACCGAGCGGATGCTGCGGCATTTCATCGCCAAGGTGCATGGGCGCTCGACCCCGTTTCGTCCCCGACCGCGGGTCGTGATCGCCGTTCCATCGGGAATCACGGAGGTGGAGAAGCGTGCGGTAAAGGAATCGGCGCTTCGAGCCGGAGCGCGGGAAGTATATCTGATCGAGGAGCCGATGGCGGCGGCCATCGGGTGCGGTCTCCCGGTGCAGGATGCGGCAGGAAACATGATCATCGACATCGGCGGCGGCACGACGGAAGTCGCGCTTATCTCGCTTTCCGGCATCGTCTTTTCACGGTCGGTGCGCGTGGCTGGCGACGAATTGGACGAGGCGATCGTGCAATACATGAAGCGGGCTTACAATTTGATGATCGGCGAGCGGACGGCTGAAGACATCAAGATTAAAATCGGGTCGGCCTACCCGATCGAGAAGGAGACGACGATGGAGGTAAAGGGGCGCGATCTGGTCGCCGGACTTCCGAAGACACTGACCGTAACATCTCAGGAGGTGCGCGAGGCGCTGCTGGAACCGATTTCAACCATCGTGGATTCCGTGCGCGTGACGCTGGAACGATGCCCGCCCGAGCTTTCAGCGGATCTCGTGGATCGCGGCCTCGTGCTGGCTGGCGGAGGAGCTCTTTTGCGGGGACTGGACCGGCTCCTGATGGAAGAGACGGGGCTGCCAGTGCATGTGGCGGAGGATCCGCTGAGCGCGGTGGCGGAAGGCACGGGGCGGGCGTTGAGCGAACTCAAGTTTTTGCGGCAGGTGGCAACGAGTGATCATAATCGTTACTGATCCTGACGGCCGGGATCGAAACGCAGGCGGACTGACTCCCGCATCGCGACCATGAACGCCCGCGTAAATGCCATCGCGATCGCTGGATTCGCCGCTGTGCTGATCGCGACCATGGTCTTCGCGGGAAATCAGCACAACATCCGGCGGATGCAGGCGGCATTTCTGGGGATGGTGACTCCCGTTCTGCGATCTGGCTCGGGGATCGAGCGAAAGGTAACGGCATACCGCGAGGGATTGAAGACGCTGGCGGAGCTCGAGAAAGAGGTAAATCAGCTTCGGATCGCGAATAAGGAACTGAAGGCGACGAATCAGACGCTGCGCGGCCTGGAGGCGGAGAATAACCGGCTGAGGACGGCGCTGGGGTATCACGAGCGCTCGGTGTTTCAACTGATGCCGGCGCAGATTATCGGGCGGGACGCCTCGACATGGTACAAGACGATCGTAATTGACCGCGGCGCGGAAGAGCTGGTGAGCCCCGATATGCCGGTGATCACAGAGGACGGCCTGGTGGGAAAGACAACGATCGTCTCGGCGCACTCCTCCGTCGTGGTGCTCATATCGGACGAAAGCTGCAAGGTTGCGGTGACGGTGGAAGGGTCGCGCGACCAGGGGATCGTGCGTGGCGAACGGGCGCAAACCGGCTCGGCGCCGGAGATCACGCTGAACTTTCTATCGAAGCAAGCGAGGCTGACACCAGGCCAGAAGGTGTTCACATCGGGAGTGGGCGGCGTTTTCCCGGCAGGCGTGCTTGTCGGCGAAGTCCGGGAATTTAAGGTGCGCGAACTGGATGCGTACGCAACGATCGCGCCATCTGTACCGCTGACGACGCTGCAGGATGTCTTCGTCGTCGTGAGCGAAACGAAATGATCTTTTTCCTGATCCTCATCATCCTGATGGTGCTGTCGTTTGTGGCGCAGCAATTCATCGGCCCGCTGCCTCCGTTTGGAGCGCGCGTTTTCCTGATGCAGATCATCATGCTTTATGGAGCGGCGGCGCTGCCGACGCCTGGGATGCTTTCGCTGGCGTTTGCGGGTGGTCTCATGTGGGATCTGCGCCACGCGCAGATCGTGGATGGGCAGGTGGAAATCGGGATTGGATGGTCGGTGGTTTTGTACACCGTGCTCTGCTCGGTAATGGGAGGCCTGCGACCGCTCTTCCAGCGGGGACGATGGGAGATTCATTGTGTGCTTACGGGACTCTGCGTGGCGGCAATCCAGCTCTCCGAGTATCTCATGCTCAGCGTGCGCCGGCAGCCCGTGGTATTTTCATTCAGCCGCGAGATCTGGTGGCGGATCGGCGGAGCCGGCGTCGCGGCGGCCTTCCTCGCTCCATTCTTTTTCTTCGGCCTAAACTACATCGCTTACATGCTGGGGTACGATCCGCACCCAGAGCGGAGCCGGGGGCAATGAGCGGCGTGGAGGGGTCGATTCCCTTTTGCATTTCGGGGCTCGCTGGCGGAGATAAAGGGACATGGCCCGCCGCAACCGATTTCGCAGATCGAGTCCCGAACTGCGCATCTACTTCATGGCGCTGGTCATGCTGGGAGCGTTTGGCACGCTGGCGGCGAAGCTGTGGTGGGAACAGGTGGCGCGCGGGAAATGGTGGTCGCAGAAAATTGCTACGCGTTCGGAGGTGACGGTGCGGATTCCGTCGGTTCGCGGGGAGATCCGCGATCGGAACGGGGTGACGCTTGTCGGCAATCGGGCGAGCTACGAAGTGGACTTCTACCTTCCGGACATGGTTCGGGGGTTCAAGCAACAGTTTAAGCATGCGCCACGGACGCACTACCGAGCTCCCGAAGGCCGCAACCAGATGCTGAAGGAGAAGGAGGAGGAAGACGTGGTAAAGATCGTAAACACGAGCGTGATCCCGCGGTTGCAAGCGCTTGATCTGGCGAAGGACTACAACGCGGAAGGGTTGCAGCGCCATTTTCGGACGAACACGGAGGTGCCCTTCACGTATCTCGAGGAGATCGATTTCCCAACGATCGCCAAATTCTCGGAGCACAATATCGGGCTTCCAGGCGTGGATATCTCGATCCGCCCCGTGCGCCAATACGTGTATGGGGCGCTCGCGGCGCATCTGCTCGGTTACGTGGGCGCTCCGCAGGATATCAATGCGCAGCCGGACGTGAAGAATTACAACTTCTACCAGCCGGACGTGGAAGGGAAATCGCAGATCGAGCTCAACATGGACAAGTACCTGCGTGGCGAGCCGGGAATGCGCGTGCTCCAACGCAGTGTGAAGGGGGTGATTGAATCCGAAGTGCGGCGGATCGCTCCGAAGCCCGGAGCCAACGTCTATCTGACATTGGATGCCCGGATCCAGACGATCGTCGAACAGGCCTTGCGGCATCCTTCCATCGGTCGCGCCGCGGCGGTGGTGGTGGATCCAAACACAGGCGACATCCTGGGGATGGGATCGGTCCCCTCGTTCGATCCGAACATCTTCATTCCCAGCATCTCAAAGGCGGCGTGGGATGGATTGAACACTGATGAAGCGGTGCCTCTGGTAAACCGGGCGGTAAGCGGGTTTCCACCTGGGTCGACTTTTAAGATCGTGACAGCGCTTTCCGGGCTAACCAAGGGCCTGGCGACGGCGCGATTCAATTGTCCAGGCGGCATCCTTTATGGGGATCACTATTTCCATTGCTGGATCTCCGAGAAGCACGGGCAGCACGGGATGCTCGACTTGCCGAACGCACTGAAGGTTTCGTGCGACTGCTTCTTTTACCAGTACGGAAACAAGGCAAAAATCGAGACGATCGATCAGATCGGAGCGCTGATGGGAATCGGCCAGAAAGCGGAGATCGGATTATCGGACGAGCACGAGGGGGCGCTCCCCGGCCCCGACTGGCTGCACCTGCGGCATCCACAGGAGAACTGGAGCGAGGCCTACACGGCAAACGTGGCAATTGGGCAGGGATTTGTCCTTGCGACACCGCTGCAGATGGCGATGGCATACGCTACGGTGGCAAATGGCGGGGTGGTGTATGAGCCGAGGCTCGTGAAGAAGGTGCTGGACCAGAATGGACGGGACGTTTTGGACGAGAACGGAGCGCCTGCCGTACCAGACAAGCCTCAGGTTCGAGCCGATCTCCGCAAGCTGCTGACACCGGAGCAGATCGGGATCGTGCGGCAAGGCTTGTGGAAAGTAGTGAACGAGGCAGGCGGAACGGGTGGAAAAGCCAGGATGAAGAACATTGTGGTGGCGGGCAAAACCGGAACGGCGCAGGCGACGGACCGCGGGCAGAAGGAATACATCGCGTGGTTTTGCTGTTTTGCGCCGTTCGATCACCCGCGATATGCGATCGCTGTAATGGTGCAGGGAGGGAAGCACGGTGGCGGGGTGGCAGCGCCGATTGCGTCGCACATACTCGAACAATGCCTGGCGATGGACCAGGGCGCGTATCAAGTGGAACTCGCCAAATTGGAGCCTGCGCACAGCGAACACCCATTTTCGCCAATCGATGCGCTGCCAGATTATAAAAACGCGGCGGCTGTGGTGGTGAATGCGGAGGAAGAGACGGCAGGCGACAAGGAAGCGGCGCAGGAAAAGATTCAGTTGGGACACAAGTCTGGGGCGCACCCCGAGATCCGGGCCGATGCGGATGCACGGGGCCACGTCCAGAAGCAACAGCCGGCTGCGGCCCCCCAACCAGCCGTGGATCGGCGCAACTTTTTCGAGCGATTCTTCGGAAAGCGCCCGGCGCCGCAACCGCAGACGCCCGGCGGGCGCGCGCACTGACAACCGAAATTGAAATATTCCCGAAGCAATCTTGAAGGCATCGGCTTAATTTGTGAGTTTCCTTGCATAAGACGGCCCGCGAGGCGGTAATTACGGTCGCCAATGGGGAACGCAACTCCTCTCCAACCGGAAGCTTTCGCTTGCAAGCTTGGGCGTTCCGCCTTTCAACGTGTCCCTCCACGACTTTCCTTCAGCGCCAAATCGCTGACCCACGCCAGTGCTTTCCAAACTTTACCCAAAACTCCTCTCAATGACCGAACGCGTCAAAAAATTGATCGGACTGGCCAAACGCCAGACCGGCTATAAGCTTATTATCAACAGCGAACGGCTCGAGCGCCGCGTTGCCCTGGTCGAACACGGTGTGCTCGAAGAGTACTCAATCGAGCGGGAGAGTGATCGCAATATCGTCGGTTCGATCTTCAAGGGCCGGGTGAAGAACCTCGAACACGGCCTCAAAGCGATGTTCGTGGATATTGGCTTCGAGAAGAATGCGTTCCTCCATTTTTGGGATGCGCTGCCTGGTCTGGACAGCGGCATCGAGCAGGTGGAGCGGGTGCAAGGGAGGAGGGAGCAGAAGCGCATCTCGGCCAAGGACATCCCAAACATTTACCCGGTCGGCAGCGAGGTGCTGGTGCAGGTGACGAAGGGGCCGATCAGCACGAAGGGCCCGCGGGTGACGACGAACATCTCGCTGGCCGGGCGTTATCTCGTGTTGATGCCGTTCAGCGACCAGAGCGGCATATCGCGCAAGATTGAATCGCCAGCGGAACGGGAGCGGCTTCGGAAGATCCTCAAGGAACTGAACATCCCGGAAGGGATGGGCGTGATCATCCGCACCGTGGGAGAAGGGCAGCGGGCGCGCTATTTCGTGCGGGACGTGGGCCTGCTCGTCGAGCAATGGCGGGCGATCGAGGAAGCGATGAAGGGGAAGCCCGCTCCGAATTGCGTCTTCGAGGAGCCGGATCTTATCGAGCGGACGGTGCGCGACTTTTTGACGGACGAGATCGACGAAGTGATCTGCGACGACACGGAGGCGTGCAAACGGATGATCGATCTGGTCGGACAAATATCGAAGCGCTCGAAGGGGCGGATTCAGCGATACACCGGAGCGCAGCCGATATTTGAGGCGTACAACGTCCAAAAGCAGATCGACGATGCGTTTCACCGCCAAGTATGGCTGCCGTGCGGCGGCTACATCGTAATCGATGAGACGGAAGCCCTGATCGCAATCGACGTTAATACGGGCCGGAACAAAGGCGCCAAGGATGTCGAAAAGACGATTTTGCAGACGAATCTCGAAGCGGCCGACGAGATGGCGCGCCAGATCCGGCTGCGAAATATCGGGGGGCTGATCATCGGCGATTTCATCGATATGAAAGGGCGCAAAGACCAGCAGGCGGTGTATCAACGCATGAAAGAGCGGCTCCGGCGTGACAAAGCGAAGACGCATGTATTGCCGATTTCGCCGCTGGGGCTCATGGAAATGACGAGGCAGCGGGCGCAGGAATCGATCTCGGGCGCGGTGTACGAGGCGTGCCCGTACTGCAACGGACGCGGAAAAGTGAAGAGCTCGATGACGATGAGCGTGGAGCTGCAGCGGGCGCTGCATCAAATTCTGAAGCATTACCCAGACCGGCATGAGTTGAAAGTCATCGTAAATCCGCATGTGCTGCAGCGGCTGCGGCGCGAGGACGAGGAACTGCTCGTGGAGATCGAGCGGAAGTATGAGGGCCGCCTTACCTTCCGAAGCGATCCGGCGTATCACCACGAACGTTTTACGATACTCGATGGCCTGACCAACGAGGAATTGAAGCCCTGAAACGGGGCTGAGCCAAAGCAGAACGGGACGGCAAATGTTGCCTGATTGTCACAGGCCGCGCCTTGTTCTTCGTGAAGCAAGGACTAAACTGGCGGGCAAAATCGCCCGATGCACGCCACCGCAACAAAACGCATTTTGGTCGCTGACGATGAGCCAGACGTGCTGGACCTCGTCTCAATCAATCTGAAGAATGCGGGCTTTTCAGTGGCAAAAGCCGATAATGGCCCATCGGCGCTGCAACAGGCGAAGGAACTGCCGCCATCGCTCATTGTGCTGGATTTGATGTTACCCGGCTTGAGCGGGCTGGAGGTTTGCCGCGCGCTGAAGAAGGAGGCGACGACAGCGGGCGTGCCTGTGGTAATGCTCACCGCGAAGGCGGAGGAAGTGGATCGCATCGTCGGGCTCGAACTCGGGGCGGACGACTACATCACCAAGCCGTTCAGCCCTCGGGAACTTGTGCTGCGGATCCAAAACGTGCTGCGGCGCGTCTCGCCGGAGGATGTGCCTTCGGATGTCCTTGTCCTAGGGGAAATTCACCTCGACCGGACCCGGCATGAGGTGAGGGTGCGGGGAAAAGCGATCGAATTTACGGCGACAGAATTCAAGCTGTTGAGCGTGCTCATGGAGCGGCGGGGGCGCGTGCAGAGCCGGGATACCCTGCTGAACGACGTGTGGGGCTACGAAAACATCATCGACACACGGACGGTGGACACGCACATACGCAGATTGCGCGAGAAGCTGGGCCGCGCGTCGGATTGCATCGAAACGATCCGGGGGTTTGGGTATCGGATGACCGAGTAGGACCGGTTTCGTGCGGGCAGCCTCTTCCGCGACGAGCGGCGGTGAGATGCCGGACATTGACCGCTCCCGCGAATCGATTGAGAATCACGACGAGCGATTCATGTGGTTCTGGATTCCTACCTTAGCGTTTGCGGCGCTCGCCTGCTACTTCATCCAATCGCGCCGCACGTTCCAGCGGCACTGGAGACGGCTGGAGCATGTGCTCGACGCCTTGGGCGAAGGTCGGGAACCGGGGAGCTACGTCTTTTTAAACGAGCGGCGGTTTGAGCGACTGTCGAACCGGCTTCAAAACGTGGCGGTGGAGCAGGATCGGTTGCGGAAAGTGGCGCAAGACGAGCGATTCAGCCTCAGGACCATCCTGGGAAGCATGGAGGAAGGGATCATGGTGGTGGACAGCCAGCACGTGCTGCAGCGCGTGAATCCCTCCTTTCTGAAGCTATTTGGACTGAAGGAAGCGCCTCTGGGACAGAGCGTAGACGAGTCGATACGGGAGCCTGAGTTGGGCGAGATGATAACGGCAGCTTTGAACAGCGCGGAACCGCAAGCGCGCGAAGTCTCCCTGGCCTCGTTCAAACCGGTGCGGCATGTGACCGTGCATGCGGTGCCGCTGCGTGACAGCAAGGGTCAATTGGCGGTGCTGGCAATTTTCCGCGACATCACACGGCTGAAACAACTTGAGGAGGTGCGCCGGGAATTCGTAGCGAACGTCTCGCACGAACTGCGGACGCCGCTCTCGATCTTTCACGGCTATGTGGAGACGCTTATCGACGCCCCGTACCTGCCGAAGCCCGAGACGACGAAAATCTTTCATGTTCTGAAGCGGCACTCGTTGCGGCTGAATGCGCTGGTCGAAGATCTGCTGGTGCTGGCGCGGCTGGAATCGCGGGGCGAGACGATGCAATTTCAGCCGGTGGATTTGCAAAAGGCGATCAACGATATCGCGATGGATTGGGCGGCGAAGATGGGGAAGAAGGGAGTCGCGCTGGACCTCGCGATCGCCCCGGATCTGCCGGTGCTGCCCGTCGATCCGCTGAGACTTGACCAGATCTTGAATAATCTGCTCGAAAATGCGCTGAAGTACACCCCGCCGGGCGGTTGCATCGCGATCCAAGCGGCGCGGGAAGCGGACAAAATATTGCTTTGCGTTGAAGACAACGGACCCGGCATCCCGGAAGACGATCTGCCGCACATTTTCGAGCGCTTCTATCGCGCGGACAAGGCGCGAAGCCGACAATTGGGCGGCACGGGGCTGGGCCTTTCGATCGTCAAGCACATCACGCAAGCGCACAATGGCACGGTGGAGGCAGAGAGCACATTCGGCAAGGGCACCGCGATCCTGCTCCGGTTTCCGCTGCATCAGGATATCGGGACGCCGCGGACAAACGGAGCGGTGCAAACGGACTAACGGAGGCGCGCCGAACGCAATCGGCGATTCACGCGCCCTTGCCATTTTGTAATATGCGGGAAAAGGTGCTGCAACCCCGCCGGTTTAGTTTCCCCTTCCGCTTCTTGTTGGAATGACGCCGCTTATCGAGATCACAGCCACCGACCGCATCCTGTACTTTGCGCCGCATCCCGACGACGAGTCACTTGGGGGCGGCGGATTGATCCAGCACGCCGTGCGAGCGGGGGCGGCGGTGCGGACCGTGTTTATCACGAATGGCGATCGCAATCCGTGGCCGCAAAGAATCAAAGAGCGGCGGTGGACGATTGGGGCGGGCGAGCAGCAGCGCTGGGGATCGCGGCGGCAGGCGGAGGCGGTGAGGGCTCTTGCGTTACTGGGCGTTTCCGTGGAGGCGATCACTTTTTACGGCTGGCCGGACCAAGGTGTCGCGCCGCTGCTGCTGCGGGCCGACGAAGCGGCATTGGGAAAGGTGCACAAGGAGATCGACGATTTCCGCCCGACGCTGATCGTGCTGCCGTCGCAGGAAGATATTCACCCGGATCACAGCGCCTTTTATGTGATGGCGCGGCTCGCAATGGCGCGGCTCGCGCAGGAGGGGTTCCGGTGTCCTCAGATCACGTACGTCATCCATGCGCCTCATTACCCCGTGAACGGGCAGAAAGTGGCGGTCGCTCTCAACGGCAGGGAATTGAACCTAAAGCGCGATGCGATTCAGTTGCACAAGACGCAGATGCTGAGCCGGAAACGTTTTCTCAGCCATGCAACGCCCGTGGAAAAATTTCTCCTCCCCCCGCCGCCTCAAATGGAGAGCGCGACGCATCCGATCCGGTTCGCGAAGTTTGAGGGGGGGGCGCTTAAGCTGATGGTGGAACTCCCCAAGCTGCGGCTTATTGGCGATCCGAAAATCCATATCGCGATCGAGAGTCTGACCGAGGGGCATGTGCGCTGGACGGTGCCGCTGCCGCATCGCTCCGCACGGGCGCGGCTCCATTGCGCCATAACGGGAGCGGCGGGCCGACTCTCGACGGTGCGAATGAAAGGGCGCGTTGCCGAGATCGCGATCCCGGTGTGGGGTGTGCAGCCGGTGGGGTGCGCGTACGTGAAGCTGGATTGCCGCCCGATATTTTACGACGTCGCTGGATGGCACGAAGTGCCGGTGGTCGAGGAGACGGCGCCCGCGCCGCTGCTGGCTCCCAAGCTGCGGACACGAGCGTCGGCATTGCAGAGCTAGCTTCAGTGCGTCTCTTTCACCGTTTCGTTCCACTCCGGAGCTCGGTGGCCGCGACTGCTCTGTGCCGGCGAATTAAGGAGTTCTGGCGCGCGGAGGCCAAGCGGGAATGGGTGGTGAAGGAGGAACGCGCGTGAGCCTCACATGGAATCCGAGTTTTCGACGAAGTGAAAGTGCAAGTCTGGGAAGTGAGCCGCCCTTACAGGGCTCGCCCAATTGTTGTTCTGGACCCAACGCGGCGCGTTGGGCTGGGGCTGAATCGCCCCGGCGGGGCTTCCCGGACGCGTAATTTTCCCGACGGAGAACGTGAGGCGCTGTTTCACGCGCTGAATCGCCCCGGTGGGGCTTCCGGGAGGCGTAACAGCGCAGAAGGTTTGTTTAGCCTAACTTCCCGGCGGTTTTGGGCAGTTTCCCTGTAAATTCGACGTTTTTGGCAAAATATGTAGCAAGTAAAAGAAAGAAATAACGCGTATAGCTAAAGACGAGAAGCTAATGATATGCAAAATGTTGTCGCAAGTGTTCGTTCAAGCCACCAAATCCACTCGCGGCAACAAAGTTTACGTCACCTATCTGGTGCGTGAATCCTTCCGCACCGCCAAGG
>JBBSFI010000082.1:0-15584 GCA_038238905.1 Chthoniobacterales bacterium | reverse complement strand
TTTTCGCCGAATGCGAAGGGGAGCGCGAGTGCGCATAGCTTCAAGCTATCGCCCACGAGAGCGGGAAGTATTGGCCCCGGCAGGCCCACGCTCCGATGTTTTCTAAATATCAGATTCCCAACGTCGAACCAAATGAGAACTATGAACGAGCGCTCGAACGCGCGCCAACTTCGGGCAAGCAGCATCGAGGCATCTCGATCCCGGCCACGAGCTGGGTACTGCGAACAACGCAGAACAATGATCGTTCACGCGTTGAGCGGCGTTCTCAAATGTTGCTTCAAGCTCGCAAGAGAGGAGGCTGCTTGAGCGCCTCGCCCGGTCGGAATGCGTTGGCGAAGATCGTCACGGGCATTGAAGGGTTTGACGATATCACGGGCGGCGGATTGCCGCTGGGTCGCACCACGCTGCTGATGGGTGGTCCCGGGTCCGGGAAGACTGTCCTGGCGCTCCAGGTTTTGGTTTGCGGCGCGATAACCCGAGGCACACCGGGAATATTTGTGGCATTCGAGGAAAATGCGCTCCAAGTCTCTGCCAATGCCGAAACGTTTGGTTGGGAAATGGGGAAGCTCCAGGAGAATGTGCTATTCTTTGTGGATGCATGCGTCCGCCCGGATGTGGTAAAGGTTGGCGACTTCGATCTCACCGGACTCCTTGCTGGCCTTGAGGCAAAGGCGGTGGAAATGGGTGCGAAGCTCATCGTATTCGACGCGATCGACGTGCTCCTCAGTCTGCTCGATGATCCCGCCGCCGAATTCCGCGAGCTTTATCGCATCCACGAATGGCTCAAGCACAATGAGTTTACGGGGATCCTAACGACAAAGATCGAGGAGAACCAGGCGGGCACGACCCAGCGGTATGGATTCATGCCGTTCATGGCAGATTGCGCCGTTCTGCTGAGCCAGCGCGTCAACGACCGGGTGGCGGTCCGCGCCGTTCGGGTGCTGAAGTATCGCGGGTCCGCGCACGTGCTCAATGAAGTGCCGTTCACGATTGGTCCAACTGGCCTGGAGGTTGGCTCGTCGAGTGGGGTTCATCCGGAGCCACAGCCTTTTACCGAACGCGTTTCGACGGGTGTCGAGCGGCTCGATGCGATGCTCGGCGGCGGCTTCTTTCGCGGAACAAACGCGCTGATTACGGGAAGCTCCGGTGGCGGCAAATCGACGCTCGCAGGCGCTTTTATCGAAGCAGCGTGCCGTCGGGGCGAGCGAGCATTGTTTATATCATTCGATGAAAACTCTCGCGACATCGTGCGCGATCTTGCCACCATGAGCATCGACCTGGCTGCGCATCAAGCGAGCGGGCTGCTGCGGATGGAAGCGGTGCGGACGGAGGCTGCCTCTTCCGAGGAGCACTTCATGCGCATGAAACGCGTCATCGCCGAGCACGACCCGCGATGCGTCACGGTCGATCCGCTCTCGGCTCTCGCCCGCGTGGGAGGCGGGCTGGCTGCGCGGGCCGTGGCGGAGCGTTTGATTTACCTATACCGAAATGCCGGCATTACGGTTCTCTTCACCAGCCTCCTGGAGGGCGTCGATCCGCAATTAGAGACCACGCCACTGCATGTCTCGACGATTTCGGATTGCTGGATACAGATTTCCTATGAGTTGCGCGATGGCGAGCGCAACCGGGCGCTCTCAATCGTAAAATCGCGTGGCTCGAATCACTCAAATAAACTGCGTGAGCTGCTATTCAGCGACAAGGGCGTGACCCTCGCCGATCCTCATACCGCCGCGGGCAGGGTGCTCATCGGAGCTTCGCGGCCGGGAAAGGAGAACGCAGCATGAACAAGGTTGCCACCGAGGTAAATCACCCCAAGGGCGCCTACGTTTTCCGGCTCTACCTGGCGGGCAGCGCGCCCAACTCCACTCGGGCGCTTGCCAATCTCTATGCAATCTGCCGGAGGCATTTTCCCAACAGCCACCGCATCGAAGTGATCGACGTGCTGACGGAGCCGCTTCGCGCCCTCGCCGAGTCGATTCTTGTAACGCCGACGCTGGTTAAGCTTTCCCCCGCTCCCGAGGTGCAAATCATCGGCAACCTGAGCCACGAGGAGGAGGTGCTTCGGGCTCTCGGCTTGCCCCAAGGGGATAACTCATGAACACCATCGCCACCTCCACACCTCCCGCCCTCCCTGCCGACGGCGCCGGTAAAACGATAGCGCTCGCACTGAGTCTGGCGGAAGCCGAGCGCGCCATTCAAGCATTCACCTCGGGCCAGGTGGACGCAATCTTCGATGCCGACGGCAAAGCCTATCTACTGCGCGGCGCCCAGGAGCAATTGCGGCAGAGCGAACGACAGCTTCGGACGATCATCGACAGTTGCGCGGACGCCATCGTAGTCGTGAGTGACACGGGCTTGATTCTTTCTCATGCCGGCGCCGTGCGGGGAGTGCTCGGATTCAATCCCGACGACCTTGTAGGGCGCGATATTTTCGAACTCGTCCACAAAGAAGATGTTTCGCAGGTTTACGCCGCCTTCTTCAACGTGCAGGGAGGATTCCTCGCCAACACAACGGTCGCATTTCGTCATCTCACGTCCGACCGATCCTATCGCCCGATCGAAGCATCCGTGGGAAAATTGCGCGATGTCGCCGAGGGCGGAATCGTGCTGACCTGTCGCAATGCAACCGTGCGCATGCGAGCGCAAGAAGAGACACTCCTTCGCGAGACCGCTCTAATCGAGGCATCCCGGACCAAGGATCGCTTTATTGCCATGCTTTCTCATGAGCTGCGCACGCCGCTCTCGCCCGTCCTCCTTGCTGTCGAGGAGCTGCAGGAAGACGAACGATTTCTCGAGGCACGACCGGCGCTGACCGTGATTCGTCGCAACGTCGATCTCCAGGTCCGACTGCTTGAGGAGCTGTTCGATTTCACAAAAGTCGGCCAGCACAAGGTGAGGCTGCGTCTGGAGGCAATCGACGTCCACGAAGCAATCGGCTTTGTCTTGAAAATCTGCAAAGCCGACATCGCGACTGCAAAGATCGATGTGCGGCTCATCCTCCACGCAACGGCAAAGACCACTCTTGCCGATTCGGCCCGGCTCCAGCAGGTGATGTGGAATCTCATAAAAAACGCGGTCAAATTCTCGACTCCCGGCGGCTGCGTCTCCATTACTTCGGCCAACGACCAAGAGGGAAATATTTTGCTCCATTTTATCGATAATGGCCTTGGAATTGAGCCTGGGCTGCTTCCGCACATATTTGACCCGTTCCGGCAGGGGGAACATGCTGCGTCGCACCGCTCCAGCGGCCTTGGCCTTGGCCTCTTCATCGCAAAAGGAATGGTCGAAGCGCAAGATGGCTCCCTGTCAGTGACAAGCAAAGGCGTCGGAAAAGGGGCGGATTTCTGTGTCACGCTCAAATCAATTCCCATCGCCGGGGAGATCGGTGTCGCTTCCCGTGCCGAGGCGATTCTCTGACCAGATGGATGGCTCTTACTTATCCCTCGTGCAGATGGGGCTTATTAACTGCTCCGTGGTCGTTACCCTCATTGCTTTGACCGTCTTCGGCATCGCGCGCTGGATTTCATAAGGTTTCATTGACCGAGGGTGCGTCGATCCGCCTTGCGCATGAGCGAACGCTGTATGATGCATGTGAGCCGAATGCCGTTCCAGCCAAGGAAAAGTCTAAAGATCTATCGCACGCCGCGGGCCGCGTCGAAGGGATGTCGTGAAATGGCGCGTCCGCTGGTATTGGTTCCGACGATGGGCGCCCTGCATCGCGGCCATGCCGCGCTCATCGATCGAGCGCGCTCGCTCGCGGGAGCGAACGGATCGGTCGTTGTAAGCATCTTCGTCAACCCAGCGCAATTCGGGCCTTCCGAAGATCTGTCCCGCTATCCGCATTCGTTTGAGGCGGATCGCGCGCTTTGCGCCGAGCATGGAGCGGATGCGATTTTTCACCCCGATCCGGCGCACATGTATCCGGAGGGATACTCGACCTGGGTGGACGAAGCGTCGGTGAGCAAAGGTTTATGCGGGAGTGCGAGGCCGGGGCATTTCCGCGGAGTCTGCACCGTCGTCCTGAAGCTTTTTCAAATCGTGGCGCCGGGCGCCGCCGTTTTTGGATTGAAGGATTTCCAGCAATGCATGGTGCTGCGCCGAATGGCCCGCGACCTGAATTCGCCTGTCCGGATGGAATTTGTGGAAACCGCGCGGGAAGCCGATGGCCTCGCGCTTTCTTCCAGGAACAGTTATCTCTCTGCGGAAGAACGGAAGCAGGCCGTCGTCCTGCGGCAGGCGCTTTTGCTCGGCCGCGCGGCTTGGAAGGGAGGCGAGCGCAAGGCGTCCGCCATTCGGAGGATTGTGCGGCGCACGATTGATGGCGCTTCGCTGGCGAATGTCGATTATATCGATATCGTGGATGCGGATACGCTCGTTCCGGTCCGGATCGCTGCACGGCAGTTTGTGATTGCCGTCGCCGTTTTCTTCGGGTCAACGCGACTGATCGACAATATATGGATTCACTAGTTATGGCAGCGCCGCCGGATGGCGTGAAGATGTCGGGAGGCGATCCCATGCGGTGCGATTTCGTCGTCGTGGGGAGCGGCATCGCGGGGTTGAGCCTTGCCCTGAAGGCAGCCGCGCACGGAACCGTTGCCATCGTTACAAAAGGCGCACGCAGCGAGTCCAACACGAATTACGCCCAGGGAGGGATCGCGAGTGTCACCAGCCCGGAAGATTCGTTTGAATTGCATGTGCGCGACACGCTCGATGCGGGCGCCGGCCTGTGCGATGAGGAAGTCGTTCGTACCATTGTCACGGATGGGCCGGAGCGGATACAGGAGCTTATTGAACTCGGGGTAAAGTTCGACGAGCGCGCCATCCCCGATGGCAATGGAAATCAGGAGCTGGATCTCGGCAGAGAGGGCGGGCACTCGAAGCGCCGCATCCTTCATGCGCGGGATGTTACCGGGCGCGAAATCGAGAGGGCGCTCCTCGCGGCCGTGGCGAGCAACCCGCGGATCACCGTGCTCGAAAATCACATGGCGATCGACTTGATCACATTGCACAAGCTCGGCTTTGCAACAGAGGATCGCGCGATCGGAATCTATGTGCTCGATGAGAAGAGCGGCAGCGTGCGCGTCCTCCGCTCGGACCGCATCGTGATGGCCACGGGAGGTTGCGGCAAAGTCTATCTTTATACGACAAACCCTTCGGTTGCCACAGGCGATGGAGTGGCGATGGCCTGGCGCGCCGGAGCGCGCATTGCCAATATGGAGTTCATACAATTCCACCCGACCTGTCTCTTTCATCCGCAAGCCCGCTCGTTTCTCATTTCGGAAGCCGTTCGCGGAGAAGGGGGGAGGCTGCTGGATGAAAAGGGCCGCGCCTTCATGGAGCAGTACGATGCGCGGCGTGAACTTGCCCCTCGGGATATCGTGGCGCGCGCGATCGACGCGGAAATGAAGCGCACTGGCGCGCGCTGTGTCTATCTCGATATATCCCACAAACCGGCGGAATTCATCAAGGAGCGTTTCCCAAATATCTATCAAACGTGCCTTCGCTATGGGATCGATATGTGCAAAGAGTCGATCCCCGTCGTTCCCGCTGCGCACTATCAGTGCGGCGGCGTCGTCACCGGGGTTGACGGGGCCACTTCGCTCCGAGGGCTGTACGCTATTGGCGAAGTGGCGTGCACCGGCTTGCATGGCGCGAACCGGCTTGCGAGCAATTCGCTGCTGGAAGCGGTGGTTCTCGCCGATCGATGCGCGCGCGCTCTCGTTTGCAGTTTGCAGCCTGCTAGCGGTAGCTGGTTGAATGAAATCGTGCTGCCGCCTTGGAAGACTGGTGAAGCGCAGGATGTCGATGAACTCGTTGTGATCTATCATAACTGGGACGAGATCCGGCGGTTGATGTGGGACTACGTCGGCATCGTTCGCACGACAAAGCGCCTCCACCGGGCAGCCACCCGGCTGCGAAACCTGGAGCGCGAGATCCTGGAATTTTACTGGAATTTCAGGGTAACCGCCGACCTCCTCGAGTTGCGCAATCTCTGCACCACCGCGGCATTGATCGTCGATTGTGCGCTGCTCCGCCGCGAGAGCAGAGGGTTGCATACGATGCTCGATTTCCCCGATCGCGATGAAGCACTGCGGAGAGACACGGAAATCGTCCGAAACGAGTGACTCCCGAATTGGGAGCAGCCGCTTTCGGCTAAGTCCCCATGCGGACGATTTCGTCGAAGGCTTCGCGGGATAGGGGGCTTACGGAAAGCCGTGAATTCTTCACGAGCGCGATCTCCCGCAGGGATGGATGGGCCTTGATTTCGGCGAGCGTGACGGGCCGCTTAAGGGACGTTTTTGCAGCGATATCGACGCAACTCCAGTCGCCATCATCCGAGGTCGGATCTTTGTAAGCGACGGCGACGACCGTGGCGATCCCCACGACCCGCTTTTCCTCGACGCTATGATAGAAGAGCACGCCATCGCCCTTGTTCATCGCGCGCAGATTGTTGCGCGCCTGAAAATTGCGGACACCCGTCCAGGCGCAGCGCTTATCGCCGACTAAGTCTGCCCACGAATAGGCCGTCGGCTCCTGTTTCACCAGCCAATACTGAGGGACAGCTTTCATCGCGTCCATCGTCGAGCATCTTTGGCCAATTGCCAGCCTTCCCTCGCAGGTCCACGGCCGCGTTTAAATGACGGAGTGCAGCGCGGACTCGCCCAGGACTTCCTTGAGACGGATGGCGATTTTTTTCATGCCGAGTTCCAGGCGCGTTTTGATCGTTCCGAGCGGGATATGGGTGTGCGTCGCAATCTCGCGCTGGCTCATTCCTTTGTAGTAAGCGAGTTCAACCGCGTCTTTTTGCGCCACAGGCAGGCTGTCGAGGATGGTCGCCAGAATATGCCGGATATCGGCGATCTCGATATCTCCGTCCACTCGCGTGTGGGTCCAGCTTTCAGGTTGATGCTCCGTCTCACGCTGGAAGCGCTCTTCCACCCGAAAATAGGCCTGCTCGCGGCGCAATCGATCGATGGCGCGCCGGCGGGCGAGCGTGATCATCCATCCCAGCGCTTTTCCTTTCTCCTGGGTGTAGCGATTGGCGAGGCGCCAGACTTCGAGAAATACTTCCTGAAGCAAATCCTCCGCGGAGTGCTCGTTGTGCAGCACGCGGACAATGATCGCGCGAAGGGTGGCTGAGTGGCGGCGATGCAACTCTCCCAGTGCATCTCCGTCCTCCTGCTGGACGGAAAGCATCAGTTGCTCGTCCGTCATATTATCGATGGACTCCTGGAGACGATCGTGGGGTTCGATAGAGTAGAGCATGAGGTGGTGTGGGTGCGCGCGGTGCGTAAGCAATCGGCGCGCCAGAGGAGATTTACCCTGTTGAGGACGTTCCTGCCTCCGTCGATGGCGTCCCGAATCCGGACAAAACTGTCGGGATCCACTACACGCCTCGCGATCACATTCCTCTGGAATCGCACCTCACTTCCTCACCGGTCGTCACTTGCCTTCGATCGGCGTCCGCCAGGGTCCGCAGCGGCGATAAGAACCTGCCATGAGAATTATTGTCCTATCGTCAATGTTCCTCCTGGCCGCGTCTTCCTTTTTTTCTCCCGGCGTTCGCACGGCCGATGCGCCCCGCCGGTTCCACAGTGCGGTGCGTCCATCCGTGCGGTCCGATGTGCGGGAAGACGAGTCGAGTCGGCTGGTGGCCGCTCTCGCCGCGTACGAAAGGGCTCCAACTGCCGAAGGGAGCGAGGCCGTCTGGGAAGCTTTAGCGGGCATCGAGCGCCGCATCGAGACGCTGCGCGCTGAGTCGGCGCGGTGCGCCGGCAGCTCCCGTGCGGAGGCCGAGATCGAGCGGATGGAACTGCAGAGGCTCTGCGATGAGGGAACCGCCCGATGCCGCGCGACGCGGAACAACCTGCACCGCACCCTGGAAGCGCTTGCCGCTCTCTTGCACCCATCGGAACGCGCGGAGCGGAGCGACGGCGCCGCATGCGTTCTGGTTAAAGACTTGCGAACCGCTCCTGCCGTCTCGGACGGTCTGTATTGATCCTCACCGTTTGCGCCAGCTCCGTGGAAGCCGCGATCTGGACTTCGCGGAGTTGCGGTTGGCGGGACGCGTTCCGCTGCTAATTTGCGCTATACAATGTGCGGCGGCAGTTTGATATTGGCGGAGCGCCAGACTGCCTTTTACACGCCGAGTTACTCCCATTCTCCCCTTATGGCTCAAGCTATCATGGATCCCGAGGAGGTGCGGCGCTTTGCAAAGGAGTTGAAGCGTTTCAACGACGATGTGCAGTTGAAAGCGTCGTCGCTCCATGCGCGGTTCGCTTCACTTTCGACCACATGGCAGGATCAGGAGCACGAGCGGTTCGCGGAGGAGTTTCTCAGCACCATGAGAGTGCTGAAGAAGTTTGTGGAGGTTTCCGAAAAGCACACGCCCTTTCTCCTGCGCAAGGCGCAGCGCATTGAGGACTACCTCGGGCAGCATTGAATGACCAATCAGGCGAAGATCACCTCGGTCGAGGCTCTCGGCGCATTCCGGTCGAGTTTGATCGTTTTTCTCACGAAATCGCGCGAGGCGCTCGATTCCGCAGGGGACGAGGTGCGGCGCGTCCGGCAATGGGTAATCAGCGATCAGAAGCTGCGATGGGAGGGCGAACTTCGGAGGCGGAGCCGCTTGCTGGACCTCGCCCAGCAGGAATATTTCAGCGCCCGGCTTTCGGGCTTGCGCGATTCCACAACGACGCAGGAACAGGCGGTCGCGAAGGCGAAGCAAGCCGTGGCGGAAGCCGAAGAGAAGCTCCGGAACGTGAAGCGCTGGGCGCGCGACTTCGAGCCGCTTATCGAGCCGCTCGCAAAAAAGATGCAAGGCTTGCGGCAGGTGCTGGATGGGGACATGCCGCATGCTCTCGCGTACTTGATGAAGGCGCAGTCGGTGCTCGAAGCGTATGCGGAGACAGCGCCCGCTGCCACGGAGAATCCCACGCCCTTATGAGCATCCGAACAAGCGGCGCGAATCTGGCCCGCGCGGTGAAAGATCTTTCGCTGCAATGGGAGCAGACGCGCGCTTCATGGAGGGACGCGAAGGCGCTCGAATTCGAGGCCAAATATCTGGAGGGCCTGCCGCACCAAGTAACCCGCACCGCTTCCGTCATCGAAGAGATTGACCATATCCTGAGGAAGGTGAGGAGCGACTGTGAGTAGTCGCGCCGAAGCTGAGCCAGGCAAGCGCTTGGAACTGCTCGTGTCCCTTTCGGAGGCTGTATCCGAGTTTGCAAAGCGGGAGGAGGCGCTGCTAGCGGAGATGCGCTCTCACCGCTATTCCGTGGACCGCAGGCAGCGCCAGGCGCTCGAACGATGCGAATCCGCGCTCGCGAGCCACATCGAGCTGGCGGGAGCGGCGTTTGAGCAAGCCGAAGAGCGGATCCGCGCCGTCCATGAGTCCCGGCGCGGTTTCATAGAAAGAACGCGCGCCCAAGCTTTGCGTGATATTCCGAAGCGGGGACAAGAGGCTAAGAAGCGCTTCCTTGGAGATTTGCAGATGCGGCATTTTCGAGGGGAAAAGAAACTCGCCGCGATGCAAGAGGCTGCGGATCGCGCGCAAGCGCGGACGGCCGGCTTTATCGGCGAAATGCAGAGCGCGAGAGAGGACTTGGAGAGGCGCGCTCGCTCCGCACTCGGCGGCTTCGCATCGCTTCTCGCGCCAGGCCGACGCTCCGCGGCCTCCGGCGCCGTCGAGCAATCGCCCGATCCGGAGCAGATCATCGAGAGATTGCGTGAGCATCTACAACGAGCAGAGGCGCGGCTGGCCGGACGGCGATTCGTTTTCGCACCGTTGTTTCGCTTCTTTCCCTATCCGCTCGTCCTTGGGATCCTGCTTCTGACGGCGATCGGCTGCGCCGCCACTCCGGTCATTCTGCACTTAGGACCGCCGCGCTCCGGTCTGGCTGGAATAGCGGCTCTTGCAGCGCTGTTTCTTGCGATCGGCGCCTCGATCCTTTATTGGACTGGGCGCTCGAAAGCAAAGCCGTTTGCCGCCGCGCTCGCCGAGGATTTGGCCGCGATGCAAGAATGCGAGACCGGCTGCGCCGATGCCGCCGTTCGGAAGCAGGCGGCGTATCGCAAGCAGGCGCGGGAAGAATTCGAACAGTTGACCGCAAGCCTCGAATCCCAATGGAATCGTGGCGACGAGGTGGAAAGTGAAGAGCGCCGCCGCAGACGCGCGAAGCTTGAGATCCAGGCGGCGCGCGCATATGAACGCAATGCAAGCCTTCTCCTGCCGCGGCTTCGCCGGAACGAGGAGGCGCGCGATGCAAAACTCGAACGGGCGAAGAACGAAGTCGGCGCGCGCCGTCTGGAGATCGGCGAACTCCATGTAAAAGAATCGGCTAAATTCCTGGCAGACGAGTCAGCGCGATGGGAAACCCTCCAGCGAGAATGGGCCGCCGTGATCGCGCCACTCTATGCGGCGATCGAGCGGATGAATAGTGCGGCGAATGCGGACTTTCCCGCCTGGAGCGCGGACTTCATCGCGAAGTGGGATCCCGCGCGGAGTTTCACTCACGCTGCAAAGTTTGGGCGGCTCGAGCTGGATCTCGCCGCGCGCCCGGGCGGCATACCGCGAGACCCGCGACTTGCCCTTCCCGGTCCGGCCACGGTTTCGCTTCCGCTGATGCTCCGCCTGCCAGAGCAAGGCTCTTTGCTATTCGAGACGCATCACGCCGGAGGAGAGACGGTTATAGGGGCCTTCAATAACATTATCCTTCGCCTCTTAACAACGATTCCGCCCGGGAAGCTGAGTTTCACGATTATCGATCCGGTCGAGCTGGGACAAAACTTTGCCGGTTTGATGCACCTTGCAGATTATGAGGAAAGCTTGATCGATCGCCGCATTTGGACGCAGCGCGATCAGATCGAAGAGCGGCTCGGCGAACTGAGCGCCCACATCGAGAAGGTGATTCAGATGTATCTCCGCAATGAGTACGCCACGATCACCGAGTACAACGAGCAGGCGGGGAGCGTCGCCGAGAAGTATCACTTTCTTGTTATCGCCGATTTTCCGTCGAATTTCAGCGATATAGCGGCCAAGCGTCTCCGCAGCATTGCCTTGAGCGGCCCGCGCTGCGGCATCTTCACCTTGATTCATTGGGATCAGCGGCAGCCGCTGCCCGATGGGTTCGTCCCCGACGAATTGCGCAAGAACAGTGTGCGCGTGCGCCGGGAGCGGGATGCGTACTTTTTGTCGAAGGAGCAGATCGAGCATGGGATCACGCTGGCATTCGACCTTCCGCCGCCGCCGGAACTCGCCGTCGAGCTGATTCATAAGATCGGCAAGAGCAGCATCGACTCGAATCGAGTCGAAGTGCCCTTCTCACAGATCGCGCCGAAACCGGAGGAGATGTGGACGACCGACACAACGAGCGAACTGCGCATCCCGATCGGCCGCACGGGCGCCACGAAACTGCAGTATCTTGCGATCGGGAAAGGCACGCGCCAGCACGCGCTTTTCGCTGGCAAGACCGGCTCTGGAAAATCGACGCTTTTCCACGTCATCATAACTAATCTCGCGCTGGCGTGCAGTCCCGAGCAGGTCGAGTTCTACCTCATCGATTTCAAGAAGGGGGTCGAGTTCAAGTGTTACGCCACGAAGCGGCTCCCGCATGCGCGCGTCATCGCGATCGAGAGCGACCGGGAATTTGGGCTGAATGTGTTGCAGCGCGTGGACGACGAACTCAAACGACGCGGAGACCTCTTCCGAAAGCTGGGGGTGCAAGACATCCCCGGGTACAAGCGGGCGGGCGGAGCCGGGCCGATGCCGCGCACACTGCTCATCATCGACGAGTTCCAGGAGTTTTTTGTCGAGGACGACGCTATCGCGCAAACAGGCTCGCTCCTCTTCGATCGCATCGTGCGCCAGGGGCGGGCCTTTGGAATCCACGTCCTGCTCGGTTCGCAGACCTTGGGCGGCGCCTACTCACTCGCGCGCGCCACATTGGGGCAGATGGTCATCCGCGTCGCGCTCCAATGCAACGAAGCCGATGCCTACCTGATAATGGATGAGAACAATTCCGCTCCCCGGCTTTTATCGAGACCGGGAGAGGGGATTTATAACGACGCTGCGGGGGCCTCCGAGGGGAACAGCCCTTTCCAGGTCGTCTGGCTCCCGGACGACGAGCGCGATCTCTGGCTTGACCGGGTGCAGTCGCTCGCGGAATCGCGCGCCTGTATGTACGCCGCGCCGATTGTTTTTGAAGGGAATGCGCCCGCGGACATCCGCGACAATGAACTGCTGGTCACCGCCTTGGATTCGTCTCCATCGGAGCAACCCCAGGCAGCGCGATGCTGGCTCGGCGCGCCGAATTCGATCAAGGGCCCGGCCGAAGTCTTGTTTCGCCGGCAAAGCGGCAACAATCTCCTCATCGTCGGCCAGCGGGAGGCGTGCGCCCTTGCGCTTCTCGGTCTCTCACTCATCGCACTTGCCGCGCAATATCCCACGGGAAGCGCTCGTTTCTATTTCTTTCACGCCGCTGTCCCAGGTTCGCATGAGGCGGAATTCATCGACTCCATCGTGAATGGCCTGCCGGGCCGGGTCATACCGGTTCGAGCGCCCGATGTCGGGCCGGTGATGAACACTCTCTCGGCGGATCTCAAAAGCCGCGACGAGGGTGACCACCATCGCGAGGAGCCGGCGATCTTTGTCCTCATGCACGGCATCCAAAAGTTTAAAAAGCTCCGGCCTGAGGACGATTTCAGCTTTTCATCGGGCGATGGAAACGGCGGATCGAGCCCCGGCGCTCAATTCACCGAGATGATCTGTGGCGGATCGACCCACGGAATTCATATCCTCGCCGCAGTGGATACCTTCAACAATGTGGGACGGTGCCTGAGTCGGAAGGCGCTGAGTGAATTTGAGGTGCGGGTCGTTTTCCAGATGAGCGCCAACGATTCAGTCAGTCTCATCGACAATCCCAAAGCGAGCGGTCTGGGGCTCCTCCGCGCGCTGCTTTACAACGAGCACGACGGGACACTTGAGACATTCCGCCCGTATACGACGCCAGAGACGGGCTGGCTGCGAGAGACGCTGACCAAAGTGGGCCAACGGACGACCCTCGCGGCAGCGGTGGTCTGATCTCCAAAAAAAAGCAGAAAAAGTTTTGACGAACCGAGCGAAAGGGGTAATACATTACAGCATGAGTTATGCATTAACCCGGACAAGCATGGCGCTCGACCAGACGACGCTCCAGTCGCTCAATACCCTGTCGAAGCTCTGGCATGTGTCGAAGGCCGAAGTCATGCGGCGCGCCGTCAAACATGCGCGTCTCGAGGCCGACCGGCAGGAAAGGCAGCCAAAGCCGCTCGAAGCGCTCGATTGGCTCCAAAAAGGAGGCGGTCTCAGCATCGAGGAGGCTGCCGAATTCCGCGCCGATGTCCAAGCCGAGCGCATGGCAAAACGGTACTGGTGGGAAACGTGAGCGCGACCCTTCATCTCGATACGAATCTGCTCGTCGATCTCGTGACGGCAGGGTCGCCTCACTTCGCCACGATACGCCAGTGGCTGCGGGAAGGGGAGAAGCTTGCCGCATCATCCATCGCGTGGTCGGAGTTTTGCAATGGCCCGATCTCCGCCGAGCAGAAGGAAGCGGTATTTGGCGTTCTAGAGCAGCGTGTCGAGGATTTCACCCGGACGCATGCAGAAGATGCTTCGCGCCTTTTCAATCGAACGGGGCGCCGCCGGGGTTCTCACGCAGATTGCATGATAGCCGCGGCGGCGATCGGCGCGGATCTCCCGGTCGCCACGCGCAATGTGACGGACTTCGAGCGGTTTGTACCGATGGGCTTGAAGTTGCGCGCCGTGCTGTGACGGGCTGAAAACTGCGACTGCGAATCGCCTCCACTCACATAGGGTGCGCGGATGATCCGTGCTTGATTCCCGCATCGGCAACGCCACGATCGCGGTCCTTTGCATACTGCCCGCGAGACAACATGAAGTTTCACAGCCCAAAAGTATCGTTCCGCTGGCTCCAGGCTCTCTGGGAGCATAGCAGGACATCCCGCATGTCCCGGGTGCAGCTCGAAGCGGCGCAGTTGGCGAAGTTCCGGCGGCTTGCATCCTTCGCCCGCCGCCACTCCCCCTATTATCGGACCATAATCGAGGAGCGCCGGATCGATCCCCGCACATGCGTTCCGACCGATTTTCCCATCCTTACGAAAGCCGACGTGATCGCGCATTGTGACGACATCTTCACCGATCGCGCTTTGAAGCGGGAGCGCATTCTCGATTTTCTTGCACGTTCATCCGATCCCGAAGAGTTGTTCGAGGGCCGCTACCATGTCCTCCACACCTCAGGCACTTCGGGGACAATGGGCATCTCTGTCTTTTCGCATGAGGCATGGATCAAAGGCTGCTCGCATGTGGTCCGAGCCGCCCCTTTGCGGTTGCGCCGGCGTGTGGCGCTGATTGCCGCGACACGGGGCCATTTCGCCGGAGTAAGCCTCATGCTTGCTGGGAATGAAGGAACGAACCGGCTCTTCTACGAGGTGCGCACATTCGATGTCGGTCAGCCGATGCCGCGAATCGTCGAAGCGCTCAACCGTTTCCAGCCGCACGCCATCTCGGGCTACGCGACCGTGCTCAAAATGCTCGGCGAAGCCCAGGAGCGTGGAGAACTCCGCATCGCTCCGTCGCACATAGGCAATGGCGGCGAGCATCTCTTTCCGGCAGTGAAGTCGTTTCTCGAGCGCGTATTCGGAGCGCCTGTGATGAATGGCTACGCTTCAAGCGAGCACCTTTATATGGCAATGACGCTGCCAGGCGTGGACGGGATGCATCTTCTGGAAGACGACCTGATCTTTGAACTGGCTGCGGATCACACGTGCGTCACGAATCTTTTCAATGAAGTCATGCCCCTGATTCGCTACCGGATGGATGATGTGCTGATTCCCGAGACCCGTGGGTGCAGCCGCTATCCCTTTGCGCGTGTGAGCGAGGTCGTGGGACGCCGGGAGGACGCGCTGGTCTTTACAAACGAGCATGGAGCGGAGGACTTCATCCACCCGATCGTAATCGTGGAACTCGTGGTCCAGGGCTTGAATGCGTGGCAAATCGTTCTCGAAAACGCGACATCCTTCCGATTCCGCGCTCGATTCGACGCCGGCCTCACCCGAGCCGGCCGGGATCGGACACGCGAGTCGATTTGCCACAAGCTGAGCGCGATCCTGGCCGAGAAGGAGATGAGCAATGTAAGCTTTGAGATTGAAGAGGTCGAGTCCCTTCCGATCGACCCCCGCACTGGAAAGTTCCGTTTGGTGACGCGCGCCGCCGCCGCCCGAGATTCCGAGGAAAAAGCCGCCTGCCTCGCCGCCGTCTGAAGGATGGAGTCCTGGGTGCATTTTTCCTCCTTGCGCGCACTCGCGCACCCGCTACCCTTTCATTCCCAATTTGCGCGGTTAGCTCAGCGGTAGAGCACTACCTTGACACGGTAGGGGTCACAGGTTCGAACCCTGTATCGCGCACCACGCCCACAGCGCTTCGCGCAGCGAGGCGGGCAGGCCACGCTTTTTGAAAAAAGGCTCTTTGGCTTGAGACAGAGAAGTTGCGTCGATACAAGGGCGAGCGCGATGTTTTATTACAC
>JBBSFI010000081.1:0-15702 GCA_038238905.1 Chthoniobacterales bacterium | reverse complement strand
TGAGAGGCTGCGTGCGTCCTTTACGTGATGCCCCGCGTGGCGCCAGCGAAATCGTCAGACGAAGGGGTGGCCGCCGCTCTTGGTATTTGAGCCATGCGCTGGAAGGAGCACGGCGGAATGATGGTCAAGGCGATGCGCGGAGCGCCGCCTCGTAAATCGCGCGCAACGGCTGGCCGCTCTTTTCCGCGGCGGCCCGGCACGACTCAAACTCAGGCGCCTTTTGAATCGTCCGCCCATCCCGCAGCCCGAGCTTGACCGTGATCTCGCCAAATTCCGTGCAAACCGTCTCGAATCGTCGCTCAAGCTTGAGCCGCTGAATCTCTTCGATGCGCAACCCAAACGTGCTCGTTTCTGTAAAAATCAGCTCTGCCAGCCGCTCGACCGCCTCCTCGGCGCACAATAGCGAAAGCATAAACCCAGGCCGATTTTTTTTCATCTGGATCGGCGCCAGCCACGCGTCCAGCGCGCCGAGTGACATCAGCTTCTCCAAAACGAAACCGGCGATCTCCGGCGAAAGATCGTCGAGATTAGCCTCGATCCGCACGACGCTATCCGTCTCGTAGCCGCCGGGCAGCTTCATCGGTCCGCAAGCTCGCCGAGCACGGCCCGCAGCACATTCGGGCGCGATGCCAGTTTGCGCGCCCCGATCCCGTACCCGATCTTCTCGATCGTCATGCGCGGCATCAGACCGAAGCTCGCGCCGAACTCCGCGAGGATGGCCGCTCCAGTCGGCGTGATCAACTCGTGCGGCTCGTCGATCTGGCCGAGCGGGATCCCTGTGAGAATCTCGAGCGTCGCAGGCGACGGGATGGGGAAGCGGCCGTGCGCGCAGTCGATCCAGCCGTGGCCTTCGTGCAGCGCCGATACGTGGACCGCAGCCACGCCCAGCGATTCGATTCCCGCGCAAACGCACACGATATCCGCGATGGAATCGAGCGCGCCAACTTCGTGAAAAGCGACATCCGCAGGGGGTACGCCGTGAATTTTCCCTTCAGCCACCGCGATGCGGTGGAAGATCGAGAGCGCGTGTTTCTTGACGTTCGCGGAAAGATCCGCCGCTTCGATCAAGGCGCGGATCTGCGCGTGTGTGCGCCCGTGAGTGTGCTCATCCGTGTGCGCGTGTTCGGACTCCGCGTGCTGATGCTCATCATGGCTGTGTGGATGCTCGTGCGCATCTTCATGCTCATGCTCGTGTCCATGCTCGTGTCCATGCTCGTGTCCATGCTCGTGTCCATGCTCGTGTCCATGCTCGTGTCCATGCTCGTGTCCATGCTCGCACGGCGCGTGCGTGTGCTCATCGTGCCTTTCCGACTGACCATGTGCGTGCGTCGATCCCTCATGAATGCTGAATTTGGTCCCTTCCACGTTCTGCCTTTGGTCTCGCTCGAAGTGCATGTGGAAATCGCCGATCTCCAGCTTGGAAAGCTCCCATTCCAAAGTCGAGGGCTTCACCCCGAGGTCGCAGAGCGCCCCCACGGTCATATCGCCGCTAATGCCGGAAAAACAGTCTAGATAGAGTACTTTCATTTTGTAGATTGGGCGTCGGAGAGCAGTGATGCGAGATCGGCCAGATGCACCGCTCCATCGTACAGCGCCTTTCCGACGATGCAGCCGTAAAGGCCGCTCATTTGCGAGAGACGCTCCACGTCGGCGCGAGAGGAGACGCCTCCACTCGCGATCAGGTTGCAATCCAGTTGAGCCAGCATCTTTTCGGTCTCCACGAAATTCGGTCCCGCGAGCATCCCGTCCGTTGCGATGTCGGTGTAGATAATCGTTCCGGCACCCGCCTCCTCGGCGCGGCGCGCAAGGTCGAATGCCGAGAGCGACGACTGCTCGGTCCACCCTTTTATGGAAACGACGCCATTCTTCGCGTCGATCCCCACCGCGACCCGCTCGCTCCCAAATTCCCTTGCCATTTCCGCGACAAATTCCCGCGACTCCGCGGCCCGCGTTCCGATGATGACCCGCGCAATCCCGGCTTCGAGCGCTGTCCCGATCGCTTCCGCGTTGCGCATGCCGCCGCCTAGTTCGCAGGGGATGCCAATCGCCGCCGTGATTGCGCGCACACTCTCGATATTTTTCAGTTCGCCGGTGAAGGCGGCGTCGAGATCGACAATGTGAAGGTAGTCGCCTCCCTCGAGTTCCCACCGCTTCGCAAAGGCAGCGGGATCGTTGGAATAGACGGTTTTTTGGTTGGCTTTGCCTTGGCGAAGTCGCACGACTTCGCCGGACATCAGATCGATGGCAGGGAGTAGAATCAACGGAGGAAGAAGGTAAAGGGCGCTGATATACGCGGCAGCCCATTCGCGCAAGAACGCTTCGCGTCCGACCGTGACGGGCGACCGCCGCTTCGGGGCTCCTCCGCAGGGATTATTCCCCCTGGTCCACCGGCGCGAGGAGCGTGTCGATGTAGCGGCGATTGCTCAGGCGCAGGCGCGCGACCATCCGCCGGCCGATGGCGATGAGAAACTTAAATGCCGCCGCCGGATAAACCCCGGCGATAGCCGCGAGAGAAGCCTGCCCGATTTCGAGCAGGAGGCAGTCCTTTACAGCGAGCACATCTGCTGAGCGCGGGCCGTGATCGACGAGCGCCAGTTCGCCGAAAAATTCCCCCGATTCCAGCGTCGCAAGCTGAATCGTGCGGTCGCCCGTCTTATGCAGCACATGGGCGATCCCATGCACGAGGATGTACATGCTCTCTCCGGGATCGTCCTGTTTTACGATCCGCTCCCCTTCCTTCGCGCTGCGCAAGTCCAACAGCGCAAGAAATTGGTCGAGCTCCGCGTCGGAAAACTCCTGGAACAGGGAAACTTTGCGCAGTACGGCGTGGACTTCCTCAAGCTGATTCATATAAATGGCGTGGGCGGGACGATTCGACCGTCATACATGGCGATTCGGCGCGTGGCAACTCGCGCTACCTCTTCGCTATGCGTCACGACTATCAGGGTTGTGGCGGCCTGAGAAGCGATCTTTTGGAAAAGCGCAAGCACCTGCCCGGCATGCCCCGAGTCGAGATTGCCGGTCGGCTCATCCGCTAGAAGCAGCCGCGGCTTTGGAGCGAGCGCGCGCGCGATGGCGGTCCGCTGCATCTGCCCGCCGGAGAGTTGATGCGGAAAATGGCCGATTCGATCCGGCAGCCCGACGAATTCGATCATCTCCAGCGCAGCCTTTTGCGCTGCGGGGAAGGGGATTCCCGCCAGCATCAGCGGCAGCGATACATTTTCCAGCACGGTGAGTGTCGGGAGCAGATTAAAAAACTGGAAGACAATGGCGGAATGGCGGCGGCGATACTCCGTAAGCTGCCTTTCCGAAGCGCTATGCAATAAAGTCTCGCCAACACGGATCTCTCCGCTCGTAGGGCTATCCAGTCCAGCCAGCAGATGCAGCAGCGTGCTCTTGCCGCAGCCGCTCGGCCCCGTGATAGCGACAAACTCCCCGTCGGCAATCTCCAGCGACACGTTATCCAGCGCCGCCCCCGAGTTCGCGTAAGAGCGAGTTACATTGCGCAGTACGATCACAGTAATAAGAAGAAAAAAGGAATGCGTCTGAGGCGCAGCCGCCCAACATGCGCGCCACCACGCGCGACCACAACCAAAAGTGCAGCCATGCGGTTGTTCGCTACGCGTCCGAAGCGAAGCCCCCGTTGGCGTCCTGAGCTTCGTGTGCTTAACAAATGGGAGGAAGCCCGTGCGCGCCCACGCCTCGGCAACCAAGCCCCTCCGCGCCCCCGCGTGACCCTGATATCGCGCCCTTCGCCCGAGCGGATCACCATCTCCTTCAAGCCATTCGCCCCGAAGAATAGGGCGCCTGTCCCTTTTCAATTTTCAACGAGCGCGATCTATGATTTTTTGCGCCCTTCAACCCACCCATGCAACTATCCCTGAACCTATTCAGCCGGAGAGCGCTATGCTCCGCTCTCATCGGTATCTCCCCACTCGCACTCCATGCTGGAGACAAAGCAGTTACCGAGCCCGCCCCCACGGCGCCTTGGAATGCCCTTTGTTTTTTCGACAATCATTTCTGCTTCGACGTGCAGGAACGCACGCGCTTCGAGAGCCGGGACAACCTCTACGATTTCAATAGCGCCGTAAAATCTCCCACCGACGGCAACTGGGTTCTGAACCGGTTCCGTGTTGGGGCGGACTGGAAACCGACTTCATGGCTCGAATTCTACGCCCAGGGGCAGGACTCGCGCGAATGGGGCTCGGACCGTCCCAAGATTCCTGGTGCGATGGGCGCCGAGGGCGACGACCTATTCGATCTGCGCCAGGCCAATGTGAAAATCGGCGATCCCTCGCAGTTCCCTCTGCAAGTCCAACTCGGGCGCCAGACGCTCCAATTCGGTGAACTGCGGCTCATCGGCGACTTGGATTGGAATAACTTCAGCCGCACTTGGGACGCGGCAAAAGTTTCGTGGATCGAACCCAAGTGGCGCCTCGACGCCTTTGCGGCTTCGGAGGTTGTTATCAACCGGTACAAGTACAATCAGTCCGACCTCTTTAACGGGAACGACAATCATCGGAACCTGATCTTCAGCGGCTTGTATTTCACCGCCGGGGATATGTCCTTTGGCTCGCTGGACCTATACGCTCTCTGGCTGAGCCAGTCGAACGGCACGGGATCCTTTCAGCAGGCGGGCGTCGCGCCATCGCGGCCATTGGTCGGTCCAGCGTCAAAGCCGACCAGTTTCGGCACCTACGGCGGCCGCCTATGGGGCGATCCGAAGAAGCTGAACGGCTTTGAGTTCGACGTCGAAGGCGCCTACCAGAATGGTGAAGTGGAGGATCTCCACCTTGACGCGTTCGCCGTCCACGCCGGCGCGGGATACAATGTAAATATCCCATGGAAACCGCGTCTCTGGACGGAGTACAACTTCGCCACTGGCGACTCCGATCCTACAGACCGCAACTCGCAGACGTTCCAAAACCTCTTTCCGACGAATCACAAATTCTACGGCTACATGGATCTCTTCTCCTGGCAGAATATGCACGATCCAGCCGTCAGCCTTCAGTTGCAGCCGACGAAGTGGCTCTCCACGGAACTCGTCTATCGCGCGTATTGGCTCGCGTCGAACAACGACGTCTCCTATCGTTCCAATGGACTTACGCCCCTCCGTCCGCTTACCCCAGCCGCTCGCAATGGAAAGAGTTTCGTAGGCACGGAATTGGATTTCATCGTCACGGCCAAAGTTTGCAAAAACTTCACCATCTCCGGCGGATTCTGCCACTTCTTTCCAGGCGATTACATCCGCGAGACTGGCCCGTCCGACCCGGCTAATTTCGGGTATGTCATGACGACCTTTACGTTCTAGTTTCATCGGAATCGCGCCTCGATTCGCAAAAGGAATCGGGGCGCGCGTTCCACCACCCCCTTTGCATTCTGCCCGCCAATCCCGCGGCAGGAGGCAACACTCAGTATGTCCGATCTCCCCCAGACACCGACACCGACTCCGCCCGCCAGGAAACGATACGTCCGCGCGGTAGGCCCGCGGCTTCGGATCGTTCTCGCGATCGTCTTTACGCTGGTGGCGCTCCTCGCCGCCAATTCAGCGTACCTTGTCAGTATCACCCTGCTCGAATGGCTGCAGGGCCTCTCGTATCAGAACTATTTCTACCAGTACATGTTCCTGGCGCACCTGGCGCTCGGCTTGTTGCTGCTTCTGCCGTTCATAATTTTCGGGATCGGCCATATCAAAAACTCGCACGACCGGCCCAATCGCCGCGCGGTCCGAGTCGGTTATGCCCTCTTTTTCGTAAGTATTCTGTTGCTCGTCAGCGGCCTGGCGCTCATGCGGATCAGTGGGTTCGAGATCAAGAATCCGCGCTTCCGCTCCGTGGCCTACTGGGCGCATGTCGTCACCCCGCTCTTCGCGATCTGGCTCTACCTATTGCATCGTCTGGCGGGGCCTCGCATCAAGTGGCGGGTCGGTCTGCGCTGGGGCGTGGCCATCGCGGCCGTGGTCGGCGTGCTCGTCGTTTTGCATACGCAGGATCCACGGAAATGGAATGTCGTCGGGCCAAAGGAGGGGACGAAATATTTCGAGCCGTCACTCGCCAGAACGGCGACGGGTAATTTCATTCCCGCAAAGACGCTGCAAATGGATGACTACTGTCTCCAATGCCATAAGGACACCTACGACAATTGGTTTCATAGTGTTCACCACATCAGTTCCTTTAATAATAAGCCCTATCTGTTCAGTGTTCGCGAGACGCGAAAGGTCATGCTGGAGCGCGATGGCAATGTGCAGGGCGCGCGCTGGTGCGCCGGGTGCCACGATCCCGTCCCGTTTTTCAGCGGCGCGTTCGACGATCCAAATTATGATCTCGAAAAAGATCCCACTTCCCAGGCGGGAATCACCTGCACCGTCTGCCACGCAATCACCAACGTGAACTCGACGAGGGGCAACGCCGATTATACGATCGAGGAGCCGATCCATTATCCCTTCGCATTCAGCCAGAACAAGGCGCTGCAATTCATCAATCAGCAGCTCGTCAAGGCCAAGCCCGCATTCCACAAGGCCACTTTCTTAAAACCGCTCCACAAATCGGCGGAGTACTGTTCGACCTGCCACAAGGTTTCCATCCCCTATGCGCTGAATCATTACAAGGAGTTCCTCCGCGGGCAGAATCATTACGACACCTATCTGCTCAGCGGTGTGTCGGGCCACAATGCGCGCGCGTTCTACTATCCGGAAAAGGCGAAACAGAATTGCGCCGAATGTCACATGCCGCTCATGGCATCCAACGATTTCGGCGCCAAGTTCAACGATCCCGCGAAGCCAAACGAACTGAACGTTCACAGCCACTTTTTCCCAGGCGGAAACACTGGCATTCCGGCGATCCGCAAGGAAGCGGCTGATCAGAAGCGCGAAGAGGCGATGTTAAAAGACGTGGTCCGGGTCGATCTGTTCGGACTGAAAGAGGGCGGAGCCGTCGATGGAAAGCTCATCGCTCCGCTCCGGCCTGCCGCTCCAGTTCTCAAGCCAGGCGGAAAGTATCTTCTCGAAGTGGTGCTGCGCACGCTCAAGGTCGGGCATCCCTTCACTCAAGGCACCGTCGATTCCAATGAAGTCTGGCTCGATGCCAAAGTGCAGTCGGGTGACTCCGTGCTTGGACGTAGCGGGGGGCTGGGCGCGCAAAACGCAGTCGATCCATGGTCGCACTTTATCAATGTTTATATGCTCGATAAGGACGGGCGCCGGATCGACCGCCGCAATCCGCAGGACATCTTCACTCCGCTCTACAATCATCAGATTCCGCCCGGCGCCGGACAGGTGGTCCACTACGCGTTCACCGTTCCCGAGGCGCAGCATGAGCCTCTCACCGTCGAGGTGAAGCTTCAGTACCGAAAATTCGACGCCACCTATATGAAGTATGTGTTTGGCAAGGAGTTTGTGAACGATTTGCCGATCGTTACGATCTCTTCCGACAAGCTCACCTTCGCCGTCGAAGGCGGGGCGCCGCAGGAGAACGCGGAGACGAAGATCCCGCCGTGGATGCGTTGGAACGATTACGGGATCGGCCTCCTTTTGGAAGGAAACCAAGGCAGCGAAAAAGGGGAGCTCGCGCAAGCCGAGCAAGCTTTCATGGAAGTCGAGAAAGCGAAAAAGCCCGATGGGCCGCTGAATGCCGCCCGCGTCTATGTGAAGGAAGGCCGCCTCGAGGAGGCGGTCGCCGCGCTCGGACGCGCCGCGAAATCCGATCCTCCCGCGCCATTCTGGACAGTCGCCTGGCTCAATGGGCTGGTTGATAAGCAGAATGGGTATCTCGACAAGGCCATTACCGAATTCCGCAGCATTCTCGAAGATCGTTACCCGGAGCTGGAAAAGCGCGGCTTCGATTTCAGCAAGGATTATGAAGTCATCGACGAACTTGGCCAGACTCTCGTGGAGCGCGCCAAGTTGGATCGCGGCAACCCGGACGCCCAGACCGTCTGGCTGCGCGACGCGGCTAAGCAATTTGAAGCGGCGCTCGCGCTCGATTCGGAAAACGTGACCGCCCATTACAATCTCGCGATGATCTACGAGCAGACCGGCGAGGTCGCCAAAGCCGAGGAGCATCGCAAACTTCACGAACGATTCCGGCCCGACGACAATGCCCGTGATCGCGCCATCTCGATTGCGCGCCGAGCCAGCCCAGCGGCGGATCACGCGGCGCAGGCGATCGTCATCTACGATTTGCAGCGTCCCGGTGCGGACGGGCTAGCGCAAAAGACCACCGCACTTGCCGGAGAGCGCTAGCGCTACCGGCCCCACTAAGAATTCATCACCCCCATGCACGTTGAACCTGAAGACGATCTGGTCCATGCCGACGACCGCGTAATTGGACGCGCGTTTCGTTGGTCTTTTGTCATACTCCTCCTCATCGCTCTGGCGATCGGCGGTGTCGTTGTTTTCCTGAAGCGGCCCAAGGAGGCGGCGGCTCCCAAGATCACGAAGCTGGCGCCACCGGTCGCTCAGGAGCGGGCCGCCGCGGATGTTCCGTTGGCAAAATTCACGGATATAACAAAGGAAGCGGGAATCGTCTTTGTCCACAACAGCGGAGCCACTGGCGACAAGCTGTTGCCGGAATCGATGGGGGGCGGGGTCGCCTTTTTCGATTACGATGGAGACGGCAGCCAGGATCTTCTACTCGTGAACGCGACTTGGTGGCCGGGATTTGCGCCTGTCGGAAGCGCGCCAACCACCGCCGCGCTCTACCACAACGACGGTCATGGCCATTTCACCGATGTTACCAAAGGCTCCGGTCTCGACATCCCAATCTATGGAATGGGCGTTGCCATTGGCGATTACGATAATGATGGGCTGCCCGATGTCTTTATCAGCGCTGTGGGTGGGAATCATTTGTTTCACAATGAAGGCGGTGGAAAATTCAAGGACGTCACCGCGGAGGCTGGTGTCGGCGGCTCGCCCGATGACTGGTCTACCGGCTGCGCCTTTCTCGATTACGATAACGACGGGCGGCTCGATCTGTTCGTCTGCAACTATGTCAAATGGTCGCGCGCGGCCGATTTCGAAGTAGGTTACAAACTCGTCGGCATTGGCCGCGCCTACGGGCCGCCCACCAATTTCGAAGGCGCCTTCTCCCGCCTTTATCACAACGATGGAAAGGGCCGCTTCAGCGACGTCTCCGAGCATGCTGGCATCCAGATCAAGAATCCCGCGACCGGCGTGCCAGCCGGCAAGGCCCTCGGCGTGGCTCCTGTCGATCTCGACGAGGACGGCTTGATCGATATTGTCGTCTCAAACGACACCGTCCGAAACTTTGTCTTTCACAATCGCGGCGATGGCACCTTCGAGGAGATTGGCGGGCGGTCCGGCATCGCGTTCGATAGTTATGGCAACACCCGCGGCGCCATGGGCATCGACACCGCCAAGTTTAGGAACGACGACACGCTCGGCATCGCCATCGGAAACTTTGCCAATGAAATGAGCGCCCTCTACGTTTCGCAGCGGACTCCGCTTACATTCAGCGATGAGGCCATCCCGCAAGGCATCGGCCCCGCCAGCCGCCTTTTTCTGAAATTCGGCACCTTCTTTTTCGATTACGACCTCGATGGCTGGATCGATCTTCTCACGACAAACGGCCACCTCGAAGAGGAGATCGGCAAGGTCCAGCCGAGCCAGCATTACAAGCAGCCCGCACTCCTCTTCTGGAATCGTGGAGCGCTCGGCCGCGCCGGATTCGAGGCCGCTTCTCAAGACCGCGCCGGGGCCGATCTTTTCCAGCCGATCGTCGGCCGTGGCTCCGCTTTTGCCGATATCGATGGCGATGGCGACCCCGATCTTATTCTCACCCAGGCCAGCGGCGCGCCGATCCTGCTTCGCAACGATCAAGCGCTCGGCCATCACTATCTCCGATTTGTTCTTACGGGGACCAAGTCGAATCGCAGCGCCATCGGAGCGGTCGTGAAAGTCCGCGTCGATGGCCAGGTCCGCCAGCGCCAGGTCATGCCGACGCGCGGCTACCTCTCACAATCCGAGCTTCCCGTAACCATCGGCTTGGGAGCGGCCACCCACGTAGATAGCGTCGAAGTCATCTGGCCTGGCGGCCGCAAACAGCAGATCGAAGCGCCCGCGATCGACCGCACCACCGCGATCACGGAGCGCGAGTAGCGCCTGGAAAGCGTCCTTATGGTTTGCTACGCGCGGCGCACCTCAGCCCGAAAGTCGCGCGGAGTTACTTTTTTCAACGCCATGAAGCGCCGGTTGAAGTGCGACGAGTGCCCGTAGCCGCACGCTTCCGCTATCTCCGCGATCGAGAGGTTTGTCTCCATCAGCATCCGGCACGCCCGCCCGATGCGGAGTTCATTGACATAGGCAGGCAGCGAGCGCCCGACGCGCGCTGAAAAGAACCGACTGAGTGCGCTTTCGCTCATTCCCGTGCGCCGGGCGAGTTCCGCGCGATGGATCTTCGTGTGCAAATTCTCGGCGATGTACCGAAAAGTTACATTCAGCCGATCTTCTTCTCCCGATGCAAAATCCAAAGAGTAATGGGCGCTTGCGAGCGGATGCGCCTCCGCGCTCAGTGCAAAGGTTTCGAGGAGATTCAGAAAGCTCACGAGGCGCGAAAGGCCTGCCTGCTGTTTGATTTGGCGAATCAACGCCCCACCGCGCGCTTCGGTCTCTCCGGTAAAACGAAGCCCCCGGCTGGCCTGGCTATAAAGCCGTTGGAGCGCGCGCGCCTCCGGCTTTACGCAGAACTCTTCACCTAAAAAATCCGGCTCGAAGTTTATTACGATACTATGGGGCGCTTCGGAGGATTGCTCGCGCCACATGTGCGGCAGGTAGGGCCCGATGAGAACGAGGTCGCCCGCCGTGTAGTCGCCCGTGTGATCGCCCGCGTAGCGGCGGCCGTTGCCGAAGACTATCAGCGTAATCTGAAAGCCGGTGTGGTAGTTAAAGAGGGTGCTCCCGCCAGGAGTCCGGACGTCCTGCACCGTAAACGACTCGCCCGGCAACAACGAGGTTGGAACGAGGACCGGCCTCATCGAGTCGCTTGCATAAGGGTTCGCCGCATCGCCTTGGGCACGAAAGGGCGTACACCGAAACGGCGCATTTTTCAAAAATCCTTCCGCGGCGATCCTCCGATCGCCGTGAAATCCGGCGAGAAGCCGTGGCGTGAGAGCACAAAAGTGCGCAAAGACGCTTCAAATGGAAGCATCGCGCGCCGAGCCGGGCAAAGGCGTCCATTGAAAGAAGCGCACCAGGGTACATCTTGGAACAGTGTCGATTGCGCCGCTCATCCTTCGGTCTTTCGCGTTCGCGCTCGGCTCGGCCGCCGCGTTCGCTTCCGAGCCTGTCGATTACCTTCGCGACGTGAAGCCGCTCCTCGACGCAAAGTGTGTCACCTGTCACGGAGCCTTGAAACAAAAGGGAAAGCTCAGGCTCGACGCAGGCATCTTTGCGCTGAAAGGCGCCGCCGATGAGCCCGTCGTCAAAGCGGGTGATCCCGGCGCGAGCGAACTGATCGCGCGCGTTACATCGGACGATCCCGACGAGCGGATGCCGCGCGATGCTGCGCCGCTCCCAGCTCAAAATGTCGAACTTCTACGCCGCTGGATCGCCGAGGGGGCGAACATTCCCGAGCACGAAGTTATCCCTGCAGATCCCGCCGCGCATTGGTTCTTCCAGCCTCCAAAAAAGATCGAGCCGCCGATCACACCCGGGTTCGAGGCGTTTACGAATCCCATTGATCGCTTCGTCGCGTCCGAATGGAAGGCGCGCGGTCTTTCGCCTCAAGCCCCGGCGGACAAGGGAATCTTGCTGCGCCGCGTCTATCTCGATCTGATCGGTCTTCCCCCCACGCCGGCGGAGGCGGCCGCGTTCGACGCGGCCTCCAGTCCCGGCGCCTACGAGCAGATCGTGGACATGCTGCTAGCCGACACGCGCCACGGGCCGCGGTGGGCCAGGCACTTCATGGATATCTGGCGGTATTGCGACGAAATGTTGGATCCGTGTGACAATAAGACGCCGATGATCGGAGAGTATCACCTCTGGCATTGGCGCGATTGGATCGTCGATTCCATCAACTCGAATAAGCCGTACGATCGCATGGTTCAGGAGATGCTCGCTGGCGATGAACTGGATCCCGAGAACGAAGACGCCGCCCGTGCGACAGGCTATCTCGTTCGCAATTACACTTCGCTCGGTGGACGCGACGCATGGCTGGCCGATCTAGTCGAGCACACGTCCCAGGCTTTCCTCGGCGTCACCACGAAATGCTGCCGCTGCCACGATCACAAATACGATCCCCTCCCGCAAACGGATTATTATCGGCTGCGCGCCATCTTTGAGCCGGTCGGCAAACGGCTCGATTACGTTGCCGGCGCGACCGATCCCCGCATCCAGGGAATCCCGCGCGCCTTCGATGAAAATCCTGCGGCGCGCACGCTTCTGTTCCGGGCCGGCAATCCGCGCGATCCCGACGATCGAAAGAACATCGCGCCGGGCGTCCCTGCGATGCTCCGCGCCGGCGAGCTTGAAATCCGCGAAGCGACAGTTCCACCCGAAGTCCGAAATCCAGGCGCCCGCCGATTCGTTCGCGAGGACCGGCTCAAATCCGTGCAGGCAGCACTCGAAGCCGCGCAGGCCGCTTGCACCAAACTGCCCGCGCCGCAGCCCGACGATTCCGCTGTTGCAAAGGCTGGACGCGAAGCTGCCAGCGCAAAGACCGTCGCAGCCGAGGCGGAATTGGCTGCCGTACGGGCATGCATCGCGGCGGATGACGCCCGCGTAGCCAGCTCCTCGGATAAAGAGAAAGTCGCCAGCGCCGCCATCGAGACGCAGCGCCTTTTACAGCGGCGCGAGGCCGAAGCGGTCGTCGCCAGCGCCGCATTGCTATATGAGACCGCGGTCGCCGCGCGCAAGGGAGACGAAGGGAAGGCGGACGCGGACGCGAAATTGAAGACGTTGGAAGAAGCGCGCGCAAAACTCGCCAAAATAGTCGAGGAACAAGCCAAGCCGCCCGAGGACTATAAATCGCTCTGGCCCGTCTATCCCGAGCACACTTCGGGTCGGCGCCTCGCGCTCGCCCGCTGGATCGCCGATCGACGCAATCCCGCCACCGCCCGCGTGCTGGTCAATCACGTCTGGATGCGCCACTTTGGCCAGCCGCTCGTCGATACCGTGTACGACTTCGGTCTTCATGGGCACAAGCCCACTCATCCGGAGTTGCTCGACTGGCTCGCCGTCGATTTTATGGAGAGCGGATGGGATCTCAAGCATCTCCATCGGCTCATCGTTACAAGCGCGCTTTACCGCCTCGGTTCCGCCCGTCTCCCTGGCAGCGACGACGAGAAGATCGATCCCGACAATCGCTATCTATGGCGGATGAACTCCCAGCGGATGCAAGCCGAGCAGGTGCGCGATTCCGTCCTCTATCTATCGGGAAAACTCGATCTCGCGATGGGCGGCCCATCCATCGATCCTGCCAAGAGCGATCGCGATCTGCGCCGCAGCATCTACTTTCGGCATACGCTCGATCGCGGCGATAAGTTCATGCAAATGTTCGACGCCGCAGATCCCAATGAATGCTACCGGCGCGTCGAGAGCATCGTGCCGCAGCAAGCTTTAGTCATGGCAAACAGCCGCCTTACCTTCGAGCAGGCGCGCCTCATCGCGCGGAACATCGGCGCGGATGCCGCAGAACCCGCGTTTCTAGACGCCTCCTTTCGCCTGCTTCTCTGCCGGCCGCCCACGACAGAGGAAGCCGCGCTCTGCGCAAAGTATCTTGATGAATGTCGGGCGGCCGCATCCAGCAAGGAGCCGCCGCTTACTATCGAATCCGATCCTCTCGTGCCGCCTTCCGCAGATCCCGTCCAGCATGCCCGCGAATGCCTCGTCCAGGTATTGTTTAACGACACCGATTTCGTGACCATTCACTAACTTCCCCAATCCCCATGCGTTTTCCCATTCGCAATACTTCGGTCGGCTCTTTCGCCGTTTCCCGCCGCGAATTTCTTCAGCGGACAGGCCTCGGTTTTGGCGGGCTCGCGGCCAGCGCCATGCTCTCCCGCGCCTCTGCTCTAGCGGAGCCTCCGCCGGTCATCGCTCCCAAGGCAAAGAGTGTCATCTTCCTGTTTATGGTCGGCGGCGTCAGCCACATGGAGAGCTTCGATCCCAAGCCTGCCATCGATAAGTATGCCGGCATGAGCATCTCCGAGACGCCGTTCAAAGGCGTTGTCGATAACCCGCTCGTCACAAAGAATCTCGAGCGCGGCCTTGGCCGCAAAATGATGCAGCAGCTTTTCCCCCTGCAAGCGGGCTTCCGCAAATACGGTAAAGCGGGCATCGAGGTAAGCGACTTCTTCCCACATATCGGTGGAATGATCGACGACATTGCCGTCGTCCGCTCCATGTGGACGACCGATAACAATCATCAGGCCCAATACCAATTTCTAACAGGACGCAATATCGCCGATGGTAACTTTCCTTCACTCGGCGCATGGGTTCACTATGGTCTCGGTGCGTTGAACGAAAACCTGCCGCAATTCATAGTTTTCGGCAACCCGCTCGGCACATGTTGCGGCACCATCATGGGACACGGCGCCGACTACCTCGGCCCGCAGCACGGCGGAATCCTGCTCGATACCGATGGCGAGGAGGCGCTCCCATTCGCCAAGCCCCAGGTTGCCATCACACGCTCGGAGCAAAAAGCGGCATTCGACCTTATCCATGCGCTCGACGCCCAATCCGCGCAACGCTATCCCGACGACCCTGCATCCGAAGCGCGCATCAAAAGCTATGAACTCGCTTTTCGGATGCAAATGGCCGTCCCCGAAATCATGGACTCCAGCAAGGAGACGGACGCCACCAAGGCGCTTTACGGACTCGACCGGCTCCAGGGCAATGAATCGCATTTTGCCAGGCAATGCCTTCTTGCCCGCCGCTTTGTCGAGGGCGGCACGCGTTTCATCCAGATCCATCACGGCGCCGGCGGCGCAGGCGCGTGGGATGCTCATTCGGAGCTCAAGAAAAATCATTCTTCGCTCGCAAATCAAGTCGATCAACCGATCGCCGGCCTGCTTCAGGATCTCAAGCAGCGCGGCTTGCTGGATTCCACCCTGGTCGTTTTCGCGACCGAGTTTGGGCGCACCCCGGGCCTTGAGCAGGAGGTCACACCAGGCTCGAAAAATCGCGAGGGCCGCGATCATCACCCCTTCGGCTTCAGCGTCTGGCTCGCAGGCGGCGGCATCAAAGGCGGCATAGCTCACGGCGAGACGGATGAACTCGGCTTCCACGCCGTCGTCGATCGCCACTACGTCACCGACATACACGCCACCATCCTCCATCAACTCGGCATCTCCCCCGAAAGTCTCGATCTCCCTGGGCACAAACGCATCGAAAAAGACTGCGGCCACGTTATAATGCCACTCGTTTCCTAAGGCGTGTTACTTGTGCACAGGCCGGACGGTTTCACGCGGAGAGGGAGATGCAATGGGAGGCGTGGCTTTGGGTAATCCGAGATCCGATTGGCGGCGAGACGCCGCCGCCACGTTATGGGTAATGTCAAAGAGCGCGGGATCGCACGGGGACGATCCGGATTGTGCCGGAGGGAGGTCCGGAGAGGGTCGGCTAGCGGCCGGAGGGGAGCGGCGATTCGGATGGGGTGGGATTGGCGGCGGCGCCGGACCAGCCTCTTTCCAGGGCGATGTCCTTCGCTAAGGGATTCTGCTCCGATGGGGCGTTGGATGGATGGGGTT
>JBBSFI010000080.1:0-17231 GCA_038238905.1 Chthoniobacterales bacterium | reverse complement strand
TTGACGAGTCAGACGTCGATCCCAGCTGTATCGAGCGCAACGACACGGGCTTTCTCGACAATTGCGTGGCGCGAGGTTGGGGAATCGAGACAGTGTAGCGTGCGGTCTTTTCGGCCGTTAGTTAGGGCGTCTTGGCGGACGTTGAGTGGGATTGCCAGCCTGAGGCTGGTAAACTCCCGTCGCTCCGCGACGATGCGAAGGGGGGGCGGGATTCCGGGGGTTAAACACCCGATAAACCCCCGATAACCCCCCCCGGCTACCGGCGGCATCGCTCCGCGATTTCGGAACGGAAGGGGCGCCAGCCTGATTGCCTCCAGCTTTGCCTAAACGGCCTTTCATCCGGCGGCAGTATTCACGCACGCCAGCCCTGTTATTCTCGCACCGGCAAAGGCCAGGACTCGCAGCCCTTCACCCTTCCGCGTCCCCTTCCCCGTGATCCCGCTCACTCTTTCTTCCGCTGCGGCGCGACCACCTTGAGCTTCTTGGAAGAAATCCGGAACGTAACGGGCACCTCGTCCGCGAGCTCGCCATCTACTTCGACCGGCACCTCATCGTCGCTTCGCACGATCACCTTCCGCGCCTGAAAATAAATCACGTCGGATAAATCGGTGTGCTGCCCCATCACGAGGCTTGCGAAATACCGCGCGAGATCGAGATGGCTCGTCTTCTGGAAGACGATCAAATCCAGCAGGCCGTCATCCACACGCGCGCGTTTGAACATCTCGAAAGGGCCGCCGTAAAATCGGCCGTTTCCGACGAGCACAAACGATCCCTCGACCGTGCGCTCGGCGCTTTCGACGAAGAGGCGCGGCGGTTTACGAGCGGCAATCTGCGCCGTCGAGTAAAGGTAGGAGAGCGGCCCGAAATTGCGTTTCGCCGCCCAGCTCGTTTCCTTGACGACTTGCGCGTCCAGCCCGACACCCGCGAGCTGCACGAAGTAATGTTTATTCGCGCGCGCCAGATCGACTTCCCGCGTATTCCGTTGCAGGATGACTTTCCACGCGGCTTTCAATCCGTTCGGCACGCCTAATTCCGCCGCAAAGACGTTCATCGTGCCCACCGGAAGGATTCCGAGCGCGGTTGGAGACCCGGCCAGGCCGTTTACGACCTCATTGATCGTACCGTCCCCGCCTGCTGCCACCACGATGCCGGCGCCTCGCGCGGCAGCCGCCGCCGCAAGCGCGCGCGCCTCCCCCGGCTGCGTCGTCATGGCCACGGTCGCCCGCCCTTCCACAAGTGTGGCGATCTGGGCGGAAACGTCCCGCGCGCGTTCGCTTCGAGCGGCGGGATTGAGGATTACAAGGATTTCGCGGTCGGCGGAGTTCTGCATTCACCCTTTTCTTTCAAAGGTCGGGACGTAACGTTCCCCACTGTGAATCGATTTTCCAAGGCTATTCTCGCGGGAACCGGCGGATTGGTGCTGCTCGCGGCGGCTGGCGTGGTCGGCGCCAATCTCTACATCCAGTCGCCCGGCACGCAGGCGCGGATCCAGCGCGAGCTCAGCAAAGCCATCCAGATCCCGCTCCAGCTAACGAGCACCACCGTGACTCCGTGGGGAAGCGTGCATGTCTCAGGCGTCGGGGTGCCGTCCGCAGGTGAGTCGCAGCTTGAGGCGAAGGGTTTCGACGCGTCGTTCCGGACCTTTCCGCTGCTGCATGGGCGCTTCATCGTGCGCAAGATCACCCTCGATACGCCCCGCATTTTCTGGGTTCAAGATGCGGATGGGCGCTGGAAGCTGCCCGCCATGCCCGAGTCCTCGGAAGCCAAGGCGGCCCAGACGCCGCACGCACCGAAGCAGAAGGGGCCGAAACTTTCCGTGGAAAAGATCACGGTCAAGAATGGGTCGATCGAGTTGATCGACAATGCCAAACACCGTGTGCTTCTCGCGAATGAAGTCTCGGTGGTTTACCGCCCGGAGGCGGACGGCTCTGGCGCGGGCGTGATCGATGCCAGCCGTATTTCGTGGAGCGACACAGTGGCATTCACCGGCGTTCATAGCCTCGTCTCATTTAAGGACGGTGAACTCGTATTCACCGAGTTGCATGCCTCGCTCGCGGGTGGTGATGTGCGCGGTTCCATCACAACGCGGACTTCTGGAAAAGACAATCCATACTCGGCCAAGCTCGAGTTTGCCAACGCTGACCTCGCGCGCATCTCCGAGGAAGCGAACTGGCAGCCGGGGCAATCCTCCGGAATCGTGAGTGGAAATTTTGAGGTGCACGGAAAGACCGGGAAGCCCAAGGCCCTGGTGGGGGCAGGCCATCTCTCGATCGTGAACGGCCATTTCAAGCAGCTTGCTCTGCTCGAAACGATCGGCACTATTTTGCAGATCCCGCAGCTTTCGGATCTCCGGCTGACTGCCGGCGCCGCAAACTTTCGCATCGCCGATGAAAAAACTTACATAGATAGCCTCGGCTTGGAAACATCCGACGTCCGGATTTCCGCCAAGGGATCGTCGCAATGGGACGGCAAGCTAAATCTCGAAGCGCAACTGAGCGCCACGGACCGGCTCATGCACCGGCTCCCGACGATGATTGCCAAAAATTTCTCGTCACCAGACAAGGAGGGCCGCCGCGCCATCGCCTTTTCAATCGGCGGAAAACTGGACAAACCGCGCACCAATCTGGTCGATAAAGTGATCGGCCGCGAAGTCAGCAACCAATTTCAAGATCTCGTAACGAGCATTTTCGGCAATATGGGACGGAAGAAGAAGGATAAAAAGCGGGACGATCCGCGGCCAGCGGCGGCGACACCTGCGCCCGCAGTCCCCACTGCGCCGGGGCCGGACAAAGAGAAGGAGAAGTAAGCCGCTCGGCAGCAGACGCTCCACTCCATGGTTTGCTCAAAGCGATTTGGCCTCGTCGCGGTCCTCCTCTGCCTTCAGGCGGGCGCCATCGCGCAACGGCTTAGCCCACTCGCGCCCGCGCCGAATTGGAAAGATCTCGAAGCCTATCAAGAGACGATAACGCGGGATGAATTCACCCATCTGCTCGATGCCGTGTACGCGCCGAATGGGGCCGCGGCGGCGTTCATCGATCTCGGGACGGATCGCGCACGGATCAAGACGCAGGTCGAGCCGCCGATGGATTGGACGCTCCGCTTTGCTCCGGACGACGCCCACGCAAAGCCGCCGCCGCGCTTTTGGCGCCCGGCGCGAGCGCTCTCTCCCGATCCCGAAGGGAAGCCGATGGCTGGCGTCCGTGTGGCAATCGACCCCGGCCATCTCGGAGGGAGTTGGGCGCGGATGGAGGAGCGGTATCTCGAGATCGGCGCCGGCCCGCCCATTACGGAAGGCGACATGACGCTGCGAGTCGCGAGGCTTCTCGCTCCGATGCTCGAAGCGCTCGGGGCCAAAGTCGATCTGGTGCGCAAAGAGCCGGGGCCGGTAACCCGCGAGCGCCCGGACGATCTCCTCGGCGCCGCCCGCGGGGAGCTGGCCCGGGATGGAATCGCCCAGCCAAAGGCGACCTACAGCGGCCCGGACGATCCGGCGCGCCGTTCGACGCTCCAGGCGGAAAGTGAGATTCTCTTTTACCGCACGAGCGAAATCCGTGCGCGGGCGCGCATCGTGAACGAGGATTTGAAGCCCGACATCACCGTCTGCCTCCATTTCAATGCGGAGCCGTGGGGCGATCCGAAGCACGCGATCCTCTCCGCCGCGAATCACCTGCACGTGATTCTCAATGGCTGCTACTCGGCCGCAGAATTGCGGAAGGACGACGTCCGCTTCGACATGCTTTTGAAGCTGCTTAACCGGAGCTATTCCGAAGAACTCGGCGCGAGCGAATGCGTGGCAAAATCGATGGCCGCCGCGACCGGCTTGCCGCCCTACACATACACGACGAGCAACGCGATCCATGTCGGGGGCAATCCGTACCTTTGGGCGCGCAATCTTCTCGCGAACCGCCTTTATCGCACGCCAGTGGTCTTCATCGAGCCGTACGTGATGAATAGTCAGAACGTCGCTGATCGTGTGGCGGCAGGCGATTACGATGGCGAACGCGAGGTCGCAGGCGCCATGCGGAAAAGCATCTATCGCGAGTATGCCGATGGCGTGGCTGACGGCCTGCGCGCATGGTATGGCGCGCGAGGGAGCACCCATGCTCCAGAGTAAATCGGCGCGAATTGGGTTGTGTGCGGACACTCTGTCGGCAAGCTTTAGCCCATGAGCGTTTCCCGCCGCCGTTTCCTCAGGCAATCCGCCTTCGTGGCGGCAGCCGGCGTTTCCGGCGCGCGATGGGCGAGTGCGGAGGAAATCGCGCTGCCGTTTGACAATGGCGTGCGCCCGCTGGCGGCCTATCCGCAGAAGCGTCCGCTCATCGTACAGACAAGCCGTCCGCCGCAGCTCGAAACGCCTTTTTCCATCTTTAATGACGGATTGCTGACTCCGAACGACGCATTTTTTGTTCGCTACCATCTGGCCAATATCCCCCTCTCCATCGACCCGGATGCCTTCCGGCTCGAAGTAAAGGGCCACGTCAAGCAGCCGCTCTCCCTTTCGCTGGCGGATCTTCGCGCGCAGTTCGCCCCGTTTGAAATCGTCGCGGTAAACCAATGCTCTGGAAACTCGAGGGGTTTCTTCAAGCCGCGCGTGGGCGGTGGGCAGCTCGGCAATGGAGCGATGGGCAATGCCCGCTGGCGGGGCGTGCGCTTAAAAGACGTGCTTGAAAAAGCAGGGGTCGCGGAAGGCGCAAAACAGGTCATCGCAAATGGCCTCGACAACCCCGTGCTTGAGAAGACGCCCGATTTCGTGAAGGCGCTCGACATCGACCATGCGCTCGATGGGGAGGTGATGCTGGCGCTTGAAATGAATGGCGAACCGCTCCCCATGCTCAATGGCTTCCCGCTACGGCTCGTCGTGCCGGGCTGCTACGGGACATATTGGGTAAAGCATCTGAATGAATTGACTGTCATTCCCACTGTGCTGGATAATTTTTGGATGACGACCGCATATCGCATCCCCACGACGCCCAACGGAGCGGTCGAGCCGGGCGCGACGCCGAAGGCGACCGCGCCGATCGGGCGCTATAACGTGCGATCCTTTATAACAAGCATTGCCGATGGAGCCACTCTTGAACAAGCGCGCCGATCCACGCTCCGCGGGATCGCTTTCGACGGCGGCAGCGGCATCTGCGAAGTGCTTCTCTCCCTCGATGCCGGCAAGACTTGGTCCGAGACGCGCCTCGGAGAAGACTTGGGGCGCTATTCCTTCCGCGAATGGAAATTCGACGCGGGTCCATGGCCGGAGAAAGGTCCGGTCGAGATCAAATGCAGGGCGGTAAATCGCGCGGGCGAAACGCAGCCGATGGAGCCGCTTTGGAATCCATCCGGCTATATGCGCAATGTGGTCGAGACCGTGCGCGCAACCGTAGCATAAACGCTATGCAAGCCATCGTGTCAATCCTGCGCCGTAGCGCGCTGCTTTGCGGCTTCGCCAGCGGCGCTATCGCCGCTCCTGTAACGATAGAACTCCCGCCCTCCGCCACCGATCTTAAGTCCGCCGCCGGAATCGAGCTGGCCCAGGCAAATTGCCTCGTCTGCCACTCGACAGACTATATCCGCACACAGCCGCCGATGACCCGTAAGTTTTGGGAGGCCGAAGTTAAAAAAATGCAGCAAAAATACGGCATGCCATTCAACGACGAACAAATTCCACGGCTTGTGGACTACCTGACCGCAAGCTACGGAGCCAGATAGCACAGACGGTCAACTCAATAGATTAACACAGTCAATACACAATGAAACTGATAGACACCATCACACTCGCATTCTCCTTCGTCGCCATGAGCGTCTTCGCAAACGCGGAGCCGCTCCAGGTCGGCGCTGCGGCGCCCGATGTCACCGGCATCGACCAAGACGGAAAGCCGGTCCACTTGAAAGATGTGTACGCGAAGGGCCCGACGCTGGTCTATTTTTACCCGAAGGCCGACACGCCGGGCTGCACGAAGCAGGGGTGCTCACTCCGTGACAATTGGCACGCCTTGCAGGAAAAGGGCATCCAGGTGATTGGCGTCTCCGAAGACACCGTTGCTGAAGAGAAGGCCTTCAAAGACAAGTTTAGCTTTCCATTTCAACTGATCGCGGACAGCGACGGCAAAGTGGCTGCAGGCTTCGGAGTTTCTACCGCCGGCGGCCACGCGAAGCGCCAAAGTTTCTTGATAAAGGATGGCAAGATCGTTTGGAATATGCTGGATAAGACCAGCACCGAGACCCATGCCGCCGACGTGCTGAAAGCTTATGAAGAACTCGGCAAAAAAGGATAGCGATCGCGATCGATCGACCGGCGATCTCACGCTGTCGGCTCATCCATCGTGAACGCACCGGAGTCAAAATCCTCCTTCGGACCGGTTGTCGCTTCGGCTGACAGACGCGCCACCCGGCGCCGACGGTGATCCGGCACATCTGGCCGTTACCCAAATCGGAGCGCTGAAACGAGCCAAAACCCGATCTTCGCCGTCGGTGGCAACAAATTCGCAAGATTTTTGAAAGATTCGCCGCAGTCCACCCGTAGTCGGTTTTGTAGACTTTATGCCAATCTCGCGCTTCCTATTCGCAGCCACCCTCGCAACAGCCGTTCTTTGCGGTCCAGGCGCCTGGGCCGATCCCAAACCGGTGGAGCTGACCCTCAGCTCCAATACCCCCTCCCCCACGACGACATTTGAACTTCGCTTCGACCGGGCGATGGCAGCGCCTGCCGCCGTCGGGAAGAGCGACGCCGACCTGGCTAAATCGCCTCTCGCGATTGATCCTCCCCTCCCGGGCACCTTTACGTGGCTCGATCCGTTTCGGGGCGTCTTCCAACCGGCCGAACCGATGGCCTTGGCCACCGATTACCAGCTCTCGCTCCGGAAGGGGCTTGCCGCGGCTGACGGAACTCCATTTGCGGCGGAATTGAGCCAAAAGGTTACCACACCTCCCATGCGCGCTCAGAGCGGGCGCGCCATCGGCTATATTGACAAACAGAACGTGCCGCTATCGCCAAAGCTCGTTCTCGTATTCAACACGGAGGTGGACCCAAAGACTTCCGCGCCATTCATAACATTTGTTAGCGATGCGGAACTCACGATTCCCGCGCAGGCCGAACACCCCGACAAGGACATGTGGGGGCAGAATTTTTTCAGAAAAACCGATGGCAGCTCAGGGAGCGACGCGAGCTGGCGCGAGCAATTCCGCGAGGCGCGGGAGCCGGTGAACCCCGAAGGAGCAGAGCGTGACGGCGAAGAGGGCAAACCCCGCCGTGTCCGCAAGAACCAGCTTCTCATTTCTCCCGCGCGGCCTCTCACACCGGCGACCGGTTGGAAACTTGTCGTCGCGCCGGGCCTTCCGGCCACGGACGACCCGTCGAAGCTTTCGGAAGCCGTCGAAATCGAACTCGGGGCGGTCCGCCCCTTTGAAGTGAACACTGTTTCCAACGACAATCTTGTCCGCACAGGAAAGCACCTTTCCGTGAGTTTCTCACGGGCGCTTGCGAAGGAAGTGACGCCTGAGACAGTTGGCAAGTGGATCTCAATCGATCCGGCGCCCGCGCAGCTCAAGGCAGAGATACAAGGCTATCAAGTCGAATACAGCGGGGAATTTCAGGTCGGAAAGAACTATCAAGTCACGGTCGCTCCAACCATACCGTCCCAGGATGGCCTTCCCTTGGTCGCAGGATTCACAAGCGGGCTCAAGTTCGACAAAATCGAGCCTCGAGTCTATTCAGAAGAATTCGCAACGCACCAGCTTTCTTCGGGAACACGCCAATTTCACTTGCTCGCGGTCAATGTGCCCTCGGTTCATATAACAGCGAAGCTCATCCAACCCTCTGCGGCACCGGCGGCGCTCGATCTCTGGCGCAATTATGAGAGGGATTGGGACGTGCGCAGCAAGTCCGACCCGGATGAGCCATACCAAAAAATAGACGCCAGCAAGCTGGCAGGCAAAATCGTCTTCGACGAAGTGTTGCCCATCGACACCGCGATGGATCAGACGAAAGAGATCGCCCTCGATTGGAATAAGATCATCGGCGAGGGCCGCACAGGAGTCGTATTGATCACCGCTCAGACACCCGGCAAGGGATTCGAGGGCCCGCGCCCAGGCGTGCAGGCCATCGTGCAAGTAACCGACCTCGGCGCCGTATGGAAGACAAGCAAACACGAGAGTTTCCTGTATGTCTTCTCGATGGCGACGGGCAAACCACTCACCGGCGCCAAGCTCCAATTCTTTGACGAAAAGAACAAGCCGCTCGCCTCCTCCACGAGCGGCCGCGACGGCTGCGTGCGCTTCCCTGCCGATGAAAAAGCGCAGTGGCTTCAAATCAGGCATGGAAGCGATCAACACCTGCTCCAATTCGCGGACCGCAACGGGATCGAGCTTACCCGCTTTCGGAGCCAGGCCGACGGCGAGGAAATCGAAAGCGATGACAGCGGCGGGCTGGATTCTGCCGAACAGAAGCTCATGCTATTCACCGAGCGTGGCGTCTATAGGCCGGGGGAGACGATTCATATGAAAGGGATTCTGCGCGATTACTCGACAGGGAGCGTCCGCCCGCCCACCGGAGAAAAGCTTCACCTTGCGGTGGTAGATCCTCGCGAAAGAACAATCTTCGAAAAGGATCTTGCGGTCTCAGACTCAGGCAGCTTCGACGCCGATGTACCAATCACCGGCTCCGCCGTGGGAACATATACCGTAACGGTAACGCCCACGGGGATCCGAAAGGCGGATGCAGACAACGAAGAAGCCGATCCGCTCATAACGCAAACGGTGCAGGTGCAGGAGTTTACGCCAAACGCGTTTGAGATTACGCTCAATCCTCCGCCGCCAGTCGTCGGCCCTGCGGAAGTGAAACTGCCGCTAGCTGCGAAGTACTACATGGGCAAGGCGCTCGGCACGGCGCAAGTCAAATGGACGCTCCGCGCGGAGGACGATGGCTTCAGCCCGCAAGGCTTTGAACAATTCACCTTCTGCAACGGCGTTACCGACGGGAGGTTGCGTCGTGACCTGGACCAGTCGAGCGACTTCACCCAGCAGGGCGACGCAAAAATCGGCGCCGGTGGATCCGTGCTGATCACCGCCTCCATTCCGATAAACGCAAAAGCTCCCCAGCCGCGTTCGGCGCACTTGCTATGCGAGGTCACTGACGTCGATCAGCAGACGGTTTCAGCGGATGAACGCTTTACCGTGGACAGCTCCGACTTCTATCTCGGGCTGCGCGATTTTCCCGAACTGGTGCACGAAGGCGACCCCCTTCCGCTCCAAGTGGCCGCGGTGGGAAAGGATGGCGCTCCGTTGGCGCAATCGGTCGAAGCCACCGTGCGCCTGACGAGGATCGATTGGCAGACCAACCGCGTGGAAGGGGCTGACGACTCGACGCAATTTGAATCCACCCCGATATTACATGTAATCTCGGAGCATCCGATAACTACCGTTCCTGTTGTGAAGCAAGGCCATCAATGGGCCATTGCCGAGCGATCTGCCACTGGCTCCGAGAAGGCGGACAAGCCCGGCCAATATCTCATCGACCTGCTCGCCAAAGACAGCGCCGGGAGGGAGGTGCGCACCACCGCGAGCTTCTATGTGTACGGCGCAGGGGCCACAGCATGGAGCTATCGGAATCCTTTCCAAATCGACATGGCGCCCGACAAGGAGAGCTACATCGTCGGGGAGAAGGCGACAATTCTGGTCAAGACGCCTGTCTCAGGGGATGCGCTGGTCACAGTGGAGCGTGAAAACGTGCGGCGCTCCTGGGTGGCCCAACTCGAAGGCAACGCGCCGAGCATCGAAGTGCCGCTCACGAATGCCGATGCGCCTAATATCTATGTGTCTGTGATGTTGCTTCGAGGCGCCGCGGATTCCACGCATCAGATCAAAAAGCCCGAGTATCGCGTGGGCTACGCCCGCCTGAAGGTCGAGCGCCCTGCCTCCAAGCTCACCGTGTACGTGACTCCCGACAAACCGGTTCATCAACCGGGAGATCCCGTCGATCTTACCGTCGAGGCGCTGGATTACGAGGGAAAGCCTGTTTCAGGAGCCGAACTTACTCTGTTTGCGGTCGATGAGGGGGTGCTTTCGCTCACCGGATACAAAACACCGAATCCGCTTGAATACTTTAATGAGGAGCGCGCGCTTGGCGTACGCACAGGGCTGACCCTTCCCAAACTCTTGAGTGAAGATCCGGAAGACCGCGATTTTGCCAACAAAGGGTTTCTCGTCGGAGACAGCGAAAAGGGGGGTGACGATCGGATTCGGAAGAACTTCCTCGCGTGCGCCTTTTGGGCCGCCACCTTAAAATCTGGAGCCGATGGCAAAGCGCAGGCCCACTTTATGGCTCCCGACGGGCTGACGCGGTATCGTGTGATGGCCGTCGCGCAAACGCCTCGCAATCAATTTGGCTCTGCCGATTCCGCCTTCGAAATCAACAAACCGGTGATGCTTGAACCCGCGCCGCCGAGATTCGCCAATGTCGGCGACAAGCTTTTGCTCCGGGCGGTCGTTCATAATGCAACGAACTCCGCAGGTGAGGTCGAGGTTAAGCTCGATCTTGATGACACGGTCATTGCGGAAGAGACCACGCGCCGCTTGTCGCTTCGAGCGCAGGGCTCCGTTGCGGTCGATTTTCCGGTCGAATTCAAGAAGATGGGCGAGGCGAATTGGATCTGGAGCGCCCGATTCACCGCAGCGGACGGCTCCGCAACCTATCACGATGCGGCGCAAGTAAAGCTGAAGGTCGATTACCCGACGCCGGCGCGGCATGAAGTGACCTTTTCCCGAATCGACGGCAAAGCAGCGGATGCGCTCGATAAAATCGCGCCCGACATGCTCGACGGTTACGGCTCCGTCCGCGTGAATATAGCAAACTCCCGCATCGCCGAACTGGGCGGAGCCATCCATGACCTGCTCTATTACCCATACGGTTGTGTCGAACAAACCACTTCGGGAATGCTGCCGTGGATTGCGCTGAACTCCCTTCGGGGAGCGCTTCCCGAAATGAATAAGTCCGATGAAGATGTGCGAAAAGTCGTTGAGCATGGCATCGATCGCCTGCTGACGATGGAGACCGAATCCGGTGGACTCTCCTACTGGCCGGGTGGCCGGGAGCCGATGCTCTGGGCGAGCGCGTATGGCGGCTTGGGCTTCGCCATGGCGAAGCGCGCCGGATTCGATGTGCCGGAGGAAGATTTCTCAAAGATCCTTTCCTATATAAGCACGCAGCTACGCGGCACGGCGGAGAAAACCACCGCTGCGGAGCTCGCGGAACGCTGCCTCGCGGTGTACACGCTTGCCGTCGCCGGGAAAGCGGAGCCTGCCTACCACGAGATCCTATACAAGCAGCGGAATAACCTATCGCTGGAGGACCGCGCACTGCTTGCCTTGGCAATAATGGAGAGCAAAGGATCCCCGGCGATGATCGAAGATCTGCTCATGTCAGCGGAACCCCCTATCGAGCCAAACGCTTACACCTGGTTCGGCTCTGGATCCCGTTCCGCGGCCGTCCGGCTTCTCGCATGGAGCCACTTTAAGCCAAACGCGCCCGCGGTCGATAAGACAGTCACCGAGTTGGTCTCCTTGCGGCGCAATGGCAGTTGGATAACCACGCAGGGAAATGCATGGTCCGTGCTGGCGCTGAGCGACTACGTGCAGCGGGTGGAACATCCGGCTCCGTCTGCCAGCGGGTCGATCGCTTGGAACGGGAAGAGCCAGCCATTTCAGCTAACCGGAAAGGTCCACGCAACCGAACTTACGTGGCCGCTTTCGCCCGACGCCGCCGGTTTGCCGTTCCGCATCGCAAACACGGAAAAGCGCCGGCTCTACACGGAAGTCCGCGTGGAATCGCTGCCTCGGCTCATCGATCAGCCGCGCCAGGAAAGCGGATATGGTCTCACGCGCTCGTATTACAAGGTGATGGACGACGGCAGCCTCGCCGCTGCCGATCATTTGGTAGTCGGTGATCGGGTGATGGTGGCGCTCCACTTGATAGTCCGCCAGCCTGCAGGATACATCGCGATAAACGATCCCCTTCCCGCCATCTTTGAAGCGATCAATCCCGAATTCAAAACACAGGCCGCTGTCGGCGCCGAGCGTGTAACGAGCAATTGGCTCGGCGACTATAGCGAATTGCGCGAAGACCGGGCGCTCTTCTTTCGCGATGCGATCTTCCCCGGAGAATACACAATCACTTATCTCGCTCGCGTTCGCGCGGCTGGACACGCCACAGCTCCTTCGGCTCGCGTCGAGGAGATGTACAACCCCGAGCGCTTTGGACAGACGGAGACCCTCCGCGTCGCGAGCGTCCCGCTTAACTAACTCAGACCCCCGCCTGGAGGGAGACTGCACTCAAGACCGGATGACTTTCCCAAAAAAGCGCACGCTTCGGATGGCCGGGTTCGTCTTCGGCGGTTCGCTCTTCCTGCTGGTCGGATTTCATTTCGCACTCCGACTGGTTTCCATCCCAAGCGTCTTGTTCCAGCCCGGCCCGGCCAGCGTGCAACTGACGGACCGGCACGGAACGCCTCTGCGCGATGTTCGGGTCAACGAACATTTCGCGCGAGAGACCGCCTTGCGCGACGTTCCGCCGACGCTCGTTCATGCGATGCTTGCGGCGGAGGACAAGCGTTTCTTTGAGCATGGCGGCGTGGATCTGCTGGCGATTGCCCGCGCGATCGGCGGCAATCTCTTCCATCATCACGTCCGATCTGGAGCATCGACGATCACAGAACAACTGGTTAAGATCGTGCATCCGCGGCCGCGGACGATGCGAACTAAGGTCCTCGAGGCCCTCACCGCGCTGCGCTTGGAACAGATATGGTCCAAGCAGCAGATTTTGGAGGCTTACCTCAACCGAATCGATTTCGGCAATTTGAACTACGGTATCGCAGCGGCGGCCGACTACTACTTTGGAAAGCCGCTCTCCGACCTCACGGAAGCTGAGGCCGCACTCATCGCGGGGCTACCCAAAAACCCGGCACGGCTGAACCCGCACCGCGCTTTTGGATATGCCAAGCGGCGGCAGGAACTGGTGCTGCGCCGGATGCGCGACGACCGCTGGATCAGCGCCGCAACGTGTGCGCGCGCGATAGCGGAGCCGCTCCTGCTTCAGCCGCCGCGCCGGATTTTCCAAGCGCCGCACTTTGTCGATCTGGTGCTCCAGAATGCGACATCCAAGATTGGAACCATTGCGACATCACTCGACCTCGATGTGCAGCACGGAGCGGAGCGGGCGGTGCGCGATCGGCTCGCCCCGCTGCGAAAGGAGAATGTGCATCACGCGGCGGCGGTCGTGATCGACAACGCAACCGGCGGGGTCCTCGCACTCGTCGGCTCCGACGATTACTTTGCGCCTGCCACTGGGCAGGTAAATGGAGCATGGGCGCGGCGCTCTCCCGGCTCTGCGCTCAAGCCGTTTACTTATCTCATCGCCTTCGAGCGCGGCGCGACTGCAGCGACCGTGGCGGCGGATGTGCCCGCCGAGTTCATCACGAGCACCGGAAGCTACCGCCCACAGGACTTCTCGCAGCGATGCCTCGGTCCCGTACGGTACCGGCTGGCGCTCGCCAATTCACTGAATATACCAGCCGTGCGCGTCCTTGCCACCTTGGGCGGTCCCGCTCCCTTGCGCGACCGGTTGGTCGAATGGGGAATCACGACACTCGCCCGATCCGCGGATGAATACGGTCTCGGCCTCACTATTGGCAATGCGGAGGTGCGTCTCCTCGAACTCACGAATGCCTATGCGGCCCTGGCCCGCCTCGGCAGATACGAGCCGTACAAGCTCGGCGATGCCTCTGGCTTGACTTCGACGAAACCCGCGCACGAAGCGCCGCCGCCGCCGGCGCTGCAAGCATGGCTCATCGCCGACATCCTTTCCGACAATGAGGCTCGCGTACACTCCTTCGGACGCGAATCCGCTCTGCGATACGAGTTCCCTGTGGCTTGCAAGACGGGCACGAGCACCGACTTTCGCGATAACTGGGCCATGGGCTATACGCCGGACTTTACCGTCGGAGTATGGGTCGGAAACTTTGACGGATCGCCGATGAAAGATGTCTCTGGTGTAACCGGAGCCGCCCCAATCCTGCATGACATATTCGAGCACCTGCATGCTCGATTCGGAACGACATGGTATCAGCGACCTCCAGAGATCGTCGATCGAACCATTCATCCGATAACCGGCAAAATCACTGGATCCGGGCGCGCGGATGCGATTCGCGAGAGTTTCATTGCGGGAACTCTGCCCCCGTCCGAGTCGCCCGGCGACTACGACACACAAGGCCGCGCGATCCTTGGCGCGGAGTATCAGGAATGGATTTCAAGCAATCAGAACAATCTTGCGGAACAAATCGCCCCCCCCAGTTTGCGGGACAGTCTGCGCCTGGTCACGCCCGCGCCAGGGACCACATTCGTGATCGATCCCGACATACCGTCCACTTCCCGCATACCGCTGCTCGCGCGCGGTCGGGGCGTCCTCACATGGAAGTCAGACACACTAAAGTGCGCCCAGGAGGGCAATCGCTCATTTGCAGATGCAGTCGAAGGATCCCACCGGCTGCAAGTCCGGGACGACGCGACGGGGCAAACGGTCGAAACGTGGGTCTCGGTGAAGAGGCTTTAGGAGGCTGTCGAAAGAGTCCTGCTCAGCCCACGGCGCTCATGCTTCCATTCGCCGCGCCCTCCTCCAGATGCCGCGAACGAGTTGCGAACGGCGAGCCGCGCCCGGAGGGAATTCGCTCGGCTGACACTGAATAGACAGCCTGTCGGAGTTCCGCCGCGGAAACCGGTTTCCCGATTACGAGATCGACCCCGGACGGAAGTTCGTCGAGCGCTTGCATCTCCTCCCCGAAACCAGTGAGAAGTATCACGCGGATCGACTCCGAATTGCTCCTTAGAGCCGCCGCTAATTGCGTTCCATTCATCTCCGGCATGGATTGATCGGTTATGACGAGGTCGAACGCCTCGATCGAATTGAGATCGAGAGCCTCGATGCCATTGGTGACTGTGGCCACCTCATGTCCATCTGCCCGAAGGTGCTCCGCGATGAGTTCACAAATGACCTCCTGATCGTCCACCACCAGGATGCGCCGCGGCCTTACAACGCACTTTTCGGTAACGGGGTGGGAAATCTCGGCAGCCGAGGCTTTGGGAAGGCGAATCGAAAGCGTGGTCCCGACATGCTTCGTACTGACGATGTCGATCGTGCCCCCGTGCCGTTGGATGATGCCATAGACGACCGCAAGGCCAAGCCCGGTCCCCCGGTCGCCTTTGGTCGTAAAAAATGGCTCGAGACACCGCTGAATCTCCTCCTCCGACATGCCGATGCCGGTGTCACGGATGGAAAGCGTGACGGTGTCTCCATGAACGGAAGTCGAAAGCGTAATTACCCCGCCACACGGCATGGCATCGACTGAGTTAAACACCAGATTTGTAAGCACTTCCCGCAGTTCGACCGCATGCGCCGAAATCAACGGAATGTCCGCAAGCTCCAACGCGACATCGATTTGCACTCCATCCGCCAGGCTCTTTGCGCTCCATCGTGGCGCGGTAAGGGAGACAGCCTGCTTCACGATCTCATTGAGATCCACGGCGAGTCGAATCTCGTCGCCTGTGGCCGGGCGGTAAAATTCCCGCAGCCGGCTTACGACATGGGTCGCATCCTGGGCTGCAGACATGACATTCAGCAGATAACCGCGCTCCCTCTCGGGCGCATGGGCCTGGACGTACGGCAGCAGCAATTCCGTGTACCCGAGCACCATGGTGAGAGCATTGTTAAAATCATGTGCGATCCCGCTTGCCATCATGCCAAGCGCGCGGAGCCGCTCCTGCTTCACAATATGCTCCTGCGTTGCCCTGAGCTTGGAAAGGGTCTCCTCCACCTGGCTCGTCCGCTCCCGCACCTGGAGCTCGAGCAATTCGTTCTGCTTCTGAAGTTCGAGATGCAGGAACCGGTTCTCCAGGAGGTTCTTGATGCGAAGAATCACCTCCGAATAGTCCAGGGGCTTCGTCACTAAATCCTTCGCGCCGGAAGCGAGCGCCCGCCGCTTCGTTTCCAGCGTCACATCTGCCGTCAAGACCAAGATCGGCAGATACGCGTCCGCGGGAAGCGCCGCGAGAAGCTGCACCATCACCTGAAACCCATCCATGTGCGGCATATGCAGATCCAGCAGCACCAGATCGGGTTCGGATTCCAGATACATCGAAAGCACCTGCCGCGAATCGGTTGTCGTCCGGATGCGGGAACAGCCTGCGGTTTGCAGGATTCGCTCCAGCAACCGGACGTTCGACGCTTCGTCGTCAACGACGATAATGTTCGCTCTGCTGATTATAGAAGCTGCCATGGGGAATCTGCACGCGATTCGGATAAATAGACGATGATCGAACCGGTTCGCGGTTGCAATGAGAGAGCAAATGCTGTGCCTTTCAAGACCCTCCGCAGCAGTTTTCAAATGGCCTTAGGCGCAATTCACGACAGCCACAAAATCCGCGACTTTTTCGCGTCAATCGCACAACGGTACGATCTCACGAATCATCTTTTGAGCCTGGGATTCGACTTCCTGTGGCGCAACCGGGTCGCGCAAGCGGCAGCGGCGCTCTCACCCGTTCGAGTCCTTGATATCGCGACTGGAACAGGCGACCTCTGCCGCGCGCTTCAAACGAAGCTGCCTGGCTCTGACATCATCAGCATCGATTTCTGTCTGCAAATGCTGGTATTCGCACGCGCGAAGGGCATCCACAAACTCGCCGCCGCGGACGCCCTTCATCTGCCGTTTGAAGATGGAACTTTCGATCTTGCAACGGTCGCATTTGGCTTGAGAAATATGTCCTCCTGGCACGGAGCACTCGCAGAAATGCGACGCGTCCTCGAAATTGGCGGCACGCTGTTGGTCCTCGACTTCTCACTTCCGAGCGGACTACTGCGGACCCCGTACCTCCTCTACCTCCGGCACGTAATGCCAGGGGCTGCTCACGTGATCACTCGCGAAAAGACCGCCTACGAATACCTTTCAGAATCGATCGAGAAATTCCCACAGGGAAGCGCGATGGAGGCCGTGCTTGCCAAAGCGGGCTTTGGAGATGTCCGGACCATACCGCTCACCCTGGGAGTAGCCTCGTTATACACCTGCAAAAAAGAAGCCTGACCGAGCTTTCGCTCGATCAGGCTTGTGACTCTGGCGACGTCCTACTTTCGCACACCCTATAGATGCACTATCATTGGGGCTGCAGCGTTTCACTTCCGTGTTCGGAATGGGAACGGGTGGGAC
>JBBSFI010000079.1:0-18053 GCA_038238905.1 Chthoniobacterales bacterium | reverse complement strand
GGAATTCAGCTACGACGGGGTCGGGCGTCGCGTGGAGATCAAGGAGAAAGCGGCTGGCGGCAGCGTGACGAGCGACCTGCGATTCGTCTGGGATGGAATGACCATCGCCCAGCAGATGGATTTTAACGGAACGATCGTGACGAAGCGCTATTTTGGCAACGGATTTCAGGATGCCGGCGCGAATCCGGGCTACTACTACTACACGCGAGACCACCTCGGCAGCGTTCGCGAGGTTTCGAATTCGACCGGCACGGTTTTGACGCGCTACGACTACGATCTGTGGGGCGGACGGACGGCCACGCATCTGCAAGGGAGCACCGACGCAGACTTCGGCTTCACCGGGCACTATTGGCACGCGGGCAGCGGCCTGTGGCTCGCACCATACCGGGCGTACTCGCCGGGGACGGGAAGATGGCTATCCAAGGACCCCATCGGGGAGAGAGGGGGACTGAATTTGTACGGCTATGTCTCGAATGACACAGTCGATCTTACTGACCCAACTGGACTTGAAGTGAGCGCGCACGATCAGGAAAGGCTCGATTACTATGCCGACCCGTCACAGGCGGACGCCATCATGCATGGGGGAATGAAAGCATTTTGGAAAGGCGGCGGCCCAGAGGGCGTGGAGGATTACTTTGTAGGAAAACCCAGATATATTTACAATAAAAGGTGCGGTTGGATAGATCTTCAGCACGTTTCGGCTTCAGCAGCGCTTGGTCAATACGTTCCTCAATTGGGAAATTTCTTGGGTCTGGCGGAAGAATCCCGCCAATTATTGAAGAGCTTTTTGCCGTGGTACTCTCAAGAAGACCGCGCGCATAACTGGGAATCCGCTTTTGCCAAGGAGGATTTATTCTCCAATTCAATGGGGGATAATTTCGGATTTATGGGTCGCTTTCCAAGCGAAAGTATAGCTACGGATAAGCATACTGCTAACCTTCTTCTAAATCCGGCCGATGTCATGCGCGCTTCGGTAACCCTGCGTCCTTGAGTAATGGTGGTAACGAAACGGCGTCGGATTGTGAGGTGGCTGCTTTCAGGAAGCTATATAGCTCTTGCTTTGTGGTGGGACGCGATGACTCCGCTTGCAAGCGAGCCAACAAAAGGTACGTTTAGGGGCACTGGAAATCTTACAGCCGACATGTTGCTTTACGGAATGCCATTTTTTTGCCTTGCGTTGGCTTTCGTCGCTCATTTCCGAAGCATGCGGCCGAAGGTCTCGGCGCTGGTGATGTTAGTCGTAGGCGCATCCGCGCTAGGCTTTCACGCAGTGCACCACTTTTTAGAATGGTGAGCAACAGACTGCGCGACAACAGACTACAGACTGATTAAAAGGAAAAGCTTGGCGCCCTCTCCGAAATCCGTCTCCATCCCATGCATGAGACAAGGCCGCATCAAAGCCCCGGGGAATCGTCAACGTTGTACAAAGTAGGAGCGTCTGAGCGCCGCAAGAGCGAGATCCCACGTTCGTTCACCCATGAGATGATTGCGTATCCATTGGATCAGCTTCACCCCCCGCTGGGTCAGACGTTCGACTGCCAGCACACGAATGGGAGTTTAAGACCGTCTCGCGCCAGTTCTGAATTCCGTTCGGTTAAGCGCCCCGCCCTGCGTGCAAGCTCCGGTTGGTTTTTGATTTGCTCAGCGCTTTCGAGCAGCTCCTCCATTGACAGGCGCAGGTTGTGGGTCATGCAGATCATCTGCGATCGGATGCATTTTGCCACCGGGCTGCTTGCCCAACCTTTGTTCTCTTCAAAGCGGCCCCGGCGCTGTCTAAATCGCATTTAACAAAGGAGCAGCCCAATGCTGGTTCCAGTTATCTCTGTGTTAATTCTCTGCCCGCATCCAGCGGATTAATAAGTCCAGCTCGCGCGTGGTGAGTCGGCCGGTCTTGCCAAAAGCCGGCATGCGGTCGTTGTGCTTCCCGTAGAAGCGGTCGTGCGCAGGATTTTGCAGGAACTCTGCCAGCCAAGCGTGTGAACCGTAGCCGGTGAGATCCGGTCCGCTCCCCGCATCGTCACTGTGGAACCGATGGCAGTCGGCGCATTTCAACGCGTCCTCGGCGAGGAGTTTCCGTCCTTCTTCAATGCGCGCGGCGTCCCTGCCGTCGGCTTCTTTTTGCAATGGGAGCGCGGCTTCCCCGCTAAGTGCCGCAATCACCTTCTGAAGCTGCCCGCGCTCATCCTCTGTAAAGGCTGGCACTTCATCCAGTACGTACCGCACCATCTTCGACTTCTTCTCGCGGCCCTTGGGATGGATAAATGCTGTCCCTCCAAAATATTTGAGCTGCTCGATCTGCTTCGGGTCGAGAAAGCCTGCCAGCCAGGCGCGCGAGGCATAGCCGCCGAGATCGGCCGCGGAAGCCGGCTCCTTAAGCGGAGCGCCCATCCCGTCGTGTCCCTCGAAGCTGTGGCAGCTCGCGCATTGGCTCGCAAATATTCGGGGCCCCTGTGTCGTGGGATCGTCGCCCAGCAGCGACAGAGCCCCTTCCACAGGGATGCCATGGCGAACGATCGCGAGATGCTTCACCCGTTCGGCGTCGCGCTGCGCCTGGGCGACAGCAGCTTGGTAATGCGGGTCGCGCGCATCCTTGGCAAAGGCAATCGCCGTAAGCGCACTGAACCCGGCCAGCCCAGCTCCGAGGACAAAAAGATTGAACCGATGCCCCAGGCGCCAGCGGCCGAGAAATGGCATCGCCATCAGCAGCAGGAAGACCATCCCCGGAATGATGAGCGAACCCCAGATCAGCCGCTCTCCTTCAAAGTATTTAAGAAACTGAAAGAGCGCCATGAAGTACCAGTCCGGCCGCGCGGCGCTGAAAGGCTCCGCGGGATTTGCCGGAGCGCCCAGCTCCGCCCCCTTAAATATCCAGACGAGCAAGAGCACAGCCGCCATCACCGCAAGCGACGCCACGGAATCCTTCAAGACCTGATCCGGCCAGAACATGGCATCCGGCCCTTTCTTCGGCAGCTTCGGCGTGAGACCGTGCTTGCGAAACAACGCCACATGCCCGGCAATCAGCAGCACCAGAAGTGCCGGCAGAACTCCGGCATGCAGCGCAAAGAACCGCGTGAGTGTCTGGTGGCCGTAGTTGGCATTGCCCACCACGAGCCGTTGAAGGCTGCTGCCGGCAAGTGGGATGCCCGATAGCAGATTTGTAGCAACCTTGGTGGCCCAATAGCCGCGCTGATCCCATGGCAGCAGATAGCCGGTAAGTGAAATGGCGAGCGTGAGCCCGAGCAGCCCCAGCCCGAACCAGTAGTTCACCTCGCGCGGCGCCCGGTAGGCGCCATCCACCATGATCTGCATGAAATGCAGCACGAGCAGCGGAATCATTAGCTGCGCCATGAAATGGTGAATCCCCCGGAGCAGAATCCCGCCCGGCGTGACATCGTTGAGATAATAGACACTCTCCCAGGCGCTCTGCGCGCTAGGGCTGTAGTTCATCCAGAGAAAGATCCCCGTGATAAACTGGACCGCGATGGCAAAAGTGAGCGTGCTTCCCCACGCATAACGCCAACGCGCGCCGCCTGGAACATGTTCGTACAGCGCAGTTCGGACGAGCTGCCGGCACCCCGTCCGGGAATTGAGCCAATCGAGCGGCGTCTTCATCCCACGGGCTGTTTCTCTTTCACGCCGGCCTTGAAATCCTGGAAGCGGACCCAGATTTCCCCCTCGCCGCGAATCTCCACAGCCAGTGAATCGAGCCCGCGCGCTGCAGGGCTCGGCGTCACGATTTGCCCTTCGGCTGTGAAGGAACTGTTATGGCATGGGCAGAAGAATTTCTTGATCTCATTCCGCCACTCGACCGCGCACCCGAGGTGCGGGCACGCCGCTTGAAATGCGCGCACCCGTTTGTCATCAAGCCGCTGCAAATAGACGGCCCCGACTGCGCTCCGCGGATGCCGCGTCCAAGCGTCGGTCCGCTCGATGAAAACCTCAAAGAGCCGCGCCGCGCCCCCGATCGGCAGCGCCTCCAGCCTCGTAAGCTGGACCCAGGAGCCATCGCCCGCTTTTTGCCGGAGCGGAGCCGCGAGCACATAAATCCCGGCGGCGGCGGGCGCCATCACGCACGCGCCCCCCAGCGCGACGCACGCCGCGCTTTTCAGAAATTCACGGCGTCCGCCCTGCGGCGGTGCTTCGGGAGGTAGTGGTTCGTTCGGCTGCGAGGGGGGCATGGAAAGCCGGACGCTCCCCGAAACGGGGCAATTCGGCAAGCTTAGGCGAAATTTTCGCTATGCTTCACTTGGCCTGTCACAAGAAGGGATCTCGTGAGCGAAGGTCCGCGGCTGGTGCTTGGGTTGCCGAAGCATGCAGGCTTTCGTGGCGCCTGCTCTGCGGATGGACGCCGCCTCCGCTGCTCGCCTGGCGGGCTTTCGTGCTGCGCAAGTGGGGCGCGCGGATCGGGGCGCGGCGCCACGTCTATGCGGGCGATCATCTGGGCGCCGTGGCAGCTTACCCTCGGAGATGAGGCATGTATTGGCGACGTCCTGAGGCGCACGGCTGGCAAAAACTCACATCGCCCCGCATTGCCATTTCGGAAATAGGACGCGCCGATCCGCACAAGGCGCAAGTCAAGTTCTGCTCGTTAGCGTGTGCAGGAGCGTGCGGCGTGATCATGATATTTTGGCGTGGGATCGACTTTAATGCAGTGCGAATGCCCGAGATCCATTTTTTTGTTCGATGCAAGCTGAACTGCTCTCCATGCCTCATCGCCGAAATTGACTTTGCCCGCCGTACTGAGAACGTCGCGCGCTGCCCCGATGATTTCTTCGTTCTCGTTGAAGCACAAATTGACGCGCGCCGCCTGGCAGCTTTCGTGGCGCCTGCTCTGCGGATGGACGCCACCTCCGCTACACGCCTGGCGGGCCTTCGTGCTGCGTAAATGGGGTGCGCGGATCGGGGCGCGCTGCCACGTCTATGCCGGGGCGATCATCTGGGCGCCGTGGCAGCTTACCCTCGGAGATGAGGCATGCATTGGAGACGGGGCGGACATCTACAATGTCGCGCCGATTACGCTGGGCGCTCGCGCTGTCGTATCGCAGGGCGCATTTCTTTGTACGGCGACGCACGATCACAGGCAACCCGGCTTCCCGCTGAAATCCGCCCCGATTGTTCTCCACGATGGCGCCTGGGTCGCCGCGCGGGCCATCGTCCTGCCAGGCGTCAGCTTGGGCGAAGGCTCCGTCGCAGGGGCAGGAAGCGTCGTCACGCGCGATGTCCCGGCGCGATCGACAGCCGTTGGAAACCCGGCGAGGATCATCCAATCCCCCTATTTATGAATCCGCTCTCGATCAGGCGAACGAAAATCGTCGCGACACTGGGACCGGCGAGCGAGTCGCCGGAAATGATCCGCAAACTGCTCGCCGCCGGAATGGATGTCGCCCGCATCAATTTCTCGCATGGCAGCCATGAGCGCCACGGTGCGGTGATTGCCTCCGTGCGCGAGATTGCCCGCGAACTCGGAAGGCCGATCACGATCCTGCAGGATCTTCAGGGCCCAAAAATACGGGTGTCGCGCCTGGCCGGCGACCGGATCGTGCTCGCTGCCGGCGAGTCGGTGGATGTCGTTCCCGACGATGATTACACGGGACAGGCCAGCACGATCCCAATCGATTATCCATCGGTCGCAGAGGAAGCGAAACCGGGGATGCGGGTGCTTCTTGCAGATGGACTGTTCGAGCTTGAAGTCGTTGCGGTGTCCGGCCGCCGCTTGAACTGCCGCGTGATCGATGGCGGCGTATTGACGCCGCGCAAGGGGGTCAATTTCCCAAGCCTGAATCTGCATCTCCCCTCGCTGACCGCAAAAGACGAAGCGGACGTCGTATTCGGCATCGAACTGGGAGTCGATTGGTTTTCGCTCAGCTTTGTCCGAAGCGCCGTGGATGTAACCGCCCTAAAGGACTTCCTGCGGCAGCGAAACTGTTTCGCCCCGGTGATGGCCAAGATCGAGAAGCCGCAAGCGCTGGAGCACATCGATGAAATCGTCGAGGCCGCGGATGGAATCATGGTCGCCCGCGGCGATCTGGGGGTGGAGATGAACCCGGAAAAGGTGCCGATGGCGCAGAAGCGGTTGATAGAAAAAGCGAACAGGAAAGGCATTCCCGTTATCACGGCTACGCAAATGCTTGAAAGCATGGTCCATGAGCCCCGCCCGACGAGGGCCGAGGCAAGCGATGTCGCGAATGCTATAGTAGATGGGACTGATGCGGTGATGCTTTCCGCCGAATCCGCCATCGGCGATTATCCGGTTAAAGCTGTGGAAATGATGGCTCGGATTGCTCGCGAAGTGGAGTCTCAGATCGCATTTAAGACCTACCCGCTCGAGCATGGCGGGGATGTGCGCTCCCTTTGCGAAGCAGGAAATTTGCTGGCGCGGCTCGTCGAAGCGCAATGCATCGCCGTCCTCACGACAAGCGGATGCACGGCGCGCGGCATCGCCGCCGAACGCCCCAAGGCGCTCGTCGTCGCGCTCACGGGCGATGAGCGCGTGTACCACTCCTTGAACCTGTTCTGGGGTCTCAGGCCGGTGCTCGTCCCCAAACCTGCCGGGAATTTTGAAGAACTGATTCAGATCGCGGAAAAGAGTGCTGTCGAGCGCGGCTTCGCGAAGAGCGGTGGCAAGATGTTGGTGATCGGCGGTGTGCCGGCAGGCCAGCCGCGCGGCTCCAATTTTCTAAAGATTCACGAAATTGGACCAGCAGAGACGTAAGCCCGCTCGCGTGTTGGCGCAACGGAGGAGGGAATGGCTCAGCAATTTGACTCTTTTCTCATAGTCCTTCTTGAAATCCGTCATCATGCCCTTCGCAGACGAGCCGCTGTATTCCACTCCGCAACCGCGCCTTCGGGTTGGGGACGGAGCGCCATCCGCGCTCGCATCGGCGTTCTCGGAAAGCGACGCCGCAGGCTTGCTGCACCTGGCCACCGCGATGCTGAAGGACGATTTGCCGCCCCCGCTGGCTTGGGCGCGCGATTGGGGTCGGCAATTCATTACACGGCTATGCCAGACGCGCGATCCGGCAAAGGTCGAGCCTCCAGCGGATGCTGAGCGGACGGCCTTTTTGGCCGAAGCGCCGCCCATGAGAGGCGCGGAGTACTTGAGCGACGCACTGCTCCTGCGGCTGTGGGGAGATTTACGCACGGCGGTCGCCGCCGAGGCGGCCGGTCATGCAGGCGGGCTGGAAGGGTGGCTGAGAGAGCGCAGCACGCTCTGGCATCTGGTGGGCCGCGTTACTTTTCATCTCGCGGAGAACAAGCGGAACACGGAGTTTCCATTCGCATTTCTAGCGACCTATACGGATAAGCTCTCCACGTCGGGCCAGGTGCAGCACACGCCGCTTGGGCGCGCGCTTCAGGCGTATGCCGGCAAGAAGGATCAGGCCGCTCTCGATTCACTCGTTCAGCCGGTGCGCGCCGCTTCCGAGAAAAGCGCCCTCGCGGGGGATCTTCTGGAATCGAAGCGGCTCTTTCACGCGCTCGCGTGGACTCCGCAAGACGCCTATCGATTCATTCGCGAAATCCCGCTTTTTGAAGAGAGCGGAGTCGTGGTGAAGGTGCCCGACTGGTGGAAGAGCGGGCGCCCTTCGCGTCCTCAAGTATCGGTGACGATCGACTCTGGCAAAGCAGGCGGCATCGGCATTGGAGCGATGCTTTCTTTCAATGCAAACATGACGCTCGACGGCGCTCGTCTGACCTCGGAGGAGTGGCGGCAGATCAAGGCGTCGCCGACAGGCCTTGTGAATCTGCGCGGCAAATGGGTCGAAGTGGATCGCGAACGGCTGGACCAGGTGCTCGAGCACTTCGAGAAAGTGCAAGGCGCGCATACCGCTGGCGGCCTTACTTTTCATGAAGGGATGCGCTGGCTTTCCGGCTATCCGGGTGGAACGGAAGCAGGCGCCGAAACGCTCGATCTCGAAGCAGGGCGCGACTGGATGGAAGTGGCCGCCGGAAAAAACTTGCAGGAGCTGCTCGATCAGATCCGGGAACCGGCCGATGTCGAGGCGATCCCGGGCCTCAAAGCGACGCTGCGCGGATACCAGAAGCGCGGAGCGGGCTGGCTCCATTTCCTGAGCAAGCTTGGCCTCGGCGCGTGTCTCGCCGATGACATGGGTCTTGGAAAAACCATCCAAGTGATCGCGCTGCTCTGCCTGCGCCGCGCCGAGGGAGGCGCACATCGGCCGAGCGTGCTGGTTGTCCCTGCGTCGCTCATCGGAAATTGGGTCGGCGAGTTTGCGCTTTTCGCGCCGCACCTGCGCGTCTTTGTCGCGCACCCCTCGGCAAATTCCCGCGAATCGCTCGACGCCCTTGCCGCCAATCCAGACGCCGCCCTTCGCGGGGCCGATGCGCTGCTTATCACGTACGGCATGCTGCAGCGGAGTGAAGCGCTCCAGCAGCATCCGTGGGATTTGGCGGTGCTCGACGAAGCGCAGGCGATCAAGAACCCGGCTGCGGCTCAGACACGGAGTGTGAAGAAGCTGAAGGCGCGCGCCAGGATTGCGCTGACTGGCACACCGGTCGAGAACAGGCTCGGGGATCTCTGGAGTCTCTTCGATTTCCTCAATCCCGGCCTCCTCGGTAAGGCTCCCGATTTTGCCCGTGTCGCTAAGCAGCTCGGGAACCCGAATCATCCACACGGTTACGCCCCGCTCCGGCGCCTGATCCGGCCTTATCTGCTGCGTCGCATGAAGACGGATCGCAAGATCATCTCCGATCTGCCGGACAAGACGGAAGTGCAGGCAAATTGCGCTTTGACGAAGAAGCAGGCGGTCTTGTACGGCAGGCTTGTCGAGCAGCTCAAAGCCGATCTGGATAACGAAGAGCTCGATCCCAATCAGCGGCGCGGCCTTGTGCTCGGCTACCTCATCAAATTCAAGCAAGTCTGCAATCACCCGAGTCACTGGAGCGGCGATGGCCGCTATGCCCCCGAAGAGAGCGGCAAATTTGCGCGGCTCGCGGAACTTGGTGCGGAGCTCGCGGAGCGCCAGGAGCGATGTCTCGTCTTTACGCAATTTCGGGAGATCACCGAACCGATTGCGGCGCATTTGGCTGTTGTTTTCGGGCGGGCTGGCCTGGTGTTGCACGGCGGCACTCCCGTGAAGCAGCGCCCCCGCATGGTGGAGGATTTTCAGCGCCCCGACGGGCCGCCGTTCTTCGTGCTCAGCGTTAAAGCGGGGGGAACCGGGCTTACGCTCACGGCGGCGAGCCACGTGATTCACTTCGATCGCTGGTGGAATCCCGCGGTTGAGAATCAAGCCACGGATCGCGCTTTCCGCATCGGCCAGAAGCGGAATGTGCTCGTGCATAAATTCCTCTGCCCCGGCACGATTGAAGAGAAGGTGGACGCATTGATCGCGAGGAAACGCGCGCTCGCGGAGGATCTGCTTTCGCCGGAGAGCGGCGCCGAAAAACTGCTCACGGAAATGAATAATAAGGAACTGCTGCAATTAGTTCGGCTCGACTTGCAAGCCGCGACATTCTAACTATCGTCAAATGGCTTGGTTTTACTATTCTGAAGGCCGCGAGCAGAAGGAAGAGTTGCGCCGCAAAATAGCGCGTTCCGGCTCGCTGAAGCCGATGCTCGTTCCGCAGGGCAGCCGCAAGCTTGCCGCGACATTCTGGGGCCGGGCGTGGTGCGATCATCTCGAGTCGCACCGCGACTATGAGTATCGCCTGCCGCGAGGGCGCAGCTACCTTCGCCAGGGAAATGTTTACAATCTGAACATCGAAGCCGGCTCCATCACCGCCTCGGTCGCCGGGTCATCTCTCTATGATGTCCGCATTACGATCAAAGCTTTGGCTCCCGACGCATGGAAGCGGATTAAACGCGACTGTGCCGGCAAGGTCGCCAGTCTCCTCGATCTTCTCGGCCGAAAGCTGGGGGAGGGTGTCCTGCGCGCGATTAGCGACGCCGAGCGCGGTCTGTTTCCGAAGCCTTCGGAGATAAAGCTCGTTTGCTCCTGCCCCGATTCCGCCAACATGTGCAAGCATGTCGCGGCCGTTCTTTATGGTGTTGGCGTCCTGCTCGACGCTTCGCCGGAACTCTTCTTCATTTTGCGGAGTCTCGATCCGTCGGAACTTCTTTCCGGCGCCGCCAAGGAGACACTCGAAGGCGCGCAGGCGGCCGATTCGGCGCTGGCAGGCGAGGATCTCGGCGCACTCTTCGGCATCTCGATGGACACGCCGGCAGAAGCCCCGTCCGCTGCGCGCAGCTCGCGCATCCGAAACAAAAAAACAAAGCCTTCCGCCAAAAAGACACCGGCTGCGAAGGTCAAGGAGCCGCGGAAGAAGCTATCGGCAAAGAGCGCACGCAAGTCTTAGCGTATTCAGGACTTCGCGTTGTCACGGATTGCTTTTTCCAACGTCTCGATGGCGTGATCGATCTCGGTTTCGGTATTGTAGAAATGAGGCGAGAACCGGACGAAGGCTCGACCTTCGCGGTCGTGCCGCAGCGAACTGTACACTCTCGCGCTTTCGAGGGCCGCGCTCAGTTCGGCAGCGGGTGTCGTGTCGTGCCAGAAAGTCGTGATGGAACTCGCGGAGGAAGGGTCGCGTGTCCCGATTGTTTGGCAGCCGAGCGCATCGAGTCGTTGCAGGAGATATTCCCGCAATCCCAGCAGCCGGGACGAAATGCGGTCCATGCCGTATCGATTGAAGAGCGCGAGAGCGGCGGTCATGCCGTAGATGCCGGCGATGTTCAGCACACCCGGTTCATAGCGCTGGGCCGTCGGAACGAAGCGGATTCCATCCTGCGCAATGAAGTTGGGAGAGACGACATTCCACGCTCCAATTAAGGTCGGTCGCAGCAGTTCAAAGTGGCGCCTGGCGACGTACACGATGCCGATGGCGAGAGGGCCTAGCATCCATTTATGGGCATCGGCGCTGAGGAAATCGATATGGGCGCGACCGACATCGATGGGGAAAGCGCCGAGCGTCTGAATCGCATCGACAGAAAAGAGGACGCCCCGCTCGTGGAGAATCGCCCCAATGGCCTCCAAATCCAACCGGACCCCCGTGAAGAAATGGCAGCTTGCCAGCGCGACGAGGCGAGTGCGCGGGCCGAGCGCGGCGGCGACGAGCTCTGGAGTAATCTCGCCAGGGCGCTCAGGCTTCAGGTAGCGGACGACGACACCACGCCGCTCCAGCTCGAGCCAGGGATAAACATTTGCCGGGTAGTCGCCGTGATAGCAGAGAACTTCGTCGCCATCCTTCCACGGAATGCCGTTCGCGAAGAGCGAGAGTCCCAGCGATGTCGGCCCGAGCAGTGCGATCTCGTCGGCGCCAGCGCCGATGAATTCAGCGCAAATACGCCGGGCCTCCTTCACGTCGCGAATTACCTCGCCAAATTCCTGCGGGTTGGTCGCGGATTGCACGGTGTACCGGCAGATCGCTTCGGAAACGCTCGCGGGGAGCACCGCGACGCCCGCGTGCGCAAAGAAAATCTTGTCCCTGCAAACGGGGAAAAGTTCCGCCCGTTCCGCTTCGCTCTTAAAGAGAGGGGCTTGCATCCGCTGTGTTGCGAGTGGATTTGGCTGCGCCGTCCAGCGGCTTGCGCGGATGCAGCTTCGTGCTGACCTGATATTCCCGATAAACCACCTTCGCGCCGGTTGCGGGATCTTCGGACTCTACTTCACGATGAGCGAAGTTTGGCGGTGGAATGGAGTGGGATGGAGGCAGAACGCGCATACCGCCGATGTATAGGAACGCGACGACATGGACTGCCCCGACAGCGAGTGCGATCCAGATGACTTTCCGCTTTTTCAATGCTTCCGGGAATTCTCAGCCGCTTCGATCAAGTCCCAAAAGCCTTTTTGCCGCGAGAGTTGTTCGTCTTCGGCGGGCATCGGCAGCTTGGCGCGAAAGAGGAAATCACGGATCGTATTCTTGTGAAGAACACGATGAACGACGATGCCTTCGGCGCCTTTCTCGAAGTAGATGCGGTAATCCCGCGCCCGGTATCGATAGAGCTTTTTGCCGTCGCGCTCGATCGAACCGAATCTTTCGCCATCCATGGAGCCGTCGAGATCCTGCGGGAGCACTTGGAATTCGGCGAGCAGATCGAGCTGCATCTCTTTTGGGAGGGCTGACATTTCGGCGGCTGAGATTTCGTTGAACACAATCTGAAACATGGGCAGGAGAAACAGGCGATTGAGCGGCAGCCTATCCGCAACGCGGAGAGGTGACAAGGCGCCAGGATGGAAATCAGGCTGGCACGCGTTCGACGCGATTGCCGATGCCGGTGAAAATGTCCCACGGGATGGTTCCGGCGAGCGCCGCCATCTCCGCAGCAAGAATCCGTTCGGGGCCTTGGGCGCCGAGCAGGACCGCTTCGCCTCCGATTTCGCAAGGGCCGGCGTCGGTCACATCGACAAGGATTTGATCCATGGTAACGCGGCCCAGCAGCGGGCATCGCCGCCCGCCAATCAGAACGGATGCGCCGCGATTGGAGAGATGGCGTTGGAAGCCATCGGCGTAGCCGACGGCCAGTGTAGCGATGCGCGTGCATCGCGTGGTGATAAAAGTGCGGCCATAGGAAATGCCTCTTCCAGGAGCGACATCGCGGATGAGCGTGATTCTCGTCTTCCACGCGAGAACTGGGCGAAGCTTTTGCTGAAACGACGGGATCGGCGCGCTGCCGTACAAAGCGAGGCCGGCGCGGACCAAATCCCCGGCTTGCGCAGGCCAGCCGATGAGGCCGGCGGTGTTCTCGACATGGCTTGCCGATAAATGAATGCCTGCCGACCGAATCTGTGCAACGAGCTGCCGATATCGATCGAGTTGCGCGCCCGTGAATTCGGCATCCTCATCGGCGACTGGCAGATGCGAGGCGATACCCGCCAGGCAAATGCCCGGCATCGAGTCAATCGCTTTCGCTGTCTCGAAACATGCGTCCTCCCGCACGCCGATCCGCCCCATGCCGGTATCGATCACGAGATGGATCGGCACGGGAGGGCAAGCCCCCGCGGACGCGTAGGCCCGGGCTTCCTCCGCACTCGAAACGGCGGGGATGAAGCCGCGCGCGGCAATTTCGGCTCGCTCCTCCGGCAGCGCAGGGCCGAGAATGAAAATCGGAGTGGTGGGCGCTTGCAACCGGACTTCGCGCGCCTCCGCGAGGGTGGCAACCCCAAACATCCGCACGTCGCCATCAAGCGCGCGGACAACGCCGGACACGCCGTGTCCATACGCATTCGCCTTAACAACCGCCATAATGCCTGGCGCCCCTCCAGCGTGGGACTTGAGAGCGTCTAGATTGAACTTCAATGCGGAATAATCGATCTCCGCCCAGCAGCGGCGCGCGGCAAACGGGGAATTCATATCAGGCAGAGTGGCACTCGACAGGAGCATTCTCACGATTCACATTCGCATTCCATCTTCTATGCGCACTTTTGTCCCCTTCCTTCTCGCGCTCGCATTTTTCTCCGCACCCGGCAACGGCGCCGACTCCGCGCCGGCGAAGCCGCGCGGTGACAAGGCGCAGAACGCCGCGGTCGCTGCGAGCCCCGCAGCCGCTACGCCGAAATCGCGGAGCTTGCTGTCGCGCGTATTTGGCGCGCGTGAGCAGGGGAAGCCCGTCGCCACTCCTCTTCCTTCCAAGCCAGTGGCCGCAACACCGCATCCTCGCACGGTCCCTCGGAAACTCCGGGATGGAGAAAAGCCCGAGGAGCCCGTGACGTCTGAAAAGCATGCGGGGACGACGAAAGGGCCCGCGGCGAAAGTTGACAAGACACAGCCGGGCGAGAAAGGCGAAGGCGCAGCGCCGGAGACAGCGTCCCCGGCCGAAGGCTCACCTCCTGAGAAGGCCCCCGACGGCGCCACACCCGCTCCAGCGAGCACCGAGAAGCCGCCGGTGACCAAACATGGACGGCACAAAAAGGGGTCGCCTGTGGAGGGCGAGGCGACGTCAAAGGAGCCAGCCAAGGAGCTTACGAAGGAGCAAGTGGCACTGCAGCAAGCGACCGCCTCGGGAAATCCAGATGCAATAGAAAAGGCGAAATTCGATGAAGTGAAGTCGCGCGCCGCTGCAGATCCGCATATCCAGGAATTGCGGCAGAAAGCAAATGAGGCCGGTGACGATGTGGAAGGACGCAAGGCGCTGCGGTCGTATAACAAGGCCCTCTTCCAAAAAATGCGCTCATTGGGAGACGAGAGCGTTCAGGACCGCATCGAGCGAATGGAGTCGGCCGTGCTGAAAAACCTTGGCGGTGCGGAGTGACGTCCGACCGGGCTGCGCCGCTGGCAATCCCGGCGGTTCAAGCTCATGGATCGCAACAAAAGACAGATTTCGCTCTTGCATTCTGAAGGCCGGGGCGTGTGGAATGGGGGCCTATGAATAAGATATCCCGCTTCGCGATGGTTATAGTTGGCGCCGCGCTCTCGTTGAGCGGCAATATGATGGCCGCTGCGCCCACCGATTATCAGGTGACCGGCCCCGTCCTCGAAGTTACCGACACGACGATCGTCGTTCAGAAAGGGAAAGATCGATGGGAACTGGCGAAGGACGCTGCAACGAAGTCCACGGGTGAAGTGAAGGTCGGTGCGAAAGTCACGGTTCACTACACAATGACGGCCCAATCGATCGAGGCGAAGGCGGACAAAGCCGCGGCGAAGACGGCCAGCAAGGCGCAGTAGGCGAGGCGCCGCTCGGGTGGCCGTGATCCGCTTCGGTCGATGCTGCGGCGCAGGCGGGTCTCTACCGCGTGCGCTGCGTCGCCCGCTCGCGGGGGGCTATGCTACACCGCGTGCTTCACTTGTTTCCATTGCCGATCCCTCGCGGACTCGAGCACGGCGTCGCAGACATATTGCGTCTCGAGCGCCTCGCGGAAAGTGGGCGAGCATGGCTTCCCTTCGCCGACGGCCCGGATGAAATCCGCAGCCTGGTGAACGAAACTTTCGGCATACCCGATCTGGAGGCCGGGCACCCACCAATTCTTCATGTAGGGCTGGTCGCCATCCGTCACATGAACGCTGCGCCACCCGCGGAGGATTCCTTCGTCGGCATAATTGAAGACCTTGAGGCGGTGCAGATCATGGAGATCCCAAGCGAGTGAAACATTCTCGCCATTAATCTCCAGCGTGTAGAGAGCCTTGTGGCCGCGGGCGTAGCGGGTCGATTCAAAGATCGCGAGCGAGCCGTTCTCAAACCGCGCGAGAAATGCGCATGCGTCGTCTATTCCCACTTTCTCCACCTGGCCTGTGGCGGTGTGCTTCCGCTCTTTGATAAAGGTCTCCGTCATCGCGCACACCTCTGTGATGCGTCCATTGAGCCAAAGCGCCGTGTCGATGCAATGCGCGAGGAGATCGCCTGTGACGCCCGAGCCCGCGGCTTTCGCATCGAGCCTCCACAAACCGGCGCCGCCCTGCGGCAGATCGGCGCTGATCGTCCAATCTTGAAGGAAATTGGCGCGGTAATGGAAAACCCGTCCGAGATCGCCGCGATCGACAACTTCCTTTGCAAGCGAGATGGCCGGGATGCGGCGGTAATTGTACCAAACCGTGTTGGGAACCTTGCTGGCCTCGATTACCTTCACCATTTCCTCGCCTTCGGGGCCATTGAGCGCCAGTGGCTTCTCACACAGAATCATCTTTCCCGCTCTGGCAGCCGCCATCGCGATCTCAGCGTGAGAATCGTTGGGGGTGCAGATGTCGATCGCATCGATATCCTTCCGGTCGATGAGGGCGCGCCAGTCGGTCTCTGTCGATTCAAATCCCCAATTGTCCGCGTATGCTTTGAGTTTTGCTTCGTCGCGTCCGCAAGCGGCTTTTAGAACCGGATGGCTGGGGAGGTCGAAGAAGTGCGGCGCCTGTGTATAAGCGTTGGCGTGGGTCCGGCCCATGAATCCATAGCCTACGATGCCGATATTAAGAGGTTTTTTGCTCATAAGTATTTTTTGAGAATCGCCGCCGGTTACGCGTTCCATCCGTGCGCGTCGCGCACTTTAAGCATCGCCGCCAGGATCGTGTTCCAAGTGTCCTGCCGTTCCAGCATCGCATTGGGGAACATGCAACCGTCCCAGCAGATGTGCTTTAAGACCGTGCGCGGCTTCCCATCCGCCTCGCGCAGCCAATAACCGGACGCCTTGACGATGTCGAGTTTTCCATTGGGGTCATCGGCGGGACAGTGGCGGCCCGTATTGTCATGCGATCCTGTGCCGTGGACGCTGCCGTCGTTCTGCGCTACGTGGAAGTCGATCGTCCAAGGCCGAAGTGCGTCGGTCATTTTCTTGTACGCAGCGTCGAATTCCGCCTCGGAGTATCCCTCCTTCAAAAGGGCATGCTCAGGCGCATTGAATCCGAGGAGGTAGAGATAAGTGTGCGCCAGGTCGGCCTGAAATCCGACGGTTCCCGGCATGGCGACTTGCTCCAACAGTTCCACCATATTTTGCCACGAGTGCATTCCCGCCCAGCAGATCTCCCCTTCAGCAGCAAGCCGTTCACCGCTGTCGTGCGCTACTTTTGCAGCCTCGCGAAATGTCTCCGCTATCTTTCGCGTGTTTTCGACCGGATCGGCGTACCAATGGTCTGGGTTATCGGCGCTGTCGATGCGGATAACTCCATATTTGCGAACTCCATGGCGATTGAGAATGCCCGCGATCCGGCACGCCTTTTTCACGGCAAGCACGAATTTCTCCCGATCCTCGGGCCCACCTTGCGCCGTGCTGCCTACCGTGCCGGGCCAAACGGGGGCGACCAGTGAACCGACGTTCAAGCCCAGGCCGGCAATCTTGTCCGCGATCCTCTTGAGCTCGTCGTCGGAAATATCGATCGGGATGTGCGGATCGAACAGAAAGAGATCGACCCCCTCGAACTTCTGGCCGTCAACCTCCGCGCGCGCGGTGAGTTCCAGCATGCGGTCCAGCGAAATGGGCGGCTCGTCCGTGCCGGGCGTCTTGCCGACGAGACCGGGCCACATGGCGTTGTGAAGCTTGGGTGCGTTATGGGGATGGGTGCTCATGAGAAAAGTCGGCCTGTTCCTGCCTCATACATCGTCGCGGAACAAGAACGAATTTTTCCGTTGCGGCCGGTGAACCTGGCGGGACCACCTTCTTTTGCAGACGTAAATGGCAGGCCTTGCTGGTCTCAGCCTGCCCGGTTCGGGAGATCGTTCAGGCGCATGCGCTTGCTGAAGTAGGCCTCGACCACCCAAAAGCTCACAGCGGCCACGATAAAACCCGCGATTACATCGGATAGGTGGTGATCGGCAAGATAGATGCGCGAGGCCGCAACCGAGACGATCGCGGTGATCGCTAGATTGCGACCGCGCGTTTCATACGCGATCAAAGGTGCGAAAAAGGCGAAGATAACGGCAGAGTGGCCCGAAGGGAAGGAATGGTACTTGTTACGATTCACAACCCAGTGTCCCGCATGATAGGGGCCGTACCAGCCAGCGGGAACATCGCGCATATTCGGACGAGTGCGGCCGCATACGGCGCGCATTCCGTTTGCCAGCAATCCCGCAAGCAGGGCGGCGGCTAGCATAAAAGCGGCAATTCGCATCCAACGCCTGTTGCGTTTGAGCCAGCCGCGGAGGAATAGGAACACCCCAAGGACGCAGAGCGGCGGCAGATCCCCGAAGCGGCTGATCCAACCGGCTGCGTTTTTTGCAGGTTTGAATTGATGGGTGTCAACCCATGTCATGAGGCTGTCGTCGAGCAGAAATGCGACGGTGAGCAACAGCACTCCAGCGATCGCCCAGAGTGCCATGCTCCGGTGTGTCCAGCGCGGGGGTGTGTTGGACGCGTTCGGAAGGTCTATCGGATCGGGTGAAGCCACGGCAAATCAATGGAGTGCCAGTCCTGGGACTTTTTGTCGATACCGCTCTCCATCCGTAGGGAACCGGCGCCGCTGGCTATTCGTGGTACGCCTGCCCCTTGGCATACAATACAAGCCGCGCCTGCATGGCCGATTGTTCCGCGGGTCCGCCTGAAGCGATCCGAATGGCTTCTTCTTGATAGCTTGCCGCATTGTGGAGATCGCCGGTTTCGGCATACGCGACCGCGAGTGTGTCCACGTAAACCCATTTCTTCCAGTGCGAGAGATCGCATGCCTTCCGCGCGGCT
>JBBSFI010000078.1:0-18934 GCA_038238905.1 Chthoniobacterales bacterium | reverse complement strand
TTCCAGATTGGGAGCGCTGGAACTTCCTTATGCGGGAGTGGTGGGGCCACAACATGAACGCCGTCCTTTCGCATCGGTATGACCAAGCCACATGGCTGCATTCCCCGCCGGAGATGTGGGACGGCTACGGCCATATGCGCCTCCCAGGAGAACGCATCAAGAGCGACGACGAGCTTTGGCCCGCGCATCCCGCAACGCCCCAGCCATCGCCACCCACGCCGGAATCCCGTCCCGTGTCGGCGCGCTTGCCGGCAGCGACCACAGAGCCTGGCGGCGGCGCCAGCTTCGGCACTTTGCTGGCTGCCGGCATCGGAGCGGTCCTCCTCGCAGCCGCCGCCGTTTATTCCTTGCTAAATCGGGGACGAATAACCCACCGATGAGCGGACAGAAGGGGTCAGAGCTTGTATTTTGCCAACTGTTGCTGCTTCGCAAGCTTTTTTGCCAGGTCCGGACAGGCGTTCCACCTACCCGGCAAGCCATACCGGCTCACCGGGCTTCGGCTGCGCATCTTCAGGCGCTCCGCAATCCATGAATGGCTTGCTGTCGTTGATTTTCGCGTCAGCGCGCCGCTTTGCGCCGTGCGCTGGTCGCCTTTTCGCAGCGCCGCAAGCTGCCCTTCGGCCAAGCCGATTGCCTTCAGACTGCGGGTGACGACTTTTCTCCGTTTCGAGCGCCGCATATTCCCGCGCGAGAGCAGGGGTGAGGGTGTCGCGGATTTGAAAGCTCATCCGTAGATTAACACCGATTCACTCAGATTTTTCAGGCGCGGGCGTTTCGGCCTTTGCTCGCTTCGCCAGGCGCTCCGCAGCCTCCTCAAATTCCTTGGCATAGCGAAGCCCCGAGAAATCCATTGCACTTCTTCTCACCCCATCCCACGGCTTGTTGGTCTGAAATCCGATGAACTTATCGGAGTTTTTGGGAGTGTTCATAGAATGAGTTCCGCCTCTATCAGGAGTTTCGGCCCGCTGTGGTCCTTATGCAAGACTCGAATCGTCGCGCCCCGCTGGATCAATAATTCAGCCTCGGCCTCCTTTCCCTTGTAGATGACGTTCAAATAAGCGGCCGTTGCCCCGGCTGGCACCCTCAATTTCATGAGCGCCTCGCTATCGCGCATTCAGCTAGCCTGTGCCGAATGGCGCTAGAATGTGCGACGACGCAAGGCCGAAGCAATGTTGAAGGCAGCGTCACTTTGCGTCCTTCTCCTTCAGAGCCGTCTCGATGTAGTCGTGAACGCTTGACGTTCTGTCGCTTAGGATCCCTGCGTTCACCTGTCCCGAGTCAACTCCCATCGCCGTCCCAGTCTTTCGAACGCATTCCTCCTCGCTTTCATTGCCGCTATCACGCGCTCCGTAATTTTGCGTGGATCGCGCTCTCCCTTTCGCACAAGTGCGTTCACGGCGCGCGCAACCAGGATGCGGTGTGCTTGGGAGCGAAACCTCACCAAGCAAATCAAACCGTGCGGTCGCCGACGAGAAGAAATTACGAAACTATAACGCAAAGCCCAAGCATCACCTCACCAGTGCGGGCTTTTCGGCGCCTTCCCTCAGATTGCAGCCGTAAATCTCGTCCCGAGTGAATGAGATGCCGCAGCAAGTGCGTTCCCAAATGAGATTTTGGAATGAGGGGTGAAGAAATCGCATCCCTTCAGGCTGCGGGCTGGCGGGGATTGTTTACCCAACCCGATGGGTTGGGCTAAGGAATTGGCGCCCCTATGTGGCTTTGGGGACCGACGCTCCTCTCCTCCGCCTCCGCGGCCTCCGCCGAGGAGGCGGTTGGGGCAACGGCAAGTTGCAGGGTGGGCGAGCAGCCTCCACGTGAACCTTCATCGCGCTCCGTAGGACAGTAGGGGTCAGTCCTTGAACATTGCCAAATATTGCAGCTTCGCGAGCTTTTTTGCCACGTTCGGACAGGCGTTCCACCTACTCGGCGAGCCATACCGGATCACCCGGTTTTCGCTGCCGTCTTCAGGCGCTCCGCAATCCAGGAATTGCTTGCTGAAGTCGATTTTCGCCTCAGCACCCCGATAAACACCGGGTGCTCGTCGCCGAATATTTTAAATGAAGAGATTGCCTGCCCCTTAGCTTAGTATTGCCTGCAATCTGCATCATTGGCTAAAAGGGCTGTGTGACCCTGATCCCGCCCCTCAATACGTGAATCTTTCCGGATGATGATTTTAGCGCTGCTCGCCTTCATTCAGGCCTGCATTCTCCCAGGCTGGCTGGTGCTGCGCTGTTTCCCCTTTCGGGGACCCGCTGCTAGAGTCGTGCTCACGGTCACCCTGAGCCTTCTTGTCAACGCGCAACTGGCGCTGCTTTTGGCGGCGATCGGAATGTACACCCGCCCCGTGCTCCTTGGCATTTTTGGCGTCGAATGCGCCGCTGCCGGCTGGTTGCTTTTTTCCCGGCGTGACCCTGCCGAGCCGCCTCTAAAAACCGAATTCAAGGAGAGCATCGCGCACTCTCCCGCACTCTTTCCACTCGGCAGCTTCCTCCACGTCCTTTCCTATTTCATCGTCTTTTGGATCGCGTCCGAATGTTGGAATCGCGTTCCCGGCGTCTTCGGCGCTTTTCGCGACGATAGTGTATCTTGGAATATATGGGCCGATTCATGGGCGTCCGGGCAAGTCCCGACGTTCACGAGCCTTTACCCCCAGGGAATGCCGGTATCCTGGGCGGTCGTCTATATCTTCACCGGCACGAGCGCCATTCACATTATGGCCAAGGCCATGATGGGAATCTTCCCGCCCTTGATTATTGTCGTTCTGATCGCCACATTTGAGATCACGGGATCTTTGGAAGCGCTTGTCGCTGCGCCGCTCCTATGGTGGGTGCTTTGGAGGGCATTTGGGCGATTCTGGGGCGCTGGGATGGCAGAAATGCCCTTTGCTTTCGCCGCTTTTGCTCCCTGGCTCGCCTTCGCATTGCGAAAAGCCGGGCGCCTCGGTTTGTTGCAGACGGTTGCGCTCTCCACGCTCGCCGCCGCGAGCGCGGCCATGGTGAAACAAGGTGGGCTTTTGCTGCTTGCCATCGTCCTCGTCTGGAACATTTGCATCCTTTGCCAGGGGCGCGCGCGCTGGAAAGTCTGGCTCCAGGCGGTCGGGATCATGGCGGGCATCGCCGCGCTCGGCGTGGCGCCGTGGTACGTCCACGAGTGGGCGGGCATGAGGAATGGAAGCAATGCATCGCTTCTTACCGTCCAGACCCACGATCTGCATGGCGGACGCCACTACGCTTCCCGCTTCCGGTACGCGGCGAAGCTCTTTTCGTCCAAGCTGGCCGGGACCGAGGATGGAAAACGAAACTGGGTGTGGGCGGGTTTCGCGGTGCTCGCCGTCGCGGCGGCTTTTAAGTCCAACGGGAGAAAGGCGCTCGCCGTCGCTGCGCCGCTCTATATCGGCTGGGCGCTCTTTTATAGTTATGACCTCCACAATGTCGCGCTCGCGGTCCCGTACATGGCGCTCGCCGCAGGGGTGGGCGCCGTTGCGATTTGCGAACAGCTTTCGGCTCCGCATCGCCGCGCCAGGTCGGCGCTGATCTTGAAAGCTGGCGCCGCGGCCGCTTGCGTCTTCGGCGCGCTCTGGCTGAATAAGCGCTTCGATGAGCGAACTCTCTTCGCAAAGCAGGATGAACTCGCGCGCCATGTTGGAAACGATGCGATCAATGCGTTTCTCTATCGCCTGCTCGAAACAGGAAATCTGAAAGGGGCAATCGTCACTGGCGAATATCGCGACACCTTTCTCCCTGTGCTTGGCCCGCGCATGGCCTTTGTGCCGATACGTCTCGAAGGAAAGGTTTCAGATATGCTTCAAGCGATCGATCACGAAAAGGCGCAATATGTTATAGTGCGAAGCTATGAAGGAACAGACAGCCGCCGCTACGCGGAAACGCACTGGGATATAGCATTCAAGCAAGGCCGCGACATTTTGTACGGCATTCCGGAAGCCGGCCAGCCAGCCGCCGAGGAGGCGCCCGCGCCGCCCCCGTAAAAGCATGCCTCCTAACTAACTAACGCGGCGCCGTGAACGGACGCCCGCCTGGAGGCTGCTGGACCGTTAGCGCGTTCCAAAATACGCCCTCTCGCTGTTCCCGTCCCGTCCCGCGCGCGTACAGTTTCACTTTGGAAATATCGCTCGCGGCCGCGATTCCCGGCACGGCGGCGAACTGTCCCCGGCCCAGCCGCACGTCGAGTAGAAAATGATTTCCGGCGAGCTGCGTGAATATCACAATCAACCCATTGGATGTAGGATCCAGGGTGGTGTCGAGCGTGGCGCCGTTGCACGCAATTTGGTAGTGCGGCTGGCCCCCTTTGAAAAAGAACTCGACGCGGTCCACGCCCGCCGCGTTTTGAAGCGCAAATCCAGCGGCGCCGTCGCTCTCGATGTCGCCATTGTCCATCCGGAGGGAGAATTGCTGGCCGGGCAGGAGCGGGCCTCCGGCAAATGCGCGCGACGCAGAGCACTCTTCGCCGGGCGCGGCGTACATCATCCACGATTTTCCAGCGGAATCGATCCCGCCGCTCGGGGGCTTCGTCCCATTGGATGCCGAAGAGCCGATGCCGAAAAGCGCCTTGGTGCGCGCCGGATCCGAATCCGTGAAGCTCCACGCCGAGAAACCGACGCCTTTCCCACCAGCCGCCTCCCAGCCCAGAGGGTAATTCGACGCCTCGTCGTAGGAAAGGATTTGCACCGGAACGGGATCGAAGGATGCGGGAGCTGGCTGCATCAACCCAAGTGCATTCACGTCCCGTCCACTGTGCCCGCAAAAGCCGAGAACGAGCCGCCCGTCATTTCCGAGGAAATGCGCTCCGCCTCCTGTGCCGCCCGCCCATTCGCTCAGGTAGAAGTCCGCTGGATTCAGCGCGGCGCCGCCAGGGAGCAGCTTCATGAAATAAACCTGAAATCCATCGACCTTCATTCCCGATCGCATACTGAGGCCGCTCACCGCATACCCCGGGCGCGCCTCGATACTCGTCTCTGCTCCGCGCTCTTCCCCGTGCAAGTCGCCCATTGTACGGCCTTTTGGTCCCTCATAGATTCCGCGGATGCCAACCACTGCGAGTTCCGTCTCCTGTTCCGTGTGAACCACGAAGCCTGTGAGAATGGAGCCGTCGATCCGGCCTTCCTTGAAGAATCCTCCCCAGTCGCTTCCGAAGTCCTCAGTCTGCTCCAGATCCGTGGTCGGCGGGTGCGCGATTAGCACAGGCGCCGCGACAGCGCCGCCAGTGACGAACGAAGCTCCGAGCAGAAGCGCCACCAGCACCTCCTCACGATGCCGGACGATGAAGCGTGGAACGTTCATCGCGCTCCTCCGATGACTTTCATGACGCGATCGAATGCGATTGCCAGCTCGCTCCGCACCTGCTCCTGTTGCGCCAGCATCCGTTTAAAACAATCGTAGGTGAGACGCTTCCCCGCCGTCGCCAGATCGCCCGTGCATGTCGTCTTTAGGAATGCGACAAATTCGTGATCGCTCGCAGGTCCGCCGCCGACCGCCGCCCAGCGCTCAATCTGCGGCTTCAACAACGGATCGGTATGCAGCCCGGGCGTCGGACGCCTATTTTTAGCCAGGTCAACCAGCAGAGCGTTCAGGTCGTCGGTGAGCTTCTCTGCATTCTGCGCTTCCGTCGCCTGCGCAAAGAAAAAGATCCAGTTCACCGACTGCCAGTTTCCCACGCTGTCGAAGCGATGGGCCACCCGGCGCATTCCCGCGTCGGCTCCTTCCGCCGCGCCGACCCCGATTTTTCTCACAGGGATGCTCTCCGCGACTCCCATCACCTTTCCGGTTTTCAAATGAACGACCGGCCCCCCGCGATCTTCCGCGGGGAACGGTGCATCCACTTCGACGAAGTCCGCCCCAATCGAGACGACTTTGCCCTCGATCGCATGGATCCCGCCAGGGGCATTTGCGTCCAGGCCCAATACTGCCACGCCATCGCCCACGGCCACCACGCCGTCCACATGCCGGATCGGCAGCATCGGCCTGCCGCCGGACTGGAGTTCGACCCGGAACACGTCGCTGCCCACCGCCGCGGATGGATCGCCGCAGCGAAGCGGAGATCCCTCAACCGTCTGGAGGCCTGCCATCCGCCCAGCCGCTGCCACCCGTGGAGTGGTGATCACGTAGCGGGCGTCCCCAAATTTCAGAAGAAATCCGCACCCGCCTCCCCTTGCGCCCTTTATCGGGGCCAGGCTGTCGCGAGAGGCTTTGGCAATGTCGGCGGCCTTTAACGGCGCCGCGAGGATCTGGTCCGGCGGCGCGGCGGCATCCGCGGGCATCAACGGCGCTGGCTTCGCTTCTTCCTCCACTTTCGGAACGGCAGGCGGAGCCGCCGTAGATCCCGGCAGCGAGGCGATCCGCGGAGGTTCGCTCTCAAAATGGGGCAGCCCCGCAGGCGCCCGCGCCTGGAGCAGCCGCGCGATCTCAGCCTTCGTGAGGTCGCGATTGAAGATGAACATATCGTCGATCGCGTTGCAGAAGCGTTCCCTCAGGTCGTTCTGGACGTGATTTCCCACGCTCCGTAATTCCGGCTCGACTGTGATCGCGAGCGAACCTTTCGGCGCGCCGTCCAAATAGAAAGTCATCCTCCGCCCATTGCATGTCACGGCGATGTGATGCCACCCCTTCAACGTGGAATCGCACGGGCAATAGGTATGCCGCCCCTTTTTCCAGACGCCGAAATCGTCGTCAAAAAACTCCGCGATGCTGTCCGCTGGACATTGCCAAATCGCCGCCTGTTTCCCAGCCATCGGCAGCTTAAGCCACGCCGCCATGGTGTAAGCCGGCCCGAGGCGCAGCGGCGGATCGAAGAGCATGATAGCGCCTTCACTTCCAAATTGCGCGTATCGCTGCGATCCCTCTTTCACAAATTTTACCGCGTCTGTGAACGTCGCGGTGATGGGCACGCGCGAATAGACAAGACTTCCTCCCTGTGCTTCGTCCATCGAGAAGACCGCCAGAAGATCGCGGGCGAGCGGATCCCGCGGACGAAAGAAATCCTCCGCCTCCGCCGGCCTTCCGAGCGCGGCCGCTCCCGCGCATGGCCCGATGCAGACAGAGAGCAGCGCGAAGAGCGCCCCGTGTGCTAGCCGCCGAGCCGCCGAAGTGAACGTCTCATCCGTCATCGGGTACATAAGTGTCACAGCACTACGCCTGCGGGAAAGTAAATATTAGGCGGCGGTCATCCCGGATGCCCTCGCTTCGATAACTGCCATTTTGCGTGCATCGCATCGTCTCTCCCGGCAAGAATTCCAACCATGCAATCGCTCCCGCTTCGCACGACAGTCGTTGGCAGCTATCCGTTCCCAGGATGGCTTGAATTTGGCGGCCAGCATCTCGACCAATTCGGCGCCCATGATATCGCCGAGATGCAGGACGACGCGGTCACCGTGGCCGTGGCCGATCAACTGCGCGCCGGCTTGGATGTGATCACTGATGGCGAGCAAACACGCTTCGACTTCAATCTTTCATTTTACGGCTACCTGGAAGGGATCGAAGTGGAGGGCGCCGCGCCGAGGCGCTTCGGCCCGCCCGCACACGATCAGCGTGGCGAGCATCGGGTGGTAGGACCGATCGCCGCGCCGCGGGGGCTCGGCTGCGTGCAGGAGTTTCAAAGGCTCGAACGGCTGCTCCCGCGGGATGCCCCGCCCGTCTCTCTCAAGGCGAGCGTACCGGGGCCGTACACACTCAGCGGACGGCTCGCTCCCAACGTGCAGTATCCCGATCGATATGCATTGACTGAAGCGCTCCTCCCAATCGTCCAGGCTGAATTAATATCGCTCGTCGAAGCGGGTTGCCGGGAGATCACGGTCGATGAGCCGTCCATGAGCTGCTATGCGCACAGGGAAGATCCGCGGCGCTTCGTCGATCTATTCAATCGTACGGTGGAACCCGTCGTCGGACGCTGCAGACTTTCAACGCATCTCTGCTTCGGAAATTTCAAAGGCCGCGCCGTCGGGCTTCGCCGGTATGGACCCATGTTCCCGGCATTCCTCGATTTTTCGGTCGATGAGATCCACCTCGAAATGGCCAGCCGCGAGTTCGCTGAGATCGAGATCGTCCGCGATATCGCTCAAAGAAAAGACGTGGCCGTCGGGATCATCGACGTGAAAAGCTACTACATCGAGCCGCCTGGCGAGGTGGCCGCACGCGTTCGCCATTGCCTCGAATTCGCGCCGGCCGGCCGGCTCTCCTTCGCGCCAGATTGCGGACTGTCGCAAACGGCGCGCTGGGCTGCCATGCAAAAGCTGCGCAACATGGTGGAAGGGGTGCGCGTCGTTCGCAGCGAACTCGGTCTGTAAAAATGATACAGCCGCACCTGCGGGACGAAGCGCTCCTCTCGTCCATCGCGCACGCCGAGAGGACGCCAGATGAGCCGTGTATTTGGTGGCTTGGCCAGAGCGGTTTTCTCGTCGTTTTTCAAGGCGCGCGTTTGCTGCTCGATCCCTACCTTTCCGATTCACTTACTGAAAAGTACGCGGCCACTTCCAAGCCGCACGTCCGCATGACGGCTCTCGTGATCGCACCCGAGCGCCTGCCGAGAATCGATGCCGCCACTTCCAGCCATAACCACACCGACCATCTCGACGCCCAGACGCTGCTCGCCCTCCGCGCGGCGAACCCGCGGCTCAAACTGGTTTTTCCAGAGGCAAACCGCCCCTTCGTCTCGAAGCGGCTCGGCTTCCCGGACGACGCGCTGCTCGGTTTGGATGACGGCGCCGAAATCTCCGTCGGGCCATTCCAGTTTCATGGAGTCGCCGCCGCTCATCCCGACATCGAGCGCGACTCTTTGGGTCGCTGCCATTTCCTCGGCTGCGTCGTGCGGTTTGGGAAGTGGAAGATCTATCATTCGGGAGACACCCTGCTCTGGCCGGGCCTTGCGGAAAGAGTCCGCACGCTTGGCCCGATCGACCTCGCCTTGCTTCCGATCAATGGCGATCGGCCCGAGCGCGGAGTCGCCGGCAATCTCGATGGCGCGCAAGCGGCGAGGCTCGCCTTCGAGATCGGGACCCGGTGCGTCGTCCCGTGCCATTACGAAATGTTTGAGTTCAACACCGCGGATCCTCGCGATTCCTTCATTCCGGAATGCACGCGGCTCGGCCAGCTCTTTCGCGTACTGCGCGCGGGCGAACCTTTCTGCTTGAGCCGCGGCATTCCCTGCTCCTCACTTACGTCCGCGAAAGCGATTCCCCAATGAACAAGCGTTTCAAAATAGCTGGCATCAATTTCGACCATTTCCACATGGGCGACCTTCTGAGGATGGCCTCCGAACATCCCGCCGCGGAGATTGTGGGCATCTCTGACGAGCATCCGGAAAGAATGCGCGAGGCCGCCCGCAATTTCGGCCTCGATGCGACACGCGTCTTCACAGACTACCGCGACTGCCTCGAAAAGACGAAGCCCGACCTCGTTATTCTCTGCCCGTCTGCCGCGACGCACGGCGTCTGGACAAAAAAGGTCGCTGAGTACGGTGTCCATATCCTGGTCGAAAAGCCGTTCGCCGGGTCGCTGGCCGAGGCCGACGAGATGGCGGCCGCAGTCGCAAAGTCCGGCAAGCTCTTAGCCATCAATTGGCCCACCGTCTGGATGCCCGGCTACGTCACCGCAAAGCGGTTCATCGATCAGGGCCTCATCGGCGAACCGGTCGAGGTCCATCACTACGGCGGGAATCGCGGCCCGCTTTTTCACGGAGCCGACAAGAACGTGAGAAATCCGACGACTGAAGACAAAGCCGCAAGCTGGTTTTACAAGAAGGAACTCGGCGGCGGTTCGCTGCTCGACTACATGGGCTACGGCACAACGATGGGCACATGGTTCCTCGGAGGGCGCAAGCCGATCGAAGTCACCTGCATGGTGGACGAACCGGCCGGTCTCTCGGTGGACGAGCACGCCGTAGCCATAGCGCGATACGACGTTGGTTTGTCGAAATTCGAGACGCGATGGGGCACGTTTACCGATCCGTGGACTCTCCAGCCCGAGCCGCGGTGCGGCTTCTCGATCGTCGGGACCGATGGCACGATTGCGCTTCCAGACTACGCCACCGCCCTCCGCGTCCAGACTCGCGATGAACCCGAGGGAATGGAGCGTCCCGTGCTCACCGTCGAGCCGCGGCACCAGGATCCCATCCAGTACCTCCTGCATTGCATCGAGAAGGGCGAAACGATTCAAGGCCCCCTGTCCGTCGAGATCTCCCGCATCGGCCAGCAGATCGTCGATACGGCAGTGCTGAGCGCCCGCGAACGCCGCACGGTGAGCCTGTTAACCTAATGCCAGCCAAATGGCCGCGGAAACCTATGGCGTAGCGAACGCCTCGCCGACTGGAAGCTTCCCGGCGCCGGCCTTGCAGTACCGGCCTCCGCACCCCACTTCTCCCGAGCGTCTGCCCATCGGAGTGATCGGCTGTGGCGGGATTGCGCAGAGCCATCTCGCCGCTTGCCGCAATGGGGGCTTTTTTGTTGCCGCGCTATGCGACCGCTCCCTCGCAAAAGCGGAGGCCCGCCGCGCTGAATTCTTCCCCGCCGCATCCGTTACGAATAATTACCGGGAATTATTGGCTCGTTCGGATCTCGCTGTCATCGACATCACCACGCATCCTGAAAAGCGCCCGCAATTAATAGAGGAGGCGCTTCGCGCCGGGAAACACGTCCTAAGCCAGAAGCCCTTTGTGCTCGAACTGGCGGAAGGCGCCCGGCTGGCAGCGCTCGCCGAGACGCTGGGCCTCAAGCTGGCCGTAAATCAAAACGGCCGCTGGGCTCCCCACTTTTCGTACATGCGCGAAGCCGTGCGGGCCGGGCTGGTCGGCGAGGTGTCCACCGTCGATTTCACCGTGCATTGGGACCACCATTGGATTCTCGATACGCCCTTCAACAGTGTTGAGCATCTCATCTTCCAAGATTTCGCCATCCACTGGTTCGACATGGCCGCCACATTCTGCGCCCACGCGAGGCCGCTCTCCGTTTACGCCGCTGCCCGGCGCTCCTCAAGTCAGCGCGCCCGCCCTCCTCTCCTGGCGCACGCGGTTGTCGATTACCCAACCGGACAAGCCTCTTTTGCTTTCAACGCCGATTGTCCCTTCGGGCAGGAAGATCGCACAGCGGTAATCGGCTCGCTCGGAACCGTGCGCAGCGCCGGCCTTGGTTTGGACAAGCAACAAGTTACTCTCAGCACCCGCGAGGGCGTCGCATCGCCGGACCTCGTGGGAAGTTGGTTTCCCGACGGGTTCCAGGGAGCTATGGGCGAATTACTGTGCGCCATCGAAGAGGATCGAGAACCGCTGCACTCGGCGCGTGACAATCTCCGGACGCTATCGCTCTGCTTCGCGGCGGTCGAAAGCGCCAGACGCGGCGCGCCGGTCTTCTTCGGCGATCCAGCCACCTAGGGCAGCGGCTTCACCAAAACATTCCGGAAGGCGACCGGGTCATCATGGCCGGCAAATCCGAAATAGCCGCTCTTACGATCCTTCCCAGGGTGCGGATGATTCGCCATGAACATCTCAGGAGTGACCTTGCTGACATCGGCGACTGTGATCGGTGTCCCGTTCAATTCGACGACTATATGCGGCCCCTGAACGGTCACTTCATAGAAGTTCCAATCCCCTACCGGATGCAGATAGCCTGTGTGCGCCGCCACCATTCCATATACGGAGCCGCAGTATTGCCGCGGATCGAGGTGTGCATAGGTGGGCGCGGTGTCATCCAGCACCTGGAGTTCGCACATACCCACATAAGCCGTGTCGCCCTCCCCGGGGTACCGGATGGCCAGACCGTTGTTTCCCGCCGGCGGCAGCTTGAACTCGACTCGCGCAACGAAGTCCGAAAACTCTTGTTTTGAAAAGATGGTGCCGCCTTTTTTCGGCCGACATACGATCGCTCCGTCCTTCACCTCATACTCGCCCACGGGACCGCCCCACCCCTCAAAATCTTTCCCATTCCAAATGGACGCGAACCCAGCGTCATTGTGCGATTCGAGGACCTTGTTTGCTTCGTCCGAGCCGATCTCCCGGAGGAAGAGATTGCGCCAGCGAATCTCGCCTCCATGGGTCTGCAATTCCAGCGGACCTTTCACAGGCACGGGCAGCGCGCGATCATAATAATTTTCGAGGATGGCGTGATCGACGACCAACTTTTCATTGAGCCAGACCGTGACTCGCGACCCGATCATTATCACACGCAGCTTGTTCCATTCGCCAAATGGCTTGTCCGCGTGCACGAGAGGATCTTTCCCCGGGGCGCCCGACGAATTGTTCCAGAGTCCTCCCGAGCCTTTGTCCGCTCCGAGGGGGAACTTTTCTTTCTCCGTGGAATCCCATATCTGCACCTGCGGACAGCCCCTCAGGTACACGCCGGAATCCGCCAGCGGCACCGTCTTGTATTCCACGAGCAGTTCAAAGTCTCGATAATCCTTCTCCGTGGTCGCATAGGCGCCCTGGCCATCGTTTACCAGCTCTCCTTGCTCGACCCGCCAGTGTGCGCGCATGGTCGTATTCCACTTTTCGATCTGCGCCGTCCGCTCCGCTTCGGGCATCGAAGCAAGTTTGCGCGGGTCAAACGTCTCGCCGCCACGCCAGCCCGCAAGATCTGTCCCATTGAAAATCGCGGTGAATCCGGCGGGCGGTACGTTATTTTCCGCGATTGCGGAGCCAGCGGTAAAAACAGAAAGGACTGCGGCGGCTATGAGGGGACGGAACATGATGGTTTTTTAAGGATGAGCGTGAAGAAAGTGAAGCACGATCTTTCTCCGAGACCACGGAGGCGGACTATTCTTAGCGTCCGGCGCACTGTCCCTTGCTCAACCCGCCTTCGCGTAGAGGTGGCTGTTTTCCCGCAAATCCTTCACCACGGTGCAGAGATAGACCGGCTCGGGATGCAAATCCCGATACTTGGTTATCAGCATCTTGTTCAAGACGCGAAAGCCGTATCGCTCGAACATCTTCGTGCTTCGCCTGTCCTGAAACACCACCATCTGCCCGTACACCGTCCGCTCCCCTTTGGCATGCAGGTACTGCAAGTACGAATCGAGAAGCGCGCGCGTCGTCGCCACCCGCCGCGCTTCCGGCAGCAGATTTACGTGGAAATGCGCCGTCCGCCGGGGAGCCGCAGGCACCTCGCGCCACGCTTGCGTCAGCACCCAGCGGACAAATTTTCGGGAGGCCGCGTTGTATCGGCGATACCGAAACAGCCCGCGCACGAGGATGGCCCCGTTGTTATATAGATTGTAGATCTGCTGCCGCCATGGAAGCCGCGATCCCAGCAGGTATCCGCGAATCTCTCCGTCCACCAAAAGCACAAACGCCGATTCCGGCTCCCAGTCGGTGTAGTACGCGGTGAGGTAATCCGCGAAGATTTCCCGATCTTCAAAAATGGGATCGATCGGATTCCCGAGAAAACCGGTTTCGCAGCAAAGCGCGCGCACATGCTCGCGATCCCGCAGGGGATCGAATTTCCGGATCTCAAAGTGGCGTGCGTCGCTCATCGGGCTGCTCCATACTGTGCTATCACCTCCCGGTACAGGTCAAATAGCCGCCCGAATACTCCCACCCAAGAATACCTGGCATGCACATGCTTGCTGAGCCGCTCCCCGTCGGATTTCGGCTGCCGCCGGCCCGTATCGAGTATGGCGCACGCGAGTTCCTCCGGCGAATTGCCGTTCGCCCAGAGCGTTTGATCGCAGTGGATGATGCGGTCCATATAGCTGCCCCGGATGCCGATGACGGGCGTGCCGCATGCCTGCGCCTCCAGCGCGACAAGACCGAAGGTTTCCTGCACGCCGGGGTGCACGAAAAGGTCCGCCGCCCGGTAGAGCTGCGCGAGCCGGCGCGGATCCGAGCAGTACGGCAGCCAGGTGACGCCCGCTTTCCCGTTCAGCCCATTCCCCGCCAGTTCCGCCCGCAAATCTTCCATCTCTCTCCGCTGCATGCCGTCACCTACGACCATGAGATGAAACTGGGCCGGCGCATCGCTCGCGACCCTCCGAAACGAGCTGAATAGCGTGTGCGTATTCTTTTCCTGCGCCAGCCGCCCGATGTAGAGCAGGAGTTTTCGATTCTCATGGATGCTATATTCGGCTCGAACAGCCTCCCCCGGCTCCGCTTCCGGACGAAAGACCGCTGCATCCACTCCCAGATCGATGTGAAAGGTGTTCTCCACTCCCCAATTCTCCAGCACGGCGGCTAGCGCGGGCGACGAAACGATCGTCCGCTCGAAACGATTATAGAGGCGGCGAATGTAGCGCTTCGAAAAATCCAGAAGAAACTCGGTCGCCGTTTTTCCGAGAAATTTTTGCGCCGTCCTTAAATACGCCTCTGGGAAATGCGAGTGGTAGAAGCCGACCACCGGGATGCGCAAGGCCTCGCCGGAATGCACCGCTTTCCACGCCACCTGATACGGATCGCCCGACTCGATCAGGCTCGGGCGCTCCTTCTCCAGAATCTCTTCGACCGCTTCCAACCGCACCAGCGCGCGATACCGCGATGATCTCGCTATCAAGGGGGACCGGATGGTGTACACGCGCGAGCGATCCTCACGCTCAACCTTGTCCTGTTCTCCGGGAACGATCAGAATATGCTCGCAGTCGGGGGTGTGTTCCCGGACGTGCTTTACTTTCTCCGCTATATACCGCTTTACTCCTCCGCTGACCGGAGAGTAGAACTGCGTGAGATCGCACAGCTTCATGGAGCGCGGAAAGACATCGGCGCCGCCGCTCCGCTGCGCGATTCACGGGCGGTCATGCCTCGAGATCCGCCAGGTATTTCTCGGCGTCGAGCGCGGCCGCGCACCCCTGTCCCGCCGCCGTCACGGCCTGGCGGTAGATGTGGTCGGCCACATCTCCAGCCGCAAACACTCCGGGTATGTTCATTTGTGTGCGTTGCGCCGGGACCAGATACCCGTTCTCGTCCATATCGAGCTTTCCGCGAAAGGCAGCCGTGTTTGGGGTATGTCCTATGGCGACGAAAACGCACTTCACATCGAGTTCCCGCTCCACACCGGTCACGGTGTCCCTCACCTTGAAGCCGCGCATTTCACCCGCCTCATCGACCACGTACGCGACGGGTACGCTGTTCCAGACCAACTCGACTTTAGGATTCGCCAGCGCCCGGTCTGCCATAATCTTCGACGCGCGCAAAGCATCACGGCGATGGATGAGGTACACCTTCGAGGCAAAACGCGTGAGAAAAGTCGCTTCCTCGCAGGCCGAATCCCCTCCGCCGACGACACACACCGGCACATTCCTGTAAAATGCTCCATCGCACGTGGCGCACGACGTAAGGCCATGCCCGATCAATTCCCTCTCCCGATCCAGTCCGAGCCACTTCGCCGAAGCGCCCGAGGCGACGATCAGCGTGCGGGTATCCACCCAGTCGGCATCCACTTTCACACGAACGTAACCCGCGCCTGCTTGCACATCGGTCACCGATGCGTAGGCAAACCGCGCGCCGAAGCGTTCGGCCTGCTTTTTCATGTTAATGACAAGATCCGGGCCGTCGATGCCATTTGGGAAGCCCGGAAAATTCTCGACCAGAGTGGTCGTCGAAAGCTGTCCGCCAGGTTCATGGCCTTCGAGCACCAGCGGCGCGAAATTCGCCCGCGCCGCATAGATGGCAGCGGTAAGGCCGGCGCAGCCGGTTCCAATAATGATCATTTTTTCCATAAAGCGGGTCGCCAATTAAGCGGAGACGCACACGAACTGCAAACAACTGAAAAAAGCGCTCACATTTACCCGCGAGCATCGCTATCGTCTCGCCCAATACATTACCCGGCATGGAAATTAGTGAAGAACAAGACGGCGAATTGCGGATCGTCTCGCTTTGTGGGCATCTCGATACGGCGGACGCGGATGCGCTCGAAGCCCGCCTCCTCGCCATGCTCGACGGCGGCGCGCGGCGCATCGTCATCGATTGCTCCAGTCTCGGCTACATCAACAGCGCCGGTCTTCGCACGCTGCTCGTTGTCTCGAAGCGACTTGAATCCCTCGGCGGCAAACTTTCCCTTTGCGGCCTTTCCGACAGTCTCACGGCTGTTTTTGATACGGTCGGCCTCAATCAGATTCTCTCCATACTCGCAACGCGCGAAGAGTGCCGCACCCTGCTGAAGGACCGATCGTAAACGCTTCCTGCAGCTCAGTCCGAATCTCGCTGTTCTCTCCCACACCTCGTACATGCCTCCCAAAAAGCGCTCAGGATCCCCGATAAAGCATTATGTCCTCGACACCAATGTCTTGCTTCACGACCCGCAGTCGATCTTTCGGTTCGAGGAAAACTGGGTCTGGATCCCGATCGAGGTGCTCGAAGAAATGGATCGATTTAAGACGGAGACAACCACGCGCGGCGCCAACGCCCGCGAGGTCCATCGCCGGCTGAACGAGCGCTTTCCACATGCCGATCAGATGCGGCTCGGAGTCCGTCTCGAGAACGGCGGCTTCCTGCAAGTCTGCGTGAATCCCGCGGCCCGTTGGGATCTAACCGATGGCTGGCTCCCCGTCGATGAATCGCCCCGCTTCCAGGCCGCCCGCATTCTCTTCCCCGATTTCAGCCTCAGCGACCATCGCATCCTGGCCACTGCCGCTTACCTCGCCGATACTCGCAAAGAGCCGACCATTCTCGTAACAAAGGACTTGAATCTGCAGCTCAAGGCGCGCGCCTTGGGAATTGAGGCGGAAGATTATCGCACCGACCGGATCGACGACGATTCAGACATCCAGAAGACCCAGCATCTGGAAGTCGCCGAAGAGTACGAGACGATCGACCTGCCGCCGCAGCGGCTCCAGGCTTTCGCCAGCGAACGCCACATCACGCTTCCCGCAACCCACGGACTCTCCGCAAATCAGTACATTCTTCTGCGGAACGAGACGGAGCCGTCCCACGGCGTGCCCGCCCGCCACCTTCAGGACGGCGAATGCGTCACGCTGGGACGAGATCACATTCAGATCCGCGGCGGCCGCAGCTTCCAGGCGCTTAACCTCGGCCAGCGCTTCCTGCTCGATGCCCTCTACGATCCGGACATCACGCTCGTGACGGTGTACGGAAAAGCGGGCACCGGCAAGACGCTGCTTTCAGTCGGGGCGGCTCTCGATCAGGTGCAAAACGGCGACTACGAAAAGATGCTTATCACACGGGTCATCATGCCGACCGGCCGCGATATTGGTTTTTTGCCGGGCCGGATCGAGGAAAAGATGGAGCCGTGGGTGCAACCGGCGTACGACGCGCTCGAGCAGCTTCTCACCAGGCCTCGGAAACCGGAGAGCTTCGATAAGAAGCGGCAGAGTTCCCGTAAATCGCAGCCGCCTCAGCCGAATAACCCGCCCCCCGGGATCAATGGCAAGATTCACAGACCGTACGATTACCTCATAAACGCCGGGCTTATCGAAATAGAGGCGATCACACACATTCGCGGCCGTTCGATTCCGCGCGCGATCTTCATCGTGGACGAGGCGCAGCAGCTCACGCCGCATGAAGCCAAGACACTCGTCACCCGCATGGGCAAAGGAAGCAAGATGCTGCTCATCGGCGACCTCGGTCAAATCGACAATCCGTACGTCGATGCCCATACCAATGGCCTCGTCTATGCCCGCAACCGCCTGCAAGGGCAGAAATTCCTCGCGCATGTGAACCTCTTCAAGGGCGAACGCAGCGAAATGGCCGATGTGGCTGCGAACCTCATGTGACCTAAAGTCGCCTTCGGGTGGCCGGACCGTTTTGATTCCATGTCGCGCAAACGCGAACGCGTAGAAATAAGTCCCGTTCAGCCTGGACTCAACGCCGCCTTCGCCGGCCTTGAGATTCCAAACGTCCCCGCAGGACCCATGGCGCCACCACCGCTCTCTCCAAAGGAACTGAAGCAGGGGCGTGTGGTCCTCAGGCGCGAAAAGGCGCATCGGGGCGGCAAGACCGTGATCGTGATTCACGACTTTCCGTCTCATATCCGTCTTTCCGAAATCGAAGATCTGGCTCGGAAACTCCGCACCGCGTGCGGGTGCGGAGGAACCGTGCGCGACCGGACGATCGAGATTCAAGGCGATCAGCCGGGAAAAATACGGGCGTTGCTCGTGGACGCCGGGTTCAAGGCCGCAGGCGTGTCGTAGGCCATACAACCGGCGCGGCGGCTCCAATCGAAACAGTGGCAACCGGCAGCCCGAGTACTTCGGACATGCCGCGCGCAAACTTACAAACCAGAACCCATTATGTTTAAACACACCGCCATTCTCAAAGCCGCAGTCGCGGCAACCCTCGTCGCTATCGCCATCCCTGCATTCGCCGATTCCACGGTAGTCGAGACCCAGACCATCACCCCAGTTGCCCCAGCCGTCGTAACCCAGCCTGTCGTGGTTACCCAGCCAGTCGTGGTCACCCGGCCCGTAGTCGAAGAAAATACGACAACGTCCACGACCACAACGACCGCCGCCCCGACAAAGCACCAGATCCACGAGGAGAAAGAAAAAGAAAAGAAGGATCTCAAGAAGGAGTACAAAGCCGAGAAAGAATCGATCGAGCACCCGGGGCGCTAAGCCGGAGTAAATCCATCGACCCCCTCGGATTCGCGTAAACCGGCCGCGTAAACCTGTCGGCTTGGCTTGCGACCGAATAGGACCGCAAGCCCCAAGAAAAACCGGCGCGCTCTGGACGCTCGAGAGCCTGGGTCTCCTCGATCCCGGTCCGTCGGGGCCTCCGGCTGAAAGGAGCGCTTCGAGCCGCTCCGGTTACAAGGTCGAGCTTTCAATGGATGGCAGTGCGTGGACGCAGCCGGTCGCAACAGGCAAGGGAGATGGGCCGATCACAGACATCGCCTTCGCCCCTGCTCCCGCCATGTTTGTCCGAATCACGCAGACGGCTCGGTCGGCGGTCTTTTCTGGTCGATTCACGAGCTGGATCTCTTCGGCGCGACACATCAGAAAAGCGCCGCTGCAATCCGTTAACGATGTCTTCCGAACAATGGGGCGCGGTCGAT
>JBBSFI010000077.1:0-20928 GCA_038238905.1 Chthoniobacterales bacterium | reverse complement strand
TTGCCATGGCCGACGAAAGCGGCGTCGCTGAACTGGCCCGCTTTGCTCGTGGCTTGACTGATGCCAAACAACAAATCCTCAATTTCTGCCATCACCGCATAACCAGTGCGCGCATCGAAGCCTTCAATACCATTGTCAGTCAAGTCATTCACAAAGCTTGCGGAGTGGCTAATCTCGACTTTCTCTTTCTAAAACTTAGGCAAGAATCACTGCAAAGATGAGAAAGCGCCTCAATATCCGCACCCTTCAAAAAATCGAAGCGGGCCAGCTCAACATTCTGCTCACCACAGTGCTCCGGCTCCAGCGGGCGCTCGGGTGCATTTGGCAAAAGCTGATGCCGTAGGAGCGCCGAGCGAAAACCATCGCAGCCGCAAGAACCCCTTCAGGCTGGCACGCGCCTCCGATTTCAATATGATGAAGCTAGTCATGCAACCCAACGATTACATCGAAATCCGGGAGACCGGCTGGTGGGTGCGGGGGAGCCGCGTGTCGCTGGATTCAATCATTTACGCGTTCCGACAAGGGAACTCCCCCGAGGCCATCGCATACGATTGCTTCCCGACGCTGAGCCTCGAGCAGGTGTATGGAGCAATCGCCTTCTACCTGGCCCATCGCGAGGAACTGGATGCGCACCTCGAAGATTGGAAAACGCGGGGCGAGGCGCTCGGACGGCGCTGGCGTGCCGCCCAACCCTCGCTCGCCAGCAAGATGGCGTGCGCACGGTCCGAGCAGGCCGCCGCGCCCGCGACCTCGTGAAGTTTTCCGTAGCCGAGGATGGCGAGAACGAAGATTGACATCCAATGAGCGAAACTCTCCACGCCATCCTCGACACGAATGTGCTCATTTCCGCGCTGCGCTCGCGCAATGGAGCGTCGTTTGAGTTGTTGAAGCGCATCGGCAAGCCAGGCTGGCGGCTGCACATTTCCACGGCATTGCTGCTGGAATACGAGGAGGTCGCGCGACGCGAAGCGGTCGCATTTTGGGCACGACCCCAGCGCGTGGAGGCGATTTTGAACTTCATCGCAGCATCGGCGGACGAACACGCGATCAGCTTTCGCTGGCGACCTTACCTTTCCGACCCGAACGATGATTTCGTTTTGGAACTGGCGGTTGCCGCCGGGGCGAGGTATATTATCACCTATAATCTGCGAAATTTTGCTGGCGTGGACAGTCTCGGTGTGACGGCCCTGCGCCCGGCGGAGTTTCTGAAACTACTGAACGCCACGAAACCATGACGACCATCGAAGCCCAAGTGCCGGAACCCGTATTGGAACAAGCCCGCGCGCTGGCGGCGCGCGAACGCATCCCTCTCTCGCACCTCATCTCGCTGGCCGTGACGCAATCGGTGGGCGTGTGGAGCCACGAAAGCTACGTCGCGCACCGGGCCAAGAACGCGTCGCGTGAAGCGTTCGACGAGGCGCTGGCCGAAGTGCCAGATGCCCCGCCGATGGCGGGCGACGAGTGGCCGCAGTAGCGCCACAGGGAATCCGACCTTCACCGAAGCCCGCCGCACGCGGAAGAAGGAGTGAAATGCATCCTGCGCCTGCCGCAATAACGAGCCTCTTGTATGGAACACTTTCGCTACATCATGGAAATCGTCGGCAGTTTGCAAAACGTCGTCCGTGCTCGTGCCATCAAGCGGGGTCACTTCCGCGACCTCGGGCACGCCGAGCGTGAACGTTCCCGCCGCCACGCCGCACGCGCTCGCCACGCCGTTCCGAAGAAATGCGGAGTCTTTCCGGGCGGATGCGTAGCCGGGCCGGGATGGAGCCGCGAAGGTGGCGCGACTGCTGAAAATCATAACCGACCCTCTGAATAAAGCCGGCAAACCAGGCTCACCAAGCGATCAGGAACAATCTGCGCGCAAAGATCGAACTGAAACAAAAACAACCAAGAAAGAAGCAACACCATGAATGAATCGAAATCCGTGATCAAAGATCCCATCTGCGGCATGACCGTGGACGAAGCCCACCGCACTCCACGCCGAACGCGATGGCAAGATGTTCTACTTTTGCAGCGACCACTGCCGGCAAAAGTTTCTGTCTACCCCCGTTTGCGCGAAGCCAGAGGGTATGTCTGGAGGGTGCTGCGGATAGCACCCGCGCTTTGCAGGGCAACAGCTTGCCGCCAACCATGAATCTTAAGGTTCTTCTGCCCTTCCAAGTCTTCGCCGACAAGACTGGCGTATCGCGAATCGTCGCCGAAACGCACGAGGGTTCATTTGGACTTCTGCCGCATCGACTCGACTGCGTTGCGGCACTCGCACCCGGGATTCTAACCTATGAAACCGAGGCGGACGGCGAGGTCTTTGTGGCCGTGGACGAAGGTGTCCTGGTCAAGACCGGCCCGGATGTGCTTGTGTCCGTTCGGCGCGCGCTGGACGGAAAAGATCTCAGCCAATTGCGCGATGCCGTGACCAAGGAGTTTCTAACCCTGGACGAGAACCAGCAGAGCCTGCGAACTGTCATGGCGAAACTGGAGTCTGGATTTCTCCGTCGCTTCGCGACCTTTCAACATGAGTGACGACCCCAAGAAACATCCCCACGATGGATCGACCCTCGCCGGACAGATCGGCGCGAAGGCGGCGCGCAAACTCCGGGCGCGCAAGTCCACGCAGGGCGTCTGGTTCGGTCTCGGGATGATGGGACTGATCGGCTGGTCGGTCGTCGTGCCGACACTCCTCGGCGCCGCGCTCGGCCTGTGGTTGGACGAGCATCATCCGGGAAAACATCCCTGGACCCTCGCACTGATGGTCGTCGGCCTCGCGATCGGCTGCGCGAATGCGTGGTATTGGGTGGCCCAGCAAGACAAGGCGATGCACGACGAACCGGAGGACGACAATGAATGAACGTCTGACCCTGATCCTGGCTGGCGCGGCCGGCGTAGGGCTCGGCGCGATCTTTTTCGGCGGCTTGTGGTGGACGGTTCGACGAGGTCTCTCTTCGCCCCACCCGGCGCTTTGGTTTCTCGGCAGCGCGTTGCTGCGCACGGCCATTACCATGACGGGAATTTATTTTGTGTCCGGCGCCCAATGGCAGCGGCTGGTGGCGTGCCTCGTCGGGTTTATCGCCGCGCGTCTCGTCGTAACGTGGCTGACCCGACCGCCGACAAATGCTCTCGTTCCCGTGGCGGCGAACAAATGAACCTTATCCCCTTTTCTACCATCCACCCGCTGATAAACAATATGATCATTCAATTCAACACCGATCACACGATCACCAGCCGCGACTCATTGACCGCAGAAGTCGAAGCGTCCGTGCGCAATTCATTGAGCCACTACCATGGCCGCATCTCGCGCGTCGAGGTTCACCTCAGCGACGAGAATGGCGGCAAGGGCGGTGGCAACGACATCCGCTGCGTGATGGAAGCCCGGCCGGACAGCCATCAACCGGTCGCCGTTACTCATCACGCGGGTGAGTTGGTCGAAGCGGTGAACGGCGCGGCCGGAAAGTTAAAATCCGCACTTGATCACACCTTGGGACGGCTCCAGCGACATCAAAGTTAGTGCGTTAAAAACCGAAACCGACGTCATGCGCCTTACTCCCGATCAGTTGATTTTCTGGCAGCACGGTTTCATCAAGCTCAACGGCACGATTGTGTTCACCTGGGGGCTGATGCTGGTGCTTGCGGTCGGCTCAAAGCTGATCACGCGGAATCTCTCCACGGACCAGAATCGTTCCCGCTGGCAAAACCTGCTGGAGATCGTCGTCACCGCGATCGAGAAACAAATCGAGGAAGTCGGCCTGAAGCACCCGGAGAAATATGTCAGTTTTTTGGGCACCTTGTTCCTCTTCGTCGCCCTCGCCGCGCTCTGCACCATCATTCCCGGTTACGAGCCGCCCACGGGATCGCTCTCGACCACGACGGCGCTGGCGCTGTGTGTGTTTGTCTCCGTGCCGCTCTTCGGCATCATGGATCAAGGGCTGGGCGGTTATCTCAAGTCCTACATTGAGCCGACGGTAATCATGCTGCCGTTCAATATCATCAGTGAACTTTCGCGGACCCTGGCTCTCGCGGTCCGTTTGTTCGGCAACATGATGAGCGGGGCGATGATTGTCGCTATCCTTCTCACGATTACGCCGTTCCTCTTTCCCGTCGTGATGACCCTGCTCGGGTTACTCACCGGCATGGTGCAGGCCTACATCTTTTTCATTCTCGCTGCGGTCTATATCGCCGCGGCCACGCAGATTAAGGAACCAAAAGCAGCACCCGCTTCTGAAGCTAAAACAACATAACCAACCAAAAACAACCTATGGACAACATGACAATCATCGCGGTCGCCTCGATCTTCACCGCTGGCATTACCACCGGCTTCGGCTGCATGGGGCCGGCGCTCGGTGAAGGGCGCTCGGTCGCCACGGCGATGACCGCGCTAGCCCAGCAACCGGACGCCTCCTCCACCATCACCCGCACGCTCTTTGTCGGTCTCGCGATGATCGAATCGACTGCCATCTACTGCTTCGTGGTCTCGATGATTTTGATTTTCGCCAATCCGTTTTGGAATCAGGTCATCAAAGCCGCGGCGGGGAAATAACCTATGCTCATCGATTGGTTCACCGTCGGCGCGCAGGCGCTCAATTTCCTCATCCTCGTGTGTTTGATGAAGCACTTTCTTTACAAGCCGGTCCTCGACGCCATCGACGCGAGAGAGAAGCGCATCGCCGACGAACTCGCGGACGCTGCCGCGAAGAAAGCCGAAGCAAAAAAGGACCGCGACGAGTTCCAGCACAAGAACGATGAGTTCGACCAGCAGCGCGCCGCGCTTTTAAGCAAAGCGACCGATGAGGCAAAAGTCGAGCATCAGAGGCTGATGGACGAGGCCCGCAAAGCGGCCGACGACATGAGCGCGAAGCGAGAGGAGACGTTGCGCGCGGACGCCAAAAACCTGAACAAAGCCATTACCCGCAGAACTCAGGACGAAGTGTTTTCCATTGCCCGCAAGGCGCTTTCGGATCTTGCCACGATGAATCTGGATGCGCAGATGACCGACGTGTTCACCCGCCGGATTCGCGGGTTGGATGAGCACGCGAAATCGGACCTCGGCCAGGCATTGAAGAGTGCTTCCGAACCTGCGCTGATCCGCAGCGCATTTGCCCTGCCGAAAGAACAATGCGCGGCCATCCAGATTGCGCTCAATGAAACCTTCTCGGCTGATCTTCGTCTCCGATTCGAGACGGCGCCGGAATTGATCAGCGGCATCGAACTAACTACCCATGGACAAAAAGTAAGCTGGAGTATCGCCGATTACCTGACCTCAGTGCAGAAGGGCGTGGCCGAACTTCTTAAAAAGAAGGACAAATGTGAAGCTGTCGCCTAACGAAACGTTCTCACGCTGGCAAAGCGCCGCGCACCATGTCGGTCAGTTGTTTTGCGCTCGGCAATTTGCCCCTGAATTCCGCGGGGAGCGTGGCCCGCAATTGATACTCCGCCACGCCGATTGGATTCGACTTCGACTTGAGCGCAAACTCCACTTCCACGTCGTCTTTTTCCGCGCAGAGAATGATGCCGATGGCCGGGCGATCGTCCGGCGCCCGCTCCTTTTCGTTCAAGAGGTTCAGATAGAAATCCATCTTCCCCGCGTGCTCCGGCTCGAACTCGCCGATCTTCAGATCGAAAGCCACCAGTGCCTTGAGGAAACGGTGGTAGAAAAGCAGGTCCACGAAATATTCCTTCTTCCCCAGCGCCAGCCGGTATTGCCGGCCGACAAAGCAAAAACCGTAGCCGAGTTCGAGAATAAATTGCTGCAAACGCTCGACCAAGCGGTCTTTGATTTCCCGCTCTTTCATCGGTCGCGCGAGGCCGAGAAACTCGAGGTTGTAGCGGCTCTTCAACATTTCATCGGCCTGCTCCGCGAGGTACTCGGGCAGCGCGAGCGCGAAGTTGTGCGTTTTCTTTTCCTGCACCGCCCGCTCGTAAGCACCAGCTTTGATCTGAAGCATCAGCACGCGACGGCTCCAGCCGCACTGTGCGGTAGCGCGGAGGTAATAGAGGCGCGCGGTTGGATCTTTGATCTTTTTCAACAGCTCGATGTGATGGCCCCACGGCACGGCTGCCGCCAATTCTCGCACCGCTTGTGCGAGAATTTCCGCTGGGTCCGAGACCGCGTCTTTGCCGGGCGAATCGATTTCTGGCGCAGCCTGTGCCAGAAAGTTGCCGCCAAGTTTTTTCAATTCTGGCGCAGCCTGCGCCAGAAATTCGGCGGACGTGTATTCCAGGTAAATCTGCCGCATCCGCCAAACGTTGAAGGACGAGAACCCCTGCATCTCGGCGAACTCTGCGCGCAGGTCGGTCGCCAATCGCTCCACGACCGCTTCGCCCCAACCAGCCGTTTGCTGTTTCTCCACAATCCCGCGGCCGATGTCCCAGTAAAGCCGGACGAGTTCGCGGTTCACCGCTCGTCCGGCGTTCAGGCGACCCGCGCGGATGCGGCCCATCAGCTCCGCGAGAAACGCCGGGTAATCCGCGGTGCTGACTTTCCGCTTTATCGTTCTGGATTCTGACATGGACGCGAAAATAGCGAAAGACGCGATGCTCTCAAAGTCTGGAAATCCGGGCGATTCGCACGACGCTCGAAAAGCTAACCTCATGACCGAAGCGCCGGGAAATCTGCAGAGCGTCTTCGAGCGGACGTTTGCGAACATCGATCAGGCCAGCAAGGACTTCACGCCAAGCCTCACCCCTCGCGAGGTCGGCACGATCACGCGCGTCTCCACGGGCATCGCCAGCATCTCCGGACTGAATGGGGTCGGCTTCGAGGAGTTGCTCGCGTTTCCCGGTGGGGTCTTCGGTATCGCGTTTAATGTCGATGTGGATGAAATCGGCGCCGTGCTGCTCGGCGACTACGCACATTTGCAGGCTGGGCAGGAAGTCGAGCGCACCGGCCGTGTGATGGACGTTGCGGTCGGCGATACCTTGCTCGGCCGCGTGATTGATCCGCTCGGACGACCGCTCGATGACCACGGCCCGGTCAACACCACCGACCGCCTGCCGATCGAACGTCCTGCCCCGCCCATCATGGATCGTGGGCCGGTGACGGTTCCGCTTCAGACCGGCCTTATGGTCATTGATGCGCTCATTCCCATCGGGCGCGGTCAGCGCGAGTTGATCCTCGGAGATCGTCAAACTGGCAAGACGGCCATCGCCATCGACACCATCCTGAACCAGCGCGGAAAAGACGTGCTCTGCGTTTATTGCGCCATCGGCCAGCGCGCTTCCGCCGTGGCGAAAGCCGTGGCCGTTTTACGCAAGAACGAGGCGATGGAATATACCGTCGTCGTCGTCGCCGAAGGGAACGACCCGCCTGGTCTCGCGTACATCGCACCCTATGCCGCGACGAGCATCGCAGAGCATTTCATGGAGACTGGACGCGATGTGCTGATCGTCTATGACGATCTCACGCATCATGCCCGCGCCTATCGGGAGCTTTCTCTTCTGCTTCGCCGACCACCCGGGCGCGAAGCTTTCCCGGGCGACATTTTCTTCATCCATTCGCGGCTGCTCGAACGTTCGACCCATCTGTCTAAAGAGCGCGGCCGCGGCTCGCTGACCGCACTGCCGATCATCGAGACCGAGGCGCAAAATATTTCTGCATATATTCCGACGAACCTGATCTCAATCACGGATGGGCAAATCTATCTTTCACCATCGTTGTTCGAGTTAGGAGTGCTTCCCGCGGTTGACGTCGGCAAATCCGTTTCACGCGTCGGCGGCAAAGCCCAGCGGGCGGCCTACCGCGCGGTCGCTGGCGATCTCAAACTCGCCTACGCGCAGTTCGAGGAACTCGAAACCTTCGCGCGTTTCGGCGCACGTCTCGATGACAATACGCGCAAGATCATCGACCACGGCCGCCACATCCGCGCCTGTCTGAAGCAATCGGAACTGGCCCCAGTGGCCGTGCCCGCCCAAATCGCGGTGCTGCTCGCATTGACTGCCGAATTGTTTGACCCGATTCCGCTCGACCAGATGCACGACGCCCAACACGCAGTCCATGAAGCCGCAGTGAAAATCCCGGCTGAAATTCGCGAGCGCTTCGAAACCGCCGAGAAACTCAGTGCTGAGGATCGCAAAACGATCAACGAGATCGCCCGGCAAGCGCTCGCGCCTTTCCAGCCCAAACCTAACCAGTCGGCGACGGAATCAAAACCCAAGCCTGATCCGAAAGCAAATCCCGACGGTGACTCCAAGCCTGATGCTCCTGCGAAGGCCCAGTCGGGAGGTAAATCTCCGCCAAAAGCAACGTCTGAGGAGAAGAAGTGAGCGACACCATCGCAGGTCTGCGCCGCAAGATCAGCAGCGCAGGCGATCTCCAATCCGTCGTCCGGTCGATGAAAGCGCTGGCCGCATCGAGCATCGGCCAATACGACAAATCAGTGCATGCACTCGGCGACTACTATCGCACGGTGGAATTGGGATTGAGCGCGTGCTTTCGTGCCGCCGAATTAGCGTCAACGCCAGTGGAGCGGAAAGCAAAGACCCACTCGGGCGAAATCGGCGCTGTGGTCTTCGGCTCCGACCAAGGCCTCGTCGGCCAGTTCAATGACATCATCACCGACTACGCGATCAAAACGCTGGCCGCCCTGCCCGGAAAACCCAAAGTTTGGGCCGTGGGCGAGCGCGTCCATGAGAGACTTGGCGACGCGGGCTTGAAACCGATCGGCCTCTTTGCCGTGCCGAGTTCCGTCCAGGCCATCACCCCGCTTGTCGGGAAGATTCAGATCGAAAGCGAAGCACAACGGGCTGCGGGCGAGTATGCGCAGCTCTATGTCTTCCACAATCGCCCGAAATCCGGCGCGCTCTACGAGCCCGTCAGTCAGCAGCTCTTGCCACTCGACGGGGAATGGCAGCGAGGCCTGGCAAAGATTCCCTGGCCGACCAAGACCTTGCCCGAGGTAATGTGTAGTGGCGCCACTACCTTGGGCGCACTGATCCGAGAATATCTTTTCATCTCCCTCTTCCGCGCCTGCGCCGAATCCCTCGCCAGCGAAAACGCCAGCCGCCTGGCCGCAATGCAGCGCGCTGACAAAAACATCGACGATCTTTTGGAAACACTCCACGGCTCATACCACCGTCTGCGCCAAAGTGGGATTGATGAAGAGCTGTTTGACGTGATTTCCGGTTACGAAGCGCTGTCTGGAAAGTAGGACGAAGGGCCAAATTCACGGTCTTTACGCGTTTTCAAATCTTGCAGAGCGTCGATACGCTTGGGATCGGGCGTGATCTCGATGAGCGTTGGCCCGCCTGCGGCGACACTTCCAAAAAGTATCATCCGTTGAGTTGATGTTTTCTGCGACGGCGCCCAAGGTGGGGAAGTGCTGAAATCATTCACCCATGCTCTCCAACGACTGCCTGAACGCTCTCGTTTCGTCGCTGCGATTGTGCTCTACGGTCTCGCCGCAAGCCTCGTTGCGGTGGCCTTGCAAGTGGCGATCACCTGGATCTTTTGGGCGAGCTTCGTCTATCCGTCGCAGGTTTCTTCACGCTGGTTTCCGTGGATCAGTCTCGGCGTTATTTCGGGTGTCTCGATCTTGTCCGGCTGGCTGCTGACGAAATTTTGCCCCGATGCGGCGGGCAGCGGCATTCCCCAGCTCAAGCTTGCGTTTTGGAAGGACTTTGGGCACACGCCTGCGTGGTTGGGCTGGGTGAAATTCGTCGCCAGCGCACTGAGCATCGGGGGCGGGCAGAGCCTCGGACGTGAAGGACCGAGTGTGCAACTCGGCGGCAACGTGGCCTCGACCATCGCGGGCCTGCTAGGCGTGGCCAAGCAGAACAAACGTGCTGCAGCAGCCGGTGGGGCGGCGGCGGGTCTGGCCGCTGCGTTTAATGCGCCGCTCGCCTCGGTGGCGTTTGTGCTCGAAGAAATTCTGGAAGATCTCAACAGCCGCCTGCTCGGTCCAGTGCTGCTCGCGGCTGTCATCGGAGCCTTCGTCGTCCATGCATTTTTGGGCGCGCAGCCGGCCTTCGAGCTCCCGCAAATCGAAGAACCTACTTGGCGCGCTTACACACTCATGCCCTTGAGTGCGGCCCTGGCCACGCTGGCCGGAGTTGCATTTCAGCGCGGCTCCCTGGGCCTGCGCGCGGCGTCGCGAAAGTGGCGCTGGCTGCCATGTGGCGGCCCTTGCTGGGCGGATTGATCACTTGGGCGCTGGGCATGGCCATCTTTTCCACGACGCGGCGCCTCGGGGTCTTCGGGCTGGGTTACGACGATCTCTCGCTCGCCTTGGAGAAGGGCATCGTGTGGGAACTTGCGCTCGCCTTGCTCGTGGCAAAGCTCCTCGCCACGGTTGCCTGCTACGGCCTGGGTGGATGCGGCGGCATTTTCTCGCCGAGCCTTTTCTTTGGCGGAATGTGCGGCGTTGCCGTCGCAAGCCTCGGCGGCCATTTCGTAGCGCTGAACGATTCAGATCGTATCCTTCTCACGGTTGGCGGGATGAGCGCCTGCCTCGGCGGAGTCGTGCAGGCGCCCGTCACCGCGGTCCTCATCATCTTCGAGATGACACACCAGTTCGCGCTCTTGCCGGGGCTGATGATCGCAGGGCTGGTCAGCCAATTGGTCGCACGCCGAGTCAACCACGAGAACTTCTATGAGGCAGTGCTCATCCAAGATGGACATCAGATGGCGCACGTCGTTCCACCGCGCGACTTGCGGAGTTGGCAAAACCTCCCCATCTCGGCCATTGCGCAATTTGAGCCCGTGGTTCTTCCAAGTCTGGACGACACCGCTGTAATCAGCGTGCTCGACGCCCATCCTTACAAACGCTTTCCGGTGACAAATGGCGGTCAACTCGACGGCGTGCTCCTGCGCGCGGAATTCACTCAGGCACAGGCGGAGCGGCGCCCGCCGCGCTTGCTGCCAGCGGTGAGCGCCCGCCCGAGCCAAACCATTCGCGAATGCCAGGCGCTGCTCATCGGGTCTTCGTGCGGTCTCATCGTCGTCACTGATCCGCAGGGCATCGCACTGGCGGTCGTGACGCTCCACGACTTGCTCCGCGCGCAGACCGCGATCAGCGAGCGCGAAGGGTGAAGAATCGCCCATTCTTCCAGAGTGCCGAATGATACCGTATGAGCTGCTATTGGATGCTGACCCGGACTGGGCGATGAGCGAAGAAAGTCGGCATTTCGAAGATGGCGGCGCCGCGCAGGCGGCGCTGCGAAAAATCGCTCTCCGCCTCGACGCGCTGGGAATTCCATACGCTATTGCGGGGGGGATGGCGCTGTTCGCTCACGGGCTTCGTCGCTTTACCGAGGACGTTGATTTGCTTGTTACAGAAGAGGGCTTGAGACAGATCGCCTTTCCAACACCGGAAGCGGTTTCTTTTCATAGCAACGGAATTTCCTTTCTCAGTCTTCCCACCCTCATCGAGCTTAAGCTCGCATCGGGAATGACCAATCCCCAACGTGTGAAGGATTTGGCTGACGTACAGGAACTGATCAAACTGCTTGCGCTGCCCACCGCTTTCTCGGCTCAGTTGACCCCTTACGTTCGACCGAAGTTCGAGGAACTTGAGTCCGCGACGCAACGCGCAACCAAACGATTCCTGCGAGTTTGGACAGCGGAATTCTTGACAGGCGAACCGAAATCGATGGATGCGATCGTCACGCACATTTGTGAAGCAACCGCCACGCTTCAGGCTATGCGTAACGATGGCGTGACTCTGGAGCCGGCGGGAGGCGCGGCGAATGTGTATTACCTTGTAACGACCGATCCCGCCGTTGCTAGCAAATACGATATGCACGAGGACTCGGAGTTTTTGGATTAGCGCGCACGCGCCAGAGGCAGCCAAAGCTTTTCCCACGCAAGTTGTTCATGCAGTCGCGCCTAATTATTTCGCGCTAATTTCTTTGATTGGGGCAATGTAGGACATGAAGCGACCCCCCGCGCTCCCAAATCCAGACCGCAAGGTCTTGGAACGGTGGCTCTCCGTTTCGCTGGTCGCCGCGCTTTGTGGTGGCGCGGCCATGTGCATGGCAGACAGCGACCCGCTGTGCACATCGGTCGGGTTTGCGGCGCTCGTCCTGGCGATCCTCACCGGTGCATTTGCGCTCATTCGGTTTCAACTCGGCCAGCGCCGGGAGGCGGAGGCCGCGCGGGAGCGCTTCTTCATGCTGGGACTCGATATGTTCTGCATCGCCAGCACAGACGGCTACTTCAAACGCGTGAATCCCGCCTTTTCGGAGATTCTCGGTTGGAGCGCAAACGAACTGCTCGATCGTCCGTTTCTCGATTTTGTGCACCCCGACGACCGCCCAAGCACCATCGATGTGATGAAGGATCTGGCGGTTGGAAAGCTGATCATCCACTTTGAAAACCGGTATGCCTGCAAGGATGGCTCCTCGCGGCTCATTTCCTGGAAAGCAATTCCGCAACCCGACGGAGCCATTTACGCAACCGCACGCGACGTCACGGAAGTGAAACGGGCTGAGGAGGCTTTAAAAGCCGCCCGCAGTGAGGCCGATCGGGCAAACCTGGCAAAGAGCGACTTTCTTTCGCGCATGAGCCATGAGCTGCGCACCCCAATGAATGCCATTCTCGGATTCGCCCAGATCCTGGAGATGAGCAATCCGCCAGACGATCAGCGGGCGCCGATCGCGCACATTATCAAAGCGGGCGAGCATCTACTCGATCTCATCAACGAAGTGCTCGATATCGCAAGAATCGAGGCGGGTCGGATGAAGATCTCACTTGAGCCAGTGCCGCTGCGCGAGGTGGTCGAGGAATGCGTGGCTCTGATCCGCCCGCTAGCCGATCAGCACGCGGTCCGCATCGAATCCGGCTTGGAGTCCGATTGCGCGCGGCACGTCCTCGCGGACCGCCAGCGGCTGAAGCAGGCGATTCTCAATCTCCTTTCCAACGCCGTGAAATTCAACCGGAACGGCGGATCCGTAACGCTTTCTTGCGAAAAACTTGATTCCGCCAACACGCGCGCCAACGCGGCGCCATCTGGAAAGCGCCTGCGGCTGAGTATCGCGGATACCGGCTTCGGAATTCCATCATCTGAGTTACCGCGGCTTTTCGACGCTTTTGAACGGTTCGATGCAGACCGGCGCGGGATTCAAGGCAGCGGGTTGGGATTGGCCCTCACAAAAAGGCTTTTGGAATTGATGGGAGCGTCGGTGCAGGTGCGAAGCGAGGTGAATAAAGGCTCCGTCTTCACACTGGATTTCCAAGCGGTGGATCGTCCGGCTCCGCCTCCAATCGGGGTCGCGGAGGACAATGAATTTACCCCGCTTGCAAAAGCCGCCGAACACACCGTGCTGTATATCGAAGACAATCCTTCCAATCTGCGTCTCGTCGAGCATGTGATGGCCCACCGGCCATCCATAAAGCTTCTCGCAGCAATGCAAGGGCGCCTCGGCCTCGAACTCGCCGTCGAACACAGGCCGGATCTGATACTGGTGGACCTGAATCTGCCGGATATTTCCGGGCGGGAAGTGTTGCGGCGGCTGCGTGGAGCCGAGGAGACGGCTGATATTCCAGTAGTCATTATAAGCGCAGATGCGACCACCGGAGAGGTTGATCGGATGCTGGGCTCCGGGGCTGCGGAGTATCTCACGAAGCCGCTCGATATACGGAAATTCCTCACGATGCTCGACCGGCATCTCGCAGACGACCCGCTCCCAAAACTATAGATTGGCGGAGCGCCGATTGACCGCAATCACCGAGGCTGCTGGTTGGGAACGGCAGCACAACTCCGTTACTTCGGGTGGCATCATTTTTCCCTGTTTCTGGCGGGCGTGCTGGCGTCAGCCGTGCTTATGAAGCGGTTCGGGCGGTTTCCGCCCGGGTGGCACGATGCCGAGATCCCGCTGCATCTCCTCATCCGAAGCAACTGTCGCAACCGTGCCAGGCGGATGGCTATACCAACCCGGATCTTCGTAACTAGTGATCCCTTCACGGACCTTAACGACCGTGAACATGCCTCCCATATCGATATAGGAAAACGGCCCCGGCGCGCCGAGCATCGGGATCGTATTGCGCGGGTTTTTCATTCCCATTTCGGCCATATCGCCCATCCCTGTCTCTCCCATCGTCATATACCCCGGAAGAAGCTTCCTTACATTTTTATCCAACTCCCGGCTTTTCACACCTAGGAAATTAGGATTCCCATGCCCCATCTGGTTCATCGTGTGATGGGTCATATGGCAATGCATCGCCCAATCGCCCAGTTCATTCGCGACAAATTCGAAGGCGCGCGTTGCCCCGACGGGCACGAGGACAGTGTTCTGCAGCATCCTGGCGCCGTGCGGAACGGCGCCGCCGTCGATCTCGGTCAGAAGAAAGTCATTACCGTGGAGGTGAATCGGGTGGTGCTCCATGGCGCCCAGATTGCCTAATCGGACGCGGACTCGCTCTCCTCGTTTAGCAACAAGCGGGGCCGTTCCGGGAAATGCCTTCGAGTTCATCGTAAGTATGTTAAAATCTGTCATTTCCGATGGATTGGGCCGGCTCGCTCCGGGATCGATTCGCCATTCCGATAGCATGATCGCAAAGTCCCGGTCCACGGTCTCCGCCGGCTTTTGCCTGGGGTGAATAACAAACATTCCCATCATCCCGAGCGCCATCTGCGTCATTTCGTCAAAGTGCGGATGGTACATGTGAGTTCCGCTTTGGCGCAGCGTAAATTCGTATTTATGCGTCTCCCCGGGAGCGATCTCCTTCTGCGTGAGGCCCGCGACTCCGTCCATTCCATTCGCGAGCAGGATGCCGTGCCAGTGAATGGTCGTCGGCTCCGGCAGCCGGTTCGTTACATAAATCCGCAACTTGTCTCCTTCGACCGCCTCGATGGTAGGCCCAGGGGTTCGCCCATTGTATCCCCAGCATTTGGCATGAAGACCGGGCGCAAATTCGTGGTCAAACTCCTCGGCTATCAGGTGGAATACTTTCGCGCCGTCGATCAGCTTCCATTCTGCGGCGACTCCATTGGGCGTAACGACCGGAATGTAATCCAAGCCAGGCTGGCCCGGAGCCGCCTCCGCCTTCTGCTCCTCGCTGGCGCCGGGATTTCCATGCGCCGCCTCCGCGCCTGCCGCGGAAGCGCGGGCTGGGTGCGAAAGCGCGGCGCCCCCTGCGGCGACCGCCATTCCTGAAACGAAATTGCGACGTGTGATCATAGTTAGTGCTTGTGTTGAGTGGGTTCCGCCCCTCGTGGGCTCCGCCACTCTGACTCCTTGCCGGAACTTTGCATCCTCTTGGTAGCGGCGGGGCGTTTCAAGCTTCCGGCGCAAGCTCTCTCTGTCTCCGCTCTCGCGATCCAGTAATCCCGAGTCGCTTCCACAAATCCGCGCTCCGCATCAAGCTCCCGCTGCTTGGCCAGCAGCAGATCGTAGATGCCCGTGAACATGGCGTTATAGTTCAGTTGCGTAAGATTGAGAATGCGCAGCCGCTCCGGCAAAAGCTCGTCCCGATAAAACAGCGCGGCGTCCCGTTTGCTTATCATTTCGTCGCGATGCTCGCGCACCTCGGAGCGAATGGCGACCGCCAGCGCTTCGACCCTCCGCTCGGATTGCCGCAGTTGCGCTTCGCCCCTCGCGATCCGACCCTGCCCTTGATTAAAAATCGGCAGTTCAAATCGAAGGCTCGGCCCGAGCGCTCTCACTGAATCGGTGTCCCGCTTCGCCGAGACACCGAGTTCCAAGGCTCCTGCATACCGGTAGCTCTTCGTCAGGCCAAGAGCTTGCACCTGAGTCTCAAGCTGCGCTTCGGCTTCGGCAAGATCGTACCGCTGTTCGATGGCTAATGTCTCGAGACCGGAAATATCGGCTTCCCTGGCAGGAAGCGCCGGCAGCTCGCCACGCGATTTCCAATCGGTTTCGGCGCCCCAGACTCCCATCGTTCTATTTAGCTTTTCCCGCTTCTGGCGCAAAGTGGCCTCCGCGACGGCTATGTCCAATCGCGATTGGCTATAGCCCGCCTGCTGATTTGCCAGTTCCAAATCCGCTATATTACCCGCCTCGTGCTGCTTTTGCGCCGATTCCAAAGCGGAGGACGTGGTCTCACCAATCAATCGCAATCGCCCGATCAACTGCTGCTCGGCCTCCATCTCATAAAACGCAATCTTTGTCTCGGCGATAAGCTGGATTGCTTCACTGGCCACACGGAGCTGCGCCTCTTCCAGTTGGCGCTTTGCAAGCCGTTTGCGGAGGGGGCGCATCGCAAGTTCAAGAAAATCCTGCGCAAGAGTCCCTTCGAAATCGGTTACGGCGCCTGCGTCGATCGGAAAGCGCGCCACTCCGTCGAAGGACGGATTCTTCAGCAAACCCGCTTCAACCAAGTCCGCCTCCGAAATACCGATCTCTTCAAATGTTGCCTGCAGCGACTGATTATTCAGCAGCGCCACCTGCGCGGCGCTTTCGGGCGTAAGCCGGCGCCGCAGGAGCAGCCGCACCGCGCGCATCGCCTCATCCCGCGCCGATTGTTCCCGCGTCCATTCCACGCGCTTTCCCGAGCGATCCCCGATCGTCTGTTGCGCCGAGCTTGCGCGCGATTCGCCGCGGCTCTCCCACAGGGGAATACCCGCCAAAAGCAAGAGGAGAGTCATCGCTTTCATCCTTGTTTCCTTGGCACGAGTTTCATGCCGCACTTGGGACACTTCCCCGGTTTGTCTCGGATAATTTCCGGATGCATGACACACGTGTAGAGGGTCTTGGCAGATGGATTGGCGGGAGGAGCCCCGGCATTCACTCCCATGCCTGGCATCCCCTTCATCCCGCCCATGTCGTGGGTCATCCCAGCCATCCCTTCCTCGGCAACTGGCGCGCTCGCGGGTTCTTCCACTGCCGCATACCGGCGCTTCGTCGCCGCCGTGAGCGTATCTCGATTGAGAACGCGATGCGCGGGACGGGTTGCTGCTTCCGCCGCTTGAGGGCTGGCCGGATCGCCAGCGCCTCTCGGTGGCAAAGGCTTGGAAGCGGCGCACCCAGCCAGCAACGCTGCCGCAGGCAGCGCAAGTATAAGAGTACGAATCGTCACGACGCGAAGTCTGGATGCGTGCAAACCGGGTGGCCGCCAGTAACTAGCTTCCCAGCTACTTTTTGGCCTCCTTCACCATCTTCGCGTATTTCGCCGGATCTTTTTTGAAGTCCTTGATGCAGTCTTTGCAGCAAAGATAGACCACGGTTCCATCGGGAGCCGTCTCCTTGATCGCTTTTCCGTGCTCGCCGAGTGGATCGTCAGAGACCACGCACTTTTTCAGAGGATACTCCGCGGGAACGCCAGGAGCGTTCTTCCCTTGGTGATCCGCCGCATGGGCGCGCAGTGTCGGAGTCGAGAAACAGAGCGCCGCAGTCGCGGCGAGAAGGATGGATTTGAATGTGTAGTTTGTTTTCATTGTCAGTTATTGGATACGTTTCAGCTATTGCTGCATGCGGTTGATTTCGGCTGCGCTCCCATCCGCACAAGAGGAGCGATGTTCCGACGCGCGACAGCGCGTCAAAAGGGGCAAATACGGCAACTGCACAGCGCTCCGGAAAGCGGGCGCTGGCAAGTTACGCGCGAGAGGGCGGAGCGTGCGCCAGCAGGCTCCTCTGGAAAATGCGTTCCGCCTGCGATAGCAGCCAGGGAGGGGCGGCACCGCAACTAAAAACCGGTTTCACCGCGGCCACCACGGGATCGGAGTGAACCGCCATTGGACCGCAGGAAGGCACGGCATCGCCGGCGCGCGGATGAAACCCATCCGCGGGCTTCGCCGTGCTTTTGAAGGTTTTGCAACACTCGCCCATCCGTTCGCGCCCCGGTTTCCCGGTCTCGTGAGCCGGACAATGATTGCACCCCGCTGCATGAACCGCCGTGGCCGCGCCGCGCGTCGCAAGATCGGCGAGGGCGCAGTGATTTGTCGCGACCAGCCACGCCAAAATGCACGCCACCGAGACGGCAGCCTGCAAGATGCGATGGCGAAGCGATTGCATTCCTAGTTTGTTGCATACCATGCCGGCCGGATGGACGCAAGGTCGCAGCCGCCTGGCTGGCGCGGACACTTCGCCTGTTCCGTGGTTAAATTCAAATCCTCGCGACATCACGGGGTTAAACGGAGACAGGAGCGGAAACCCTTGAAAAAACTGCGACGAGAGTCCGGTGGTATTCTACATGGCGCGCCGGCTCCGCGAGCAGCTCGCGGAATTCTGCGAGCCCGCAATTTTCCGAACTAAGAGCTTGTGCCTCCAGTAATCTCCCAAACGATCTGAACCGTATCGGTGGAGTCGATGTCTGATGGCTCGAGCTCAGGCGCGCTTTCCATCTTCGCGAGTTCGCAAGATTCCATGACATCGGATGAAATCCGAATTTCAGCGTATCCGTACTGGATCGCGACGATCCGGCCCAGCGTTTGACCTGCGGCTGCTGTTATAATCTCTGCGCGCTTTCGGGCGTTCTTTACGGCATCCTCAAGGACACGCTGGCGGATTGCCTCCGGATCGGAGAAGCCAAATGAGAGCGAAAGCTCCGGTCGCGCGTCACATCCCGAAATGGAGGCGAACACGCGAGCCAGCCGGCCTTGTTCGAACGGAAGCCGCAACGCAAGCCGATGCTCCCCTTTGAAGCACCTGAACCGGTTACGCACTTCGTAATCGTTTTCGATGGAAACTTGGAACGAGCCGGTCTTCAAGGCCTTTGGGTCCTCGCCCGCGTCGGCAACAGCTTGACGGAGGGATTCCAGTCTCCCATTCAGACCCGCGATCGTGCGTCCGTAATCCCTGTCCTCACACGCAATCTCAAGACCCAAATCGACGACGTCGGGCGCCGTCGAGACGGACCCGTGGCCTTGAACCCGAATGGTGGCGGGCGGTTGAGGCCCAGACGCAATATCGTTCATGGGCCGCGATCGTACACCTTTTCGCCTGCCCCACAAGCTGAGTCCACCGGGGCGCCGAGCGTGAAATTACCCAAGATGCGCCGCCCTCAGCGCAGCACGTCTGCCAGAATCGTGGGCGCATTTCCGCCAGTCGATTCCCAGACAACTGTTTCCCCGCCGCCCGGCAACGCGGCTGCCGCGGCGGCCGTGCCCTTCTCCGCAAATCGCGCCGGCGCCTCGCGCCCCTTCTGAATCATGAGGCCGCCTTCGTGCTCCCAAAAATAGACGGGTCCCGCTTTCGACATCACAACGACCGGCTGTACGGAAGAGGCTTGGATCAGCCGCTCCTCAGTCGGCGCCTCGCTGGCAAAGATCGCCTTTTCGCGGCGCCAGATGGCGACGGGTTTTCCGCCGCCGCTCAGCGCCACCGATCCGCCGTCCATCGGGCATCCATCCAGTTTCCAGGCGCCTGTGCCGAGCTTCACTGCGGCGGAGAAAGTCTTTCCACGATCGTTGCTCGTGCTCAAATAAAGATCGCGCGAACCGCCGAGCCAGTTGCGCCACATGAGAGCGATCTCTCCGCCGGCGCCCACGGCGGCGCTCGGTTGGCAGCATTCGCAAATGTGGCCGTCCGGTGATCGATAGACCAGCTTGTTGGCGCCCCAGTCCACCCCGCCGTTATCGGAAGTTGCGCTCCATAATTCGGTCGCGCCCTTCCGCGAATCGAGCCACGTGGCAAGCACAAAGCCGCCCGCGCTGCCAGCCATGGCGTGAAGCCCTTCCCGCGCCGAGCCTTCGGTGTCGTTCACCTTCGCTCCCGGGCGCCACGACTTCCCGCCATCCATCGAAGTCCACGCGTGGAGATTGCCATCCGCATGCGAAATCGCGGTCACCACCACGCACCGATCCGTCGCTGCAATACGCGGCCCGCGCCGCATGCGGAGGGCAAGTTTGTCGAGTTCGCCCACTTTCACCGGGGGCGAAAAAGTGTGCCCATCGGCAGACGCCACATGGTATAACGTGTTCTCCTTGCCAAAAACGACATGGATCCGGCCATCGGGAGAGACGGCCACCTGTGGCTGCACCGCTCCTCGAAACTCCGGCGGCAATAGTTCAACCGGCGCCGATCTCACGCATTGCGCCCCCAGCATCAATAGCAGCAAACAAATCGCAAGCTTCATGGAGAGGAACGGATGGTTCATGGAATCATATCGCAGGAAACTGCGGGAATTGCCCGGTCCATTTTTTTGGTAAGTTTTGTTGCGCTCCGATGCGTCGTCGGGCAGATGCCTGGCCCCACCGGGGCGATTCAACAGGAGCATCACCCGGTTGAAATCCTTCCAGGAAGGATATGGAGCTTTTTTGCGGAGGCATCGCGTTGCTTTCGATGAACTGTCCGTCTGGGATTGAGCCGCCCTTACAGGGCTCATCCGATTTATCTACCGAACCCAACGCGATGCGTTGGGCTGGGGCTGAATCGCCCCTGTGGGGCTTACATGCAGGGAGCAACCGCGTTTGAAATCCAATTGTTGTTCCGAACCCAACGCGATGCGTTGGGCTGGGGCTGAATCGCCCTGTGGGGCTTACATGCAGGGCGCAACCGCGCTTTGAAATCCAATGGTTGTTCCGAACCCAATGCGATGCGTTGGGCTGGGGCTGAATCGCCCTGTGGTGTTCGTGCCCGATCCTCGGCTCCCAACGTGGGAAGGATGGAAGGAGGCGCCGCCGGAGTTTCAGCCGTTCTTTGAGATCGATCAGACGCTGGAGACGCCCACAGTTCGTTCCCGTGCAGACAACAATTACAAGAGAGCGATGATTCACAAGGCGGTTCAGTGGATGAATGCGTGGATGACACCGCGAATCCTCGCTGAGATCGAGAGGCATCAACGCGAAGGGGGCAAACAAGAGTGAGTTGCTGCCTCGGTTCCTGGCCGACCTTCTGCACCCCGGCTAATGCCGGATTGAACGGCAGGGCGCTGCGCCGCCGAGAGGATGCGTCCGGAGGTGGACGGTCGAGTCCAATCGGCGGCGAGACGCCGCCACGTTGTTGTTGGTGATGTCAAAGAGCGTGGGATCGCACGGGGACGATCCGAGGAGCCGGGCGAGGTCCGGCATCGGACGGCTAGCGCCCGGCGTAGAGCGGGAC
>JBBSFI010000076.1:0-21069 GCA_038238905.1 Chthoniobacterales bacterium | reverse complement strand
GCCCGACGCGGCGCCCGCTCTGCCCGGCATTCCCGGCTTGTAAAGGACCTAGAATTCGGGCTTCGCTCCGATCTCCGGGGCGTCCGCCGCGCGATTTCGACAGAGCACATAGATAAAGCGCTCGGCGATTTCTTCGATCACGAGGTTCGGATGCTCACGCTCCACGAGTGCGGAATCATGCGCCCCCCGCCAGGAATAGATGGCCCGTTGGAAGTGCTGGGCAAGCAGGGGAGCAAGCCCTTCCATAAAGGAGTCGTGAAAAATGACGGCGCGCGGGATCTCGCCATCCGGCGAGCTGGAAAACGCGAGCGCTTTCGATCGAATCTCGCCGGCTGAATATCCCCACGCCGAGCCGTCTTCGCTCCGCGCCCGCTGCTTGAGCGGGCTGAAATGGATCTCCCTTTCGTGCATCCAGCCCGAGATCCCGAGCATCCGAGCCAGATCGCCCCTCGCTGTCTGGCGCTCGACCAGAGTGTAGTCGCTCCGTTGCGCGATGCGCAGCGAAGGGAAAGAGCGCTGCAACTCCCGACCCATCGCTTCGTACGCAAGGAATGCTCCGCTTTCGTTCCAATGCGTGTCCGTTCGATAGTAGATCCGCTCATGCCTGCCTGCTTCCAGAAATGGCGTGCGGAGGTCTATCGCTGGGATTTCGGGATGTGATGCGAGACAACCGAGCGCTTGCTCCAGGCGCGAAGGTCCTATCCGGGAGATCTCATCCGGCATGTATTCGGGATAGACGGTGTGCTTGTCGGGCGGGAAGACGATAAGGTACGCGATCCCCTTTGCAGCGAGAGCTTCACGGCGCCGGTTCAATTGGGTCGCGAGATGATCCAGTTGCTCGGGCGTAAAAGGGTTTATTCCGCGATACCCATCCATCGAGCCTTGCGCCGTGTAGAAAAGCCATTGTTGCTTACCCAGAAGCACCTCGGGGACCGGCGATCGGTGGAATATCAGGATCTCCAATTCGGAGTGCAAGCCGATCACGAATTCCCGCCCGGCGATCGACCGCCCGAATGCCACCCGAAATTCTCCGCATCGCGTTGCGAAGCTCTCCAGCGTAGCGTGGATTTGTTGCGCGCCTGCTAAAAAGCGGCCCGTCATCGCAGCAATGCTGTTGATAGCTTTTGCAAATCGTGAAAGCCGCTTCGGCTTCTCCTTCCGATGGATAACCGCTGCTTGAGGAGCCTTCTTTCGTGGCACACTCATTCCAGGATCGAAATGGCCTGCCACGGGATCGGCGCCGACCCGAGCCGGATTCGCCGAAGCGCTGCCAGCCGTGGCCTGGCGATAGCCGCCGATTAGAAGCGGCGCGCTGCAGCAGACGAAAAAGAAAATCACCAGCAGACGTCCGGCAACTGTCTCTCGTGGTGTGGAAGGAGGTGCGCCCGGCATCAAAATCTGAAATAAATAAACGGATTATACGTGCCGGACAGCACTTCCATCGCCGAAAGCAGGAAGCAGGCTGCCAGTCCCGCGGTGAGGAGGGGCGCCGCCCAGCGCGCCGCAGGCGGCAAATCTTCTGGCGACTTCGGATTCGCACCCGTCCAACTAATCCAAAGGATCCGGGCGGCTGGAGTGGACGCTATGATGCCGATTAGCAAGCACGCTGCCACATGCCGATCCATGAAGAGTCCCGTATTGCAAACGGGCCCCGAAGCACGGCCGAATCCCGATAGTGACACGACATACCGTCCCGCCTCATGCATCGACGACGCCCGAAAGCAGACCCATCCGAGCATCACCACGAGAAGCGTGTAGGCCCTGCGGACGATCGATGCGCCGGCAGCGTGCCGCAGGCCGAACGCCCGCTCTCCAACCAGAAACGAGCCATGAAAAACTCCCCAGACGACAAAGTTCCACGATGCTCCGTGCCAAAATCCGCACAGAAGAAACACCACAAGGAGATTCAGATAGGTGCGCGCGGGCGACTGTCGATTTCCTCCGAGCGGGATATAGAGGTAGTCGCGAAACCAGGTCGAAAGTGAAATGTGCCAGCGCCTCCAGAATTCGGTTATGGAATCCGCGCAGTACGGGAAATTAAAGTTACGCGGAAAATCGAATCCGAAAAGGCAGGCGAGTCCCACCGCCATATCGGAGTAGCCGGAGAAATCGAAGTAAATTTGCAGCGAATAGCAGGCGATTCCAAGCCAGCTCACCGATGTCGGCAGGCTCTCCGCGGGCAGTGCGAAGATGCGATCCGCCGGCGCCGCCAGCACATTGGCGATCAGCATTTTCTTTCCCAAGCCAACGATAAAAAGCTGCGCGCCTTTTGTGAGCCGGCCCCAGTCGAGGGTTCGCGACGCCGCTCCGAACTGCCCTGCAATCTCATTGTACCGCACGATCGGACCCGCGATCAATTGCGGGAAGAAGAGGATATAAAGCGCGAGATCGAGCGGATTCCGTTTGGCCTCCGCGTGCCCTCGAAACACATCCACCTTGTACGAAATCTTATGAAAGGTGAAAAACGAGATGCCCAGAGGCAGCGCGATCCGTCCCAGCGTAAAAATTCGGCCATGCCAGATTGGCGCAAGCGCATTCCAATTGTGAATTAAGAAATGCGTGTACTTGAAAACCAACAGGAGACCCAGGTCGCTCGCAATTCCCGCCCATAAAATCCACGCAGCGCGCCGCGTTCCCTTGGAATTTGCGATCCAGATCGCGAAGTAATAGTTCAGGGCGACCGACGCCAGCAGGAAAGGCAGGAACGCCGCCTCGCCCGAGGCGTAAAACAGAAGGCTCGCCACAGTGAGGAAACCATTCCGAAATCGAACGGGAAGCAGCGCATAGAGCAATACGACCACCGGCAGAAACAGGAAAAGAAAAGTCGGTTCACTAAAGAGCATTCGGCGGGCATCCGTGATGTTTCGGGCGCTCGGATTCATGGAGGCGTCCCGGCTTGTTGTCGAGCACGATGCGGAATTCGACTCCGGTTCCGCTCGCCAAGCGGCGCCCGGCTTCTGTAAAACGTCATCCGTGACGAGACGCTTCATCTTCGCGGCAGCCGGCTGGCTTTCGATCGCCGGAACCTTTTCCCCGGCGAATCGCGCGCAGGCTGAAAGCGTGCGCCCGCCAAATATCGTGTACATCCTTGCGGATGACCTCGGCTACGGCGACGTGCGCTGTCTCAACGAAAAGGGGAAGATCGCGACGCCAAACATCGACCGTCTCGCAGCGGAAGGGATGATCTTTTCCGACGCGCACGGCAGTTCGGCGGTCTGCACGCCGACGCGCTATGGAATCCTGACTGGCCGGTACAACTGGCGCTCGACCTTGCAAGCGGGAGTCCTCTTCGGGTACGACAAACCGCTTATCGATTCGCGACAGATGACGGTGGGCGGCCTGCTGCAGCAGCACGGATATCGGACCGCTTGCATTGGAAAGTGGCACCTCGGCATGGAGCTTGCCGCCCCGGCGGCGTCGAGCGCGTGGCCGGTCGATTTCACGAAACCGATTCTGAATGGACCGGCCTCCCGGGGCTTCGACTACTTCTACGGCATCAGCGCCTCGCTCGATATGCCGCCGTACGTGTACATCGAGAACGATCGCTTCACCTCGGTTCCGACCACCGAGAAGACATGGTTGCGGAAAGGACCCGCGGCGGCAGATTTCGAGGCTGTGGACGTCTTGCCCACGCTTGTAAAAAAGGGCGCCGAGTACATTGCCGCGCGAGCGGAAGCACGGGAGCCTTTCTTCCTTTATCTCGCGCTCACTTCGCCCCACACACCCATCGTGCCGGCGCCGCAATGGCAGGGCGCCAGCGGGCTTAACGCGTACGGTGATTTTGTGATCGAGACGGACTGGGCGGTGGGACAAGTAATAAAGGCCATCGAGAGCGGCGGCATCGGACGCGAGACGCTGGTCATTATGACAAGCGACAATGGATGCTCCCCGTCAGCCAACTTCGATGAGCTGCAAGCGAAGGGGCATAACCCGAGCTATCGGTTCCGCGGACACAAGGCCGACATCTGGGATGGCGGCCACCACATTCCATTCATCGCGCGGTGGCCCGGGAGGATCCAAAGCGGCGCGCGCAGCGATGCGCTCATATGCTTGAACGACCTCATCGCGACATGCGCCGATCTTTTGGGAGCGCAACTTCCTGAGGAAGCCGGCGCCGACAGCGTGAGCCTGCTTCCCACGCTGCTCGGAGAAGCCAAAAATCCGCCACACGAAGCCCTCGTGCACCATTCCATCGACGGGCGGTTTGCCATCCGCAGAGGAAAATGGAAGCTGGAGCTATGTCCCGGTTCAGGAGGGTGGAGCGCGCCCAACGACATCGCAGCCGGCAAGCAGGGGTTGCCGCCGATTCAACTGTACGATTTGGAGAACGATATCGGAGAAACGCGCAATCTCGAAGCAAGCCACGGCGAGCTTGTGGAATCGCTCGAAGAATTGCTGAATCGATACGTGACGGCTGGCCGGAGCACACCAGGGAAGCCGCTTAAGAACGATGCGGTCGTCGATGTGTGGAAGAAACAACTCAATGGGCGCGCAAAAGCGCCTCCTCCCGCGGGTGAGCCGGAGGCAAATTAGAGCGAAGGCAAACTAGCAAGCGGATGTCAAAACTTGCCGGTTGGGTTGTTTTCGCTGTTTCGGCCGTGTTTTTCGGCTGCTTTTTCGTCTGGCCGGTCTGGCAGACACTTGCCGGCGCTTTCCTGGATGCTGACTCCCATTTCACCGCCGCCTATGTGCGTGAGATATTTCGCAATACGATTTACGTCGAAGGATTGCGGAACTCCCTTCTGCTTGGGCTTGCGGGCCTCGGATTCAGTCTGCTCGTAGCGCTGCCCCTTGCATGGCTTGCGGATCGCTTTGCCTTTCCCGGCAAGAAGCTGTTAAGCGCGCTGCTCCTCGTTCCGATGGTGCTTCCGCCATTTGTTGGCGCGATCGGCATCCGGCAAATCTTTGGCCAATACGGCGCGTTTAATGCCATTCTGACTAAACTAAGCATTCTGCGGCCTGAAGAGACGATTGATTGGCTCGGACGGGGGAGGTTTTGGGGCATCGCGCTTCTCACGGCATTCAGTCTCTATCCGATTCTATATCTCAATATAACCGCAGCACTTGCCAATGTGGACCCCGCGATGGAGGAGGCGGCGGAAAATCTCGGATGCTCGGGATTTAGGAAATTCAGGCGCATCACATTGCCGCTTATCATGCCAGGTCTTTTTGCAGGGGGCGTGCTGGTGTTTATTTTTGCTTTCACCGAATTGGGTGTGCCGCTCGTGTTCGATTACTATCGCGTTACTTCGGTGCAGATTTTCAATGGCATCAAGGAGATCGCGCCGGGCAATCCGTTTCCATTTGCGCTTGCGGCCGTGATGCTGGTGAGCACGGCGATGCTCTATGCGCTCAGCAAGGCTTTTTTTGGCCGGACGCGGGAAGCGGCGGCGGGGAAGGCTACGACCGGCAGGCAGGAGAAAATCATATCATGGCCCCGGCGCTGGGCGTGCTCGTGCCTTTTCGCCGCCGTGATCTGCACGGCGCTTCTTCCGCATGCAGCAGTGATCCTTATTTCACTGGCGGGAGACTGGCGCCACGCCATCCTGCCCGAGGCTTGGACGCTCGATCATTACAAAGTTGCGCTGGGACATCCGCTGGCGATCCCGTCGATCGCAAACAGTCTTAAATACGCCAGTCTCTCGACATTGCTCGATCTGTTGCTCGGGACTGCCATCGCCTGTGTCGTCGTCCGCACGACCCTTCCGTGCCGCTGGCTTCTCGATACGATGGCGATGGTTCCGCTGGCTGTGCCGGGCTTGGTGCTGGCCTTTGGTTATATCGCGATGACGCAGCGCGGCGTGCTGGCTTTCCTCAACCCGGTAAATGATCCAACGATTCTTCTGATCGCGGCGTATGCCGTGCGGCGCCTGCCGTACGTCGTCAGATCGGCGTCCGCCGGCTTGCAGCAGACGAGCGTAACACTGGAGGAGGCGGCCCGGAATCTTGGCGCGTCGCCGTTTAGCGTTCTGCGCCGCATTACCCTTCCGCTCGTGATGGCGAATCTTCTGGCCGGCGGCTTGCTTGCGTTCTCGTTTGCAATGCTCGAGGTGAGCGACTCGCTGGTGCTGGCGCAAAAGCAACAGTTCTTTCCGATCACAAAGGCGATCTACGAGTTGCTCCAACTCCTCGGGGAAGGCCGCTTTCTGGCTTCGGCGCTCGGGGTTTGGGCGATGCTTTTCCTCGGCATGACGCTGCTTGCAGCGAGCGTGTTGCTCGGCAAACGACTCGGGGCATTGTTTCGTGTGTAGGACGCCGGCGCACAGCGGGGCACGTATTTTCGGCTGACTTACTTGCGATTGGAGCGCGTCGATCGGGAACTGGTATTTAATGGGAGGGCGGGCCGCAGTGCCTTCGGAATCGTTGCTCCGGGTGGGATGAACTTCGTTGCGCCGGTTTGGAATTCCAAGAGGGAGAGCATTACGTCGCGTTCGTAGGTGGCGGTCGCGAAGTCGATCTGCGCCTGTGTCAGATTTAAGTCGGCCTGGCTGAGCTCGACGATGGAGGCGATCCCTGTTTGATAGCGGGCCTTCGCCAATTCAAATGCGTCTCTCGTTGCTGCAAGGATGTCGCGGGTAAGCTGGATGCGTTGTGCGGCCTCGTTTGCATTCAGCCAGGCGTGGTTCACATCTCGCACGATGCCTTGCTCGGTTGCACGAAGAGATTCGTTGGCGGCCTGGGCCTCCAGTGTCGATTCAGCGGCTCGCGCCGAAAGCCGCCCGCCGGTGAAGAGAGGAATCTCAACGTTGACACCCGCTGCCGCGTAGCTCTCACGTATTGTCTGATCGCCGGCGGGGGTCCGGCCCATGGCGGCGAGCAGGTTTATTTTAGGGAGCCCGGCCACTTTATCCGCGGAGGCGCGCTTGAGCGCGGCATCGTAAGTGTAGCGGGCTGCAATAGCCTCGGGTCTGCTTTCCAAGGCGCGATAGATAAGGATGGGGAGTGCATTCTCCGAAGGGGCAGGCAGATTCTCGTCCTCGAGCAAGAAGGTATGAGGCTCCCGATATCCCAAGGCCGCGGAAAGATCCGCGAACGAGCCGCCGAGGCGGTTTTCCGCATCGAGGAGGAGGAGCCTGGCTTGCTGTACGGCGACCTGCGCGAAGCTAACGTCCAACTGCGAGCGAAGCTGATTTTGAGCGAGCGCCTGTGTGCTTTGGACGATGACATCGCGGTTGGCGATAGTTTCCTTTGCAACCCGGATGAGGGCCTGCGCCTCCAGCGCATGAAAGTAAGCTTCGTCCGTCCAGATAAGCACCTGGGCGCGCGCAAGCCCGGCTCGCTCGTTCGAGGCACGCGCATCGAAACGGGCCGCGGTGGTTAAATAACTGGTTCGTCCGAAGTCGGTTATCAATTGAGTTACCGAAACGCCGTTGGATTCCCGGGAAAGGACGGATGGATTGTTGAGCCCGCCGGAGGCGCCGATCCGTGTCGTCCTTCCATTGCTAATGCTGTCGCCACCCAGTGTGTGGCTCAGATAATCGCCGGTGCCCACGAGCGCGATCTCGCCGGTCACCTGGGGGAAAAAACCGGAGCGGACCTCTTTGACATACTCGCTGGCGGCGCGGGAGCGGAAAAACGCCTCGGCAATGGCAGGATCGTGCTGCAAGGCGATGGTCTCGGCCTGTTCAAGATCTATATGCTCCACGGGCGGTGCGGTTGCTGTCGGCATCGCATTCATTGCAGTCGCGCTGGCTTTCGAGGCTTTTACGGCTTTCGCCGGCCTTTCCGCAGCCTCGGCATTTGAAACAGACGCAACTAGCAAACTGCATGCGATCAGTGCGGGCAGGCCGGTTATGGCAGGCCTGGCCGGGCCGCGTTGAGATGGCATTGTTTGTCGCATGGCAAATCCTAGGCTGGCTGCCGGGTCGATTTGCGCTCCTTCTTTCGGTACGCTATCAGAAAGGCTGCGGGAACAATAAACACCGTGAGAATGACGGAGCTTAGCAATCCGCCGATGATGGCGCGCGCCAGCGGAGCGTATGACTCACTGCCAGCGCCCAATTTAAGAGCCATGGGGACAAGGCCGAAGATTGTCGCTAGCGAAGTCATGAGGATCGGGCGAAGCCGGACGCGGCAAGAGGTCTTCACTGCTTCCAGAAGAGGCATCCCGTCCTCGATGAGCCGATGCGTGAACTCGACGATCAGGATGCTGTTCGACACCACGATGCCAGCCATCATCACAACTCCCATAAGGGACATCACATTGAGAGTCGTCCCGGTGGCTGTAAGCATCACGATGACTCCGGCGATTCCCGGGGGAACTGCCAGCAGGATGAGAAAGGGATCGATGAACGATTTGAACTGGGCTACGAGCACCAGATAGACGAGCACGAGCGACAGGATCAGTCCCAGGCCAAATGAGGTGAACGACGAGTTCATCGATTGCACGGAGCCGCGAATGCTCACGCGCACCCCCTCGGGCTTCGCTGTTTGCTCGACGATTCGCCGCACGGCCGAAGCCACGCGGCCCAGTTCCTCGCCATGCGGAGCCACGAAGACATCGATCGCCCTCCTAAGCTGAAAATGATCCACTTCCGCGGGTGATTGGATCGGGACGATGTCCATCACCGCATCCAATCGCGCCGAGTCCTTCTGGTTTGAGGCGCGAATCGGAATTCCCTTTAAATCGGAGAGTGTCTTAATCGTCTTTTCCGGGTATTGGACCGTGAGCATATAATCGTTCCCTGTTTTTTCATCGACCCAAAAGCTGGGTGCAATCATGCCATTGGAAGTGAGAGCGGTGATCACGTTATCGACAACCTCGCGCTCGTTAAGGCCAAGCTCGGCGGCATGCTGGCGATTGATCTCAAGCCGCAGGGAAGGCATGTCGATATCCTGTGGGATCATGATGTCGCTCACGCCTGGCGCCTGCTTCACCTTGCTGGCGATTTCTTTCGCCGTCGCGTATGCGGCGTCGAGATTTGAACCGCTTACTTGAATGTCTATGGGAGCCGGCTGGCCGAGATTCAGCACGGCATCCACGAGGCCGCCCGACTGGAAGTAAGCCGAAAGCTCCGGAAGCTCCGAAGCCATCGCGGTCCGCACCCGATCCATGTATTCATAGCTGCCAACCTTGTGATCCTCCTGCAGGCTCACTTGAACGAACGCGGTGTGCGATGCGGAATTGCTCGTATAGATTGCGGAAAAGTCCGCGGTGGCGCCGAGATTCGACACGATCAGATGAAGATCCCTGGCATCGACCGTGCGTCGGATGAGCGCTTCCACCTTTGCCACTTCCTCCGATGTTACTTCGATTCGCGTGCCGGTCGGAGCTTTCAGATTGATGACAAACTGGCCGGGATCGGTGCGCGGAAAGTAGGCTAATCCCAGAGCCGGAATGAGGAAGAAACTCATTGCAAACAAACCGAGGATGGCGATCACGGTTCCGGCCGGCCGCGCCAGGGCGAAAGACTCCGCGCGATCGAAGCGATTCAGAAATGAATGAAACTTCGCGTTGAACCCGTGATTGAAACGGCCCCAAAGGCCCGTGGGGGCCGCCGCCTCCGCGCTGTCTCCGTGGGCTTGATGCGCCTTCATAAGCTTGGCGCAAAAAAGCGGGACGACGGACATCGCGACAACGTAAGACGCAAAGAGCGAGAGGACGACGGACAAGGCAAGCGCGCTAAACAGGAAACGGCTGACTCCATACAGAAAGGTCACCGGAAAAAAGACGATCGCTGTCGTGAGTGTAGCTGCAAGGACTGGGAGCGCCACTTCGGCGCCACCCTTTTCCGCGGCGACTTCCGGGGATTCGCCCATTTCCAAATGGCGGAAGATATTTTCCAGAACGACGACCGAGTTGTCGATGAGGCGGGAGAATGCAAGCGCCAGCCCCCCGAGGATCATCGCATTGATGGAATTGTCGCCGAAGGACAGTGCGATGAATGTTGCGAGAGCGGAGAGGGGGATCGAGAGGAATACGGCGAGGGTTGCGCGAAAATTCCCGAGGAAAATGAGGATCATGAGGCCCGTCAAAACGAGACCGATGGCGCCCTCGTGCAGGAGGTTTTCGATTGCGGTCTTCACAAACACCGACTGGTCGAAGACCACATTCGCAACGAGCGACTTGGGAATATCGAGAAGTTCTGCGACCGCTTTCTTTACCCCGCTTACGATCGCAATGGTATTTGAATCCCCGCCCTGTTTTAGCACCGGCAAATAGACGGATGGCTGGCCGTCGATCCGCACCACGTTTGTTTGAATCTGCGCCGCGTCGGCCGCATGGCCGACATCGCCGATTAACACCGGTTTGTCGCCGACCATTTTAAGCGGGAGCTTATTGATATCCTCGATGCCGCGCAATTGGCTGTTTGTGTACAGGCCGTAGTCAATTGGACCGATTTTCACGTCGCCCGCAGGAAGAATCAGATTGGATTCATTGACCGATCGGACGGCGTCCATCACGCTCAATTGGTGCGCTTCGAGCTTGAGTGGATCGACATAGACCATGATCTGGCGATAGCGTCCTCCAAACGGCTGCGGCAGAGACGCCCCTGGAACACTGGCGACTTGATTGCGGACGGTGAATTGTCCGATATCGCGCAATTGCGTTTCGTTGAGACCCTCGCCCTTCAGAGTAATCAAGCAGACCGGCAGACTGGACGCGTCGAATTTAAGGACGACGGGAGGGAGGGTGCCAGGCGGCAGCCTTCGCAACTGAGCCATGGCGAGGTTGGATATGGTCGTCACAGCCGAATCGGCATTCGTCCCCGGCTGGAAGTACACTTTGATGAGGCTGACACCCGGCAGAGATCGCGACTCGATATGTTCAATGCCGCTGCCCAGAGTGAAGAACCGCTCGAAGCGTCCCGTGATGTCGTTCTCGATCTGTTCGGGCGGCATTCCCGAGAAGAACGTGGCGACGACCACGACCGGAATCTTGATCGATGGGAAGAGGTCAACGGGCATCTTCACCAGACTGGTCACGCCGATGACGCAGACCATCAGGCAAACGACGATTACTAGGTATGGGTAACGGATTGAGAAGCGGGACATGGACGAAGCGGATGGTGTTGCCTTCAGGCCGGGCTATTGTCGGGCGCGTTGAATAAGCTCCGACAGCCGTTCACGGGAGAAGGTTTCCGACTGACAAAGTTCGAGGATCTGGCGATCCGCTGCTTCGATTTCGCGCGACATCCTTGGCAATTCCTGCGCGATTCCCATGGGAATCCGGACGATGCCGTGGCAATCGCCCATCAAGAGATCGCCCGGGCTAATTTTAAGGCCAGCGACCTCCACCGGGTGGCCGATATCCACGATATGGACATAGGCGTGCGAAGGGGAAACACTTGCCGAGAATAATGGGAAATTCCTGCGGCGAATCGCGGGGAGATCCCGCACCGATCCTGTGCTGATGCATCCGACGCATCCGAGCGTCTGCAAGATGGCGGCGCCGACGCTCCCAAGCGAAGCTCCCACGCCAGGATGCCGGTCGGCATCTTGAATAACAAGGACATGGGGGATCGGCAGATTTTGGAGCACTTCCCACCAATCCATGCGATAGTGGTAGAGGCCGCCCTCCATGGGCGGATTTTCGGAACGGATGCGAAGCGTGACGGCGTAGCCGAGCATGGTAGGCAACTCCGGGAATTGGCAATGCAAGCCGGGGAGCGTGCTGAATCCTTCGTTGCGCAATCGGACGTCGAAGCGCTCGATCGCATCTGCCGCCAGGCAGGTGTCCAACTTGGATAATTGTTCAAATACTTCCGGCGATAGCGTTGGCTTCATACGAGGTGTCGGTTAATTCTGTTTCGGCGGTGCAACGATCTTCCCAACAGCCTTCTGGCCTGTCCGCAATCCGCTCCGGTTGCCGACGACAACGAGATCGCCCTCCTTCAGGCCTTCGGTTATCTCGACGTCTCCCGGCGGTTGCAATCCGAGCTTTACCGAACGCCGTTCGATGGTCCCTTCTCCGGTCAGTACGTACACCGATGGACTTTCGCCGCTCATCAGCGCCTGAACCGGGATCGCGAGGGCGTCCTTTTTCTGTTCCAAAATCAGCCGCACATAGGCGTACATGCCCGGCTTGTATTTAAGATCCGGATTGGGCACATCGACTTCCGTATGCATCGTTCTCGTGCTGCGGTCTAGCTTGCCCGAAAAGCGGCTGATCTTTCCCTGAAATGATTCGTTCAGCGCACTGACAGTAATATCGACCGGCGCGTCGATGCGTATGCGCGCGACGGCGGATTCGGGAACGGGAAACACCAAACGGAGCACATCCTGCTCAGCGAGTTCGACGAGGGGCATCGCCTGGGTGTTTGAGTTCGTTCCGGACTGTATGAGCGCCCCGGGGTCGGCGAAGCGCTGTGTGATGATGCCGCCGAATGGGGCAACGATTTCAGAATAGGCCAGCAGGGTCTTGTTCCTGCGCACCTCCGAAAGCGCCTCCTCCGTGCGCTGCTTTGCGGCTCCGAGAGACCCTTGGCCTGCGTCAGCTTTCGCCTTCGCATTGTCGATCTCCTGTTGGGCGATCAGTTTGGGATGTTCTTTGCTCACTTCTATGAGACGCTGGTAGACCTGCTGCGCCTGCAGGGCATCGGCTTCCGCGCGCTTTATTTCCTGTTTGCTAGCTTGAACTCCGGATTCAGTTTTCGCCAAATCCTCCTCCAGTTCGGGAATCTCCAGTTCGGCGATCTTTTGTCCAGGCTTCACGGAGTCGCCCACATCGACAGCGATCGATTTGAGAAAGCCCGACACCTTGGCGTGAAGGGAGATCTCCTGAAAAGGGTGGAACTCGGCGCTCAGTGTGAGGTCGCTGGCAAGGTCGGTGCGCCGCGCCTTCGCCACTGCCACGTTTGGCGCGTGAAGATTTTCAGGCGATCGACTTGCGGCGGACCGCCAGAACAGAAAGAGGCAAAGCAACGCGGCGGCTAAAACCAAAGTTATTACGATTCCTCTGGAGCGTTTCCGCTGCTTTGAAATCACTATGGCTGGAGGATGTTGCATTACGGATTCAATCATAACAAGGGCATCATGCTTTCCGCGCCAGCGGAAGTTCAACAGTTAACAGGCAGCCAGCGGGCGATCGGTTTGCCGCTGAGATGGATCCGCCATGCGCATGACAAATCGACTGAACGATGGACAATCCAAGGCCAGCCCCCTCCGTGGAGCGGGAGTGCGTGTCGTCCGCACGGAAGAAGCGCTCGAATATATGCGGCAGCGCGGTCTCTGGAATTCCCAGGCCGGTGTCACTGACTTCCAGCAGTGCTGATTGGTCTCTGGTTTTCACGGTCATCTCCACCCGGCCATGTTCCGGGGTGTATTTGATCGCGTTGTCCAATAAGTTCACCACGATCTGCTTAAGTCGCGCGCGGTCGCCTTCGATTTCGACTTGGCCCTCGTTTGCGCAGATGAGTTCGATATGCTTTTCTTCCGCGAGCAGGCACATTTGTTCCGCCGTCGTTTCGGCAAGGTTCGCCAGATCGACGCGAACGCGTTCGCTTTGCGCCTCGCCAGTGTCGAGCCGGGAGAGCGCAAACAGGCGCTCGACGATTCGGCTCAAATGCTCGATTTCTTCGAGGAGGCTCGATAAGGCGACTCTGAGATCTTCCGGCAGGGCGCCGTGAAAGACCAGAGTCTCCAGTTCTCCGCGGATAATGGTGAGCGGTGTCCGCAACTCGTGCGAGGCGTCTGCCGTGAAGCGGGCCACGTGTTGGAACGAATCGTCCAGCCGCGCGATCATGCCATTCAATGCGGATGACAGATTGGCGATCTCGTCGCCGCTCGCGAGGACCGGCAGACGCCGGTCGAGGTGCCGCAAGGTGATGTCCTGCGCCGTCCTGGTAATCTCCGCCACGGGTTGGAGCGCGCGTTTTACGAGCACGATTCCTCCGCCGATGGCGAGTGCGGCGAGCACGGGCAGGCCGGCGGCCAAAGCGATGAGCAGCCGGTGCAGCACCCGTTCTCCGGGTAAAAGCGATGCGCCAACCTCGACGCGGAATCCGTTGGAGTTTCGGCTCACGATCAGGATATCGCTTCCGTCTGAAAGAGCCTCCCGGCGGGTTCCTTCCGCCGCCGGGGTTCGATAAGGCGGGATTTTCGCGGGATCGAAACTCCGATCGTTGGGAGCATTGGACAAGTAGATCGCCGGTCCGTCCGGACGAGTGACTCGCACGAATCTGTCGTTACGGGCCGGGGCGTACCGCGCCTCGATCTCTTCTGCGACGGCCTGCTCTCCCTCCCTGGGTATGTTCCCCGCCATGGCCGCGACCTGTCCAGCCCGATGCGCGAGCGCGCCTTCCAGCGTGCTTTCGAGAAACCGCTTCAAGCCAGTGTAGGTGAAGGCGCCGAATGCCAGAGTCGTAGCGATCAGCAAGGCCGCGAAGTATCCGATCAATCTAAAGCGGAGCGATCGATAGTTCATGGGTTCTCGACCTCGCTCAAATAATAGCCAACGCCTCGCATGGTATGGATGAGCCGCTGTTGGAATGGCTCATCGATTTTTGCGCGCAATTGCCTCACATAGACATCCACGATATTCGTGAGGCTCTCGAAACTTTCGTCCCATACGTGCTCGATGATCATGGTGCGCGAGAGCACGCGGCCTGGATTGGACGCCAGATATTCGAGCAAGGAGTATTCCTTCGACGTTAACTTCACCGGCTTGTCCTGCCGTCGCACCTGGTGCGTGATCCGGTCGATCTCAAGGTCCGCGATTCGCAGGGTATTGCTGCGATTCCCGCTCCCGCGCCTGAGCAGCGCTTTCACGCGCACAAGCAATTCGGCAAATGCGAACGGCTTGGTGAGATAATCATCCGCGCCGGCCTCGAAATTGAGCACTTTGTCGGCGATGGCGTCACGCGCTGTAAGAACGACAATAGGCAGCGCTGGCTTCTTGATGCGGAGCCTCCGGATCAGTTCCGTTCCAGAAAGTTCCGGCAGCATGAGATCCACGATCACAAGATCGTAGTCGCTTCCCTCGGCCATATTGAAACCGTCCAATCCTGAGCGGGCAATATCCACCGCGAAGCTCTCGGCCTTGAGACCGATCGCGACGAACCGAGCTACTTTTTCCTCGTCTTCAACGAGCAGGATACGCATGGGAAACCCGAGTGTAAGTAGCCTCTATGAGCCGGGGATGAAGCTTAAATTAAACTTCCTTCAGAATCGCCAGCGCGTCTTGCATCGGACGCCCGGCGGATGCAGGATGCGGAACCATGAAATGGCTCCCCCTTATTGCAGCCGCGGCATTGACCCTATCCTTCACCGGGTGCGCGTCGAAAACCGGCTCAAATCCCAATCCACAGCGCCAGTATAATGTGGAGACCGGCCAATGGGAGCGCCAGCCTCCCTTCGGGCCGCGGCGGAATAACTAGCTCTGCTATGAATTTAGGGGCGCGCTGTCGCGGGCGGGATTAGTGCGCGCTCGCCTTCTCGGCGCCGAGGCCGGTGTTGGCGCGCACCGCAAGCTCGGTGAAACGGGCTTCGGCTGCCGGTTCGCGCGCCCAGAGCGTGCCGAGGATTGCGGCAAGGAAACCGAGCGGGATCGAGACAAGGCCGGGATTCGTCAGCGGGAAGATGGGCGCATGCTGGATCAAATGGCGGGCCGATGCGGCGACAGTGGATGCGTCCACGGTCATGACGCTCGGGCTTAGGATGATAAGCCCGATCGAGCTGACCAGGCCGACGGACAGGCCCGCGCAAGCGCCGAGCGTGGTGAACCGCCGCCAGAATATAGAGAGCACGATGACCGGCAGATTCGCGCTGGCCGCGACGGCGAAGGCCAGCCCGACGAGAAAGGCGACATTCAAATTCGATAGTTGAATCGCCATGAAGATGGAGACAGCGCCTACGACAAATGCCATGATGCGCGCCACGAGCACCTCTTCTCCAGGCGCGCGTTCACGCCCGTGATGCACCACATTGGTATAAAAATCGTGCGCGAAGGAGGTGCTGGCGCTGATCGTCAGGCCCGCGACGACGGCCAGGATGGTTGCAAAGGCGACCGCGGAGATAAAGGCGAAGAAGAGATCCTTCCCAAGCTCCTGCGCAAGGAGCGGCGCGGCGAGATTGTCATTTGGGATGTGTTCCGGCGTGAGGATGGTTGCCGCGCCGAAGCCGAGAAACGTCGTGAGAATATAAAATATGCCGATAAGCACCATCGCCCAGACGACGGAAGAGCGCGCCGTCCTGGCATCCGGCACGGTATAGAATCTCACTAGGATATGTGGGAGGGCGGCCGTGCCGCAGACGAGCGCGAGGCCGAGCGAGATGAGATCCAGCGGACCCCAGCCGGCGCCGACAGAGGCCCCGAATTTCATGCCCGGCTGCAGGAAATCTTTTGTGACGAGGGCGCCCGCTTTATTATGGTAAGTCACGTGAGCGACGGCGTCGAAGAACTTGGCGAACGAAAAATCGAAATGGCGCATCACGAGGATCGACAGCAGGAAGGTGCCAGCCATCAGCAGGACGGCTTTGATAATCTGGACCCAGGTCGTCGCGAGCATTCCGCCGAAGACCACGTAGATAATCATGAGGAATCCGACCAGGCCGATTGCCCAATTTGGGCTGATGGCAGAGCCGAGAAGCTTCCCGACGAGCACGCCCGCGCCGATCATTTGCGCGATCATGTAAAGCGTCGAAACGGTTATCGTGCTCAGCGAGGCCAGGGCGCGGACCGGGCGCGGCGAAAGCCGGTAGGCGAGCAGATCGGCCATCGTGTACTTGCCTGCATTGCGCAGAGGCTCGGCGACTATGAAGAGAACCGTGAGGTAGGCGACAAGGAAGCCGACCGAGTACATGAAGCCGTCGTAGCCGAATAAGGCGATCATCCCTGTGATGCCGAGGAAGCTCGCCGCGCTCATATAGTCTCCGGCGATCGCCAGGCCGTTCTGCCACCCTTTAATGCGGCGGCCCGCGGCGAAGTACGCGCTCGCTCCACTGGAGCGCCGGGCGGAAAAATAAGTGATTACCAGCGTCGTCCCGACGAACGCCAGGAACATGATCAGTGAAGTATTCAAGACAAGATGAGGGCTTGGAAAGTTGGCAGTCGGTGGATTTGTGGCTCGCTTGTTACCGCTTGGGAAGCTTGGCCAGAAGCGCGGCGACCCGCCGATCCCACCCTGCGGCGACCACGACGTAGGCGGCAGCCAGGGCCCATGCCACGATGAATTGCGACAGAGCGAAGAGATATGCAATATTTACCTCGCCAAGCACCTTTTTCGACATCAGCGCCGGGCAATAGCCGACGAGAATGGGCAGCGCGAAATAATAGACAAAGAAGAAGCAGGTCGCCGGGACGATGAACCGGAGCTTCGCGCGCAGGAGGGAATGAAAATCCTCCATTTGAGTGACAGCATTCCAATCGGCGCGAGCCGCTTCTTCATCCGCGGTGAGTTCGTGCGCCGGTTTCGTCTGGCCGCGGCCCAAAGGCGCGATGTCGGTCTGCGACCCGACGTCAGGCGTCAGGTCTCGGGAGGAGGGTTCCATGGGCATAGGGCAAGCAGTATCACTCCGGATTTTCGGTGTCGAGCGGCTGATTTGCGCCGTGATATTTTACGATAAATTCTTCTGCCAGCGCCCGATACGCGGTCGCCCCCAAGCCGTTCGGCTCGTATTCGAGGATCGTCTTTCCATGGCTGGGCGCTTCGCTCAAGCGCACCGTGCGCGGCACGATCGTGTCGAAGACGACTTCGCCGAAGTGCTTTTGGACCTCGGCGACGACCTGCTGCGCGAGGTTGTTGCGCATGAACATAGTCATGAGAATGCCGCCGATCTTCAATTCCGGGTTCGCCCCGCAATCGCGAATTTGCGCGACGATCGAGTCGATTTTCGAGAGTCCTTCCAGCGCAAAGTACTCACACTGGATCGGCACCAGCAGTTCATCGGCGGCGGCAAGGGCGTTTGTCATCAGAATCCCGAGGGAGGGCGGGCAATCCAGCAAGATGAAATCGAAGGGGGCTTCGCGACGGAGCGGTTCGAATGCGGAGCGGAGGCGCGTCAAGTGATCCGACGTGCGCGCCACTTCCACCTCAGCCCCGGCCAGATTCAGGTCGCCGGGTATGAGCCAGAGATGGTCGCGCCGGGTGGGAATGACCATCTCCGCCATGGAAGCGGCGCCGAGCAGCGGTGTGTACACGCTGTGGTCCACCACCGATTCGTGCCCCAGCGCGCTCGTCGCATTGGCCTGCGGATCGAGATCCACGAGCAGAATCTTCTGGCCCCGGGCGGCGAGCGCCGCGCCGAGGTTGACCGAGGTGGTTGTCTTTCCGACACCCCCTTTTTGGTTGGCGACCGCGATGATTTTCATGCTGCAAAGCGCGCACTGTATTTGCTTCGCGGGCCGAGTTACACAGATTTGAGCGAATTTTGCGAGGCAAGAAAGACGGCCGGCCTGCGAAGGGGCCGAAATGGGACGGTTTTTGCCGCGGGTTGAAGCTCGACTTCGCATTTCCGGGCCAATCCGGTAATGAGCGAATCTGCCGATCGACGCCGCCCCATTCGGGCCAGAAGCGCACGCTGGCCCCGCGCCATCCCGGCGGCCCTCGCGCGTGCAGGCGTGCGGCCCAATGCGATTTCCATGGCGAGCCTGGGATTCGCGCTCCTCGGAGCGATCTGCCTCGTGGGAACCGCGCGGAGCAGGCTGGGCGCCGCCGCCGATGTTGCACTTTTTCTCGCGGCCGGTCTTTGCGTTCAATTGCGGCTGCTGTGCAATTTGCTCAATGGCCTCGTTGCGGTCGAGGGAGGATTGCAGGCCAAGTCGGGCGAGATTTTTAATGAACTGCCGGACCGCCTCTCCGATGCGCTGTTTTTGTCGGCGGCAGGTTATGCCGCCATCCCGGGCGGGTGGGGCTTGCGCTGGGATGCGGGGCGGCGGTCTGCGCGCTGCTCGTGGCCGCGCATTGGGCGGCCAGGCGGGGGCAGCCCAGCAGTTTTGCGGACCGATGGCCAAGCAACAGCGCATGTTCATTCTGACGGCTGCGTGTATTCTTGCTGCGATCGAGGTGTCGATGGGTTGGCCGCCTCGCGCACTGGCGGCGGCGCTCACGATCATTTCCATCGGGTCACTCGCCACCGCCTGGCTAGGCGCGTTGCGGATTGTGCGGGAGTTGGAGATGAGGCCGTAAGTCCCCGTGCGCACTGTCTGGTGGCCGCTGGCGAATCGTCATTTTCGTCGAAAGCGCCTGTGCCGCGTCTGTCCCATAAGGCGGTAGCCGCGCACCCGAACCGCCGCGCGGAATTCATCTTCGAAACGGCGGGCAGCCGGCAAAGGCGCAGGAGGTGGCATATGGACTTAGGAAACGGCTTTTGAGCTCGCCCCACGCCGGGAGCGTGCGCCGAGTCCAGTCGCCGCCGGATCTCCGGTGGCTTTCTCACAGGCGGCTCGGTGGGGGCCTCGGCCCGCAACCCGCGCTTTCCTCACAGCAGGCAAATGCACTTTCTTTTTCGCGGGTGATGGACGTGGCTTTGCAGAGGGCACACAACCTTCATGTCCAGGCCGCTTGCACGCGCTTACCAAAAGCGAAGCGGCAGAGTATTTATAGCCCATGCCAACCGTCGCTCTGAAGGCCCATTTCAATGGAGCCCACATCGTGCTCGACGAGCCGTTCGATCTCCCGCCGCTCTCGCCGCTCAACGTCACGCTGCTTCCGGAGCCGGACACCGATCGCGCTGACTGGGAGGCGCTCGCCGTCGAAAGCTTGACTGGCGCTTACGGCCCAGACGAGCCGGACTACTCGCTCCACGACATCAAACGCCCGCTCTGATGGAGCGGCGACATTGCTCTTGCGTCGCTTCCACAGGCCGATGGACTTATCAAGCCGCGCCCAGCCTTGCCTGCTCTATCAGGCGCTTCTGCGCGCCTCTTGACTCAGAAAGCCCGGAAATCTACTTTCCGGTATGGATTACCGAGAACGCATCACGATTGATTCGCGCATACGCAGCGGCAAGCCCTGCATCCGTGGCACGCGGATCACCGTGGCAGACGTTTTCGACTACCGCGGCGGCGGCATGACCATTCCCGAGGTGCTGGACGACTTCCCCGACCTCACCGCCGACGACATTCAGGCGTGCTTCGCGTTCGCCGCAGACCGTGACCGCCGCTTGAACGTCGTCCCGCATGAAGCTGCTCTTTGATGAGAACCTCTCGCCCAAGCTCGTCCGATTGCTGGCGACGCTTTTTCCCGACAGCGCGCATGTTCGCGAGTGCGGATTGCTTGGTTAACCGGACGAGGACGTTTGGGAGTATGCGCGCGCCAACGGCTTCACCATCGTCTCGAAGGACTCCGACTTTCAGCAGCGCAGTTTTCTTTACGGCCACCCACCCAAAATTGTCTGGCTTCGTATCGGCAACTGCACCCGGCAGCAGCTCGTCCACCTAATCACGACACACGAGCAGGACATTCGAGCGCTCGATACCGACTCCTTCGAGACGCTTCTCGTCCTTTCGCAGTAACAAAGCAGGCTTACATCGGGTCAGGACGTTCAGTCGAAGATCCCGCATGCTGGACATGGGCGGGGTGGCGAACTGCATTCGGCGTCTGCCATCGATGCGCTTGGGGCCGAAGTGAGAGCGGTTTGCCTCGAAGACGCTGTCCCGAATTGCTTGCTGGGTAGGAGGGAGGAGTAACCTTGAGGTATGTAGGTTCATTGGGACTTGCATGCAGTGGCCAATGGCCGGTGTTAAGGATGCGGAGCTTTACTGTCTGGCGCCGCTCCGGGATTCCTGTTCAGCAGGAGCTTGAGCGAATCGATCGCCCTCTGTGCAGTGTCGAGTTGAAGCCGCTCCTGATCGATCTCTGTACTCTGTTGCGAAGCCGCCTTCTCATTCGGAGCTTTGGCGGGCGGCGCCTCGGTCGGAGCGACGAACAGCGCGGAAAGCGCTTCGTCAAGCGTAGGCCGCATTACGACTTTGTCTCCCGTGACGGCAGTCATCCGCTTGAGTTGCGGTAAATGGGCGCCTTCCGCCTGGAGATAAAGCGGGACAACGTAGGGGAACGAATTCTCGATGGGAATCAACACGAGCTTTCCGCAAATCACTCCCGATCCCTTTTGGTCCCATACGGTCAATTGCTCCGAGATCGTCGTGCTCTGGTCAATCATTGCAGAGATCCGGTTCGGCCGGAAGAT
>JBBSFI010000075.1:0-21304 GCA_038238905.1 Chthoniobacterales bacterium | reverse complement strand
TGCGCATATGGCGCCGGCGCCGGGACCGCCGTCATGTTTCCCGCCGCGTCCGACACGACCGGACTCGCCCATGGATTCACCGCGCTAGCGATCTGCTTGATCTCGTTGCCCGCGTTATGAAGCCTGTTCTGGTCCTCCTGGATTATCCCATTCGCGCTCTGGGTGTAGGCGCCGCTATTGACCGAATGCGGATTATTCCAGTTGCCCATCGAGTCGAACGAAAATTGCTCCTCGAAGCTTGGAACGCCGCAGACGGCCGAATGATTGTTATTTAGAAGTCCCCGCTGCAATTGCGTGAGTTGATAAAGCCCGTCATACGTGTACGCGTCGTCTTGAAGCGCGCTGGCCGGGGCAGCAAGTTCCTTGCGCCATGTCCGATTCGCCGCCCGGTGGAATCCGTACTGCGTCTGCTGCAGCGCTGTGGACGTGCCGGTCGTGGGATTGCCGCCGCTAAACCAGCGCATCTGCTCGACACGCCCGAACCGGTCCAAACCGACGTACCGGTCACCTGCATCTCCAACCGGATCGCCGAACGCCTGGATATGGGAGAGCCAAAGCGAAACCTCCGGAAGTTGGACTTGGACTCTTCGCTCCCACCCGAGGTAGGTGTACGCCGCGTAGGCCGTTGAAGAACTGCTGCTGCTCGTTGCCTGAATCGTTGTGGGCCGCGAGATGAGGTCATCGACCGGAGCCAGTGAATCACGGATTGTCATGTCCAATTTCGGAGGGGAGCGAAACTTCACCAGGTAAATCAAACCGTTCGGTCGCCGTCCAGAAGAAATTTCGAAACTCTAATGCAAAGCCCGAACATCACCCCACCAGAACCGGCTTTTCGGAACCCTCCCTTTCGGAAACTCGGCGGACGACCATAAATCTCGTCCTGAGTGAATGAGGCGCCGCCGCGGATCTCCGACGCATTCAAAAGGGCTGCCCCGTAATGCGCGCATTGAAGCGAATAGAGCGGCCTATGGCGTTTCAGCGCAAGCCAGAGCGATCATCGCTCCTGGGGCCAACTGCGGCGCGGAGACGCAACGCACCTGGTCGAAGGGTTCGGATCGCCAGAGCATCCCCCAAATGGTGGACGGCGAATGCAGCAGCAGCGCCCTCAATAAGTCGGTCCCTTAGTGCGCTTAAAAACGGATGTCGGCGGAACTTTGAGACATGAAATTTGCCCTCCCGATTTCGCTTCTGATGACCATGAGTGGGTTTGTCTTCGGAACGATCGGTGAAGGCCTCCAAGCGCGGTAGCAAGTATGCCGGTCTTTCGTGCAGCAGTTGCGTTGAATTTGGTCTGCTTCGTTGCCTTCGCTGGCTGTAGTCGGTCGAAGCAGTCCACTTCAACATTGGACCGCAAGTTTGACGCAGCAAGCATCCCAAATGCTGAACTTGATATTGCATCCGGGGAACGACGAGCAGAGAGGACAACGAGCGCTGACGTAGGAGACGGCTTGATGTTATCAGCATTGGAGGTAGGGAGGTCAAACCCTACTGAAGGGCTGAGGATAATCGAATCACGCACGCGTCCAGATCTAGTGGAACGAGAAAAGATCCGTTTCGTCGTTCGGTTAGGCTCGGAGAACGTGGACGTCCTGCCTCAGCTTCTTCCGCTATTACTGGACCCGTCTTCCCGCTCCTCTGCGCTTCAGCAGGTTGCGTCAGAGTGGGTTCGCCGCACCCCAGCCCCCTCCTAAAGTTGGTGGCTGAGAAGTTGAATGCGCCCGACCGGGCTCTCGCATACGGCACGATTGCGGATTACTTCTCACAAACATCGAGTTTTGTGGAAGCGTCGAACATCGTTAGCAAGATGGTCCCATCATCACCCGCAAGGGTGGAAGCGATTTTCAATTGTGTCACAAATTGGGTAAATTCAGATCCTGCTACTGCGCTGCAGTGGATGTCTAGCCTTCCGATCCAAGAGCAGAAGCGCATATTTCCGGGCTTGCTCCCTCTCCTAAGCAAGCCTGAGGAATTCGAGCCGCTTCTTCAGTACGCCAATAGCGTTGGCGATCCTAACCTTCAAAGCCAGATTGTTGCTCGGGGAGTCGATATCCTTGTGAGCTCTGGAAACCTAGAAGCCGCCAAGAATTGGGTTTTAGAGTTGCCACAAAGCTTGCGGTCCGATGCTCAGGCAAGTCTGGTGTCCCGCGATCATCAAGACAGCGTAGACCAACTCACACCGGTAGCGCTGGGCATAACTGACCAAGGTCCGCAGATGACCGCCCTTCAATCTCTTGCAATGCGATTATTTGCGCAGAATCCTGTTGAGGCTGGGGACTGGATTGCGCGGCTGCCTGCCAGCGCACAGTTCGCTCCCCTAATCCAACTCACTTTTAAATGGTACAACAGCGACTCCGTTGGACTGTACCAATGGGTGCAATCATTGCCAAAAGGGCAATTGAAAGATCAAGCCGTGAAGAGCGTGGTTTCAATGGCCGAGAACTCTAACCCCGCTTTCGCGAAGTCGATGTCGCAATTGTCCGGGAAATAGTTCAACTGTTCCACTCACGAAATGGGCGTGCGCCGAAATAGTGGACTTACAGAGCGGGAGGGAAGACGTGTGGATTATTAGTTATGATGGTTAGTTGGTTGCAAGCAGCTTCATTCGCTAGCGCTCCTTTGGGCTTCTTGATACTGGCAGGTGCACGGGCGTGTCACGGCGTCATCCCAGCCGTTTTCAGCATCTTCCCGAGTATGCGGCTTCGCTCACGCGCTCCTTCCACGGTAAGATGGACATCGGTGTCCGAAAATAGTTCCGCATCCAGCTTTATGCCTAAATCAGGCTCCTCGACCACCGGCATGATGTCCGACATTTCATCCATAAACGCTTTTGCATGCGCGGCGGCGCGCGCATGCGCCTCTTTGCTGCAATAAATCCACGGGAGCGTATATACGATCTGCACACCGCGGCTACGCATCCGCGAGACAAATTCCTTTAGCGCCGGACTCCAGGCAGTGAGTACGGGATGCCACGCACCCTGCACGGGCAGGATATCTTCGGCCGGCGTGGGTGTGCGAATGACTTTGCCGCTGTAATACCCCCAATCGTCGATCGCGCAATCTTCGTAGCGAAATCCAGGCATCCGCAAAGCGAACCGCCCCGCGTCGTTCAGCAGCAGCCGGAAGCCCGGCGCACAAGCGCCGCTGTAAGTCCGAAGATGTTCCGTTACGCCGTACGGAATCAGCGGCTCGCGGCCTCCCGCCGCGATCCGCGGCCTTCCGTACATCATGGCGAGAACGCGCCCCTCCGGCTCGGGAGCCGGCGCCTTGGAGACAATCCCAGGCACGATCGAAAGCACCAGCGTGTCGCCCGATTCCGCGGCGTAATCGCCGACACCGAGCAGCGCCAGCGCGCCACATCCAGCGGTGTAACCCAAATTGATAGCCGGCATGCCTGTTGTCTTTGTTAATACGGCTGGGTCCATCCCAAAGGCCACCGACGAATCGCCGCAAACCAGCAGCCGGGGCGCGCCGCGCGTCCGGGCCACTGCCGCCTCCTTGATATGGATCTGGCGCATCCGCACCTTGTTAGCCGGGTTGAGATAGCGGATGTATAACCCTCCCAGCGCGAATGCGAGGACGCCGCATGCAGGAATGGCAAGCGCCCTAAAAAGCGAAGTAGATAAAAGGGGAGTCTTCACTGGCAGTTAGCAGGACAGTTCCAAAGATCAAAAGGCACGAGACCCGCCAGTCCAGCAGCGGGGTGTACGGATTCGGCAGGTCGCGATGGCGATATTCCACCACGAGACAGATGAGTGAAAGCAGTATGGCAAACACGACCGGCACCCGGTCCGGGATGTCGTAGAGCATCTTCAACTGCACGGCATTGTGAAGGCCATAGGCCCGCCAGTCGAACAGCGTTACCAGCTTCGCTTTGAGGTGCGCCAGATTCGTTTCGTAAAAGAAAAGCCAGGAAAACGTGACAAAGAGCATCGTCACCGGCCACGCCGCGAATTTGGGAAACTTCCAGCCAGCTTTCGAGTACCAGCCAAAACCGACCATCAGTGCGGCGTGCAGCGCGCCCCACAGGATGAAATTGAAGCCCGCCCCGTGCCAGAGGCCCGAGACGATAAAGACCACCGCGATGTTAAACGCCCATGAGCCATGCCGGTTCCCACCGAGTGGCCGGTACAAATAATCGCGAAACCACGTACTGAGGGTGATATGCCATCGCTGCCAAAACTCGCGTATATTTTGCGATGCGTACGGAGTCCGGAAGTTCAGCGTAAGATTCACTCCAAATGCCGCGCCGAGGCCGAGTGCGATGAAGCTGTACCCCGCGAAATCGAAGTAAATCCGAAGGCCGAAGAGGAACGTCGCAAACCAGACGATATACGCATTCGGCTCCAGGACGGAATGCCGGTCGAATGCCGCGAGATTATCCGCCAGCACGAGCTTGTAAAAGAGCCCCAGCGCCAGCAGCGGCAGGGCGCGTGAGAAGTTCGCCACGCGGAGGCCGAAGCTGAAAGCCTGGATTTGCGGCAGAAGCGATTCCCGCCGCTCGATCGGACCCGCCACCAATTGCGGGAAGAAAGTGCTGTAATTGAAGAAATCGAGCAGCTTCGGCAGCGGCTTGTCGCTGCGGATCGTGTCGATCGCGAGCGCCAGCTTCTGGAATGTATAAAATGAAATGCCAGCCGGAATCACCTTGGGCGCCTGCTCCCATGCGATGTGCAAAATATCGCGCGTCACGAACGCGGCGTATTTGAAATACCCGAGCACCGCGACGTGCAGCGCGATCACTCCAGCCAGATACGCAAACCGCGCCGCTCTCCCGCTCTGCAGCGCCAGCCGGATCAGCGTGTAAGTGATGAACAGCTCGATCAGCAGGATCACGCACGACCGTGCGTCCGCACTGAAAAAGAGCGTCAGATTGATCGCCGCCAGCGCCAAATGATCGAAAATCCTGAGTGCCGACGGCGCCGCCGCCGCCACGACGGCTCGCGCCGCCAGGCAGACCGCCAGAGCCGCCAGCAGCAGCACCCAAAAGTGAAGGTCCGCAAAATTCATCGATGCGAGATGGAGCAGTCGCCCGGCACAGGGCGCCGCTTATAAGTCGGAAGCCACCCCCTTGCCAGCGGAATTATTTAGCCGCATTTCGCCGTCCAATTGCTGCAAAGGTCAAGCTGAAGGGGGAGCCGGAAGAAGCACAGGTGCTGTTTCGCAGTCCAGGCATCAATCGTGTTCGCCCAACTTCAATTGGCACGCAGCCCCGGCTTGCGCTATCGTCGCCGCCGCTCAAAATGAAATCCAGCGCACCGATCTATCTCGACAACAATGCGACCACACGTGTGGACCCTGCCGTTGTCGAAGCGATGCTGCCGTTCCTGACGGAGCTTTACGGGAATCCGTCCAGCGCGTACACGTTTGGTCGGCGGGTCGCGACGGCGATCGGGCAGGCTCGGGAACAGGTGGCGACGTTGCTCGGTTGCGAACCGGCTGAAGTCCTTTTCACGAGTTGCGGGACGGAATCGACTAATGCGGCCATTCATTCGGCGCTCAGCATGGACCGCGACCGGCAACATATCGTGACGACGCGCGTCGAGCACTCGGCGACGTTGAAAACCTGCGAGAGTCTCTCCAGACGGGGGCATGAGGTCACATGGCTCGGCGTGGACGAGCAGGGGCAGGTGAATGTGGACGAATTGGAGGCGGCCATTCGACCGGATACGGCGCTCGTCTCCGTGATGTGGGCGAATAACGAGACGGGGGTGCAATTTCCGATCGATGAAATCGCTGACGTGGTGCGCCGGAAGAAAGTGCTCTTTCATACCGACGCCGTCCAAGCCGTCGGCAAGGTTCCGATTCAATTGCGCGACGCAAAGATCAATTTTCTTTCGGTTTCGGGGCACAAGCTGCATTGCCCGAAAGGTGTGGGCGTTCTTTACGTAAATCGCCGCACGAAATTCCATCCGTTCATGATCGGCGGCAGCCAGGAGCATGGAAAACGCGGCGGCACCGAGAATGTGGCGTCCATCGTCGCGCTGGGAAAGGCGTGCGAGATCGCCGGACAATTCATGGAGCACGAAAACACGGAGGTGCTTGCGATGCGGGACACATTCGAAGCCAGCGTGCTCGTGTCGGTGGCCGGGTCGCGTCTGAATGGAGATCCGATCCGGCGCCTGCCGAATACTTCCAATCTCGCCTTCGATGGAGTCGATTCCGAGGCGGTGCTGATGCTGCTGGATCAGCACGGCATCTATTGCTCAGCCGGCTCGGCTTGCTCGGCGGGGTCGTTGCATCCTTCCCATGTGCTGAAGGCAATGGGCTTTTCCGACGATCGTGCGCGGTCGAGTCTCCGCTTCTCGTTTTCACGCTTCAATACACTCGATGAAGTCGCAAAAGCGGCGGATGTCGTATCGAGCGTCATCGAGAAGCTCCGGCGTGTCGCAAAAGCGGCCTGAGTTTCGTCCTGCTTGCAGGTCTTGCGATGCGCTGGATTCTCCCTGAACCCGAGGATGCGGCTCTTTGTGAAAGCCTCGCCTCGCACTTGGGCATCTCGCGCAGCGTGGCCGAGCTGCTCTGCCGGCGCGGATTTGGGGAGAGCGCGGCGGCAGCGCGATTTCTCGATCCGAAGCTCAAGTCGTTGAGCGATCCGTTTCTCCTGCCAGACATGGCAGCGGCGATCGACCGGCTGCTCACGGCGATCGACAAGCGCGAACGGATTGTCCTGTACGGCGATTACGATGTGGATGGCGTCACCTCGGTCGCTCTCCTGTTTCGCGTCTTGCGCGCTTTTGGAGCTGACGTTCTCTATTTCCTGCCGCATCGGATCGAGGAAGGATACGGCCTCACGATGGATGGGCTTGCGCGCTGCGTCGAAGAGTCGGCTCCCCGACTGTTGGTGGCGGTCGATTGCGGCACATCCGCAGCCGTGGAGATCGCGCACCTGGGATCGCTCGGAGTGGACGTGATTGTGCTCGATCATCATGATTGCCCCGCGGCGTTGCCCGTCTGCGCCGCCGTGGTGAATCCGAAGCGCGGCTCGGAGTTCGGTTACCTGTGCAGCGCGGGCCTCGCGTTCAAGACCGCTCACGCGCTTCTGAAGCGGCGTCCGCTGCCCGGTTTCGACCTGCGGCATTCCCTTGACCTTGTCGCGCTCGGTACGATCGCCGATCTTGTGCCGCTCGTGAACGAGAATCGGACGCTGGTGAAACGCGGCCTCGAGCAACTCTCCGCAACCCGCCTTCCGGGGCTGCGCGCCTTGATGGATGCCGCTGCGGTGAAGCCGCCTCTCACTTGCCGTCATGTCGCGTTTGCGCTCGCGCCCCGAATGAACGCGGCCGGCCGGCTCGGCACGGCTCAAGATGCTCTGAAATTGCTCCTGTGCGACGATGCGCAAGAAGCGGCCGCGCTCGCAAACTCGTTGAGCCTGCAGAATACCGAGCGCCGATCCGTCGAAGACGGAGTGTTCAAAGCGGCGCAGGCGCAGATTGACGCCACCTTCCTCCCGGAGCGTGACTTTTCGATCGTAGCCGGTTCGGCGGGCTGGCATCCGGGCGTCATCGGAATCGTGGCGTCGCGCATTTCCCGGCGCTACAACCGGCCCACATTCATCGTGGGATTCGATGCGGATGGCCTCGGCAAAGGGAGCGGACGGAGCATTCCCGGTTTTTCCCTGGTCGCGGCCTTGTCGGAATGCAGCCATCTTTTGGAGCGTCATGGCGGCCACCCGATGGCGGCTGGACTTACGGTGAAAGAGCCTCGTTTCGCCGAGTTTCGGGAGCGGTTCAACGCGTGCAGCGCCGCACGGCTTTCCGCCGAGTTGCTTCAGCCCGCTCTGCAACTCGACGCCGAACTGAGCCTGCCAGATCTCGACTTTGACTTCCTCTGCCACCATGAAGCCCTTCAGCCTTTTGGGATGGCCAATTCCGAACCGCTCTACCTTCTGCGGAACGTTTCACTGGAATCCGAACCACGCATTCTCAAGGAGAAACATCTCTCGCTCATGCTCCGGCAGGCGAAGCATCGCCGAAAGGCGATCTGGTTTAACGGAGCTGGCGAACCCTTGCCGCCGCAGCCGTGGGATGTCGCGTTCACCTTGGAACGCAATGAGTACCAAGGAAACGTGACTGCCGATATTCGAGTCAAAGCGGTCCGGACCGCCTCCTTATAGAAGCGCAAACACCCCAGGCCTCCGCTCGGAGACCCGGGGCATTGCCTGCTCAAGAATTACTCGCCGACCGTAATCTTTCTCGGCTTCACGCTCTCCGACTTCGGGAGGTGCAGCCGCAGCACGCCTTGATCCATCTTTGCCGCGATCTTCCCCGCGTCGATGGACGGATCGAGTTCAAAAACCCGCCGGTAATCCCAGCCGCGCGATTCGCCATACAACGGCTCGCCCTTCACTTCGGGGGAAGCACGATGGCCGAGGATGACCAGTTCGCCATTTTCGATCGTCACATCGAGGCCGTCGCGGCTAACGCCGGGCATTTCGGCTTCGAGGATATAGCCATCGTCGGATTCGAGGATATTCGCCAGCGGTGTCAGGTAATCCACGCGCCCATTCTGCGGCGGCGCAGGCGTTGGAGCAGGCCTGTTTTCAGTTTTGTTTAGTGTGGAATTCATATGTTTGCTTGGTTAAGACTTTGGATTGGAAGGCGGGCGCATCGACGTCCGCCTGGTGTGATTTAGTCGGCGTTCACTTTGATCTGACGCGGTTTCGCGCCCTCATGTTTGGGCAGTGAAACAGTCAGGATGCCATCTTTGTAGGCGGCCTTCACCGCATTCGGATCGACCGCGACAGGGAGCGAGACACTCCGCTGGAATTTCCCGAAGTACCGTTCGCTTCGGTACAACTGGCCTTCCTTCTTATCGCTCTCATGTTTCCGCTCGCCGGAGACGGTTAGGACGCCATCGTGCAGTGAGATGTCGATCTCCTCCCGCTTCATCCCGGGCAGTTCCACTTTCACGAAGAAGGAGTCTTTATCGTCAAACAGATCGAGGCTTGGCGACCATCCGCTGAACAGGCCGCTGTCGCGGCTCGGCGCGGATAGATCGAAGAGGCGGTTAAGTTCCTCGTGCAGAGACGACAAACGGTTATATGGCATCCAAGCGGACGCATCTGGGCTTTGATATCGTATAAGGCTCATTGTATGTGTGATTGGTTTCGGGAAAATGTATAAGCTTCACGAATGCCATCCGATCAAACCCAACGCATAAACAGTTGCAACATGCTCATTTCGAGCATGTTACGGCTTAACAAGCACGTATCGTCACAACCAATATATGCGCCAAGTCGTCGCATATGTGTGACGCGTATCGCGATTCAATCCGAGCCAAATTGGCGCATTATTCCATCCAGATAACCTTTGTACATGCTGACGATTTCCCAGCCGAGATAGATCATCACCGACAGCGAGACGATTCGCGGAATGAGATGCGACAACCGTTCCAGTCGTCCAAGCCCGTCCGCCTGGTACTGAATAGCCAGCCTTCCGAGGGCGCGATCGAGTTCGCCGGTTTCTTCGGCCACCAGAAATGTGCGCACGAAACTTTCCGGGAACGCCCGGCTCTCCGCAAGCAGCGGTCCGACCTGTGCGCCTTCTCGAACGCGCGGCACAGTCCGGGCCATCGCGGATTCGATCAGCCCGCTCTGGCTCGCGTGACCGGCGGCGATCAAGCTGTCGATCACATTCACGCCCGCCTCGAGCTGCATATCGTAGGTGGCGCAAAAGCGCGCCAGCGAGAGGGAGCGCCGCACTTTTCCGATGAGCGGGACCCGTCGTAAAATCCAATCCAAAGTTGCATTGTGCGACCCGGCGTCCCGAAGGAGCGGAATCGAAAGCGCGACGATCGCCAGCAAACCGTAGAAGACGAAGAAAAGGAACGCGGTGCTTTTCAAATAAGCGTGCGTCCCACCTTCACCAAGCAGCTTCGGAATGTTTAGCGCCAGGAAACCAAAATTCAACGAGAAGAGGGGCCAGAGGCTCCGTTGGAGAATCTCTTCACGCGCTTTCGCGAGCGCCCCAAAGTAGTTGGACAACTCCTGAAGCCCGCTCTCCATCCGTCCGCTGCGGCCCAGAGCGGCGATCGCCGCGCGCTCCGTTTCGCCGAGTGCCGGCGCGAGCGCGGCGAACGCATCGGGTACGGAGAGCCCGCCAGCCAGCCCGTCGCGCAGCTTGAGGAACACCCCACGGAGCGACCCGCTGCTCGTCGAGGCGAGCTTCTCGACAGCCATCGGCAGCGGCACTCCGCCGCGCACGAATTGCGAGAGGTGTTCGTAAAAGCTCTGTTTCTCGCGGAGGGAAAGGCGCACAGAGTGAAATTCCGGGTTCAATCCGGCGGTTGCAAGGTGCAATGTGGCCGTGTGAACGACGACGAACACTTTATGCGGGCGGCTTTGCGCGAAGCCAGGAGAGGAATCGGGCTGACGAGTCCCAATCCTGCCGTCGGAGCCGTCATCGTCCGTGGCGGACGCATCGTGGCGCGCGGATGGCATCGTGCCGCCGGGTCGCCGCATGCGGAGATCGAAGCGCTCGCGGCGCTGCGAAGCCCGTCGCTCGCAAAGGGCGCCGCGCTCTATGTGACGCTCGAACCGTGCTCGACGCACGGCCGCACGCCGCCCTGCACGGAGGCGATCGTGGGGGCGGGGTTCGGACGAGTGATTGCCGGCGCGACGGATCCTAATCCGAATCACGCCGGACTCGGTTTCGATCAACTGCGGAACGCTCGCATCGAAGTCCGGACGGGTGTCCTCTCCGCTGAATGCGCGGCCATCAATGCGCCTTTTAATAAGTGGATCGTCAGCGGGCTTCCGTGGGTGATTGCGAAGGCCGGAATTTCGATGGATGGAAGGCTGACTCGGTCGGCGGATGAAGGTCAATGGATCACTGGTGAGGCATCGCGAACGGACGCCATGCGCTTGCGCGCCCGAGCGGACGCAATACTCATCGGGGCGAACACCCTGCGCCACGACAATCCCCGGCTCACCGTCCGCGGCGTCGCTGACTTCGCCAAAACGCGGCAGCCATTGCGAGTCGTGCTTACGAGCGGCAAAAGAGCGCTTCCGTCCGGCGCGCATCTCTTCACCGACGAGCATCGGGATCGCACACGGGTCTTCCGCGGAAAAGCGCTCCGCGCCGTTCTCCGGGAGCTAGGCAGGGCGCAGGTCACGTGCGTTCTAATCGAAGGAGGAATGCATGTCCTAGGGCAGGCTTTCGACGGCAGATTGGTCGATGAAGTATGCTTCTACATGGCGCCGATTCTTTGTGGCGGACCGGCGCCGGTTGTCGGTGGAAAGGGCGCTGCGTCGAGCGCGAGTTCCACGATTCTAATAGATCCCTCTTACAAAAAAATCGGCGCCGATCTGCGGCTGACCGGTCACACCGCGTCTTGGGACGAGCGCTGATTAGTTCGCGCGCGCCTCTTCCTCCGCATTCGCCTCGTCCGATTCGCTCTCCGGCGCGGCGATCGGGGCGTTGCGGAGTGTTGCAAGGTCGGCGGCCTCCTCTTTTGTGATGGCGAGCAGCGAGGCGTATGCGGCGGCCTCGGCATTAATTAAAAGCGGTCACCTGCGCCGGGCTTGCCGAAACCAGCGGCGCGCGGCGCGCCTGCAAGCCGCCGTACCAAGTCCGCATTCTGCCATTGAGCGTTTGGAGATTCTTCTCCTTGATCTCCAGCAGAGCGGTTCTACCTGCGGAGCGCTAGATTTCGGACGTTCCAGCTATCGATGTGCCGGTCGCGTTGAATATTACTCATTGGGCTGGTGTAAGTTTGAGACGCGGCGCGGGGTAACAGAGCAGGGTCTTTGCCACGGCACGCTAAAAAGCTTTTGCCGCGCTCCCGCGCAGGCATTACATTCTCCACGCGTAAAAACCATTCATCCGCACCCTGCACAAATGAGCACCACTCTGGAAGCACCCGCCGCCGCCCAACTTTCGCAGCTCGATCAGCTTAAAAAATTCACAAAAGTCGTCGCCGACACGGGGGACTTCGAGACGATGCGGGAATTCAAGCCGCAGGACGCGACAACAAATCCGAGCCTCATTTTCCAAGCTACGCAGAAATCGGACTACGACTATCTGCTCCAAAAGGTGCTCGCGGATCGCAAGGGATCGGGTCTCTCCGGCCAGGCCCAAATCGACGACGTGATCGACAACGTGCTCGTGGCATTTGGGTTGGAGATTCTTAAGATTGTTCCCGGGCGTGTCTCAACGGAGACGGACGCGCGTCTCTCCTTCGACACGGAGGGGACCCTCGCGAAGGCCCGCCAGCTTATCGGCCTCTATGAAAAGGCCGGCGTCTCACGGGATCGCATTTTAATCAAGATCGCATCCACTTGGGAGGGCATCCGCGCGGCGGAAGTGCTCGCCAAGGAAGGGATCCACTGCAATCTCACCCTGCTGTTTTCGCTGCCCCAGGCGGTTGCCTGCGCGGAGGCGAAAGTGCAGCTTATCTCGCCGTTCGTCGGTCGCATCTACGATTGGTACAAGGCGGCTGAGAAGCGCGACTTCACCGGCGCCGAAGATCCGGGCGTGCAGTCCGTGGCTCAGATTTATGCCTACTACAAGCATTTCGGCCATCGCACGGAAGTGATGGGCGCGAGCTTTCGCAATACGTCTCAGATCGTCGAACTCGCCGGTTGCGACCTGCTCACGATCTCCCCCGATTTGCTCGCAAAACTTGCCGGATCGCACGAACCGCTCGTTCGAAAGCTCGATGCGTCCGCGGCAAAAGAGGCGAATATTCAGCGTCTCGAACTGGATGAGAAGAAATTCCGATTCCTGCTCAACGAGGACGCCATGGCGACAGAGAAGACCGCCGAAGGCATCCGTAAATTTGCTGCCGATATCGTGAAGCTCGAGCACTTCATCGCCGGAAAGGTGTAGGCGCGCTTCAAACCGTTTCGCAGAGAAACGCCCAGAGGTTCTGTCCAAACTCCGCGGCGATGCGTTCCCCAAGTAAGACGCCTAGCTGTTTCTTACGAAGCACGGCAAAGACTGTCGCGCCCGATCCCGACACGAGAGAAGCCTCCACTTCGGGCTGGGCGCGCAGCCATGTCTTGAGATCTGCCAGCAGGAGGTGCTTCTCGAAGACGGGCCGCTCCAGATCGTTGAACAGCGATAGCTCTGTGCCATCAATCCGCTGGGGGCCGTAATCGACCCCGGGGATAGGCCGGGCCTCGTTCCAGCGGGAGTACGCCCACGGAGTCGGCACTCCGAAGGGGGGCTTCAGCAGGAGCAACGGCAGCGTCTTATCGAGCGTGAGCCGTTCCACCTTTTCACCGCGACCGCGAATGATCGCCGCAGATCGATAGACAAAGAACGGAATGTCCGAGCCCAGCGCCGCGGCCAGATCCCCGAGCTCCTCATCGGCAAGTTCGGTCGCGAAGATTTCGTTCAAACCGCGCAGCGTGGCGGCCGCATCGCTGCTTCCGCCGCCGAGTCCCGCTCCGTGCGGAATCTGCTTCGCGAGATCAATTGTGAGATTCGGCTCGAAGCCAAAACTTTCGCAAAAAAGATGGGCGGCTCTTACCACCAAGTTGTCCTCACCCACCGGCAGCGTCGGATCGTCGCACGTGAACAGGATGCCGTCGCCGTCCTCCCGATGCGCGAGGGAGACGCGATCGAAGACGGAGATCGGCGTCATTACGCTCTCGATTTCATGGTAGCCGTCTTCCCGCCGTCCTTTTACGGCGAGAGTTAAATTGATCTTCGCCGGAGCGAGAAGCTCGATGCTGGCTCGCACAGGTTTAAGAGCGGGCTAAGGCGAAAAGATTGGCCGCATTTCGGGAAGGTTGCATCAGGGAGTTCAGGCGGAGTTGAATCCGCCATTCCGTTGCTATTGCGCTTCGTCCGGGCTTTGCCGGAGGTCGATTGACTTGCCGGTTTTGTCGATCTGCACAGTGAATTCCGTGGGAACCCACTTTCCATTCTTGAGGTCGGCGTTGTAGTGAAAGCTTCCGCTTCCTTTGGGTCCGTTCAATGGAGTCACAAACGTCGCCTTGCCGCTGGCCGGACCTTCTCGATTCACTGAAAATTCGCCGAGAAATCCGGTGTGAATCGGTGCGCCCAGTTCTGCCTGAACTTCGGGAGAACCGATGGCTGTGGCAATGGCAGACTTGTACGGCTCGTTGGCTTTGATGCCACTCATCACAGTGTAGAAGAGAACCACGAAGCCGATCCCCGAAAGGATGACGAGGCCGAGGCATCCGCCGCAGCCGAAGAGCACCCATTTGCCGGAGCTTCTCCGGGGCGGAGCAATGAACGGAACGGGAGGGGCAAGGTGCTCATTGTTAACAATGACGGGCGGATGGATTCGACCTCTGGGGCTGTGTCAGGTTTCGGATTTGCCCAGCTCTGCGGGATCTGCGGCGTTCGGCTGAACGCTAATGCTTGAGATTAAGGATGCTGGGGCGATCGATTCGGGTCCGGTGGTCGCGCAAAAGCTCATCGGCTCCGCCGGTCCCCTGGACAACGCGGACCAGCCCGCCATCCATGTTGATGCGAAGCCCGACCTCTTTCTTTCGATCGTCGCCCGGAATCGCCTCCGACCAGCGCGCAAACCAATGGTCTCGCGCATCGGCCAGCGATTCCTTCTCGATGGCAAGCGAAGCGACGAAGATCTGTTTGTCGAGGCCGCGATCGCGCAACTCTTTCTGAGCGAGGGCAGCCGCGCGCTCGATCGTGAGCGGCGGGGTGGCGTTCGCCGCGAGGAATGGCGCCGCGAAAATGATCCCGGCCAGGAGGATGCGCCTCATGGAAGATTATTTCGCCCTTTGGCCTTCCACAAAGGCGCGCACTTCGGCGAGCGTGCCGGCGGATCCGAGCTTTTCGTTCTTTCGCGCGATGAAGTGCGCGTATTCGTCCATGAAGATTTTGCCCGGAGGGCGGAAATCGAAGTCGCCGGGTTTGTCGCGGAAATACTCGCGATGCACGCGCGTCCAGACGATCCTTCCGTCGGTGTCGATATTCACCTTCGTAACGCCGAGCTTTGCCGCAGGCAGATATTCCTCTTCGTTCACACCGCGCGCGCTCGGGTCGAGCGTGCCGCCCGCCGCGTTAATGCGGAGCACTTCCTCCTGAGGGACGCTCGATGAGCCGTGCATCACAATCGGCGTCGGCGGAAGCCCGGCGGCGCGCAATTTTTCCTCGATCTGTTCGATTACCTCGAAATGCAGCGATTGCTGTCCCTTGAACTTGTAGGCGCCGTGGCTGGTGCCAATGGCCGCAGCAAGCGAGTCGCAGTGCGTCCTCTGGATGAACTCCAGCGCCTCGTCGGGATTCGTGAGGCATGCGTGATGTTCATCGACGGCGATGTCCTCCTCGACGCCGCCGAGCATCCCCAACTCCGCCTCGACGCTTATCCCCTTCTGGTGGGCCCGATCGACGACGCGCTTCGTAATCTCGATATTCTTTTCAAACGACTCGTGCGAGGCGTCGATCATCACACTCGAGTAAAAGCCCGAATCGATGCAGTCGTAGCAAGTCTCCTCATCGCCGTGATCGAGGTGGACGGCATAAATCGCGTCTGGAAAAATCTCGCCCGCGGACCGGATGATCGCCTCCAGCATCCGCTTGTCGGTATATTTCCGCGCGCCTTTCGAGATTTGAATAATGAACGGGGCCTGGCTCTCGATGCAGCCACGGAAGAGGCCCATGGTTTGCTCCGCATTATTGATGTTGTAGGCGCCGACGGCGAATTTGCCGTAGGCGACCTTGTAAAGCTGCGCGGTTGTTACGATCATTGCCCGAGAAGTTGATCCCACGAAGGAGACCGGGGCAAGCGCCGAATTGTCGGAAGCAGGCAACGCGCTAGATTTCAGGCCAGCCAGACCGGTAGTCGCGCTTCACCCAACGGTTGGCCTCATCCTGATTCGTAAACTTTAAAGCTTTCGCATCCCAGTTCAACGTCGTCTGCGGAAAGCGGCTCGCCACGCTGCCGAGCAGCACGGCCTCGGATAAGGGCCCTGAGTAACCGAAGTGGGCGCCGGTCTTACCCTTTCCGAGCACCGCGTCGATAAATTCGTGCCAATGGTTCCCTCCGGCGACCGGCTCGATATGGTACTCTTTAGCGCCGACCAGACGTGGCATCGCGATGTGAGGCAGGACCATAAGTCCATCGGTCCCGACGAAAATGGATCCTTGATCGGGCAGCTTCGCTTTGCCGTCAGGCCCAGCCGCCTGCGCTTGAATCGCCTCTGGCGGACGCTGGTCGCCATCGTACCATGTGACCTCGACGGTCTCACCCGCGCTGAACGGCGTGCGTGGAAAGACGTACTTCACTACGGCATCCGTTGACCACGAGTGTTCGTTCGGAGGCGCGCCTTCGCTGCGAACCGTGATCGGCGCGGTAAGCGCCAATGCCTCAAATACGGGATCGTAAATGTGGCAGCCCATATCGCCGAAAGTTCCGGTCCCGAAATCGACCCGCTTGCGCCAATTTCCGGGATGGTACCATCCATCCCCGATGAAAGGACGCTCGGAGCGCGGCCCAAGCCAGAGATCCCAGTGGAAGCCGTCGGGAATCGGCGATGGAGCCGGCATGGCGCCAGAGTCGCCCCATTTCTTGCTGCTCCATGTATGCACCTCCTTCACTTTCCCGATCGCTCCGTCCTGGATGAGTTTAACGGCCGTCCGATACTCCGTGCTGGAGTGAACCTGAATGCCCATCTGCGTGACAGCTCCGTAATCCCGCGCAAGCTCCGCCAGCCGCCGCGATTCGTACAGCTCGTGTGTAAGCGGCTTTTGCCCGTAAACAGCCAGCCCCTGTTCGAGGCAGGCCCCGCCGATCGGTGCGTGCATGTGGTCGGGCGTCGAGACGTTTACCGTCTGAAGATCCCTCTCCTTATCGAGCAACTCCCGGTAATCGGTGTAGATGCGGGCATTGGGGAATTTTTTGCGAAACTCGGTGGTCGAGCGTTCGTCCACGTCGCATCCAGCGACTACTTCGACCGCGGGATGAGAGGCGATCGACGTCACGTCGGACCACGCCATCCCGGACGTGCCGAACGAGGCGTGGCGGATTTTTCTCCCGCCATCGTCCGCGAAAAGCCGGCGGCCGACAATTGGGGCTGCGGCCGCGCCGAGCGCGAGACGTTGTAGAAAGTGCCGCCGGGACTGGGAGGAGAAGCGCATGAGGGTATGACTCAAACAAAGCCGAGGGAGCGGCAGGGCGCCAATGGAAAAGCGGAAGGGCGTTTTGCCGCTTCCGCTTTGGATTCGCGGTTATTTACCCGCGAAAGACTGGAGTGAGCCGGGGATTTAGTACACCCGCGCGCGCACTTTGTGGCCGTTTGAGTTCAGGCGGACGCGTCCGCTCTCGAGGAGGTCGGTCACGGCTGCGACGGTTTCGCGGCTGTTTTTACTGCAGGCGCTTACCGCGAGGATCAAGTCTCCGAGACTTAAATTTGTCGAACGATGCGCCTTCTTGAGGTTCTTTTTCATGTGCTGTTGTTTGGGTTGCTCCCAGCTTAAGCAGCCGGGATGCCACGTCCCTAATGGGGAACGCTTTTCTCAATAAATCAGACGCACGCAGGCGAAAATAGTTCAAACTATTTGCCGAACCGCTGACAACAATGTCTCGGAACAGGACACCGATCGACCTTGCGGATAGCCCTTTCCCTCTGTACCGGGTGGTTGTTCCGAAATGTCCATATACCGTCGCGCATTCGCCTATTTTCGGCCATATTGGAGGCCTACAGCCGCGGCGATGGCGCTTACCTTGGCGACGACGGCCTTCAACCTGCTGCGAATCTGGCCGCTCAATGCCTTCTGGCAGATGCTGGCGCTGGAACATCCCACCACCGCAGGAGTAACCCTGCTCGGCTTCCATCTCGGCGGATGGACGGTTCCCCAAGCGGTCCTGCTGCTGGCCTCGTCTATCGTTATTTTCAATGTTCTAGGTGGAATCGCGAATTACATGACGACAATGATGTTCGTTCGCGTGGGCCTCCAGGCGCTCATGAAGCTCCGGACCGAGCTGTATTCCTGGCTCCACGTTCTGCCGCTCAAATTCCACGACCGCCGCCGGAGCGCGGACTCGTCCTTCCGGGTGGCGTACGACTCGCAGTACATCCAATCGATCTACAGCAAGGGCACCTTCCTTTTTCAAACTTCCGTGGGACTCCTCAGCACCTTCGCGCTGATCTGGAGGCTCGATTTCAAGCTTGCGCTTTTCTCGCTGGCTGTCGTTCCGGCGATGGTCTTCGTGCTTCGGCTCTATTCCGAGCGCATTCGGCGGCAATCCACTGCGATTCAGGAGCGGGAGAGCGCGCTCCTCACCGTGGCGCAGGAAGGATTGAGCTCCGTCCGCATGGTGCAGGCGTTCGGACGCGAAGAGCATGAGGTTGGGCAATTCCGGGCATCGGCGGAGCAAAGCCTCGAAGCGAATCTCGAACTGACGGGCACATCGATGAAAAGCTCGCTGGTCGTGAGCGCCATCATGGCGGTGAGCACGGCTGCCATCTACTATTTCGGCTCGCAGCATGTGCTCGCGCACACGCTCAACCAGGGCGAGTTGATCGTCATAACGGCGTATGTTGTGATGCTCTACGCTCCGCTGGAAGCGCTCACCAGTCTCGCCTGGGCCCTGGAAGGGGCGGCTGCCGCGGGCGCGCGCTGCTTCGAAGTGCTGGATCAAGCCGACGACGTAAAGGACGCGCCAGGCGCAGAACCGATCGGACGGGTTCGGGGCGATGTTTCGTTCGAGGGCGTTTCGTTCGGCTACCGGGCGGAGCAGCCGATCTTCCGCGACGTGAACCTGCAAATCCAGGCGGGCCAGACGGTTGCCTTCGTCGGCGGCACGGGAGCGGGAAAGAGCACGTTGCTCGCGCTCGTCCCGCGCTTTTACGATCCAGACGCCGGTCGGGTGCGGGTGGATGGGCGCGATCTTCGGACCGTGACAAAAAAATCGCTGCGGAACCAGATCTCCATCGTGCTGCAGGACACGCTTCTGTTCTCCACGAGCATTCGCGAGAATATCGCCTACGGCCGGCCGGAAGCGGCCGAAAGCGAGATTGTGGAAGCGGCAAAGCGGGCGCAGGCGCATGACTTTATCGCCGCGATGCAAGACGGCTACCACAGCCAGGTCGGCGAACGTGGCGGACACTTGAGCGTCGGCCAGCGCCAACGCATCGGCATCGCCCGCGCGTTCCTAAAAGACGCCCCGATCCTACTTTTGGATGAGCCGACATCGGCGCTCGATCCGACGACTGAGGCCGCCATCATGAAGACCATCGAGGCGCTCATGCGGGGCCGCACCACGCTGATCATCACCCATCGGATAGCCACGGTGCATGGCGTCGAAAAGATCGTGGTGCTCGGCCCGGGCGGCGTGCTGGAAGTCGGCGCCGGAGACGAGCTTGTGGCGCGCAGAGGCGCGTATGCGAGTTTGTATCACGCCGCTAAATTGAATATCGTGCAGCCATTATGAGCAACGTCAGCCCCGAGCGGCGCCCTGAAAATGACTGGTGGCCGCATCCCATTCCCGAAAATGTTATCTGGGGCGAAGGGTTCTACGCGGAGACGGCTCAGAGTTTTCGCTTCCTGCGCAGCAAGCTTTCGCCCGCGGCGGTCTTTGGCGATCACGTCTCGATCTACGCGGGCTGCTCGTTCTCGCTCGGGCCGAAGGGGTTCTGTTCCGTCGGTGACTTTTCGCTTCTCAACGGGGTTATGGTGATGGCAGAAGAGCGGATCGAGATTGGCCGGCATGTCCTCATTTCATGGAATGTCGGCATTGCAGATTCGGATTTTCATCCGCTTGATGTCGCGCAGCGCCGGCAGGATACTTATGCCCTGGCCCCGTTTTTCAAGGATCGCCCGCCGCGTCCGGAGATTCGGGCCGCGCCCGTGAAGATCTGCGACAATGCGTGGATCGGCATGAACGCGGTGATCTTGAAAGGAGTTACGATCGGCGAAAACGCAATCGTTGGAGCTGGCGCCGTCGTTTCAAAAAGCGTTCCCGCCAATGTCGTGGTAGCCGGCAATCCGGCAACCATCGTGCGGCATCTCCAGGCGCCCGCTGCCAGTTAGCGCCACGATGCGGCGAAAGAAAATTATAGTGATGGGATTCATGGCGGGAATCCCGATCGCCGGTGTGGTATGGCAGCATCTTCACTATATCATTGGTTTGCAGCGGCTTGGCCACGACGTGTATTACTTCGAAGATTCTGCCCGGTTCGCCTATGATCCGACGAATTGGCAGACCACGCCCGACTACGCATATGCCATCGAGACACTCTCGCGGCTCGGCAGGGAGCATGGATTCGAAGGGCGCTGGTGTTACTGCGCGAGATATTTGCACCCCAATGAAGCCGTCGGCATCGGCCTTCGCCGGATGCGCGAAATGTATCGTGAGGCGGATGCGATTCTAAACATTTGCGGTTCGCAGGAGTTAAATTCCGATCTGTTAAAAAGCGATCGCGTGCTCTATGTGGAGAGCGATCCCGGTGTGGAACAGATCGAGATAGACAAAGGGACGGCGGCGTCGATCGACAAGCTCCGGCGGCACAAGGCGCTCTTTACTTTTGGAGAGAATGTTGGCACGCCGGCGTTCCCGGTCCCGAATCATGGTTTTCGATGGATTCCGACCCGCCAGCCGGTCGTTACGGATCTCTGGAAAACCTTGATCCCGCCGCAACCTGAGGCGCGATTTACCTCCGTGGCAAATTGGAACACCAGCGGTCTCAAGGACATCGAATGGCGAGGCGAACGCTACCTCTGGAGTAAATCGCTGGAGTTCCTAAAGTTCGCGGAGGCGCCGCAAAAATCGGGTGAAGTTTTCGAGCTTGCGACAAATCTTAAAGACCCGGAAACCCGCGATCGACTGAAGGCTTTCGGCTGGAGCTTGACCGACCCGAACGCGATTAGCATTGACCCCGACGCCTACAAACGCTACCTTCAACAGTCCAAGGGGGAGTTTACGGTGGCCAAGGATCAATATGTTAGGCTCAACACAGGCTGGTTTTCAGACCGGTCGGCCTGCTATCTGGCTGCCGGCCGGCCTGTGATTACTCAGGAGACGGGATTCAGCGCGCATTATGGCTGCCGGCGCGGTCTTTTTGGATTCAAAACACTCGACGAGATTCCGGAAGCAGTGAAGGAGATCAATGCTGATTATGCGGCTCACAGCAAGGCTGCCTTCGAGGTTGCAGCCGAGTATTTCGAAGCTTCCAGGGTGTTGGAGAACCTTCTTGAGGCGGCGGGAGTTTAGCGCGGGTGGAGGGTCAGGTTGCAGCGGGTTGAACGCACAGGTAGAGAGATGAAGTCGGTCATGCGGAGGCAAGGGGAATTTATCGGCTTTCCGGTGTGTTTGCATGAGCCCAGTGCTGTAACCCGCGGGCGGATGCGGCGGTTTTGTTTGGATG
>JBBSFI010000074.1:0-21686 GCA_038238905.1 Chthoniobacterales bacterium | reverse complement strand
CGCCCAGCCCTGTAAGGGCGGCTCACTTCAGCCGTTACGACAACGCGTCGTGGATGAGGTGCATGTGTGGGATTGAGCCGCCCTTACAGGGCTCGTCCGATCGTTGTCCCGAACCCAACGTGGTGCGTTGGGCTGGGGCTGAATCGCCCCGGTGGGGCTTTGCGGGACCGCACACGCGCGCTGATCGGAAGTCGTGAACGCGCTAAAGTTTGCCGACCGTCAAAGGCGCCGCATGCACCAGAGCCCATCGAATGCCCCGGGCGCCGCTCCGGCGCATGATCCCCCGCTGCCTGAATAGCCGGCGGCGGGACGGCTGTTGAAAAGGGGGCTGACCACACCTCCGGCCCCGATTTCTCTTCACGTCGCCATTGAAGGTTACTCCATGCGCGGCGACCTTTCCGATTCCAATGCATCGTCCCGTCGTCACCGTCGTGCCCGATCCCGGATCGATCGAACTCCGCGGCGTGCGCCAGAACAATCTCAAGGGCTTCGATCTCGATCTTCCACTCGGAAAGCTCATCGTCGTCTCGGGGCCAAGTGGCTCGGGCAAGTCGAGCCTCGCCTTCGACACCGTCTATGCCGAGGGCCAGCGGCGCTATGTCGAGACTTTCTCGCCCTATACCCGCCAGTTCATGGAGCGGGTGGACAAGCCGAAGGTCGATTCTATCCGCGGCATCCCGCCCGCCATCGCCATCGAACAGGCGAACAGCATCAAATCGACACGCTCGACCGTCGGCACGATGACGGAGATCAACGACTATCTCAAGCTTCTGCTTCCCAGGGCCACGCGCGCGCATTGCCCTTCGTGCCGGCGGGAAATTCGGCCCGAGACCGCGGCTTCCATCGTCGCCGAGGTCCTCTCGGCGCAGGCCGGCGCTCCGCTCCTCGTGGTGTTCGGAGTTCCTGTTCCCGCAAAGACCGCGCCTCGGGAATTTTTCGAGTTTCTCCGGGGGCAGGGTTACCTTCGCATTTGGGTCGAGGGCCAGATTTTCCGGCTCGATGAAGGGCCGAAACTGAAGCGCCTTCCCGCGCTCGTATTTGTCGTCCAGGATCGCATCGCCGCTTCAGAGGAAAATCGCTCCCGTCTGTGCGAGGCGGTCGAAACCGCCCTGCGCTTCGGCAGAGGGAAAGCAGGCTTCGCGCCAGCGGGCGAAGCGGCGGCAGCGGCGCAGATGCTCCTCTTCTCCACCGGCTGGCATTGCGCCTACTGCGATCTCGATATCGTTCCACCCACGCCCGGTTTGTTTTCTTTCAATCATCCGCTCGGCGCCTGCCCGACGTGCCGCGGTTTTGGCAGGACGATCGCCATCGATCTGGAGCGGGCGATCCCCGACCGGCGGCTCAGCCTTCTCGAAGGGTGCATCCGCCCGTTTCAGACCGAAAACGGACGGGAATGCCAGCGCGATCTTCTCACCGCGGCCCGGCGGCGCGAGGTCGATGTTACTTGTCCATTCGATGAATTGCCCAGGGCGGACCGGAAGTGGGTCATGTACGGCGAGCGGCCCGGGGTGAGCGGCGAGGAGCTGTGGAAGGAAGGTCTCTGGTACGGGGTGAAAGGTTTCTTCGACTGGCTCGAATCGAAAGCGTACAAGATGCACGTCCGCGTGCTTCTCTCCCGGTATCGGAACTACACGCTCTGTCCCGATTGTAACGGCGGCCGCTACCAGCCCGCGACGCTCAACTTCACGCTCAGCGGCAAGACCATTCCGGAGCTTCAATCGCTTTCCGTGAGCGATCTGCTCGGCCTCCTGGAGGGCGTCGCGCGTGCCGATGCCGCCACCGGCATGCTTCTGGATGAGGCGTCGTCGCGCCTTCGCTATCTCGTGGAGGCGGGCCTCAGCTATCTCAGCCTCGACCGCCCTGCGCGCACACTCAGCGGCGGCGAAATCGAGCGCGTGAATCTCACGACCTGCCTCGGCGCATCCCTGGTGAATACACTCTTCGTCCTGGACGAGCCGAGCGTCGGGCTTCATCCGCGCGATACCGGGCGGCTCATCGGGATCCTCCGGCGGCTCCGGGACAAGGGGAATACGCTGGTCGTCGTCGAGCACGAGGAGGCCGTTCTGCGCGCCGCCGATCATCTCGTCGAACTCGGGCCGGGCCGCGGCGAGCTTGGCGGCCATCTCGTCTTCAGCGGCACGCTCGATGCGCTCCTACCCTCCACGCGCGGCGGTTCCTCCCGGAAACGCGTCGATTCGCTCACGGCCGATTACCTCACCGGGCGTAAATCCATTCCGGTTCCAGAGCGCCGCGTGCGGCCAGCGCACTGGATCACTGTGAAAGGTGCGCGAGAGCATAATTTGCAAGGCATCGATGTCGATTTTCCCATCGGCGTTTTCGCGTGTGTCACGGGCGTCTCAGGCTCCGGCAAGAGCACGCTGGTTCATCAGGTCCTCTATCAGAATCTCATGCGCGAGCGTGGCGCCGCTGGCGTCGAGACGCCCGGCGCTTGCGACCGTGTCGAAGGCGGCGGGCAGGTCGGCGAGGTGGTCATGGTCGATCAGTCGCCGCTCTCGCGCACCCCGCGCTCCAGCCCCGCCCTCTATCTTGGCGTCTTCGATGCGGTCCGCGAGCTTTTCGCCGCGACTCCCGACGCCGTGGCGCATGGGTTGACCGCAGGTTCGTTCTCCTTCAACTCGGGCGCCGGACGCTGCGAACGGTGCTCCGGCAGCGGCTTCGAAAAGATCGAGATGCAATTCCTCAGCGATCTCTATGTTCGCTGCCCGGAGTGCGAGGGCAGGCGCTATCAGCCGCACATACTCGAGATCCAGCTTGGCGGCGTCTCCATTCATGGCGTGCTGGAAATGACCGTGACCCGTGCGATTGGCTTCTTCTCGGATCTTGCCGGGCAAGGCCACATTTTACCCCAAAAGGCCGCCGCCGTCGCCGGTCCGCTTCGGCTTTTGGAGGAGGTCGGTCTCGGCTACCTCACGCTCGGCCAGCCGCTCAATGTCCTTTCCGGCGGCGAATCGCAGCGGCTGAAGCTCGTCGAGCGCCTTGCAAAACGGGCCGAGGATGGCGCGCTCCTCATCCTCGATGAGCCGACGACGGGTCTCCATTTCGACGATGTGGCGATGCTCGTGAAAGTGTTCGCCCGCCTCGTGGAGCAGGGGAATAGCCTCCTCGTCATCGAGCACAATCTCGAGGTGATCAAGTGCGCCGATTACGTGATCGATCTCGGCCCCGAAGCAGGCGCGGAAGGGGGCAGGCTGGTCGCGGCCGGCACACCCGAAGAGGTCGCGGAAGTCGCCGAATCGCACACGGGACGCTACCTGCGGCGCCTGCTCGATCTGCATGCCGCGAGTGAGACCGATGCAGCTCCGAGCGGCCAGTCGCTGCGCGTCGCGGAAGATCCGCAAACCTATCGCATCGCGGCCCCCGAATCGCACGCCATCGAAATCCGCGGCGCGCGCGAGCACAATCTTAAGAATATCTCCGTCACGATCCCGCGTGACCAGATGGTGGTCATCACCGGCCTCAGCGGCTCCGGCAAATCGACGCTCGCCTTCGATATTCTCTTTGCCGAAGGCCAGAGGCGCTTTCTCGACAGCATGTCGGCCTACGCCCGGCAATTTGTCGATCAACTCGAAAAGCCCGATGTCGATAGCATCGCGGGGCTCCCGCCCAGTGTCGCGATCGAGCAGCGGATTACGCGCGGCGGCGGCAAATCCACGGTCGCCACCGTCACCGAAGTCTATCATTTCCTCCGGCTGCTCTTCGCGAAGCTCGGCACGCAATATTGCCCGAAGTGCGAGCTGCCCGTGGAAAAGCAGAGTCTCGCGTCTGCCGTGAAGCGGGCCGATGCCCTTGCGCGCAAAGGGAAGATCTGCATTCTCGCTCCGCTCATCAAGGCGCGGAAAGGCTTCCATACCGATGTGGCGAAATGGGCCATCCGGCAGGGGTTCGATCAGTTGCTGGTCGATGGGCGCTGGGTGGCCGCCGATCGCTTCACCAAGCTCGAGCGGTTTCGCGAACACACCATCGACGTGCTCGTGGGTGAGCGCGGCTCGTCTGGCCGCACTCAGGAATTGCTCAAGCGCGCACTCGAAATCGGCAAGGGCACCGCGCGCATCCTCGACGCCAGGAATGTCTCGCATATCGTCTCCACCGAGATGAGCTGCCCCGGGTGCGGCCAGGCCTTCGAGGAGCTCGATCCGCGCCTCTTTTCGTACAATTCGCCGCATGGCTTTTGCCCGGAGTGCCACGGCTTCGGCGAAGTCTGGCGCAGCTCCGAAAATGCGCGCCTCGAGTCGCAACTCGAGATCGAGATGGACAAGGAGCGGCAGCACGAATCGCTGGAGGCCGGTGAAGCGCGCGAGTGCCCCACATGCCACGGCGCCCGGCTGAATGAGACAGCCCGGCACGTCCGGCTTTCCGGCTCCACCATTTCCGAAGTCGCGGAACTCTCCGCCAGGCTCGCGCTCCAATGGATCGGCAGGCTCAAATTCAAAGGGACGCAGACCCTCATTGCCGCCGATATATTGCCCGAGATCGCGCAGCGCCTCAGCTTCATGGGCCAGGTCGGCCTCGACTACCTCGCGCTCGGACGCTCCGCGAAGACGCTTTCCGGCGGCGAATCCCAGCGCATCCGTCTCTCGGCCCAGCTCGGGTCGAATCTGCGCGGCGTCCTTTACGTTCTGGACGAGCCGACGATCGGCCTCCACCCGCGCGACAACGAGCGCCTCCTCGACACACTCGAAGCCCTCAAGGCCAAGGGCAATTCGCTCGTCATCGTCGAGCACGATGAGCAGACCATGCAGCGCGCCGATCACGTTATCGATCTCGGCCCAGGCGCGGGCGCCTTTGGCGGCGCCATCGTCGCGCAAGGCACGCTCAAACAGATCGCCCGCGTCGCCGCCTCGGCCACCGGCGGATGTCTCAGAAAACCGCTCGTGCATCCGATGCGTGGCAAGAGGCGCCCGCTCGCGGCGGTCACGCGCTGGCTCGAAATCCGGGGCGCAAATCTGCACAATCTTAAGGATGTCAATGTGCGCATCCCGGTCGGGCGGCTCACTGTTCTCACCGGCATTTCCGGCTCGGGAAAGAGCACCCTCATGCGCGGCGTACTCAAGCCTGCCGCCGAAGCTGGCCTGGCGAGGCGAAGCGCCAAGGCGAAGCCGCTCGACACCGGTCTCGTCGCCATCCGGCGCGATTCCGATGCCGGCGGCGCCCTCCCGCTCGCATTCACGAAAGGCTCCCTCGCCTCAACCTGGAAGCGCTGCCCGCTCTCGGAAGCCATCGAGGCGGTGTATGAAGTGGACCAATCGCCCATCGGCAAAACCTCACGCTCGACGCCCGCCACTTACATCAAGGCCTTCGACGTGATCCGGGCGCTCTTTGCGCAGATGCCCCTGGCTCGCATGCGCGGCTACACCGCCAGCCGCTTCTCATTCAATACCGAGGGCGGCCGCTGCGAGACCTGCGCCGGCCAGGGCCTCATAAAGGTCGAGATGAATTTTCTCCCCACAAGCTGGCTCCCATGCCCCGACTGCGAAGGAAAACGCTATAACACCGCCACACTCGAAGTCCTCTACAACGACAGCAGCATTGGCGATGTCATGAAGATGACTATCGAGCAGGCCGCCAGCTTCTTCAAAGCGGTCCCGAAAATCCACCGGCCTATGCAGCTTCTCACCGATTCCGGCCTCGGCTACCTCCAGCTATGCCAGCCCAGCCCGACTCTTTCCGGCGGCGAAGCGCAACGGCTCAAACTCGTCACCGAGTTGAACCGCGGTGTCAGCCGCTCGACCACCGCCTCCCTGCGCCAGGCGCGCGAACCCAAGTCGATGCTCTACCTTCTGGAAGAGCCGACCATCGGTCTCCACATGTGCGACGTGCAGAAACTGCTCGGCATGCTGCACCGCCTCGTGGACGACGGAGCCACCGTCGTTGTCATCGAGCACAATCTCTCCCTCATCGCGGAGGCCGATTGCGTCATCGACATCGGCCCCGAAGCCGGCGAAGCCGGGGGAGAAGTAGTCGCCTGCGGCACACCCGAAGAGGTCGCCCGATGCAAGAAAAGCCGCACCGCCCCCTTCCTCCGCACAGTGCTCTCGGTTAAATAAATGGTGTATCGGGACAGCCGTACATTGATCAATCAAGCTTCCGGCGGCCGTAGTCTCGCGCCTCAGCAATCCCCTCCCTGTGACAAGCCGCGTCCCATCACGATCCAAACGCGGAGCGATCACGGAGATAACGTTACAACGCTTTTCCCCTCATTTGGAGATCATTCGCTGGCAGCGCGAAAGTCAGAAGCGGCTTTCGTACTAAATTTGCACCTATGGCTGGTGCTTGCCCTTTCTCCGTGGTTGATTTGGAGCTGCATCGTGTGTTTACGCGTCTCGACGGGCTACGCTCCTCCCTACCCGCCGAGCATCTTCGTCAGCCGTCCAAGTGGCACGGACGGTTCAACCCAGCCATCGGGATCCTTCCCGTGGATCGCCTGTATGAGGTTGCCTTCCCCGTCGATAATGGCAAGCCACGGAAGCGTCGGTTTTCGGAACTTTCGGTAGAATGGGACGCGCTCGAATTTGACGGCAAGCCACGGCATCTTCTCGAGCCGCATGTAGTCATGCATCTCGGCGGCGGATTGATCCGAACTCATGAATATGACTTCAAGTTCCGGGTGCAGCGGCTTGAGGCGGTTGTACGCCGCGACGAGCTGCGGCGTAAAGCTTCGTCCCGCGACGGACGAGGCAGAGGAGAAGTATAAAAGGAAGTATTGCACTTTGATGAGATTCGCCTCCTTGAACGGAACGAGCCGCCCAGAAGCGTCCAATCGCTGCAGATCGTCCGCAAAGCAGATCCAATAACGCGGCGGCTTGTGAAGCCGGATGATGGGGCCGCCGTTCCCGTTGTCGATTGTGAACAACCCGTCTTCCGGATCGTCGGACATGGTGTCGATATCTGCCATCGACGCCATGTCCGGGAACGCTTGACGGGACGTCCGGGCCATGGCCGCGGCAGTGTCCGCGTCGCTCTGGCGCACGGCGGCGGTCCTGGCTTGTTCCTGAGTTCGGACAGCTCGCGCAGCCGCCGCAGGGTCGAGGACGAAGCGGCCATCCTTGAGGCCGCCGATAAGCGATTTCGACGCCCCATCGCCGGAGAGTTTCCCTTCGAGCACTGGGTCGATCGGCGCCAGCAGACGGCGGTCTGAAACCGCGCGCAATATGTCGGCCTCCGGCACACGGAGGCGCACCATCAGGTCCAGCTCCTTCGCGCTGATCGGCGCCGCAGGCGCCTGGGCGGCGGAAAGCGAAAGAAGAAGGGCCATCCAAACAATGCGCATTCGCTCGCCAAAAGCAGACGGCGTGCCGTTAGTAACTCACCGAATCGGAGACTTAAAGAGGCGCCATCTCACAGTATGTGGGGTGGTTCATCTTCGCGGCCGTCACGATCGGTTACATCCTCGTACCGGTCGGGCGAAATGCACCGTCCCGTCTTCCTCAAAATGAAAAATTGCCAAGCCCCGCCGGGCCCGGCACGCTCGGCTCCGCTATGGATATAAAGATGCGCAGGCTCGCACATGTGCTCTTCGCTTTGGGCTGGCTCACCGCTTTCGCGCGAGGCCAGGGCGCGGGCGGCGCTTCCGATCCGATCGTTGGAAAATGGATGTGGGGCAATCACGCGGTCGAGGTGAAAGCGGATCGGACTGCGACTCAGGAGCCGGGGATTACCGGCGCCTGGAAATTGCTGAATAGCGACGAAGCGGAGAGGAAGTACCGGTTCGTCTGGAATGGAGGGAAGTCCACCGAGGACGTGAGCTTGTCCGCGGACGGGAACGTGGCCGATGTCCGGAACAATTTGGACGAAGTGTATGAAGCGCAGCGGATCGTGGGAGCTGCAAAGACCGCTCCGCCGCCAGCGGCTGCTTCTACGCTTGGCGGCGGCGGCGTCGCGAATCGCTTGCAGCAGGAGCGAATCCAAAAATACGTGAAGGACTTGGAATCCATCATTCAGACCCTCCTGCAAATCGGGAACATGGATTTCCTGAAGTCCGTGAGAGCCGAGCACGACGCGTATGCTGGCGGTGGGACGACTGATGGCTACCCGCCGGGCGCAGCCGTCCCCGGCAACGCGCGGATCTTGCGCAATGCCTTCGAGTCGGACTTGGCGCGTCTGGGGAAGGGCGAGGCGCTTTCCACGCCGAAAGCTTCTCCGTTTGGCGCGGTGGACGCCAAGCCCAAGCCCGCAACCAGGCCAGCAGTAACCGAAGAGACGCCACTGTCCGGCGCTCACAAGACGCCGCCAGAGATCGTGACGCTGCGGGCCGAGTATGAACGAAGGCAGCAGGCTGCGAAGCTCTGGTATCGCCAGCAACTCGATGCGATGGAACAGAAAATGATCCAGCGCCAGGACACGGACGGCGCAGGCGCGGTGGAGCGGGAAAAGCGGGACCAGGGCCTGCAGGTGCTGGCGGAAGGGGTGATCCGAATCGTTTCGGCCACATACGGCGTGGGCGATCAGGTTATCAATGTGACGGAACAGGTCCGGAACCTCGTCGGTGACAACACCATCCGCTTGAAAGCGCGCTGGGACTTTTCTCCCGATCCGGCCGCGGGCCAGCTAAAGACTCTCACCATTCACTACTTCTGCGGCGCGAAGGAGAAGACTGTTACGGCGGTGCAAACCGAAGACTTCTCGATTCCTTAAAGCCACTCCCTCTGGCAATCTCGCCCGTCCGCTCCGACACACTGCAGCCGCCCCGGCCGCTGGTCGCTTTCCTACGCCGCCGTCCCATCCGCCGCGGTCTGCGCTGGCGCGGCCGCTTTCCGTCCCGTCTTCTCTTCGATCTCGTCCAGAATTCGGCGGGTCGGATCCGTGTCGAATTTATAATCGTCGATCACAAATCGCCCGAGCCTTCCGTCGATCGTGTAGCGAACGCGTGCGATTCCCTTGGTCTCCCACTTCCGCTTGTCGATGTCCGTGATCGCCGGGAACGGAACCCGCGTACCAGCCGCCGTGTACACCGCTTCGTCGTCGGTACGCAAGATGCGCCCCTTTTGCGTCGCCCAGTAGAGAAGCACCAGGCCGCCGATTGCCCCCAAAAGACCGCCCATGACGTATTGCATCACGATATCCGAACGCTCGTACCGCTTTTCCGGCGGCGTCACGGTCCAGCCGTGCCGCTGCGCTTCGGCGGGCCAGTCGCTTTCGCGATTGGCTTGCGCCAGCTTGTTGTGGGCCTCCCATCGCTCGTTACTGCGGGGATAGCCGACGATCGCGTCGCGCATGAACCAGGCGCCAAAGGCGATAAAGAAGATCCCGAGCAGCAGCTTCTGTTTGCTCCACGTGGGGGAGATGCGGGCTTCGTTTGGCATATCCGGCGAACCTTTAATGCGCTGGAATGATCTGTCCAGACTTCATATCCCCGGCTCGCCGCGGAAGGCTCCGCACCGCTTTTGCCGGAATTGCGCCAATGTTTGACCGCTCCACCGATTTCACCATGATCCCAGCCATGCGAAAGTTACTCCCGCTCCTTGCCGCAGCGCTAGCCGCCACCGCGCACGCCTACGATCCGCTCCACGACAAGGATCGGCCCGTCGCGACCACCGAAAGCCTTTCCCCCGAGGCCGCCGTGAAAGCCATGAAGCTGCCGGAGGGCTTCAGCGTTCAGGTGATCGCCAGCGAACCCGACATCACGCAGCCCGTCGCGTACACGATCGACGATCGCGGGCGCATCTGGGTGCTCGAAAACACGAATTACCCCGATTGCCCCGGAAAGCCGAAGGATCGAATCTTGATCCTCGAAGACATCCACGGCGATGGGAAGTACGATAAGAAGACCGTCTTCTACGATAAGATGACCTTCGCCACCGGCATTCAGGCCGGATTCGGCGGAATCTGGGTAGGGGCGCCTCCCAATCTCCTTTTTATTCCGGTGAAGCCCGGCGGCGACGCGCCAGCCGGCGAGCCACAGATCGTCCTGGACGGGTGGGGGAATGACGACCGTCACGAGACCCTGAATGACTTCGCGTGGGGTCCCGACGGCTGGCTCTACGGCACGCACGGAGTCTTCACGCAATCCAATGTGGGCGCTCCGGGAACTCCTGCCAGCGAGCGGGTGCGGATCAACGCGGCGGTCTGGCGGTATCATCCGCTCACCAAAAGGTTCGAGCGCTACTGTGAGGGCGGGAGCAATCAGTGGGGCGTCGATTGGAACGATCACGGCCAGGCCTGCTTCGCGGCCTGCGTGATCCCGCACATGTGGCAGTGCATCCAGGGCGCGCGCTATGTGCGGCAGGGCGGTTCGCATTCCAATCCGAATACCTATGCGGACATCGGTCCCATCGCCGATTTCGAGTACGAGAAGCGGGCCTACTCGGGCGCGATGTTTTACCTCGGCGGCCAGTGGCCCGCGGAGTTCCGCGACAATTTCTTCTTCAACGACATCCACATGAACAAGGTGCGCAATGAAGTGATGGAGCGTCAGGGCTCGGGCCTTCGCAGCCGCAAGAACATCGATTTTCTCGTCGCAAACGATGGATGGTTTCGCGGGCTGTCACCTCAACTCGGGCCGGATGGCTCCGTCTTTCTGAACGATTGGTACGACAAAGTGCCGTGTTATCAGCAGAAGGATCAGGTCGATCGCACGAATGGGCGCATCTATAAGATCGTTTATCGCGGCGTGAAACCGGGGCCGGTCGATCTTGGGAGCTCGACCAACGAACAACTAGTGCAGCTTCAGTTGAGCGAGAATGAATGGATGGTGCGCCACGCCCGCCGGATTCTGCAGGAGAGAGGGCCAAATCCGAAAACCGAAGCCGCACTCATAAAGATCGTGCGTGAGAATCCCTCGGAAACGCGACAGCTTCGCGCCCTATGGGCGCTCCACGGGATCAAGGGCCTGCACGACGATCTCGCGATGGATCTTCTCAAGAGCCCGATGGAATATGTCCGCGCCTGGACTATCCAGCTCCTCTGCGAAAGTGGCGCGCCGGCTGCGCCCGCACTCGCCCGCTTTGCCGAAATGGCCGCCAGCGATCCGTCTCCGGTCGTGCGCCTCTATCTTGCCTCCGCGGCGCAACGGCTGGCGCCCGCGCAGCGGTGGGACATCCTCACCGGTCTTGTCTCGCATGAGGGTGACGCCGCCGATCACAATCTCCCGCAGATGATATGGTACGCCGCGGAGCCTTCGGTTGCAGCCGATCCCGAGAAAGCCGCCGGCTTGCTCGGAGCATGCAAGATCGCGAAAGTGCAGGAATACATTGCGCGGCGCATGGCCGCCGGAAAGTAGATACAGCGCCATGATCTCTCCAGTGCGGTTGTGTGTTCGGATGTTAGCCGTGGCGTCCGTGTGTTATATTCTTCCCGCCGCCGTTCGAGCAGAGGATCTTCCGCCTGCGATGGCCATTCTCATCCAGGCGGTGTCGAAGAGTTCCGATCCTTCAAGCCAGCTCAATATGCTGCGTGGCATCAATGCGGCGCTGAAAGGGAAGCATGGGCTGCCCGCGCCCGCGGGATGGGACGCGCTTTACGCAAAGCTGAATGCCAGCGCGAACGACGAGATCCGGCAGCAGGCACAGTCGCTCGCCATTGTCTTCGGAGGCGGCGGCGCGATGGATGAACTCCGCAAGACACTTCTCGATCCCAAGGCCGATTTCGATCGCAGGAAGGCTGCTCTCGATTCCATCGCCAGCACGCGCGATTTGCAGGCGCTTCCTGCCATTGTCTCACTGCTTGCCGAGCCTGGGCCGCTGCGGCGCCCGGCGCTCCATGCCCTCGCCTCCTTCGATGATCCCAAGCTTCCGGAAGCCATCCTTGCAGGCTATGCAGGCTTTACTTCGGACGAGAAGCGCGAGGCGCTTTCCACGCTCGTTGCCCGTCCCGCTTGGGCGCGCGCTATCATTACCGGCTTGGACGCCAAAACGATTGCCCGCTCCGATGTCTCCACGCCGGTCGCCCGCCAGCTATCGGAGCTGAACGATCCGCAGATCGGCGACTGGCTTAAGAAAAACTGGGGCGCAATGCGCAGCTCGCCCGCCGACAAGCAGCAGCAGATCGCCAGGCTGAAAGCCGTTCTCACCCCGTCGTACATGGCACGCGGCGATGCGCCGCATGGCAGGGCGCTCTTCAGCCAGACGTGCGTGCTATGCCATACGCTCTTCGGGACCGGCGCCAAAATCGGCCCCGAGCTGCCGGGCGCATTTGACGATATAGATTACCTGCTGCTTAATATCATCGATCCCAATGCGATCATCGGCAAAGACTATCAACAGACGGTGATCGAGACAAAAGATGGCCAGACACTGGTCGGCATCGTGGGCGACCAGGATTCTTCCAGTGTGACACTTAAAAGTCTGGCAGGTTTGCAGACGGTCCAGCGGGCGGATATTAAGAGCCTCACGGTGCTCGATACGTCCCTCATGCCAGAAGGCTTGTTATCGGCCATGAAAGATGAAGATGTGCGCGATCTCTTCTCCTACCTCAAGATGCACGGCCAGACGCCTTGTCTTATTTCGGCTGCCAGTATAAATGACTTTTTCGACGGCGCCGATCTCAATCGATGGATTCCCTCGCGCGCCAAAGCGTGGAGTGTGCAGAGCGGAGAGATCGTGGGTCGCGCCGAGTGCGGCGAGACAGAGTCTCTCACCAGCGATATGATCGCTCCGAATTGCCGGTTAACGTTCCAGCTCAAGTTCTCCGGTCACGCCGGCTCGGCGGAAGTCCGGTATCGCGGGCAGGAAGTCGATGGCGGCTTTCAGGGGTGCGGACTGCGTCTCTCGGGCAATGCGTGCGAGAACGTGCGCTACGAACAACCGGGGAAGGGGATCGCCGGTGCGGCCATCGATGAGAACATCACTCCCGGCTCGTGGGCGTCTTTCGATGTGATATTGGACGGCTCGGGCGTCCGCCTATTGTTGAATGGCAAGCCTCTCTTTGCCGACGCAAAACCACCGGGCGGCAACCGTTCCGTGTTCGAGTTTGCCGTAAGCGGCAAGGATTCCGAGTTGCGCGTCAAAGGCCTGCATATCGAGCTGCTTCACGAATAGGATCAACGCGCAAAACGTCATGACTTCGGTTGCCACGCTTCTGGCGGCGTCTTCATCCGAACGCCCGCCGGCGGCCTCCTCCGCGTCGAACTCTAGGCCGCCTGCGGGTCGTCGATCTGCCGGATGCGCTCGATGTGGCGACCGCCTTTGAACGCCGTTTGCAGCCAGAGATCCACGATCTCAAGCGCCGCTTCGATCGAGATCATGCGTTGCCCGATGGAAAGGACGTTGGCGTCGTTGTGCTCCCGCCCAAAGCGCGCCGAGCGCAAGTCCCAGCAGAGCGTGCATCGGATGCCCTTCACGCGGTTTGCCACGATCGCTTCGCCATTCCCCGACCCGCCTAAAACGATTCCGCGCTCGGCTGTTCCACGCGCGACGGCTATCGCGACTGGCCGGATGAATAGCGGATAGTCCACAGTCTCTTCGGAGTACGTGCCGAGATCGGCGACCGCATGCCCGGCCTCCGACAGATGCGCCCGGATGGCCTCCTTGTATCGGAACCCCGCGTGATCCGAGCCGATCGCGATTTTCATAAAATCAAGCTTGAGCCGACCGAAGACGGTTTAGGAAAACGCGGCACGCCCCCTTCATTCGGGTGAGGATATAATAGACCGTCTGCGATCGTATGCGCACGAGCTGTCCGCCGACGATCTTTGGCACGAAGTCCGCTGGCAGATCGAGAATCTCCTCGGGCGTGCATCCCTCGAGCCCGCGGCAGAGGATCGCCGTCATCGCGCGGGTGAGCGTTTGCACCTGCGGACCGAGCGTTACACGGAAGTGAGACTGCTTCTCGGGCCCGACTTTTAGAAACACGCCGACCGTGTCGGTGCACTCCTCGTCCTTGCGGATATCTTCCAAATCGAAGCTTTCCCCCGGCGCGGGCTGGTGCTTCTTCGCCTGTTCCGAGTACGCGATTAGGTTCTCACGCTTTTCCTCCTCGGGCAGCGCCTCGAAAAGGGAGATGATCGCGTCGAGCTTTGCGGGATAGGTGCTCACAGGTCTCTAGCTTCGTTCGATCGGAGCCCGCACCTTGTTGCCCCACTCGGTCCACGAACCGTCGTAGTTGCGCACGTTCTCGTACCCGAGCAGATAGTGCAGCACGAACCACGTATGGCTCGACCGCTCGCCGATGCGGCAGTAGGCGATGATGTCCGACTCTCGATCGAGCGCGCACTCCTCCGTGTAAATCTTGCGCAGGTCCTCCGCGGATTTGAAGGTCGCGTCGTCGTTCACCGCCTTTTTCCACGGCACGCTCTTCGCGCCGGGCACATGCCCTCCGCGCAGCACCCCTTCCTGGGGATACTCCGGCATGTGCGTCACCTCGCCGCTGTACTCGCCTGGGGAGCGGACGTCGATGAGCGGACGCTTCGCCTCGCTGTGAGCCAGTGCGTCCTCGTAGAAAGCGCGGATGTCTTCGTCGTGGCGCTTGAGCGGGGCTGGATAATTCGCGGGGGGATAGTGCGGCTTCTCTTTGGTCAACTGCCGCCCCTCCTTCGCCCATTTGTCGCGTCCTCCATCGAGGATCTTCACTTTCCCGTGTCCGAAAAGTCGGAACGCCCAGAGCGCGTAGCAAGCCCACCAATTCGATTTATCTCCGTAGAAGATCACCGTCGTATCGGGGTCGATGCCATTGCGGCTGCAAAGGTCGGCAAACGCCTCGGGATTGATATAATCGCGCACCACCGGATCTTGCAGATCGAGCCGCCAATCGATGTGGACAGCCCCGGGAATGTGGCTGGTCTCGTAGAGCAGTACGTCCTCGTTGCTCTCAACGATCCGTGTATTGGGTTCGTGCAGATGGTCGGCGAGCCACTCCGTGCTCACCAGCACCTCCGGGTGCGCGTATTGGGATTTTGGCTGACTCATAGGAAAGAGAGGCTATCGCACTATGCGGCATCCGCTCAAGCAGCGAATGTGTCATGCCGCCAGCTCCGCGATTTCTCCGCGCCCGGCCCGGAAACCGATTGAAGGCCGGTGCGAAGAGAGCCAAGCTCTCCGGATCGCGCCTTCTTCGGAGAGTTTCCAGCGCGGCGCCGCCTCTTCATAATCACCATTCCCAGCATGGCCCTCTCGCCCACCCATCGAGCCGAGGCGCTTATCGAAGCGCTCCCTTATATTCAGAAATTCCGCGGCCAGCTTTTCGTCATCAAATACGGCGGCAGCGCCATGGAGGACGATCAGATCGTCGAGCGTTTCCTGCGCGATGTCGTCTTCCTCGAAGCGGTCGGCATCAATCCCGTGCTCATCCATGGCGGCGGAAAAGCCATTACCCACCGCATGCGCGAAGCTGGGCTTAAGCCGCGTTTCGTCAATGGCCTGCGCGTCACTGACGAGCAATCGATCCGCATTGTCGAGGAAGTGCTCGATAGAGTGATCAGCCCCGAGATCGTTCGCCAATTGAACGATTACGGCGGCCGGGCCGAGGGCATCGCGGGCCGGCAAATCCTTCTAGCGCGAAAGCTTCCCCCGCAGACGGAAGGGAAAGCGAGCGTGGTCGATCTCGGCTTCGTAGGCGAGGTGCTCGAAGTCCGGGTCGCCGAAATCCACCGTGTCCTCGCAAGCGAAGCCGTGCCTGTCATTTCCCCGCTCGCTGCGGATGAGCACGGCGTCACGCTGAATATCAATGCCGATACCGCCGCGGGGATGATCGCTGGAGCCCTCCGCGCCGCAAAGGTCATCTATCTCAGCGACGTTCCCGGCATCATGCGCGATCCGATGGATAAGAATTCGCTCATCCCGTCGGTGAATCGCGCGAAGATCGAGCACCTTATCGAGGAGGAGATCGTCGCGGGAGGGATGATTCCGAAAGTTGAGTCCGCCATCGATGCACTCGATCACGGCGTTCAGAAGGTTCATTTCATCGACGGACGCACGCCCCACGCGCTCCTTCTCGAAGTATTTACGAGCGCCGGAATCGGAACGGAAATCATCCCGTAGGAGGCTGGCGGACGGGGAGGGATTCGAACCCTCGGTACCGATTAAGGCACACACGCTTTCCAGGCGTGCCCGTTAAACCACTCTGGCACCCGTCCGTTGGCTTTCAGGCGCCTTGCGACGCGCTGAATCCCGAAGGTGGGGGACAAAAGGAAGTTCCGCAAGCAGAAGTGGATCGCGCGCGGGAGGAAAGAACGGGGCCTTGGACAGGATTACAGGATGGGATTGGAAAGGGGCTTGCGCTGGGAGTCGAGGCTTGCTCCGGCAGGCGAATCAGCCGAAGTGATTACGCCTCGCGGTTACCGCCGTTCGCAGAGCATCTGCACGACCGTCGGGTAGAGCAGATGCTCCTGCTCCTGGATGCGGGCATGCAGCGCTTCCGGCGTATCTCCCGGCAAAATCGGCGTCTCCCGCTGCGCGATGATCTGGCCCGTATCCATCCCGCTATCGACAAAATGAACCGTGCAGCCGGTCTTTGCCACGCCTGCGGCGAGCGCCTGCTCCCAAGCGGCAAGCCCGGGGAAGGCGGGAAGAAGCGACGGATGTATATTGATGATCCGGCCCGGAAAGGCCTCCAGGAGCGGCGCCTTGATCATGCGCAGATATCCGGCCAGGACGACCATATCCACGCCTGCGCTTTGGAGCAGTTCGACGACGCGCGCTTCGGCGTCCGGTTCCAGCTTTGTGCGATAGCGGCCGGGGGGGACGTGTTCAGATCGGATTCCGCGCAGGCGCGCCGCGTGCAGAATGCCCGCCCCGGCCACGTCGGAAATGACGATGACGACTTCCGCCTGTAGTTCTCCCCGGTCGATTGCGTCGGCGATTGCGATGAAGTTCGACCCTTTTCCGGAGCCGAGGACGCCGAGCCGGAGCGGTTTTGCGGGGAATGGCGATGGCATCGGTCCGGAGAAAGAGCGGGCCTAGCCGGGCTGGCCGGAAATCGAGTGAATGAGCGCCGTGGTCGATTTGCCCGCGACGAGCGGAAGAATGCGAATCTCGACACCCGCTTCGCGCAACGCCGCCAATTCCTCGCGATCGAGCGATTCGACCGAATAATCGCCCCCTTTTGCATACAGGTGAGGAGCGACCTCGCGGATCATTGCCGTCACGCGCGGGACGTGAAAGACCGTAACGAAATCGACGCATTCGAGCGCCGCGAGCACCTCGGCGCGGTCTATTTCGCAATTCACGGGCCGGCTCGGCCCTTTCAGCGCGCGCACCGATTCATCGCCATTGAGCGCGACGGCAAGCGCATCGCCGAGCTGCCGCGCCGCCTGCAAATAGCGCACATGCCCGAGGTGCAGGAGATCGAAGCAGCCGTTTGTAAAAACGAGGCGCTTTCCCTCGGCTGCCAGGCGGTTGCGGTGCGCGGCGAGAGCGGTCGAAGAGACGATCTTCTGGGAATTCACCCGCAGACTTTGTGTGCGAATGGCTCGGAAGGCACGCAAAACTTGGGCGCCCTCTCGTTGCGCGGCCATCCGTTTCTTCGCACGCGGGGCTTGGCAAACAGGGGCGAATACTTGTATTGAAGCGCCTGCACGTTATGCACGACTCTCGATTCGATACCCTCGCAAAGCTTCTCACAGGCTACTCCACCAAGCTCCAAAAAGGAGAAAAGGTCCTCATAGACGCCTTCGACATTCCGCCGGAAATGACGATTGCTCTCGTGCGGGCCGTTCGCGCCTTGGGCGCTCTCCCTTTCGTGCAAATTCAGAATGCGCGGATCGCGCGGGAGATCGCGATCGAGGCGGAGGATGAGGCGCTCGAATTCGCCGCCAGCCACGAGCTCGCGCGGATGAAGAAGATGGATGCGTACATCTCCGTCCGAGGCGGATTTAACATCACGGAGCTGAGCGATGTGCCTGCGGAAAAGATGAAGCTCGTCTCCAAGAAGATGAAGCCGGTCCTCGATTGGCGCGTGAAGAAAACGCGCTGGTGCGTCCTGCGCTGGCCGACGCCCTCCATGGCGCAACTGGCCGGCATGAGCAGTGAACAATTCGAGGATTTCTTCTTCGACGTCTGCACGCTCGATTACGGGAAGATGGTCCCGGGCATGAAGGCTCTCAAGGAACTCATGGATGCCACGGATGCCGTCGAGATTGTGGGGCCGGACACCAATCTCCGGTTCTCGATCAAGAACATCGGCGCAGTGGTTTGCGGCGGCACACATAACATTCCCGACGGCGAGGTGTTCACCGCGCCTGTGAAAAACTCCGTGCAGGGCCATGTTACATTCAATGCAGGCACGATCTATCAAGGGACCGCCTTCGATGGCGTGCGCTTGGAATTCAAAGACGGCAGGATAGTGAACGCCAGCGCGGCGGGCAACACCGAGAAGCTGCTGAAGATCCTGGATAGTGATGCGGGCGCCCGCTATATCGGGGAGTTTTCGCTTGCCTTCAATCCGCACATTCTTCACCCGATGCGCGATATTCTTTTCGACGAGAAGATCCGCGGTTCATTCCACTTCACCCCCGGCCAGTGTTATGAAAACACCGAAAATGGAAACCGGTCGCAGGTCCATTGGGACATGGTGAACATTCAGCGCGAAGACTACGGGGGCGGCACGATCCACTTCGATGGGAAACTCGTGCGTGAAAATGGCCGTTTCGTTCCGCGCGCGCTGCAAAGCCTCAATCCCGAGCGGCTTATTGGTTAGATAGCAACTCTTCATCTCCCACGTTCATGGCTCGTCCGACGCGCCGGGCACTCCTCGCCTTCATCGTTATAGCAGCCGTCTCCAGCGCGGGTCTTCCCCTTGCCGCGCTCGGGCAGACGATTGTCGTCGATGGTTCGAGCGCCGGGCGGCGGCAGACGATCGATGGCTTCGGCGCATCGCCGTCCGCCACGGAGTCGTCATCGGCGTGGTGGCAGCAGCTCTTTTACGACGACGCCCGGTGTACCATCCTGCGGGTCGATCTTACGCCCGCCTTTACCTCGGTGTACTCGGCCAACGGCTACGATTCCCCGGCGTACCAGAGCCCGGTCTCGACTTATAACAATGAAAACGGCACCAACACGCGCCTCTATACGAGCGCGTTGGACTATACCGCCATCTTCGCCGGCATTCAGCCCAAGATCGCGGTAATGTCGGCGGACATCGACGCAAACGCCGCCTATTTCGATCTCTCTGGCACAACCGCCGCCGGAGCCGCCGCGCGACGCGGGATCGCGCGGCAGGGACGCCTTGGCGGATTCAAGCTGATCGGCTCCATCGGGTCGCCGGCGCCGTGGCTCAAAGTTCCGTCTGGCAACCGCATGTTTGGCTTCGGATTGACGACTTACAAACCGAAGGACCGCACACCTTTCCCATTTATCTGGATGGGCAACTTTGCCGGTGGCCGCCTGGATGTTTCAGGAACTCCGCTCTCTGTATTCAGCGACGGGTCGCAAGCGACCACCGCCCTGACCCAGTTCGCCCGCTGCACCGCCGCATACGTCCGCGCCTTCCAGAATAAGTATGGCGTCTCATTCCATGCCATCAGCATTCAAAACGAAGTCTGTTTCGAGCAATACTATAACAGCGCCCTTTACCCGCTCTCCTCTCAATACATTGCAGCTCTCAAAGCGGTCCGCGCCGAATTCGACAGTTATCCGGATTTGAAGGGAATCGCGCTCATCGGCCCGGAGGATGTGCTCGGCGGCGATGCCTACGGCATGTGGCAGTTCAACCCAGACAGCGGCGCGCAGCATAAGAATTTGCAGTATCTCCAGAATATTGCCGCCGATCCCGCCGCAACGGCGGCCCTGGCGTTCTATTGCATTCATGGCTATGCCGCGGACGGGATTGGCGACCAGGGCGCGGTCGATCCGGCCCAATGGAACTACTGGCTCAACGGCTGGACGAGCAGCCCGGCGAGCGCGATACCGCCGAATGTCGCGGGATTTGGATCGAGGGGAAAGAAATCGTGGATGACCGAGACTTCCCAGGATAACCCCGCGTGGCTGAGTCCGGCAACGGGTGTCCCAAACGCCGGCGCGTGGAGCATCGCTCTCAAAATGCATCATGCACTGAATAGCGGAAGCGAGAGCGCATTCCTATATAAGGAACTGACGGATGGCAACCCGGTGAGCGGCGTCACCCTCACGGACGCGTCGCAGCTATCCGCATCGGCGAAGTACGCCGCGTTCAAACACTTCTCCGCCTTCATCCGTCCGGGATCGGTTCGCCTGAATACCTTGGTGAGCGGAGCGCCCTTGCTCAACGCGGGAAGCTATATCAACGATGCGGATAACAGTCTCGTCATCGTGCTTGTCAATGGTGGGTCATCGCCGCTTTCGGCTGCCATTGCATTCAGCACGCCCGCGGGGATCGTCTCCTTTCAAACGGTCACATCCAGCAATGGCGCCTACTTGCAGCCGGGAACCGTTCCTGTCTCAAATGGCGCGGCCTCGGTGAATGTGCCGGGATACGGAGTGATGACCCTCTTCGGGCTTGGCGCACTCGGCAACTTGCAGCAATGGCGCCAGAGCATGTTCAACGATCCACTGGGCGAAAATGCCGGGGCCGACGACGCAGATGCCGATGGAGACGGAGTCCAAACCTGGATGAATACGCATTCAACATGAATCCGAAGCTCGCCGATGCGCGCCCTCTGCCGGTAAATGGAACACGAGGCATGCCGTCTGTCGCGCATCTGTCCGGGCGCCTCGTCTTAACCTACATCCAGCGGAAGGCCGTCACCACTCCGGGCATATCGTATTCCGTTCTGTTCGCGAATGCACCGTCCGGGCCGTGGTCCCCAAATCCCTCCGCGTCGCAAAGCTCGACTAGTATCGATGCCACCTGGGAACGAATCACTGTCACCGACAGTGTGATCGATACGGCGCAGCCCGCCCGTTTCGCGCGCGTGCAGGTGGCCGATCTATCCACCGCCCAGCCGCCCGCGGCGGGAGCAACCAGGGCGGCTCAACAAATCAAACGGTAAATCGGGGCGCTCCGCCTGCGTCCAGAAATCCTCAGACGCGTAGGAAGATTTTCCGCCGGTACATCCAAAAAAGAAGCAGCCACTCGACGAGCAAAGTCCCCGCGCCGATCAGCACGGGATCATAGGCTGACCCGGCGAGGGTGAAGAGATGGGCGCCCAAGTGCCGGACCAGCGCTTTGCGGATGTGGCTTACAAACAGATGCGCGATCAAGTAAGCCGCGATCGAGTTTACTCCGACGATTGTGAGCCAGAAGACCGCCCACTTCTGCCTCCAGAGATCCACCAGCACATAAAAGCCAGCCAGGGAGAGCATGCAAATCCCTCCGCTGAACAGCACCCAGCTCGGCGTCCAGATGCGCTTGACCACCGGGCACATCGCCGCTGCATCCAGGCCCCAGCCAATCGCGATTCCGGCGATTCCAACGAGCAGAAGCCACCCGAGTTTCGCCGAACTTTTCCTTTCGCTGCGCAACACGCCGCCAGCAAGCAGCCCCGCCACCATCGTGCCGAGCGTCGGGATAAAACTCAGCGTCGAATAGCCTCCGCCATTGTTTGTAAAGGGCTTCTCCCGCGGGAAAAGATTCAAGAACCAGGTGTCGAAAGCCCACGCGGCGTTCGTGTTCTTATTCCAGTGCGCCGCGGGGCCATGCAGCCAGTGCGGCCAGGCTGGCGTCACCCCCGCTGTTCCCCAGACAAAATCTTCTCCAGGCAACGGGTACACAGCAAAGAAAGTCCAGTACCCGATAAGGATCGCGGCGAGCGCCGCCCACTGCTCGCGGGCCGGGCGCAGCGCTATGAGATAGAGAAATCCGAAGCCAAGCCCGATCTGGCT
>JBBSFI010000073.1:0-21694 GCA_038238905.1 Chthoniobacterales bacterium | reverse complement strand
GCGGCGCCGCCGCTGCAGCCTGAGCAGCGGCAACTGGCTTCCGCGCCCGTGTCTTCCAGCAGCCACCCGCGCTGAAGCTCACCCACCCGGAGCGCAGCCAGCGAATCAGAGCCGCCGCAAGCCATAGCGCCCAGAGGAGCATGAGGAAGCGGTACCACCAAATGGATATGGAGAAACATTCCGGTCGCGGCAGCAACCCCTCGCTCCGCGCCTGAAACCACCGCAGCACACTGCGGGTCGATCCATTGCCCTGGATGAACATTTCGGGGCTTCCGAGAAGCCCCTCCCATACCGCCGCCAGCAGGATGCAGATCACCGCCATCGTGAGGAGCACGAGGAAGATCTGGAGCAGATCGAATCGCACGGGGCTGAGCCGTTGCGCCGGACCGCTCCCACCGCGCCACGCGAGGAGAAAGAGCCACGCGATCACAGCCAGCGCGGATGGCAGCGACACCTGCGTGAGGCCCACGACAAGAAGCATCCACTCCACCGTGCGCAGCGGAGAGCGCGGAATCCAGGAAAGCGCCAGAGCCGCCAGAAGCGAGCAGATCAGAATACCCCAGAAGCGGACTGCCGGACCGCGCAGCGGGCCCTCGGCGAGCAGCACCCAGCGATCCTCCGGCACATTGATGACCGTGTGAATATTCGCGCTTTCAACAGGGAGGCGCACCGCTTCGGCTTCCGCGCGGAAGCCGAGCGGGCTATCGCTTTTCCACGCCACCGAAACCGTTTCCTCGCCCGGATGCAGCGGCACCAAAAGCTTTGCGCCATCCTTTCGCACGGGCAGCGGCTTGCCATCCTCCTGGAGCGCCGTGACCTCGGCGCCGGCCGGAATGGCAATGAGGAAATCCTCGCCCAGGCTGGAACGGAGCGAGAGATCGAGCTTCGAGATCCGTTGCCTTTGGCCAAGCGTGATCTCATGTATCCCGCTGCTTACCGTGACGGTCGCGCCGGGGATCGCTTCGGGGCGGCTCATGGAAAGATTCACTTCTTCGCCCGGCCACGGTTGCCACACGGGAATGAGATCCTCGCTGCCCTGCTCGAACGCGGGCGCAGTCCCTGCGATCGCCACATTCCAGACAGGAGACGCCACAAGATGCCACCGCTCCACCCACACGTCACCCGCGTGCGTCGCGAGTTTCAAGTGATTCGTAACCGCCAATCCGCTCTCCCATTCAAATGCGGCATCCTGCGCCCCAAGCCGAATCTCGATGAATCCGTCCTTCACCACCGCGTTCGCAGTCAGCACGTTCTCCCCTGGCAAAAGCGGTATGCGCAAGGCCACCGCTTTCCCTCTCGGAGAAAGCCGCTTGGCCTTTGAATGCACCTGCCATACCAGGCCCATCTCGATCGTCCGGTCGATCTCGGCCACCGATTGGACATCCTGACGGTCGTACGTCGCCTGGCCTGGCTCTGCTTTCTTTTTCAATGCAAAAAAGACTTGCTGCTCCGGCACGCCATCGGCGCGCAGTCCGCTGAACGTCCAGCCGGGGGCGTCGATCTTAACCTGCCGCGGCTTCAGCAAAAAGGTCCACTCCCATTCGGTCACGTTCGGCAGCATCCCATCCACATGCACTCGGTGCACACCCTCGGGCGCCACGATCCAGAGATTTCCGGCCTCCCTCCGCAGCGCCGGGGCCGGTCTATCATCGAGGAAGACGGAGATTGGCGACCAGGCAGGAAGCCGTCCTGGAATCGGCACGGAAGTTCGCACTGCGGCGTGGATCTCGGCGTCGATTGAAACCTTGCGCCCTGCCAGCTTGAGCGTGACCGACGCAATATCAGCCGCCGTCGGATAAGCATCGGACGTCTCCAGCAACCGTGCCCGCAATGCGTCCAGCGTCGCTTGATCGGGAATCGCGCTCTGCGCTCTCGCCACCCCGGCGGTGCAGAGAAGAAGAGTCACTACCGTCGCTGCCGCGCGCGATGCCGGACGAACATGCCTCCACCGAATCCGCCGTGCGCCGAGCACGATCGCGGCAAGAATCAGCAGCAGCACCACGCGGCTCACAGTCAGAAAACGCTCCTGCCACAACGATATCAGCACGGGCCGCACTTGCTGCGCCGCCTGCACCGGTCCGTTCCAGCCAAACCGCACTGTGCGCCACGACCATTCCGGCACTCCCGGGCCAGTTTGAATGCGCGCCTTTGCGTCGTACGACATGTTTTCATTGGAGGCCGACTTACCCCGTCCCAATGAGAAAGACGACGCATTCGATTCAGGGGGCGAAGCTTCCAATCCAGGAACCCCAGTAGAGGGGTCGCTGGCAGTAATTTCCGTGAAACCCAACACCGCCGCAGCCACGCTGCCCCCGCGTTCCAATTCCAATTGCGGGTAAAGCGCCTGCTGCACCTGGCGCGCGACAAATGGGACCAGCACGAGAACGAGCAGCGCGACGGCGAGCCATTTCGCCACGGCAAGCCAGCGCTGCGCCCACCCGGCGGGCGCGACCCGTTGCAGGGCGATCGGCACGAGAAGGATGAGCCATGTGTAACGCGGGGCGCCGGCCTCGTGAAAAGAAAGCCCGAAAGCAGCGAACGCGAGAACGGCAGGCACGAGTCCCCAAAGCCGAAAGACCGCAAGCGTGAAGATGAGCAGGAGGAAGAGATCCAGCAGCGTCCACGAAGTCAGCCAATCGCCTTTCACCCAATCCGCGCCAAATAGGGCAAACAGGCGCCATCCCGGCGGTAGATTCAGCGTCACCGTGAGCGCATCCACATCCGCCTTCCAGCCACTCGCCGAAAGGGACCGGACACTCCCAGACCTCCCCGTCGCCTCAAGATTCAGATTCCTGCTGCGAATCTCGATCCCGGCTGCGCCATTCTTGGGATTGAGCGTAATGAGCTGTCCCCGCCCGGCGCTCCGCACCGATCCCAGCTTCTGACCCTCGGCCGCGTCGAGCCGCCAGATCTGCTGCGTTTGTCCGCTGATCGTATCCCGAAATGTGAAGCCCCCGCCGCCCTCGTCCAGCCACCAGTCGCGCGCCACAGTCAACCCTGCCGGCTTCTGTTCGCCCATTCCCCGCATCCGCTCCTCGATGTGTATTGCCGCCGCCGTATCCCATCGGTACACCGGCAGCTCGCGCCACTTATCGGGGAACGTCGTCTGTGAGATGTCGATTGCCGGCGCTCCTCCGATTTCGACCATCCGCAGTTCTGGCCTCGACCGGAATGCCAGCAATTCGTCCGTCGCGGCGGCTCGAGCGTGTTTGCCAAAGTGCAGCTCCTTCGGATTATCCAGACGAAAGGCATCGATCTGCACCGTCCATTTTCCAGCGCGCACCTGCGCCTTCATTCCTCCAAATTCATCCACCGCCACCGGGATCGGAGCTTGGACCGACGCCAGCTTCCACCCATCGGGAAGCACCGCTCCGATATCTTCCTCACGGCTTTTGCCCGAAACGGTCAATTCGACCTCGGTCCGGAGCCAGAGTGGAATCCCGTCCTCCAGCGCCGCGTACAGCTTGACGGAGAGGAAATTCTTGTCCGCCCCTTCCGATGAACCGTCGCGCTTCAACCACAGAAATCCGTCCGCATCCCAGACTGGATTCTCCGCTGGCGCATCGTTGACCGTCAGCGACAGGATGCCGATCTCGCGTGGAAGAGCGATCCGCTGCGGCATATCGCTCCACTCGAAAGTCCCCTCGATTCGCGTGTAGCCAGGGACGAGCCGCACCGCGGGACTTCCTCCATGCTCGATTACCGCGAGCGGCGCTCCGTTTGCTTTCACTCCCTTGGGCCAGATTTCGACACTCCCCGGCAGCGCAACCCACGTCTCGTGAAAAACCGTGACCCCGAAATCAAACCGGCTCCCCGTCCGATTGGCCTGAAGCTGGAGGCGCGAAGGCCACGCGCAAACGCGCTTCTTCGCATCCTGATACGAAGTCGGGCAATCCCGATCGCCATCGTTCCAAAGCGCCCAGGGCGTCCATGGCTTCAGCGCATCCGGGACCTGCCTCCCTTTCTCTTCCGGTGCTGCCCCAGCTCCCGCCGAAATCAAAAGCACCGCGCCGATTGCCAGATACTGCCGCAACTCATCAATTCTCATTTGGGTAAAGTGGATCTCTCGAAAGTTAAACACCCCCGGCCGCGCCCGGCGAGTGCATATCCGGGCGCCAATAGTTTGCGCTTCCCTTACAGCCGGTTCACGGCGCTCAGCACCGCCTTGATCGACGCCAGTTCGATGTTCGTATCCACTCCAGCGCCCCACCGCGTGGCCTCGCGGTCGCGGATGCAGATATACGAGATCGCGGTCGCTTCCGACCCCTGTCCCATAGCGTGCTCGCGATAGTCGATCACTTCAAACCATGGGCCACCTGCCGCCTGCACCGCGTGGACAAATGCGGCGATCGGCCCATTCCCTTCGCCCGTCACGTCCAGTCGCTCGCCATCGCGCGAAATTGTTGCCCGGCATCTAAAGACACCGTCGCGCCCATCGGCGTGGAAGTGTTGCAGCGCGTACGGTTCCGCCCTCTGGATATATTCCCGCCAGAACATGCCGCGCAATTCTTCAGCGGAAACTTCGCGACCGAGCCGGTCCACCTCCGCGTTTGCGAGCGGTCCAAATTCGCGCTGCATCTCTTTCGGAAGGTCGATCCCGAAGGACGCCTCCAGCAGGTGCGCCACACCGCCTTTGCCCGACTGGCTGTTCACGCGGATCACCTCGTGATAGGCGCGCCCAATGTCGTGCGGATCGATCGTCAGATACGGTATGTCCCACATCGGCTGCCCGCCCGCCGTGCTCGCGCCATTCCATTCCTGCAATCCTTTCCGGATCGCATCCTGATGCGACCCGCTGAACGCGGTGAAGACCAGTTCGCCCGAATACGGCTGGCGCGCGGGAATGGACATGCCGGTGCAGCGTTCGTACACGCCAGCGAGTTCGCCCATCTGGCTGAAATCGAGCTTCGGGTCGATGCCGTGCATGTACAGATTCAGCGCCACGATGACGACGTCCAGATTGCCCGTCCGCTCGCCATTTCCGAAGAGCGTCCCTTCCACGCGCTGCGCCCCGGCCAGCAGCGCCATCTCCGTCGCCGCCACGCCCGTGCCGCGGTCGTTGTGTGTGTGCACGGAGATGATGGCGCGCTCCCGATGGCGCAGATTGCGGCAGAACCACTCGATTTGGTCGGCGTACAGGTTGGGCATCGCCACCTCCACGGTGTCGGGCAGATTCAAGATCATCGGCTTCGACACTTCCGGCTGCCAGGTGTCCATGACCGCGTGGCAGATTTCGAGGGAGAACTCGACCTCGGTCGCGGAGAAACTTTCCGGAGAATATTGAAAAGTCACATCCGTTCCCTTCAGACGCGGGATGCGCTCTTTGACCCAGTTCGTTCCCCGCACAGCCATCTCGACGATCTGCGGCTTGCTCAATCCAAAGACGACCCGGCGCTGCGCGGGAGAAGTGGAGTTGTACAGATGCACGATGGCGCGCCTGGCTCCGGCCAGCGATTCGATGGTCCGTTCGATGAGATCCTCGCGCGCCTGCACCAGCACCTGGATCGCGACGCCGTCGGGTATGCGCCCGCCTTCAATCAGGCGCCGCATGAATTCGAACTCCGTATTCGACGCCGCCGGAAAACCGACCTCGATCTCCTTGAATCCGCAGCGCACAAGAGCATCGAACATTTCGAGCTTCTGCGAGACGTTCATCGGCGAAGCGAGCGCCTGGTTGCCATCGCGCAGATCGACGCTGCACCAGATGGGTGCAGCCTTCAGGGTCTGGCTCGGCCATTGGCGGTCGGGCAGGTGGATCGGCGGATACGGCCGATATTTTCGAGAAGGTTCGGACAACATTTTTGGAAAAGCGAGAAAGGTGGCGTTACGAGAAGGAGCGCGCGGAGGGCGGCGCCGGAAACGAAGGCCGCGCGGAGGCAGAAAATAAGGATGCCCAGCCGAAAATATGACAAGCCGCTCCCCGCGTCAGACGCGCGGGATAGATCCGCACGCCCGCCTAAGCGGGGAGCCTTGTAAGTCGGCTGGCTGGAAGAAAACGCATGGTATCTCCGACCTTCCTAGCACCGAAGACCCGCAAGGCAAGCTCGGACCCACGCAAACATTTCCTTCAATCTGCCTTCGGCTCCGGCGCGATGGCGCATCACCTACCGTCCAAGACCGGTGATTGTCTGCCCCTGATTCGCCTGCGCTCGGCGTAGCTCTCCTTCGACATTTTCGACACAGGGAACTGCGTCTCCATAAAGCAGACTCCGTCACGAGCCGATGCCGGAGCGTCGCCGGGCTTCGCGTCAGCCGGTGGTGTGTGAAGCGTGGTGCTCATGCCGAGGGCGCTTCGGGTGCGAGAATGCGGTGGCGCAGGGTGGAAAAGGAGCGGAAGCCGGTGTCGAAAGTCACCAACTCGACATCCGTCGCGAGGGCGAATGCGGCGAGGCAGGCGTCCTGCCAGCGTTTTGGGTGATGCGCGAATGAGGTGCTGAGACCGCGGAACTGGGCTTCAAAACCCTCCGGTTCGTCGGCGAAGCGGAAACGGTGGTCCGCAAGCAGAGCATCCCATGTTTCCCATACCTCGCTTCCGCTTTGCACATCTGCGCCCATCGCCACGGGATTATTGAGCAGGCGCAGGAGACCGAGTTGGCTGACGCGGCAGAGCAGGAGGTCGCCGTCCTGCTGGACGGTGTTCAACCAACCGACAGCTGCGGCATGATGGACATGAGCGCCGTAGGTGAGCGGCAGAAGGACGTCAATGTCCAGCAAGACGGCCATGAGCAGCGGCTTCCTCGTTGAGCAATTGTTCCTCCGCCGCGGCGACCATTTCCAGGGTCAACCTGCGGGCGGGGTCTTTGGGTTTAATGATGGGGAATTGCGTGCGGCGGGATAGGGCGGGAGTTTGGCTGCCTTTGGGGGTTTGCAACAGGAGCTTCAAGCCATCGGCGACCAGATCCTTGAGGGATCGACCCTGCAGAGCTGCGCGAGACTTGGCTTGGCGGAAGAGGTCGTCGGGAAGTTCAACGGTCGTTCTCATAAAAGCATCTTCGCATATTACTGCTTTGGCGCCAAGCGTCACTTCGTCTGGCGGGTTAGCCTCGTGCGCGGTGCTGCGGTGTAGGTGACTTCCTGCCGCTCCGTCGGCTTGACCGGCGCGTCATCCACGGCGGCCTCGCAGACGGGCCGGAAGAACTCGGGCACTTGCGGCTGGTCGGACACGTGCGCGGAGATGGGATTCTCCGTGAGGGCGAAGCGGACGGCTTTGCGTCAGCCGCGATTGCGGCCGGTGACGGCGTTGCCGGTGGCAGCGGCAGTCATGGTGTAGAGCCACCAGCCGTAGCTCTTTCATCGACTGCTCGCGGAGGTAGCCGCGCGCTTAGGATTCGAGCTTCGCGCTGAGGTTCTCGGTGTTTTTGAAGTAGAGCTTTCCCGTCGCGATTCGAATGCAGACCACGCGGCAGTGGCGAGCTTTTCGAGCACGTCGCCCTTGAACTTCGCGAGGTCGCGGCCAGGCGCGCAGAGGAAGCCGACCAGTAACCGTTCACACTTCCGCGTGTGCGCGAGCCGTTCCGTGTGTAAGTACCTCAGGATGAGCACCTGGATAGGCTCGCGAGACTCGAACTCCAAACAGCTTTCGCTTTTGAAGCGCGGCCCGTCACTCAGGGCGGCAATACTCTGTCGTCGAATACTTGACGAAGGGGACAAGGAGAACGAGCGCACACGCCATGCTTGTGATGACAAGCGTGAGCCGGATCCGCTTGGCGGCGAGATGGCGATCACGCGTGGTTTCAGGAGAACGCACCTCCAAGTATCGTTGGTGCGCCTGCTCCCCGCAAGCTGCCGCGCTCCGGCGCTGAGTGGGACTTGCTGACGAAAATTACCCATCGCATTTTCTTGCAAGCGGACGGGGTGCGCCGCAGAGATGTTATGAACGGACGCCCCATGCCTCGAAACTCCTCCCCGCTTCATACGAAATGCTAAATGTCGGCCTCGTTGGAATTGGAGCCATCGGGCGGGTGCACTTCGATTGCTGGCGCAAATCCCCGCATGGCCGGGTGGCCGCGATCGTATCGCGCGATCCGAAGACGCGCGCTGGAGAGTGGGGCGATGTCGCCTTCAATCTGGGGGATCAGTCCGGAGGGAAAGTCGATCTCACAGGCGTGGCTGCGTATGAAAAGGCTTCCCAACTCATATCCGATCCAGACATTCAGATCGTCGATATCTGCACGGCGACGCCGCTCCATGCGCCTATCGCCATCGCGGCGCTGCATGCCGGAAAGCATGTGATCTGTGAAAAGCCGATGGCGCTCACGGTCGAGGAGTGCGCGGCGATGGAGGAGGCTGCGCGCGACAGCGGCAGGCAGCTCATGGTGGCGCATTGCCTCCGCTACTGGCCCGAATACGTGCGCGCTTTTGAGACCATCGAGAGCGGGAAATTTGGCCGGCCTGTCTATGCGCGCTTCCACCGCTCGGGAGCGGCGCCGGGCTGGAGCGCGGGAGGCTGGCTTCTCAAGGCAAATGAGAGCGGCGGCGTGCTGGATCTTCATATTCATGACATCGACGTGGCGCTCTGGTGGTTTGGAGAGCCTGCTTCGACACAGACCCATGGCTACGTTCGCGATGGTGTTCCGATGATCGTCGATTCGGAGTGGACCTATGCGGACGGGCCGACCGTTCATCTCCACGGCGCGTGGGATCCGAATGGCGGCACGTTTCGCCACGCCTTCCGGCTCGTGCTCGAAAAGGCGACGCTCGAGTACGATCTCGCGATTGCCCCGGGTATTTTGAAGATTTATCGCGAAGGGGTGCTTGCCGAGGTGCGCATGCCGGAGATCTCGGCGCATCAAGCGGAATTGGACGACTTCGCGCAGTGCATCGCCGAAGGCCGCCCCTTTTCGCGTTTTCTACCGTCAGCCAGCCGGCGCGCGGTGGAAATCGGCCTGCGCGAGTTGCGGCTCGCCGAAATGGGGGGAAGATAGGGGGGACGAAAGCTGCTCCATGCTCGACGAAGCCCTTCAGGAACAAGCGGCCCTCTATGCCGCCGGCGCCATGGCCGCCGTCGAACGCGACCCTTTCGAGCTGCAACTGGAGTTCGACCCCGCGCTCCGTTCACTCGTGGCAAGCTTCAGCGAAACGGCGGCGGCGATGGTGCTCGCATCGCTCCCAGTCGATTCCCCCACTCCCGGGGCGGATCTCCGAAGGCGCGTACTGCAAGCGACCGAAAACCTGCCGCAGGCTGCCGCGGAGTCACTGGTAATGACCAGCCCTGATGGACTGGTCGAATGGGTAAACCCGGCATTCACGAGTCTGTGCGGCTACACTCTCGACGAATTGCGTGGAAGGAAGCTCGGCCCCATTTTGCAAGGCGCCGAGACCGATCCCGCCGCCGCTAAGCGATTGCGGGAGGCGGTCCACGCCCGGCGCCCGTGCGTCGAGCGCCTTCTAAACTATCGCAAGGACGGAAGCTGCTATTGCGTCGAGATCGATATGAAGCCGCTATTTCATCCCTCCGGTGCGTTGCGCGGCCTCGTGGCGCGGGAGCTGGAAGTGGCGCGCTGATCGCCGCCGGAAATGGGCGCCGCGTGCAACTCGGCGCAAATCGGCATTGTCTCCGTGAGCTTGTGCGTGGAGAATCGAAACGTCTCCAAATCCTTCCTTAACATCTATGGGTCGCCAATGGCTGCTCGCGAAACGCGAGATCAACGCAAAGAAGAAATCGGGCAACACCTCGAAGCTCGTGAAAGAAATCTCAGTGGCTGCCAAGCTCGGCGGAGCGGATGCCTCGGGAAATCCGCGGCTCACCGCGGCGGTCGAGAAAGCCCGCAGGGAGAGCGTCTCCCGCGACGTGATCGAACGCGCCATAAAAAAAGGCGCTGGCATCGGCGGCGAGAAGATGGTGATGGATCACGTCGTCTTCGAAGGATACGCGCCGCACAAGGTGCCGCTCGTCGTCGAGGTGCTTACTGACAACAATAACCGGACCGCGCCGGAGATTCGGGTGCTCTTTAAAAAGGGCCAGCTCGGATCGCCTGGCAGCAATAAATTCCTGTTCGATCACGCCGGCCTGGTCGAGGCGCACACAGCGGCAGGAGCGGACATCGAAGGGGCAGCGATCGAAGCAGGAGCGCAGAATGTGGAACCGCTCGACCACGCTGAAAATGACGACATCCCGGAAGGCATGACAGGTGCGCGCTTTATCACAGATCGGACGGATTTGCATGCGGTCTCGCAATGGTTGGGGTCGAACGGGTGGACGATCGTGACGAGCGAGATTGGCTACATTCCAAAGCAGTTCCCGGAGCTTTCGGACGCACATCGCGAAGAAGTGGGCGAGTTTCTCCACGCCTTGGATGAGCACGACGACGTTCATCGTGTCTGGGCTGCGGTAAAGTAATGGCAGAGCAGGGAGGTGCGCGTTTCTTTCACACTTCGCGCAACCAACTCAAAAGCAGCCGGAGACGGCCTCTGACAGACTGTTCTTCGAGCGCCTCCTGCCGCCGCGCCGCGTCCTGCAGATACGTGTTTGCGATCATATCGGCAAGAGCCGCGGGCTCGTCGCTGCCAGCGAGTTGCTCCTCGAGCCTTTGCTTCAGCGCCAAATCCCCGATGGAAATCCCGGCGCAGACCGAGCGGAGCTCCGTGCTCAGAGCCTGAATTTCCGCCGGATTGCCGCTCGAATCGTCGATCGATCGAATCGAAGCAACGCGGAAGGGCGCCTCCTGAATGTACCGATCCAAATGAACTCGCGCGAGCCCCTGAAGGACGAGATGCGACGTGCCGTCCTCGTGAGCCACACAGGCGCGCACAAGTCCGATTCCCGCGACTTCGTGGATGTCCGCAGCCGACCTCGGCTCGTCCACCCCATCCTTCAGCATCGCCACGCAAAAAACGCGATCGCGCTCAAGCGCGTGCTGAAGCATGAGACGGTAGCGCGGCTCGAAGATGTAGAGCGGCATCAGCGTGCGCGGGAAGAGGACGGCGCCCGGGAGGACCATGACCGGCGACTGGCCGGGAAGGAGACTGGCGCCGATCGTATGCACAATTATAGTACGATAGCATAGGTTCATCGGATGGAGAATTCCGCAAAATATCCGGCAGTGGCGCCGGAAAGGAGCGCGCGATGAAACGAAGGCCACCGGCCGGCGAAGGATTCGACCTGGTCCAGATTGGAGTGGGCCTGTACAGCATCCGCTCGAATACAAATCACGAAACATTTCATCCCGTGATCGGGCCCGCCGCTGAGGCGGAACTGCTGCATGTGCGGCAGCAACGGCTCGTGGAAAGGGCGCGCCTCGCGCGAGGGCCATTTGTAGTGTGGGATGTCGGCCTCGGCGCGGCAGCGAACGCCATCGCAGCGCTCGACGCTTTGGCGGATGCGGACCTCCGAACGCCGGACTCGGTTGATCCGGCGCCGGTGGAACTGATCAGCTTCGAACTGGACCTTGGCGCGATCGAGTTTGCACTTTTGCACTACGGAGAACTCTCATACTTGGGCCGGCATGCGGGTACCGTGCGGCAGCTTATCGAAGCGGATCGCGTGAGAGTCGGCAACGTGGAGTGGCGCCTGCGAAGAGGAAATTTTCGCGCACTCATCCATTCCGTCGCTTTGCCGGCGCCCGATGCGATCCTGTTCGACCCGTACTCGCCTGCCTCAAATCCGGAACTATGGTCGGTGGAAGCATTCACGGATCTTTTCCGCAGCCTGTCGCCCGAGAAACCGTGCCTCCTCACAAACTATACCCGTTCGACCGCCATCCGCGTTGCGCTGCTGCTGGCCGGCTTTTTCGTGGGACGCGGCTGGCCGATTGCGGATAAGGAAGAGACCACCGTGGCAGCAAACGCCTTTGCTCTGGTCGAGGCGCCGCTCGATCGATCATGGCTCGACCGAACGCGGCGCTCGACCCGCTCTGCGCCGCCGCGAGACGCTGGGGCTCCCGCGGAGCGAATTTCCGAGGAGGTCTGGGAGGAACTGGCCGCTCACCGGCAGTGGGATCTTTGCGGCGCGCGCAGGTGAAGAGATGAGTCACCCGGGGGGCGCGGAGGGTAGTGTTATCAGTTTGAAATCTGGCGGACAGCGGTGGCGCTGGGCGTCTTGGAGGATTGAGGGCGGGAAGGCCAGGGCGAAGCGTCTTACACCAGCAAAGCGCAAAGAGTCGTTGCAAGACGGCGACGGCAGCCCGAGGGAAAAAATAATTTGCCTTTTGCTTTGATATTATTCCTCCCTGGAATAATTCGAAAGCGTTTTTCAATATTCTCAGCATCTTGGCGGGTTGCGGCAACGAGGTTCCGAATGGCGGAAATATCGAGGTTCGATTGGAATTTCTCGGGGAGCCCACACCTGCTAACCGGCGTTTCAGCGCTCCGAGATCCGCGTCGAAGAAGGTCGAGAACCATGAGCACTCTGTTGCCCTCCACTTTGTGCATAACAATTTCTGCCGGACTTACACAACCTTACGCGTCACGCCTGCGATGGTCTATGAGAGCGAGTCGAGCTGCTTGTGCCAGCGTAACGAGCTCATTCCAGCATGGTCTCGCGGCGCGCGAAGTCCCGGTTTATTACGGGCCGGAGGAATTTGCGACCGATCTTCTTACGTTGGAATCGTTGTAGTGCGTGTCGTGAGCGATGCGTCGCAAGCCCGGGGGACGCGGTGAGATTTCACTTAAACAGATCCCCTTCCCGGCGCGGAGGGGCGATGCCGAGCTTGCGGTACGCTGGCGCAAGCGCGACGCGGCCTTGTGGCGTCCGCTTCAAGTAGCCGTGCATGATGAGATACGGCTCGTGAACTTCTTCGAGCGTGCCGGCGTCCTCGCCGATGGCGACGGCTAGCGAGTTGAGACCGACTGGGCCGCCTTCGAATTTCTGGATGAGCGCTTCGATGATCCGTTTATCCCATTCATCGAAGCCATCCTGATCGATCTCCAGCATCGTAAGCGCGCGGCTCGCGACGTCGCTGTTTACGCGATTGCCGGCGTGGACCTGCGCAAAGTCTCGCACCCAGCGGAGGAGGTTATTCGCGACGCGAGGGGTGCCGCGCGCGCGGGAGGCGATCTCCATGGCGCCATCGTCGTCGATGGGAATGGCGATGAGACCGGCGCTCCGCTTGATGATCTTCTGAAGCTCCTCGGCGGTATAATAATCGAGCCGGCAATTCATGCCGAAGCGGGAGCGCAATGGCGCTGAAATCATTCCGGATCGGGTCGTGGCGCCGAGCAACGTGAACTTGGGAAGATTCAGCCGGAGGCTGCGAGCGTTTGGCCCCTGGTCGATGATGATGTCGAGCCGGAAATCCTCCATCGCCGGGTAAAGATACTCCTCGATGGCCGGCGCAAGGCGGTGGATTTCATCGATGAACAGCACATCGCCGCGCTCGAGCCCTGTGAGCAATCCGGCAAGATCGCCCGCCTTTTCGATGGTCGGGCCGCTGGTGTTCTTGATGTTCACACCCATCGAATTGGCGACGATATGCGCGAGCGTCGTCTTGCCAAGGCCGGGCGGCCCGCTGAGCAGGATATGATCGAGCACGTCGGCGCGCTGTTTCGCAGCCTGCACCATGAGTTCGAGCCGCTGGCAGACCTTTTCCTGCCCTGCGAACTCGCTGAACATGGGAGGCCGCAGCGATACGTCGAAGGGCGTATCGGGGGCGTCGGGCTGGCTTGCGGGATCTGTATTGGCCACGGGCATTGCGAAGTTTGAAGCGGGTAAAAGGGAAGTCGGGACCATGACGGAAAGGGCGCCCGTTGGCGAACGCGTAATTTTTTGCTGCCCGCGATCAACGTCGGCGCCGATGGCGCGGAGGGGCGTCACTCATGACTTGTTCCTAACGCGGCGATGGAGGTCGTAACGCGGTTCAGCGCTGGCTGACGACACGGTCCCGACGCTTACAGACACTCCTTCTTCCCTCCGCGACTCCGCGACCCCGCGTGCTACTTCGGCTTCGGGCACGCAGTTTGCTTTCGAGGGTTGGCGTCGATATGCCACCTCCCCCATCTGAAGGCCTCCCATCCGAACCATCCACCGATGGAGCAGGCGGCGTTTCGGCGGCGCCGGCGCAGACGACCCCTTTGGGGAAGTCGGTCTCGGCCGATTTGGAAGCGGTTTTGAACGACCTTTGCCAGGCGAAGGAACTGGCGTGCGACTACCAGCGGCAGTTGGCTGGAAAAGCGAACGATCATGCGATGCTGAAGGTCCTCTTTGAGAAGACGAATGCCGATCTAAAGCATCTGCAAAATGGCATTCACCAACTGCGCGAAGACCGCCACCGGTTGGCCAATGAGGTGATGGCCGCCGCCGCGCTGCAGATCAGGCTGGAGAATGCCACTCGAGAGCGGGACTACATGAGAGGCGAGATACTCTCCATGCGCGCGGCTCAAGCGGAAGAAGCCGCCGTCACGGCGCAACTCCGGCGGGAAATCGAGTTGCTAAGGAGCAAAGCGCCCGCGGCGCCGCGCCGCGCCAGCTCGCCGGGCGATACGGGCCACAAGCCGGAACGAATCTCTGTGCCATTTTTCGACCCGGCGCCTCAACCGACCGTCAATGTGGTCACGACCGATCCGAACGGGGCAGCCGCTCCGATGACATCGATCCGGAGATAGCGGCGAAGCTACCCTCCGAAAAAATATCGAAAGTTTTCCTTGCAACCTGTCACAACAGGGAGCATTCTAGCCGCGTTCTGGGGGGAACAGCCGGGTCGTTGATCAGTCGATCAGCGGCCCGGCATCTTTTTTTTTGGCCTGGCTAGGCCGCCTCGTCGGCTTGCTCGCTCAGGCGCTTCTTTGGAGAATCCACAAGCATGCGATGGGCTTCCTCAAGGATCCGGGGGATCCGGTCGGCGAAGGGCGATGCGCCAAGCCGCGCACGAATGGCTGCCCCATCGAACTGCGCGGCATTCGATCCGGGGAACCAATGCCCGGCATTCCCCATTAGGTTGTAGCGCATCTTGCCCCACTCGACGAGATCGAGCGAGCGGGCATATGTCCAGAGGCGGAGGATCTCCTGCACGTTCATCTCACCGGGCATCTCGTGGTAGGCGGGGACGCCCGCGCTCCATTCCTCGCACCAGTCCGCGCCGAGTACGCCTTCCATTTCCGCCCGGAGCCGCTGAACGATGGGAGCGATCGTCTCCGCGGCGGAATCGTACCGATCGAGCGCCTTGATATGTTCGTCAAAATCCGACGGGCGCGCGGCGCCCACGCTCAACGTATGCACCTGAGGCCGCGCGAGGCAGTAGAGATCGTTGAATGCGATGGGAGAGAGCGGCTCGCAGAGCCGGGCCAATTTCGCGGGCGGCTCGTACAGTTTTCCGCCTTTGTCACTGGGCGAAATGATGAAGACCCCCATGTCGCGCCGGGCCGCGGCTTCGATTGCAGGCCAATTGAGGTCGTTCACGAAATACCAATGCAGATTGACGTAATCGAACCCGCCTGCATCGATTGCCTCGACGATCTCGGGGCAGGTGGCGTGCGTGGAGAAGCCGACATGCCGGCATCGCCCTTCGCGCTGGAGCTGCCGCGCCGCATCGAGGCTACCACCTTTGCGCAGCGCCCAATCGAGCGTCTCCCGATTATTGACGCCGTGCAGGGAGAGAAGATCGACATAATCGAGGCGCAGATTGCCCATCGATTGCTCGAAAACCTTCAAAAACTCAGCGCTGTCGGCAGCAGGCGCGACCTTCGTCTGCACGATGAGCTTTTCGCGCGGGAGCTTTGGGAGGAGCCACCCGAGCTGCATCTCGCTGCTTCCATAGCCCCTCGCCGTCTCGATGTGATTGATCCCGAGTTCGAGGGCGCGGGAGATCGTCGCTTCGAGATTGCGCTGGACGGCATCGGTAACCTCCTCGGGTTTAACATCGTTCCAGCTCTGCTGAAACCGCATTCCGCCACACGAGAAAACAGGCATCTGAAGTTCGGTGCGTCCAAAGCGGCGGTATCTCATGGAGGAAGGTTTGACCCGGCTGGCGGTGTCGCGCAATGTCCGATTGCCGTGCCATGCGTCGAATGCTCCTGATCTTCCTCATGATGGCTTGCGGCGCCGCGGCCTGCCATGCGCGCGAGGTGGATCGGATCGCGGCGGCGCGCGCCCGAAGCGAAGCAAACGTGCGGTCCGCATTTGCGAAAGCCGGGGTGGCGTATCCGCCGCGGGAGTTGTTTCTACGCGGGTTTAAAAAGGAAGCGCGGCTCGAGATGTGGGCGCGAAATGCCGCGGGGCCCTTTCGACTGATCCGCTCGTACCCGATCCTTTTCTCATCGGGAAGCACGGGGCCGAAACGCAAGGAAGGCGACCTGCAAGTGCCCGAAGGATTCTACGAAATCGCACAATTGAATCCCGCAAGTCTCTACCACCTGTCGCTCGGCCTCAATTATCCCAACGCATCCGATCGCGTGCGCGCCGATCGCGAGAAACCGGGCTCTGAAATATACATCCACGGAAAGAAGGTCTCCATCGGGTGCATTCCGATCGGCGACGATGGGATCGAAGAAGTTTTCCTTGCGGCATGGGATTCACGAGCGTCGAAAGGATCGGCCATCCATGTGCATCTCTTTCCAGCCGTGATGGCTGGCGAGGAGTGGCTCGGCTTTGTGGAAGCGAATCCGGCGCACAAAACGTTTTGGGCGGAGTTGCAGCCGGTCTATGCGGCGTTCGAACACACCCATCGCGTGCCGGCAGTAAGCGTGGCAGCGGACGGCGCTTATCGGCTGGAGCACTGACCGTTTTCTCTGCCGGGCGGCAGCTACGACAGGCGCATGTGGGCGACGACTTCGATCTCGGAGGTCTGCGGGAACATATCGACGGGGGTGACGGAGGCGAGGCTGTAGGCTCCGCGGCAGAGCGATGCGAGATCGCGCGCGAGGGTCGCTGGATTGCACGAGACGTAGATAATCTCCGAGACGGCTGCCCCCAGCAAAATGTCGGTTACGCGCGGTTCCAGCCCCGCTGCCGGGGGATCGAGGATAACCGACGTGCTGGCCGGCTGGCAAAGGGGCAGCACTTCACTCAAGCGCTCGGCGACGCCGCCCGTGATATAACTTTCGTGCGGACCCGCGCATCGAATCGCGTATTCGATCGCGTGCGGATTTTCCTCGATTCCGATGACGCGGGCAAATCGATCCGCGAAGTGGTGCGCAAAAAATCCGCCTCCGCAATAGGCGTCCACGAGGGAAAGCTGCCCTTCCTTTAGACAGCCCCCGACGACGCTGAGCAGAGCCTCCGCAGCGCCATCGTTTGTTTGCTCGAAAAAGGGGCCTCGCTCACGTCCAGACAGCACATAATCGCCGTCGGCAACGGATTCAGACCGGAGCCGGCCAAGCTCCGCGTTGACTTCAGGCGACGCGATCGGGCACTCCGCAATATCCACCATTTCGTGCGACCCTTGCGCATAGAATCCGGTGACGCCGCGCTCGACATGCACGCGGATGCGATTCCGATAATGGTATTCCTTGCGCGAAGGTACGACCGGCTTCATCGGCACTTGATCCAGCTTTCCGACGCGCCGGAGTGTCTGCTCCACTTGCGAGGCTTTGATCTCGAGCTGGCGCGGATAGGCGATGTGCTGGTAGGCGCACCCACCACACCGACCGAAGTACGCGCAGAGCGGCTCGGTGCGATCGGGCGACGCGAGATCGACTGAAACCAAATCCGCTTCGGAGAAGCTCTTGCGCGAACGAACCGTCCGCACGGAGACTTGCTCTCCCGGAATGGTGAATGGGACAAAGAAGACCTTCCCTTCGTGGCGTGCGACCCCTTTCCCACCAAAGGCGATGTCTGAGACGGTGAGCGGGATGGGCGCGGGCATACGATCGAATCTTCACGCGAAGCCGCCACGCCGCGAAGAAAAGAATCACAAATCGAACGAATCGGCTCTTTTCACGCCGGTCCCGCGCTACTTCAACACTTCGACCCGGTAGAATTCCATGGCGCTGTTTAGTGCGCCCGGATCGGAAATTACAAGGGTGGCGCCAGTTCCCGCCAAGTTGTCCGCGAGGGTGGTCCAGACGCCGGCGGCCAGGCTGGCGCTGCGCTCGACTCGATAGATATGCCCGGCGACGCTGGGAAAGCTTACGACGAAGTCGCGGTTCGACGGCGCCCCGCTGGGCGCGAGGACAACCGTAACGGTTACGGCGTCGTACGCCGTGGAATGCACCCCGTCGTTCGCGCTCAGCAGGAGCACATAAGTTCCAGGAAGGCTGAAGGCAGCGGTCGTGATGGCCTGCGATGCATCCGCAAATGCCACCGTTCCCGGGCCTGAGACCGCCTTCCATTGGACGGCAGGAGCGAGAGCCGGGGCAATGACGATGCCGTGCAGCGGCGCCGACGCTCCGAAAGCGATTGTCTGCGCGCCTCCTGCGTTTGCCGATGGCGCCCCCGGTGAGCGCGGCCCTTCCAGCGGGCCGGTGGACTGCACGACTTCAAACGCGCTGATCGGGATGGACGCCAAGTCGTCGAATGCGTTTGCGGGGAAACGATCGTCCGGGCAAATCGAGAAAGAGAAGTAGCTGCCGTTATCGGCCACAAGCCCGCCGTACTTTTTGAGCGCGAGACAGACCGCCTTTTCCTCGACGGTCCAGGCCACCGAAATTGCGAAGCTCGATTTCAAGCGAAGGCGCTGGCCCATGGCGGGGACATTGGGATCGCTCACATTGCCCGTCTGATGCGTTGCTGGGTATATCGGACCGATGCGCGTGTGCTTGACGACAAGACGCACCGCGTGCTCCACCATTCCGCGTTCGCACTCGTCGTAGCGGACGAGAGCGGGAAACATCGGCAGCCCAGCGGCATCACCCGATGTCCATCCCTCCGGGCGAAGTGCATTCGAGCTTACGTCGAATCGGGCTCCGTTCGACGCCTGCCACGCGCCGCTTACGAGCTGCGTCTCCCATGTTTCCCAGAGAAGCCCGGCGCCGGGCTGCACGGTGATGGAGTGCCGATCGCCGCCGACCCCAGTGGTATCCTGCTGCCACTCAGAAAGCGTCAAGGTCCCGGTTCCCAATGGCCACGTCTCGATCGGCAGATTGAGGGGGATCGGATACAAGCCCACGGGCGAGACGCCGCCGTTCAGGTCGGATTCATCGGAATAATTGAAGAAATTGATTGGCTGCAGCGGCTGGGCGTCCGGCGCGAGAATGTAGTTCATCTCAAACTCCGGTGTGAGAATGCGGCGGCTGGCCAAAAGATCGCCGGCAATCCGTGCGATCATTGGCGCCGAATTGGAGAGCAGTGGAAGTCGCGACACGTCTTCGTTCCACGGGCTCGTCACCGGCATAATCTGCATCGCCGAAACGACGGCGTCGGCCTGCGCCGTATTGAAAAGGATGGGCTGCGCCACGACGGGGGCGGGGCCGAGGATGCGCCCCTCTTGATTGATGCGCCCGGCGCCGAGGGCGGAGGCGCAAAATGCCAGCCAGGGTATTCCGGGGAGGAGCTTCACGATTGAAATTGGCAGCACGCGCCGTGCCGCTGGATGAGCGCCCGGCGCACCCGCAGGCTGGCGCCCCTTCCGTTCCGAAATCGCGGAGCGATGCCTGCCGGTAGCCGGGAGTTTCCAACAGTCCAGTCGCAGCCGCAGCCGCGCGTTACCCGTCCTCATTGCGGCTTCTTCACCGTGCCGATGTATTGCCAGATGGCTTCAAACTGCTGGCTCGCATTGCCACCGAAGAAATCGGTGAGCGCCGTCTTCCCGGAGTCGTCTGCAAACCGCGGCATCTTGGTCTCGGGATCGATCCGGAGGGGAAAGTTAACCCAACGATGAAAGCAGCCGTGCCTGATGCGCTCGTGGGTGTACGCAAAATTGATCGCAGGCGCTTCGAAGACGGCAGTCGGCGGGCGCTCGCCGAGGCCGTGGCAGGTCGTGCAATTGAATCCGCCATTTTCGGAGACAAGCGTCGCGCCCGCCTTCAACAGGGCGGGATCGGGGGCCGCTTCCTGAGGAATCTCGATCGGGAAGCCGTGATCGAGCGCAAGACCCTGGGCCAGCCCTGCTGAGTACACTCCAAAGCCAGGCATGCGGGCGATCAGCCACGGCCGCGGCTTGTACGGGCTCTCGCCAGCGATGAATTTCGCCGCCCAATCGGTATTGAGTTTCTCGCCAAGCCATGTGAACAACGGAGCGCTCGTGCCGGCGGCCGGCTTCCCTTCGCCGACTTCGAGAGGCGCCCCGGCTTGAAGCGCGGAGACTTCGGAATCGAGTTGGGACCAGATGTTGGAATCGCCATCCCGCGGATGACACGCGGCACAACGCAGATTCACAAATTGCCGCTGGAGAAACTCCGCCGGATTGTCCCGCTGCAACGAATCGAATCCAGCGGCTGCGAGCGCCAGGAGCGCGCTCCGCTGTGGCGCATCGAGAGCAAAATCCGGCGCCGCGCCGCGCTTCGCTTCATCGACCGCCATGCAACCGGAAGTCCACCCCGCCTTCAACGTATCGGCAAGCTTCGGCTGCGCCGCAGGCGGGATGCCCGCGTGGCAATTCAAGCAGCCTGCGGAAACGGCTAGTTGCGCCCCGTTTGCCGCATTCCCTTTTGGCCCCGCGGCAAACTCGCGCTGATTCCCCGACATCAGAAATGCGGTGAGTTCGGCCGCTTCCCCATCGGAAAGCCGAAAATTTGGCATTCGGGTCCATCGATAAAGAGCCTGGGGATTTTTGAGGTATTCGCGGAGGGCAGTCGCCTGCCACTTCGCTTTAAGGTGCGCAAGAGGGACTCGATCGAACTCGTCCTTTCCCGAAGGCTCAGGCGCAGTATGGCAGGCGACGCAGCCAAGATTTGCGAAAAGTGCGGCGCCCTTTGGCGCGAGGTCTTCTGCAACGGGCGCATCGATAGGCTTCCCAAGCGAAACGAGGTACGCCGCAATGTCCGCGGCGCGTGGGTCGATCGTGCCCGCTGGCGCGCTCTGGAACATCCGGGGCATGAGCGCATGGGGCCGGATGGAATGCGGGTCATTGATCCAATGCGCGAGCCACGCTTCCTGGAAGCGTGCGCCGAATTCCGCGAAAACCGGCGCGTCCTGCGCGAGCTCGGGCATGGCCGAAGCATCCCCTTTTGGAACCAAGCCCGCCGGGTCATGGCAAGCGGTGCAATGGAGTTGCGCGAAGAGAAGCCGGCCTTCGCGCAGGCGCTCGCCTGTCCGCAGAGCCGCATCGCTCGCGTTGTGCGAGAGGGATGCAGGCTGGACCGGCTCGGCTGGAAAATCGCTGCCTTTCCAGTAGAGCCGCATCATCGCGTCCCCGGCAGGGGGGCTTTTGTACTCCACCACCAAATGGTTTGCGCCTTTCTTAAGCTGGACCGGCTTCCCCTCCACGGGTCCGCTCCCTTCCAGCACGGAGGCGCCATCGATGGAAACCACGTAGCTGCCGAGGGAGTCGGCTGAAAAAGTGTACTGCGCGCGCAGCGGTGAGGCGATCTCCCCTTCCCACTTTGCGGCAAACGGTCCGGGGCGAAGGAACGGCGTCGCGCACTGGTCGGCCGGGACGTAGAGCGCGACGAGACGCCCGTCGCGCGTATCGCTCACTCCCGCCGCCGTAAACGTAACCGCGATGCCCTGGCGCAACGCCGGCATGAGAGGCCCGATCGGAGGGGCTTGCACCGCGCTATCGGCTCCGAAAGTTGCGAAAACGGCGGCAAACAGGGCGGCGGCGATCGGGAGCACGGATTTCATACGAGGAGTCCGACTCTATCCCAAGCGCCGCCATCGCGTCAATCGCCCCCCCTATTGCAGCTTTGCAGCAGGCCTTTAATCGACCGAGAAGCGCTTCGTGCT
>JBBSFI010000072.1:0-22120 GCA_038238905.1 Chthoniobacterales bacterium | reverse complement strand
GTCCCACCCGTTCCCATTCCGAACACGGAAGTGAAACGCTGCAGCCCCAATGATAGTGCATCTATAGGGTGTGCGAAAGTAGGACGTCGCCAGAGTCACAAGCCTGATCGAGCGAAAGCTCGGTCAGGCTTCTTTTTTGCATTCATGTCTTCAGTCGGGCAGCCAGGCCGCCAAGCCGGGTCTTTTCCACGTCAATAGCAGTCTGTCCGATTGACCCGTTTCCCGAACGCCCGCATATTCCCAGCCCCACGCCTCGGCGCGGACATCCCACATCATGCCGCACACCCGCACGCGCAATTTCTGCATCATCGCTCACATCGACCACGGAAAGACCACACTTTCCGATCGTCTGCTGGAGCACACCGGCACGATCCAGATGCGCGATTCGGAGGATCAACTTCTCGATTCGATGGATCTCGAGAGGGAGCGCGGAATCACGATCAAGGCGCATCCCGTAACGATGCAGTACAAGGCCAAGGATGGGCACACCTACAAGCTGAATCTCATGGACACGCCCGGGCATGTGGACTTTGCGTACGAAGTCTCCCGCTCGCTCGCCGCCTGCGAAGGCGCCCTCTTGATTGTGGATGCGGCGCAGGGCGTCGAAGCGCAGACCGTGGCAAATGTGCATCTCGCCAACAAGCAAGGTCTGAAGCTCGTTCCTGTTATCAACAAAATCGATCTTCCCAATTCGGACATTCCGACCGTCAAGCGCCAGCTTGAGGATATATTGGCGATCGATTCGGATGAGGCGATTCTCGCAAGCGCCAAGGCCGGTCTCGGAATCGATGACATCCTCGAAGCGATTGTTGCGCGCATTCCCCATCCTCGGGGAAATAACAATGGCAAGCTCCGTGCGCTCGTCTTCGACTCCACTTTTGACATGTACCGTGGGGTGATAGTTTACCTCCGCGTGGTGGATGGTTTGATCAAAGCCGGTGACCAGGTGGAACTCATGGCAGCCGGGAATCGGTATGAGGTGAAGGAGGTCGGAATCTTCCGGCCAGGACTTCAGAAAATGACGGCTCAGGATAGGCTGCAATCTGGGGACGTCGGCTATGCGATCGCAAACATTAAGACCACCGCCGAGGTGAAAGTTGGCGACACGATGACGAGCGGACGCGTCCCTGCCGACGTTCCGCTGCCTGGTTTTCAGGAAATTCAGCCCATGGTATTCTCCGGGATTTATCCCATCAACACCGCCGACTTTGAGCACCTGAAAGCGGCCATGGGCAAGCTTCAGCTCAATGACAGCGCGTTCCAATTCATGCCCGAAAGTTCGGTTGCGCTCGGTTTCGGATTCCGCTGTGGTTTCCTGGGTTTGCTTCACATGGAGATCATTCAGGAGCGTCTCCGCCGTGAGTATAACATGGATATCATCGCCACCTATCCATCGGTGATCTACGAGGTCGTGAAAACCAATGGCGACGTCCTGCACGTGGACAATCCGGAGAACTTGCCGGATGCCTCGGTGATCCAGGAGATTCGCGAGCCCATCGTTCGATGCTTTATCATGGTGCCGAATGAATATATTTCTCCGATCATGCAGCTTATCATGGATAAGCGCGGCGAAGTGAAGCATACGGAGTCACTGGATACGCGCCGAGTCATGCTCACAACAGAGGTGCCGTTGAACGAGATACTTGTGGACTTCGTTGACAAGATCAAGTCGATGACTCGCGGCTATGGCTCGATGGACTATGAGCATGCCGGGTACACGGCATCCAAGCTTGTGAAGCTGGATATGCTGGTCAACGGCGAGCCGGTCGATGCGTTTTCCTCCATCGTTCACCGCGACAAGGCCGAGGCGCGGGGGCGCGCTCTGGCAACGAAGCTCAAGGATGTCATTCCGTCCCAGCTATATCAGGTGGCGATTCAGGCTGCCATCGGCGGCAAGATTGTCGCCCGTGAGTCTGTCAGCGCCATGCGCAAGAACGTCATTGCGAAGTGTTACGGCGGCGACATTACGCGCAAGCGCAAGCTCCTTGAAAAGCAGAAGGAGGGCAAAAAGCGAATGAAGGCAATTGGCCGTGTAAACATCCCTCAGGAGGCATTTATTGAGGTGCTTAAAACCAACTGAGAGCACCCGGATGGTTATCCGGGAGCGTGCGGATCCTCGCGTAAATTCGCGCTTGCAGCGCGTCCGAATTGCGCTAGCATGCTGTGTGGAGGAGGCGGAACGCAGGCTGAAATCGGCTCTCAGACGAGAACTCGGCACAGGCGGATCGAGATATATTCCTCCCTATATTTATGAAATTTGAGAAACGCAGCTTGCGCGACCGCATTCTGCACTGTTTGAAACAACCTCGCTACCAACCGCTCGATGTGGTTGATTTATCGAAGGCCCTTCGGATCGATAGCGATAATAGACGTGAGGTGCGGGAGACGTTGCACGCAATGGAGCAGGAGGGCGTTATCGCTCGCATTCGGAAGGATCGCTACGTGCTGCCCGACATCGCGAACCTCGCCACCGGTGTTCTGCTTGTCCACCAGAACGGCGCGGCGCACCTCGAGAATGAGAAGCGTGATCAGCCGGATATTTACATTTCTGCTGCGGATACCGGCGTGGCAATGCGGGGCGATAAGGTGGTCGTCCAGTTGCTCCACGAAGGACGCCAGCAGGCCCGCGATGGGAAGGCGCGTCTCGAAGGGAGGGTGATCCGGATTCTTGAGCGAGCCAACAAAACGGTCGTCGGCGTCTTCCAAATCAGCGCAAAGGGCGTCGTCTGCGTAGTGCCGGATGATGGGCGTATCCAGCACGATATTTATCTGCTGCCGGCGCACAAGCATGCCGCGCGCCCGGGAGATAAAGTCGTCGTGAAGCTCGATCCATGGGAAGACCGCATGGCGAATCCAGAGGGAGAGATTATCGAAGTTCTCGGCCCAGCCGCGGCGCCCGGCGTCGATATGCTCTCGATCATGCGCAAGTACGCATTGCCGATCGAGTTCCCGGAGGATGTGCTAAAGGAAGCCAGCCGCATTCCGGGCGAGATCGACGAAAGCGAAGCGTTCCGCAGGGAGGATTTGCGCGGACAGCCAGTCATTACCATAGATCCCGACGATGCGCGTGACTTCGACGATGCAATTCACGTCGAGCGGATCAAGGGCGGGTGGCGGCTCGGCGTCCACATTGCGGATGTCTCACACTATGTCCGCCCCGGATCGGCGCTGGATCGGGAGGCTCGCAAGCGGGGTAACTCCACCTATCTCGTCGATCGCGTGATACCGATGCTTCCCGAGCGACTTTCAAATGGGATCTGTTCGCTGAAACCCGGCGGAGATCGGCTCACGTTCTCGGCATTCATCGATTTCAGCCAGGATGGAAGGATTAAATTCGCACGGTTTGCCAGGACGGTGATCCGAAGCGCCGCGCGGCTCAGCTACCGGCAAGCTCTGGCGATCTTGAACGGGGCGCGGACGATGCCGCCGCTGCCGGCGGCGATGGAGCACGAGGCGGCTCGCGGGCAGGCCACAATTGCGGATGGTCCGGAGATCCCGATCGATCCAGCGATTGCGGAACGCGTTCGAGTAGCGTGGGAGTTGGCGCTGGCGCTCAGGAAAAGTCGATTCGCTGCCGGTTCCCTCGATCTTGATTTTCCGGAAGTCAAAGTATGGCTGGATGGCGAAGGCCACGCGGTTCGTATCGAGAAGATGGTCAACGATATCTCGCATCAATTGGTCGAGGAGTGCATGCTTTCCGCCAACGAAGTCGTAGCGCGGGAGATCAAGCAAAAGCGGTCGCCCGGCGTGTACCGCATCCATGAAGACCCGGATCCCAAGCGGCTGCTGGAGTTTCGAGACTTCGCGGCTACTTACGGATTTCGCGCCGGAGACCTGACGCAAAGGCGTGAAGTGCAGAAGCTTCTGGCCTCCGTTCAAGGCGCGCCTGAAGAGTTTGCCATCAAACTCGGCTTCCTGAAGAGCCTCAAGCGGGCTGCCTACCATATTGATCCTTTGGGGCACTACGGACTGGCAAAGCAAAACTATGCCCATTTTACAAGTCCCATCCGGCGCTATGCGGATTTGCTGGTGCATCGCACCCTCGCTGATATCGTTTCGCCGCCAACCATGCGCCCCGGGGAGAAGCAACTCCACCGCGCACAGCCCGAGGGAGTTGCAGAGCTTGCGAGCACTGCCAGGCATATCTCTGAAACCGAGCGGTCGTCGGCGGATGCCGAGAAAGACTCGGTGCATCTAAAAAAGATGGAGTTTTTCGAGCGCCAGATTTCGGCCAAAAAGCCGCAGCCATTTCAGGCCTCCGTCGTCGATGTCCGTTCGTATGGTCTGTTCATCGAATTGCCATCCATCAACGTGAGCGGGCTCATCCATGTAAGCGATCTCGCGGACGACTTTTACTTCTTTGACCCAGTGCGCCTTACTTTCACAGGACGCAAGACACGGCGAATGTACAAGGTCGGGGACTCGCTCGAAGTCATTGTCTCACGTGTGGATGTGCGCAAAAGACAAATCGATTTTATGCCGGTTGCGGAGCCACGAGCGAGGCAGCAGGCCAGGCCGGGGCGTCGCGGGAGCGGACCTCAGCGCGGACGCGTCACGCGGCGTAAAGAGTGAATTGGCGCGTCATCGCGATCGGAAAGCCGAAGCTCGCGTTCGCGCGGGCTGGCGTGGAGGAATACACGATCCGCCTGCAGACCTTTGCCCGCCTCGAACTATCCTACATAAAGGCCGCAAACCGTGATGCCGAGAGCGCCGCGCTGTTCGACGGCAGCGCAGGCTGCTTTCGCGTCTGCCTCGATGAGCGCGGTGAAGCCATTGCCAGTCGCGCGCTTTCCGAGAAGATTGCCGCTTGGGAGCAGATGCGCGTCAAGAAGATTGCAGTGTTGGTCGGTGGCGCGGATGGTCATTCGGAGGCTCTTCGTTCCGCTTGCGACTGGGCCTGGTCGCTAAGCCCTCTCACATTCCAGCACGAGCTCGCGCTTGTGATGCTTCTCGAGCAACTGTACAGGGCCTATTCAATTAAATCCGGCCTGCCATATCACAGGGACTGAGCTGCCCCGCCGCACGCATCTCTCTCTTTGGTCGCGTGCAAAGAGGCGGTGTTGGCGCGGGCATTGCTCAATCCGGCAGGATGCTTCGCTTTGTATTAAAAGTCGCCGCCATCACAGGCGTGGTGTTGCTTCTCTGGCACTTCTCGCCTTGGCGGGCCATCCGCCACCCCCCGGGCGTGCTTGTGGCGGGCGATCCCGTCCAGACTTCCATCGCTCCGATCCCGATTTTGGTCGGAGACTATTCCCTCGAGGCCGTCGCGTCTTATGACATCACAGCGCGGGTGTTGAGCAAGCATAGGTATCGGAGCGATCGCGGCGCCGATCTTGTCCCGCTGGATGTGGCGGTGGCTTGGGGGCGCATGTCGGATCAGTCCGTCCTGGACCGGCTCTCCATCTCGCAAGGGAACCGATTCTACTTCTATGAATGGCCCGACAAACCTCCGATCCCGAAGGAGGAGATCGTCTGCCATTCGGCGAACATGCATCTGATCCCCGCGAATGCGCGCACCTCTGGCGCGATCGAGAAATTGCGCGCCGGAGAGGTGGTATCCATGCACGGATTTCTCGTAAATGCCACCGGTCCCGGGAATTTTCACTGGAACACTTCGTTAAGCCGCACCGACATAGGCAATGGCGCTTGTGAGCTCATGTATGTGGAGCAGATTTCCGCCAGCCGCTGAGCAACGCAGCAATACAAAGTGATCGGCGGAGCAAGACGGTCCGATTGCGTGATAACTGCCGCAATCAGGCGGCAGGCGCTCCCTACCCGCCAAAAGATCCGCTTTCGGAGATGCCACTTCGGTCCTAGTCTCCACGACTCGTCGTGGGATTTCCGTTCCTCTTCCGATCCGTCATTTTGCGGCAGTCCATAAACCCTCTCTCCCGGCTGGCTGCTCTCTCTCTCGTGATTGCCATTCCGGCGCCCGCAGCGGAGCCTTCCGAAGAGGGGGAAGCGTTATTTGCCAAGATCGTTCAACCGCTTCTCACGGAGCGCTGTTACAAATGCCATAGCGTGGATGCGGAGAAAGTGAAGGGAGAATTGCTGCTCGATAGCCGGGTCACGGCTTTGAAGGGCGGCGAATCAGGGGCGGGCTTCGTCCCGAGCGAACCCGAGAGAAGCCAGATCGTCGAGGCGATTCGCTGGACTGACAAGGATCTGCAGATGCCGCCGAAGACCAAGCTGAGCGACAGCGAGATAGCCGACGTGGAACGGTGGATACGAATGGGTGCGCCATGGCCTGGCGGCGACGAGCCTGCCGTTGCAAGGAAGGAATCGAAGATGAACGAACGCGCACGCACCCATTGGTCGTTCCAGCCGGTGAAAGACTGCGAGCCGCCAGGAGAGGGGAACGCGATCGATGCGTTTCTTGATGCCAGGATGAAAGAGAAAGGCCTTTCCCGCAATCCTGCGGCGAGTCCGCGAATGCTTTTGCGGCGTTCCTATTTCGATCTGATCGGCCTCCCTCCATCGCCCGAGGAAATAAGAGATTTCGAGCGGGACCCTTCGCTGGAACATTATACCAGAATTGTGAATGATTTGCTAGCGCGTCCGCAATATGGAGAACGGTAGGGGCGCCATTGGCTGGACCTCGCGCGCTATACCGAAAGCAGCGGCTTCGAGTATGACAAAGTACGGGACAATGCCTGGCCCTATCGCGATTATGTGATTGCGAGTTTTAACGCCGACAAGCCGTACGACCGATTCATGAAGGAGCAGATCGCCGGCGATGCGCTGGAGCCCGTCACGAGCGAAGGGATTGTCGCTGCAAGCCTGCTTGTTTGCGGTTCCTACGATCAAGCTGGGAATGCGCAATCCAACGCCGTCCAGCGCGCGACCAGCCGCGAAGAGGAGATGGAAGACCTCGTCAGCGTCGTCGGTCAAACGTTTCTTGGGCTAACTATCAATTGCGCGCGCTGTCACGATCATAAGTTCGATCCGATCCCACAGACAGATTATTACCGGATCAAGGCGGTGTTTGACGGAGTCAAACACGGGGAGCGTTCCATCGAGGATCCTGCTGAAGCCCGAGCGCGCGAGGGGCGCGTAGCCGCGCTCAAGCAGCAGATAGCGGACTCGCAGCGGGAGGCTCGCGAACTCGAAACGATCGGGAGGAATCTCGCTGGGTCGAAGCGGCATGATCCACCGGCAGTTTCTGGACCAGTCCCTTTTGCGCTCTGGCGGTTTGCCGGCCCAACCGACGTCGCAAGCCTTGGTGAACTCAAGGGCTCCGCGATCGTGTCCGACGGAGTTTTGGCTCTCCCAAAAGATGGCTCCTATTTTCAATCGGCCCCGCTGGAAAGCGATATCCACGAGAAAACACTCGAGGCATGGGTGTCTCTCTCGGATCTTGCGCAAGGCGGCGGCGCGGCCATCTCAATCGAGAACAGCGAAGGCACGCAATTCGACGCGATCGTCTTCGGAGAGCGCGAACAGGGTAAGTGGACGGCAGGCAGCGATGGATTCCAACGAACAGCCAACCTTTCGGCGGACGTTGAAACCACGCCAATCGGCGGCTTGATCCACATGGCGATAGTCTATCGCGACGATAATAGCGTCGCCTTGTTTCGGAATGGTGAAGTGTACGGGAAGCCCTAGACGCCCGCATGCCCGCTGCCGTTGTATAAAGCTGGCAGCGCACACGTGCTGCTCGGCATGCGGCACAAAGGGGGTGGCCGCCCGTGGCTCACCGGAGCGATCAAGCAAGCGGCGCTGTACAATCGCGCGCTGAGCGATGCGGAGGTGACTGCTGCGTTCCGGGCCGGCCCCACGTCTGTCACGGCAGCGGAAGCCATCGCCTGCCTCACCGATGACCAGCGCGCGCAGCACGAGGCTGCCTTGGGCCGGGAAGAACAATTGCGACGGGCGCTCGATGCAGCGACGAAGCCGGCATCGATCGCGTATGCCGGTCTCCGCTTCGAGCCGCCGCCCACTCATCTTCTCAAGCGCGGCGACGTAAAGTCCGAGGGAGACATCATGCGGCCAGGGGCGCTGTCCGCCGTGGGGGAGTTCGAGGGTGATTTCGGTCTCCCGGCCGATGCCCCGGAAGCAAAGCGCCGCGTCAAGTTCGCTGAATGGCTTGCCGATCCGCGAAATCCGCTTCCAGCCCGAGTCTTGGTCAATCGGATTTGGCAACATCATTTCGGGCAGGGCCTCGTGAGCACGCCCAGCGATTTCGGCGCAAACGGGACGGCGCCGAGCGATCCACAATTGCTCGACTGGCTCGCGGCGCGATTTGTCGAAAGCGGATGGAGCATCAAAGCGTTGCACCGCCTCATCATGCTTTCCGCGGCCTACCGGCAGTCCTCGCGGTTCGATGAGCGCGCGGCGGATGTCGATTCCGAAGATCGCCTGCTTTGGCGCTTCACGCCGCAGCGGCTCGACGCCGAGACACTTCGAGACACGATGTTAGCCGTGAGCGGCAAGATCAATGTGCAAACTGGAGGACCAAGTTTTCGACCATTCACAACGACGGAGTTCAATGCGACGTTCTACCACCCGTTCGACAGGGACGCGCCGGAGTTCAACCGCCGAACGGTTTACCGAATGAACATCATTTCCGGGAAAGAGCCGCTGCTCGATGTATTTGATTGTCCCGATCCGTCTGTCAAAACACCGCGGCGCGGCGTCACTACCACTCCCCTGCAAGCGCTCACACTCATGAATAGCTCCTTTGTGCAGCGACAGTCCACCGCACTGGCCGAGCGCGCCTCGTCGGCGGATAACGGCGATCTTTCCAAAGCAGTTCAAACCGCCTACGGACTCGCGCTCGGTCGCGAGCCAAACGAGGACGAACTCCGGCTCGCGACGGAAGCGGCGCGCGAGCGCGGTCTGCGCCATGTTTGCTGGGCGCTTCTTAACTCCAGCGAATTCATCTATGTCCAGTAGCTTTCCCAGTCCGATGTCGGCGCATCCGCTCCGCTCCCGCCGTCATTTTCTTTCGAACACAGCGGGTGGGCTTGGGAGCGTTGCGCTTGCGTGGTTGTTGACTCAGGACAAAGCGCGTTGCAACGCGGCGGAGCTGCCGCCATCGATCCGGATCCCGGCGAAAGCGAGGCGGGTCGTGCAAATCTTTTGCGCGGGCGGGGTGAGCCATCTGGACACATTCGATTATAAGCCGGAATTGGAGCGGCTGCATGGACACGCGATCGAGGGCAAAGGAGAGAATCTCGGTTTTTTTGGACAGCCTGGGAAGCTGATGAAGAGCGTGTACGCATTTCAGCAGCATGGTAAGAGCGGCAGTTGGGTGAGCAGCCTCTTCCCAAATCTCGCCGCGTGCGCCGACGACATCTGCTTCATTCACTCGATGTCTGCCAAGAGCAACAATCACGCGCCCGCGGCGTTCCAGATGAACAGCGGATTCACGCTGAATGGCTTCCCATGCATGGGCGCGTGGCTAAGTTACGGATTGGGCACTGAGAACGAAAACTTTCCGGCGTTCGTGGTTCTGCCCGATCCACGCGGCCTTCCTGCCGGGGGCTCGATTAATTGGACGTCCGGCTTTCTGCCCGCGAATCATCCGGGGGTTCCATTCCGGGCCGAGTCCGCAGAGCCGGTCGTCGATCTCAGCACACCCTCGACGGTTGCGCCTGGTGATCGGAAAGCCGATATGAGCCTGCTCGCGGCGATGAACTCCGACTTCGCGAGCGCGAATCCCGGCGACAGCGCGTTCGCGGCTCGCTTGCGCTCTTACGAACTCGCGGCTCGTATGCAGACCAGCATTCCAGAGGCCACCGATCTCGCCTCGGAATCCGAAGCGACGAAGCGGCTCTATGGCGTAGGAGACGACGTAAATAAGGGCTTTGCCCGCAATTGCCTCATGGCTCGGCGGCTGTTGGAGCGGGGAGTCCGGTTCGTTCAGATTTTCAATGGCGGCGCTTTTGGCAGTCCGCGGATCAATTGGGATGGCCACGAGAACGTGAAGGAAAACCACGACACACAAGCCGCGACCATGGACAGGCCCGTGGCCGCGCTCATTCAAGATCTGAAACAGCGGGGCATGATGGACGACACCCTTTTCGTGTGGTCCACCGAGTTCGGCAGAAGTCCCGCGACGCAGGGCATCGATTCACCAGGGCGGGATCATCACCCGACGGCCTTCACCTGCTTTCTCGCAGGCGCCGGCGTCAAGAAAGGCTTTCACTACGGCACATCGGATGAGATCGGCTATTTCGCCGGCGAGAACAAAGTCACAATCCCGGATTTTCACGCCACGATTCTCCATCTTCTAGGCATCGATCACGAGAAGCTTACATTTTATCACAACGGGATCAACCGGCGGCTGACAGATGTGAGTGGAAAAGTTCTCGAAGGAATACTCACGTGATGCGCGGCGCGAGAGCTTGCCCGGCAAGGCCTTCCGTTTTTACTTAACAGCAGGCGTCATGGCGCGAATCAACGCCTCGCCCCAGATGGTATAGCCGGCTTCGGTGGGGTGAAGAAAGTCGGACATGAGTTCACGCCGGATAGCCCCATCGGGGTTTGTAAAACTGCTGCCAATGTCGAGAAACTCGATGCCTGAAGTTTTGCCGTACTCGGCGAGCAAGCGATTGATCTCCGAAATCTTCGCACGATTCGCGTTATCGGGAGTTTCACCGCGCGGAAAAACAGCCATCAGTATAATCTTTGAGGCAGGCGACTTCGACTTGATCCTAAGGAGGATTTCCCGCACGCCCGCGGCAATCTCATACGGCGTGTTCTCTCTCGCGTGTTCCGTTCCAGCCAGGTTGTTCGTGCCAATGTTAACTACTACAAATCGAGGATGCAGGCCATCGAACTCGCCATGATCGAGCCGCCAAAGGACATTCTGTGTGCGATCCCAGCCGAAGCCGAGATTCAGCACGCGCCTGCCTGCGAAAGTCTTCGCGTAAGCCTGCGGCCCGTTTCCGCTTTTTCCCGGCTCCGATGGTTCGCCGCCCCAAAAGTGAGTGATCGAGTCGCCAATCAGGACGATTTCCGGATCGATCGCGTCCTTTCCTTTAAGCACGGCGGAGTGTCTCGCCCACCAGTCGTAAGAATCGTTTTCCAACTTGGAGACCGGCACGATGGCTGTGTTGGCTGGCGGTGTGTCACGCCGGGTGTCTCCGAAGAGTTCGCAAAGCTGCGGCTCCATCGTGCTGGCCCAGGCGAGGGCGCCGTTGGGCGAAGGATGCAGCAAGTCCGGCATCAGCGCCGGATCGATGCTGCCATCGAGCCGCAGGAAGAGATGGTTTAAGTCGAGAAAGAAGACGTGTTCGTTATCCGCCAACCGCGCAACAAGTTCGCCCGCGCGTTGATTTGTCTCGAATCGTTTTTGAGCGCTGCCACGTTCTGTCCCATCTGGTTTTCGATAGATATTTTGCCGCGGGAAGATTTTTAACAGGAGGATTTTGGTCTCGGGTGATTTGACTCGCAGCAGCTTCACAATCGCGTCCGTGCCTGCGGCGATCTGCGCGGGCGTATGCACGACTGTGTAATTGGCGTCGTCCGAATCGTTCGTCCCGATGAGGATCACGGCCACTTTGGGCGTTTGGCCTTCGAGTTCCCCGTGCTCAAGGTTCCAGAGGATATTTTCCGTGCGCCCTCCGCTATAGCCGAGATCGATGGCATTGCGCGGCGCGAAGAAGCGGTTCCATACCGGCTTGTACTCAGCATTCTCGAAATTGTGCGTGATCGAGTCGCCGATCATGAGAAGATCGGATTTGTGTTGTGCGACAGCGGCGACTTTTTCCGCGTGGCGCGCCTCCATGCCACCCTGGGGCATCGATGGCGACGCATCCTCTGCGCTCGCGGATAGCAGCGCCAGCAGGAGAGCGGCTGCGTATGTGGATAAACGATTCATGCAGGAGGAAGTCGAGGGAGCGCTCGGAGTCGCGTCACTTTCCAGCGCAGATCAGATGGGTGAAGGTGCGCAGGTACATGCGATCTTCTGCGACACACGGGGCGGCAAATGAGCCTTCGCCGAGAGGCAGCCGCTCGATTTGCTCGAACCGATCGCTGGCGCTTAAAACCACGAGATCGCCGCGCCGCGTCATTGCGTAGAGCCGGTCGTCGAGGCAAATGGGCGATCCGTAGAAGGGGCCTTCCACGCGCTCACTCCAGAGCTGCTCATGCGTGGATGAGTTGAGGCATGTCACCAAGCCATTCTCCTTCCAGAGAAAGAGACGATCGCGCATCGCGATCGGTGTGGGCACGTAGCCGCCGACGCGGACGACTTCATACATTTTTTCAGCTGATTTGCCATCCGCTGCGGGCCGGACAGCGTACACGAAGCTTTCCGCAGTGCCTTCACCGCATTGAGCAACGATGAGGCCATTTGGAGTGACGATGGGTGAAGCCACGCAGCGTTTCGGCATGAGGTCGTGAAGCTCCCAATTCTGAGCACCCGTTCTCGGATTGAGGCTGGTAAGTCCGGCCGTACGCGACATGAGGATCAACTGCGGCTCTCCTCCCTTCGGAGTAAAGATGCACGGCGTCGAAGCGGTCGAACTGGCGCTTTGACGAGGCGTTTTCCATCGGATTTTCCCCGTCTTTGCCTCGACGCAAATCGTATAGCTGCTCTCCGGGCCAGCGGTTTCCTGTCCGAAATCGAGAATCACGGAGTCCTCGAACACGATGGGGGAGGAGCCAGCTCCGTGCTGGGAGACAAAACCACCGAGCTCCAGCTTCCAAATCTCGCGCCCGTCCTTTTGATCGAGCGCGGCAAACCACGATTGTTCCGGCGAAGTCCACCAGACATAGACGCGCTCGGCATCGACAGCGGGGGAGCCGCTGGTGAAGGAATTGTCGGCATGCTGCCGGAAGGAGGGGGTCTCCCATCCCTGCTGCCAGAGGATCGCGCCATCCTTGGGGTTCAGTGCAACCAGAATGCGCTTTGCGGTATCCGGCGGCGTGCATGTGACGAAAACTTTTTCGCCCGCGACCACGGGTGAGGAATGTCCCCGCCCAGGAAGGGTTACATTCCACAACAGATTGGAAGCGGTGAGATTTGCCGGGAAATGCGGCGCAGTCGCCAGACCGGCGCCGTTTAGCCCACGGAAGCGGGGCCATTCCAAACCGGGCGCCGTCTTTGAGGGGTCGGCATCGCCAGCGCGGGCGGTATGGATGGCCGCGAAGATCAGCAAAGAGGCCAGTAAAGGGGGGATGCGCATGGCAGAGGATAGCCGGGTTTTTCCAGGAACCGCAAGTTTACACTGGCGTTTGTAGGCAGTTGGATTCAAAGAGGGAGACGCCCACCCAATGATCAAGCTCTCGTTATTCACCCTACTGGTTGTGCTTTGCACGCAAACAGTTCGTGCAGGCCAGCAAATTGCGGAATCCAAGACGGTCTGCCCTGAACAAAAGAGCATGTTCGATGCCGGAACGGCGGAAATTGAGGTTGGGGGCGGGGGCTTTGCCCAGTTGGGCAAAATAAACCGTACGGATCGCCCGGACTACGGACTTGCCATCGGGCAGGCGCAGATCGGCTATATGCTCAATACGCCAAGGGGACGTGGGATTTTCCGCGGCAACACGGAGTTGCTGCTGGAAGTGCTTGGAGGCGGTTTCTACAAGGGCCCTGCGAATGGGCTGGGCGGCGGCCTGATCCTGATTCGGTACAATTTCGTGCAGCCGAACTCGGCATTCTGCCCCTTCTTCCAGTTTGGAGGCGGAGGTGTGTACTCGGATGCGGCTGCTGCGGATCATGTGCAGCACATCATCGGAGCGAACGTGTCGTTTGTGCTCGAAGCGGAAGCGGGCGTGCGCGTGAAGCTCAGTGAGACATGGTCGCTCATCGGCGGCCCCGAGCTATTGCACATCTCCAATGCGGGCGCGGCGCGGCGCAATTTTGGGCTGAACGCGCTCGGAGGCGAGATTGGTTTGAGCCACGCATTTTAGCCGGTAGGAACGCAGCGGATCGGCGGTTGAACAGAGAGCGGCTCTGCACGAACATTGCTGGGATGTTAACCTTCACAAAAATGAACGGCGCCGGGAACGACTTTATCCTGATTGATAACCGGGACGGGTCGATCCGGCTCGAACCGGCTGAGATCGCGCGGCTTTGCGACCGGCACCGAGGGGTTGGAGGCGATGGCCTTTTGGCGGTCGAGCGCGCGGGGAATGGCGCCGATTTCCGCATGCGCTACTACAATGCCGATGGGGGCGAGGCGGAGATGTGTGGGAACGGGGCGCGTTGCTTTGCTCGCTTTGCCAGCCAAATTTCAGGCGGCAAGGAGCAGGTCACTTTCGAGACGATCGCGGGTGTGATCACGGCGAAGCTGCTTGGGGACCGCGTGGAATTGCAAATGAGCCAGCCTCGTGACTTTGTTCTGGGCGCGGAGATCGATGTCGAAGGCGAAAAACTCACCGTCCACTCCGTGAATACGGGGGTGCCGCACGCGGTCGTGTTTGTGAAGAGCGTGGCTTCCGTGGATGTGGCAAAGCTCGGGTCGGCTCTCCGATGGCACGAGCGGTTTGCTCCCAAGGGAACGAACGCCAATTTCATTCAGGTCATGAGTCCGTCGCTCCTCACCATACGCACGTTCGAGCGCGGCGTGGAAGGTGAGACGCTTGCTTGCGGCACCGGCGTGGTGGCCGCCGCGCTGCTGCATGGCGAGCTTGCGAAGGCGGCTTCGCCGATCGGAGTGATGGTGCAGGGCGGGGAGACGCTCGAGGTCGGCTTTGAGCGCGCGGGAACCGAGTTCCGCAACGTAACGCTCACAGGGCCGGCGGACTTCGTCTTCGATGGCCGGGCCTCGCTGTAGCGCGGCGCTTTGAAGATTCACTGCTAGACACACCCGCCGCTCGGCAGTAAGTAGCTCGCCCTTTTATGTTTGCAGGGACGTTTACGGCGCTGGTCACGCCGTTTCAGAATGACCAAATCGATGAACCGGCTTTCGAGCGGCTAATCGAATCGCAAATGGATGCTGGGATTACCGGCCTCGTGCCGGTGGGCACCACCGGCGAATCGCCGACGCTCGACCCGGCGGAGCATCTGCGCGTGATCGAACTGGCCGTGCGGTATTCCAGGAAGCGCTGCCCGATTATCGCCGGAACGGGGTCGAACTCTACCTCGGAGGCCGTCGCCCTCACGCGCGAAGCGGCGAAGCTCGGCGCGGATGCGGCGCTTCTCGTGGCGCCCTATTATAATAAGCCGACGCAGGAGGGACTCTACCGCCATTATCGGAAGATTGCCGAATCGACTCCCCTCCCACTGATACTCTATTCCATTCCAGGACGGTGCGGAATCGAGATTGCCGTTGAGACGGTGGCGCGCCTGTGCGGTGATTGTCACACGATCGTCGCCATCAAGGAAGCGGGAGGATCGGTCGATCGCGTGAGCCAATTGCGAGCGGCGTTGCCGGAGCGATTCGACATCCTTTCCGGAGACGACGCGCTCACGACGCCGTTCATGGCTGTCGGAGCCGTCGGTGTGATCAGCGTCGCATCGAATCTCATCCCCGGCCCTGTGTGTGACATGGTAAGATCGGGGCTCGCGGGCGATTTCAAAAAGGCGCGCGAGATCCACTTGCACTACTATCCGCTCTTTCGGGATCTCTTCATCGAATCGAACCCAGCGCCAATCAAAGCAGCCCTCGCTATGGCCGGACGGATGACTCCGGAAGTTCGGCTCCCTCTCTGCGAGATGTCCGACGCCAATCGGAAGAAGCTCGAAGCGACCGTGCGCCAACTCCATATCGTCGGCTAATGGAACCGCTGCGCATCCTTATCAATGGCGCCCGCGGACGGATGGGTCACGCTGTCGCGGCCTGCGCGGCGAGCGAACCTGGCGTGACCGTAGTCTCGCAGATCGATGTCGGTGACGACTTCGCGGCCGCACTGCCAGCGTGCGATACCGTCATCGATTTCAGTCATCATTCGACGGTCGAGATCGTGCTGGCGCGCTGCATGGAGGCTGGAAAGACGGTGGTGATCGGCACGACGGGGCACACGGATGCGCAAATCGCTGCGATCCGGCATGCGTCGGAAAAGATCGCCGTGGTTCATGCGCCCAATTTCAGCGTCGGCGTCAACGCGCTCTTTTGGCTTACGCGCAAGGCAGCGGAGATTTTGGGACCGGGATTCGATTTGGAAGTGGTCGAGATGCATCACCGCCTCAAGAAAGATTCGCCAAGCGGGACGGCAAAACGGCTGGTCGAAATTCTTGCTGAGACGCGGCAGCTTTCGTACAGCGCAAATGTGCGCCACGGTCGCGCCGGAATGGTCGGCGAGCGGCGCGCGGATGAGATCGGCGTACATGCGATCCGGGGCGGCGATGTGGTCGGCGATCACACCGTGATGTTTGCCGCGGAAGGGGAGCGGCTGGAGCTGACGCACAAGGCGTCGTCGCGCGATACCTTTGCGCGGGGGGCGATTCGGGCTGCGCTCTGGGCGCGAGGGCGCGCGGCTGGCCTCTACGACATGGAAGACGTGCTCGGCTTGAAGTGAGGGCGGGCATCGCACTCGGGTCGAATCTTGGGGAGCGCCTGGCGAATTTATGCCGCGCCCGCGCGGAGATTTTACGCATCCCGGGAGTTTCGCTGCCCAGCCGTAGTTCGTCGATTTATGAGACGGAGCCCGTGGGATCCGAACCGGGCGCTGGCCTGTTTTTTAACGCGGTAATTGAAGTCGGCTACGCAGGTTTGCCGCAGTCGCTGCTCGACGCACTCCAGGCGATCGAGAGCAGCATGGGCCGCCCGTCGAAGAGGCCACGAAATTCGCCCCGTCCGATCGACCTCGATATCTTATACGCTGGCAACCTCGTGCTGAGCAACGACGAGATCGTCATCCCGCATCCCCGGCTGCATGTGCGGCGCTTCGTCCTTGCTCCGCTGGCGGAAATTCGGCCGGATCTGATCCTGCCAGGCCACGAGGAGACCATTCAGCAGATGCTCACGGCGCTCCGCGACGGCGGCGGGGTCGTGTGCGCGGATGCTGCGGCGCAGGCGGCCTGGCGCGAGCAGGCGTGATGCGGCCTTATGCGCTGCGCCGCCAGGAAATTTCGCTTTAGAGGGGCTTGTCCGTGGTCGAGGCCGAGGCCGAAGCGTCGGACGCATTGCGGGTCGCGTTAGGGTCGAGGGGGTCGCCGGGTTGCTTCAAGCCGTCGTCGGCGCGCGATGGGAGCGCCTGGGGGTTGCCGCCTCCACCACCGAAGAGGCGGGAGAAGATGCGCCGTGGTGCGCTCCGTCCATGGTCTTCCTCGATGATCTCGGTGTGCGCTTCGGCCTTCGCCGTTTCCCATGCAGGAGCAAAGCCGGGCACCTGGATCAGCATTTTCTTCTCGGCGCGCGCGTAGATTTCGAGGTCTCGCTGGAGCTTGCGATCGGGCAGCTCATTGAGGGCGTTCACGCGGATGCGGAGGCTCTCATTCTCCTTGCGGAGGACTTCCTGCTCGAGTTTGATTTTTTTCATCGTCTCCGCCTCGATCTCGAGCTTGTCGCTCAAGTGGCGGCGGAAGCGGGCAAACTCGCCCTTCAGCCGGAAATAGTTGTAAGCGGCGAGGACAAGGAAGACGAGACCCAGGTAAAAGCCCCAGGCGAATTCGCTGTAGAAGATATCGGGATATTTAGGCACGGTGTTGTTGGGTGTTGGTTCTAGACGAGAATTGTCTCAGTGCAATCCGGAACCTCAGTCCCGTCATAGCGAAGAATGTGATTTTTTTCATTCAGCATGATGATGCGCGGCTGATGGCTGAGCGCTTCATCGGGCGTGAACGACGCAAAATTCATGATCGTGACGCGATCGCCGATCTTTCCGAGAAGGGCGGCCGCCCCGTTGAGTTCGATCTTTCCCGCCCCGCGTTCGCCGTAAATGACGTAGGTCTCGAAACGCTCGGCGTTGGACATATTCGAGACGAGTATGCGCTCGTACGGCAGCAGCCCTACCCGTTCGGCGAGGTCGGACGAGATCGTGAGGCTTCCCTCGTAGTGAAGGCTGGCGCCGGTGACCGCGGCGCGATGGATTTTCGATTTGAGAAGCGAGAGCAGCATTCCAAGTGGACCATGCGAAAAAGTAAATAAATTGCAAGGACTTGCAGATTCTTACGACCGAATGTGCGGCGGGATGCGTTGAGAGTGCGCAATCGAAAGATTGTTTGCGCCGGTTGCTCAGGGGTGGTCAGCCGGCGCAACCTTTCCTTCTCCTTTAACGCGCCGTCGTTTCAGGCGGGGGTTTGTGGATGGGCGCGCGTGCATCATGCGGCTTCCTCGGCTTCGCGGATCATTGCTTTTCTTTCAAGCGGCTGCGTCCACTTCCATTGGTGCTCCTCGTCCAGAAGGTTCACTGGGTCGAAATAGAGGAATTTGCGTCCTGGCTTCACGCTGGGGCTCGAAAACACGGCGATTCCCGTGCGGCGATTGTAGTGCTCGTAGGAGTGCGCGTCGCGCTTTCCGCCGCCGCCGGGGGTATCGACTACGAAGGAGGGCGTGTTGAAGCCGGCGGTGTCGCCGCGCACGAGCTTTTCGAGGTCGAGGCCCGCCTGAAGCGTCGTGCGCAGATCTTCCACGCCTGGCACCATATCGTGGAAATAGACGTAGTAAGGGTGAATGTTTATGTGCGACAGGCGGCGGACGAGCGATTGCATCGAGCGGGCGCTGTCGTTCACCGTGCGCTGGAGCACGGTCTGGCACCGGACGAAGATGCCTCGCTCGGTCAGGCGGTTCATCGCGTCGTGCGTGATGCCCGTGATCTCATTGGGGTGATTGAAGTGCGTGTGGAGCACCACATCCTTATGCAGCGAACGGCCAAGCTCGACGACTCGCGTCAGCGCGTCGGTCCATGCATGATCGCTCAGGATTTTTTGCGGCATCACGCACAGGCCCTTGGTCGCGAAGCGGATCCTGCGGATATGGGGAATTTTGAGAAGGCGCTCGCCGATGAGCGATATGTGATCCGGCTTCAAATTGTAGGTGTCGCCGCCGGAGATGACGATGTCCTCAAGCTGAGGCGTCTGTTCGATGTACGCGAACGCCTGATTCCAGCGCTCGACACTGGCGTGGAGATCGAGTTTATCCGAGACGAGCGCCGTGTCGGCGCCGATCGCGTAAGAGCGCGTGCAAAAGCGGCAATAGACCGGGCACGATTTGAGAGGAAGGAAGAGCGCCTTATCCCGGTAGCGATGGGTCAGTCCCGGCACGGGCGAGTCCAGTTGCTCATGGAGCGAATCGAGCTGCGCCATCGGGTGATCGGCGCGCTGCTGCGAGCGGAGCGGCAGAAATTGTGTGCGGATCGGGTCGCCGAGTGGATCGCTCCAATTGATGAGCGAAATGAGATACGGCGAGATCCGGAGCGCCATCGGCGCGTGGGTGAGGCCGGCTTCGAGATCTGCGTAAAAGCTGTCCGGGGCAAGGCTGCCGACGGTGTCGCGCAGTTGCCGGACATTGGTGACCGAGTGCTTTTGTTGAAAGGTGTGAGTCTGAAATTCGTTCGCATCCACCGCTGAGTAGCCGGGAATGCCGCGCCAAAACTCGTCGCGGCGGAGGGTTCTATGATCGTCGATCGAGCTTCTACTCGGAGGCTCCTTCGCGTTCGATTCATTGGTGGAGGCGATCGGAGGATCGACGTGGGCAGTGTCAATATACATAGAGAAAGTGTGTGGTATGGGTGCGCTCGCAAAAAGGGGCTACGCGGCCTTAAACGGTCCGCTTGAAGCGGAATCGGTGGCCGTCTCCAGCACGTCGGCGAGCGTCCGGAGGGCGAGGGCCTGCTGCATCGCTTCCTCCGCCGAGGCGAAGACTTCATCGAGGACGGCTTCGATCTTCCTTCCGACGGGACACCGCCGATTGGGCCGGTGGGGATGCGGGGAAAACATCGGACCTCCCTCGATGGCGCGGTAAATCTCATCGAGCGTAATTTCCCGCGGGCATCGGCTCAGGCGGGAGCCGCCGCGGGAGCCTTTCTGCGTTTCGACGAGCCGAGCGTTACGAAGATCGGAGAGCAGCCGTCGGACGATGACAGGATGGGTATTCAGGCTGTGTGCGAGCAAATCGGAAGTGCCGCCTTCGCGCTCTTTGTAGGCGAGGACGGTGAGAATATGAACGGCAAAAGCAAAGCGGCACGTGGCAGCCATGAGACGGAAGTATGTAAGTGGATCGGTTACAGATGTCAACCGGATGCCTCTGGTCGTACGATTTTCCAGGCGAGGGGCTCTTCTGCCGATGTCTCCAAGCCGCCGCGGTCGCTCCGTGCGCCTGGGCGGGGAACCTAACCGTTTACTTCCAGAGCTTCTCCCACCATATCGATCCGCTCCCAGCGGACGGGTCCGGGTTTTCACCGGCGGCGCGCATCTTCTCACGGATGTTCTCGATGTCCCATCCGGTGAGTGAGGCAAGAGTTTCGGCCTCTTTTTCGTGACGCTTCGGCAGCTCGGTGAGATAGCGCTTTCCTGCTTCGCAACTCGGCTCGCCCTTCCACGGATGGCGCAGGACGTAGCGGCCTTGAAAGTTTTGGCGATCACCCGTCTCCTGGAAGACGAGATCCTCCGGGAAATGCGCACGATCGTATCGTACGTGCAGCCGCGTGACGAAGGCCTCCTGCGCGCCGCCGCCGCCGGAAAATCGCGCCGCCCGCCCCTGCGCACCTCTATCACCGGCCCAGAAGACGCCGAGTTTGCGCAGTTCCTCGCCGGAGAGCGGTTCGGCGGCGCAGGGATAGCACCCCGCCATATCCCATGCGTATTCCGTCAAGACGCACTGCATCCCCTCTTTCTTCACCTGCTCGTCGAACATCGCCTTGTAGAAGCTTGCAAATTGGTCCTTCACATAGAGCGGCACATCCATCTCCGACGGAAGCTTCACCGTGCGATAGTTTGTCGTCTCCACCCGGCCTTTGCGCGTGATGCTATAGATGATCAAATCCTGCGGCCCGTCGGCATTGACCGTTCCGAGGCGGATCGGAAGCATAAACTTCGGGCTTTCATAGGCGACCTGCAAAGGGCGAAGGTAAGTAAAACCGAGCTTGGACTGTTCAGCCAGATTGACCTTTGCGACGAAGAAATGCATCTTTTGTTTGATATAACTGCCGAGGACATCGCCGGCGCCCGCGGGGATTTTATAGCCACTCTCCTTCAGCCACGCTTCCAAGCCGTCGCTTTGTTCCGCCGATAGAATGACGATGTCATACTCGCCCACGGTATATTGCGCTTCGATTTTGATTCCGAGCGCCGCTTCGCGCTCCTTCTTTGTCGCCGACATTGAGTCTGCCATCGCAGCTCTGTCTGCCATCGCGGAGGGATAGGCCATCCGGCACGGATCGGCATCGAAATACTCGACCAGGCGGGGCGACGAGTATGCGTCGAGATGTTCGATCAACGCCTTATCGCCGACATGGATCTGCCCTTTCTGAATAGCGGTCGGGACAGGGATGACGACGGCGAATTCATCGAGATCGCCCCGGTAATCGTTTGCCATCGTCATGACCGTCTTATCGTCGTCACGGACGAGGACTACCTGGGAGGCCTTGTTAAATAGCTTGCTGTCGGCTTTGGCGACGTAAAAGCCGCAAAATCCGACTGCCGCGTTTTGAGCCAGCGAGGCGAGGGTGAGGAGTGCGAGGATGCGTTTCATAGTCTTGATGTGTTGGCCGTCATTACGGGAAGGGGAGTCAGAGCGCCGGCCGGGCGCGGCGCGTGAAAGTGCGAAATCCCGCCGCTCCAGTCAAAGTGCTGCCAGCGGAAGCGCCTGCCGGGGAGCGCCCAATCGATGAGCGGCGTGAGGAGCGAGCACGCCGCGAGCGACCAGAGCGGCCCATTGGTGCGGAAGAGCCGGAATTGGATCCACCACGCGCCCGCCGCCACCAGGCACCCGAAGAGGATGCGGCCGGCCCGGGAATCCGGCGTCGTGCGCGGATCGGAAATTATGAAGAATGAAAAGAGAAGAAGGGCGCCGCTTTGCACCCGGTGCAGCGGGATCGCCATCGGTTCGCCAAGCCAGAGCGAGCGTCCGAAGACGAGGCCGAGCCTAACTTCCCGGCGGTTTTGGGCAGTTTCCCTGTAAATTCGACGTTTTTGGGAAAATATGTAGCAAGTAAAAGAAAGAAATATCGCGTTTTGCTATTGACGATAAGCTAATGATATGCAATATGTTGTCGCAAGTGTTCGTTCAAGCCACCAAATCCACTCGCGGCAACAAAGTTTACGTCACCTATCTGGTGCGTGAAT
>JBBSFI010000071.1:0-22624 GCA_038238905.1 Chthoniobacterales bacterium | reverse complement strand
GAGGCAGAGAAGCCAAGGCGAGCAAAGTACCGGGCGAAGCTTGAGCGGTGTGGATTCAACGCCGATGCGATCATTAAGGACACCGATTACAAGGAAATAACGAGGTATGCTTTATTTTCGTTTCGTAAGATGGAATCATTTTACGAGAAGAGATACAGTGATAGAGTCTTCTACTATGAAATTCGTCTCCCTTATCCGAAAAAGCTACAACGTTGGTCGCCACGGAAACTTGTCAAGACTTGGCATAAATTTTGCCCTGAGAAAAATTTCGAGAGTCACGCATCTGAATCGTCCATACGGAAAATCCAGACGTTTCTTCTCGCTATTTCGGCGGTCCAAAATTGGCAGCCGCACATTATTACGGGGAACCCGGAGTGTAAGGAATTCCTTTCTACATACTTTCCTTCGCAGTTTTTTCCGCAGCTAGGCGAAAGTTACCTTTTCCAGAAGGAACTTTCCACCCGCGTAGCTCCTTCCAATCCACCGCCGTTACCAAGGCTAGAGGCGGAAATGTATATCGCGGAAAACAATCCGCCCCGCTCAAGAGCCTTTGAGGACATCAAACTTAGTGATTTGGAATTTGACCCTCTGGCGGTCAATTTCGATCTAATGCAGCTACAATACCAGTTCGAGGATGATTTGGAAAAAGTTTAGTACTAAACTTTCGGCTTAAATTAGTTCTTGAAGATTAACGCGGTGAAACTATAGTGATTCGTCGTAATCAAAAAATATATGAAAAACAGACACCACACCGGAATGCTCGCATTTCTATTCGTTTTGACCCTTGCATTGTCTTTTTTGGACAGTGCGTGCAAAACCATTCAGTCAACCGCAGCGTGGGAAGCCTCCCCGCAAGGGCAGGTAACTACATCGTTACTTCTGGACGGAATTGGCCTTGCCGCGCAACAGAGTGGCAACCAAACCGTGTCAAACGATCTGTACGCTGTAAGCGTAGGGCTTAGGAGCCTTGAAACGGCTTGTCGATTCGCTGCCGTCGCGCATCCGCGAAGGCATTCCTAGCATCGAGGACTTGGAGCGCGGGCTCACCGATTTTTCCGCCTCATTCATGCCTCTCTAAACTCGGTTTGCTTGCTGCGTTCGACCCGATGCTGTACTGAATCGAACCATGAAATCTCCCGGATCGAATCGCCCGCTATTTCGGCCGACAACGCGCTCGCTGATGGCGTTCGCTGCAGCGGCGCTTCTCTCCAGCTTGCCTGCTACCGCCGACGACGCGCCGCCGGTGGAGAAGCTCTCCCTCTGGGCGAATCATGCTCCGGTCGGCGACGGCACGTTTCAAACCGCCGACGCGACCATTACGATCCGTCGCCCGGCACGTCCGAATGGAGCGGCGTTGGTGATTTGCCCGGGCGGGGGTTACGGCGGGCTCATGACAGACCCCGAGGGCCACGGGATCGCCAAGTGGCTCAATGGCCACGGAATCATGGGCGTCGTCCTGGAATACCGGCTGCCGAAGGGCAACGCGTTCGTTCCGTTGCTCGATGCGCAGCGCGCCATCCGCACCGTTCGCTCCCACGCAAAAGAATGGGGCGTCGATCCGAAGCGAATTGGCATCATAGGCTTTTCGGCAGGCGGCCACCTTGCTTCCACAGCAGGCACGCATTTCGATGCAGGCGATCCCAAGGCGGACGATGCCATCCAGCGGCTGAGTTGCCGACCCGATTTTATGATCCTCATCTATCCCGTTATTACGATGGGCGAGAAACGACACTCCGGGTCCAGGGATAATCTGATGGGCGGAAATCCGAAGCCGGAGCTCGTCGAGCAATTCTCCAATGAGAAGCGTGTCACAAGCCAAACACCGCCCACTTTTCTCGCGCACGCGAAGGACGACGGCGTCGTGCCGCCGGAAAACAGCAAGATGTTCTACGAGGCGCTGCGCGCCAGCGGAGTGGATGCGAAATATCTCGAGCTTCCCGACGGAGGGCATGGCCTTAATGGATACAAGGGAGCAAGCTGGGATGCGTGGCAGGCCCAATCCCTCGAATGGCTGGCGGCAGAAAAGATGATTCCCGGCAACGACGCCGCGCGCTAAAGCAGTCGATCGTGAAGCCCCGCGTTCGCTCCGTGGCCATAGCATGCGGGTCGCGAACCAGCGAGGCGGTTCGTCGAGTCTTGCGCCGACATGGATCCATTGTGAACGAATGTAGGACTCACCCTTGCAGAAAAACATTTTATTCGCCGCCTTGACGCACTTTTACCGTCCGCTATTTTAAACCGCTTTTTTTATTTTGCTCGCGACATGAATATATTCCCCATCGAGCCGCTGGAATCGCGGATAGCTCCTGCAGGCGTCAATCCCACCACGATCTCGATTGCGGACGCCGGCGCAACCCAATCGACGACGAGCACGCCTCAGGTCGCAATCGCATTTTCGGTCACGCTCGATCAGCCGGTGCCTGCGGGCGACCAGGTCGTAGTTCACTTTCATACATCCGACGGCACGGCGCATTCCTCGGGAAATCAGCAGGATTTCAATGGTGTCGCCGACGGTTCAACAGGATCGACCCTTACATTTGCGCCCGGAGACACGACGAAATCGATCTCCGTAAACGTGCGAAGCTCAATGGCGTACCAGCCGCAGGAGGCTTTTCAACTCGTTCTGGACGCAGGGGCACAGTTGCAAGATTCGCAAGGTCGTTTGATCTCCACCCTCACGGAGTCTCCCGGCACGGCCAGCCAGCAGCCTGGCGTGGGGACCGGCACGATCAATCCGATTCCACTTCCGACGATCACCGCGTCGAGCCCGGCTTCCGTGCAGGAGGGACAGCTTGCAAATTTCACGATCTCCCTGCAAGCCAAGCAGTACTACGACGTTTCGGTGCATTATTCGAGCGCCGATCAAACCGGCGTGGCGGGAACCGATTACGTCGCGAGCAGCGGCACGGTCACAATCCCGGCCGGATCGCTCTCTGTTTCCGTGCCCGTCACGACGGATATCACTAACAACGCGAACGGCAAGACCTTCGGCCTTCACTTGAGCTCCGCGCAGCTCCAGTCGCCGGATCATGCGACCCTTGCTGGAATGGACGGCACGGCCACGATCGTTCCAACGCCCTCCACGTTTTTCATCGATCCATCGACGACCTCCGTCACGATCGACAGCGCCACAAATTCCGCGGTCCTCACGGTCGATCGCACCGGATCCGATCTTTCAGGACTGGTCTCGGTCGATTTCACCACGGTCAATGGCACGGCGATGGTTGGGACCGAGTATAGCGCGCCAGCCAGTCACACGGTCTCCTTCGGCGCAAATCAGACCACGGGGACAATTTCCATTCCAATTCTGCATCCTGCCGCCGATGGCGGCGCGACCAATTTCTCCGTCAATCTGCAAAACGCGATGGGCGGGTCGATCCAAAGCGGCAACGGCTCGGCGGCCATTACGATCGCGCCCACGACGCATTTTGCACTTGTTGGCGATAACAATACATCGGCGGTCGCCGTAAACGAGAGTGCTGGCACGGCGTCCTTTACGATTCAACGCACGGGCAACACACAGGCTCAATCCACCGTCTCCGTGCAGACGAGCGATGGCACAGGCGTCAATGGAACGGACTACACCGCCTATACTCAGGTTGTATCGTTCTCACCAGGCCAGACAAGCATGCCGGTCTCGATAACGATCCTCGATCCGCAAAAAACCACGGGATCTGTCTCGTTCAATGTCTCGCTAACCACCCCAACGAACGCTGATATTCTCAACGGACAGTCCTCGGGGGTTGTTAACATTTCCGATAACGACGTCTTTACTGACACGTTCTCAATCAATGGCAATGGCGCCGGAGGCCCCCTGACAGTCAATGAGACCGCAGGTACGGCCACCATGACAGTGACCCGGTCGGGCGACTTGTCGAAGCCCGCGACCGTCCAATATTCGACAGTGGATGGCACTGCGGTCTCCACCTATCAGAACCCGGATTATACCGCCTCCTCAGCAAAACTTACATTTCTAGCAAACGAGGCTCAAAAGACGATCGCCATCCCGATTAATTCCCATATCTATCGCACGTCTGACTCGCAGTTTATGGTGGCGCTTTTCAACCCAACCGGCGGAAATATCACAAGCGGCCAGGATGTCGGAACGGTGATCATTCATGACACAAACGCCGCACCGACCGTTACCGTAGGAAATACTTCGTTGTCAAAGGCCGCCAGTGGGCCGGAAAATGCACAAATTACGGTGAGCTTGTCGGCGGCGGACAACTCGGAGGACGTCATGGTCAGCTACGCTACAAAAGACGGGACGGCTGTCTCGGCCGGTGCGTCGCCCGATTACACTGCTTCCACTGGCGTCGTTACGATCCAAAAGGGGCAGACTACCGCGACGATTTCCGTGCCGATTACCACAAACGACACGGCATCTCCCGTCTCGCAGCATAATTTCACCGTTCAGATCAGCAATCCCACACCGGCGCCCATCCAGATCGCACAGGACTCCGGCAATCACTTGCTGGACACCGGCACAGCTACGATCGTCGATCCATTCACGTCGGTTGTGAGCGTTGCAAACGCATCCGTTTCGGAAGGCGGCAATGAAATGTTTGCGGTATCCCTCTCTCATCCGTACTCCCAGGCCGTCATTCTCAATTACACGACACAAGACGGAGCCGGGCCTGGAGGCGCCACTCACTTGGGTGCGTCTCCCGATTACACATCCACGACGGGTTCGATTACAATTCCGGCCGGACAACTAACTTCTTCGATTGCAGTACCCACGGACCCGACCTCGAAGACGGGCGGAAATCTGACTTTCGGTCTTCAGTTGCAAGTCACGCCGCAGTCTAACCTCTCGCTCTCCACGGCCGCTGCGACAGGAACAATAGTGAACACCGCGCCTACCATCTCGATCGCAAACGCAGCCCCGGTTGCGGAGGTTCTTGCTGTCGATCCCGCGAGTCCGGTTTATGCGACTTTCCCCGTCACACTCTCGGCGCCGGCCCCGACGAAGCTCACGGTGCAATACGAGACAGTGGATGGCACGGCTGTAAGCTCCGGATATCAGCCCGATTTCAAGGCATCCTTCGGGACACTCACCTTCGACGCAGGTACGACGACTCCAGAGAAACCGCTTCAGATCCAGGTGCTCGGCGGCGCTATCCAGAAAGCGGGGAACTTCGATGTGCAGCTTCTGAATCCGCTCGGAGCGACTCTCGGCGCCTCCTCTGCCATGGCGACGTTGACCGGGAATGGCTCCGGTCACGTTGGCGCATCCGTTAGCAATGCCCAGGGCGTGGAAGGGGGCAACGTGACCTTCACGGTTACACTAACCGACGCCGCCCCTGTGGGCGGCGTGACGTTCAATGCTATTCCACGCCAGCTAAATGCCTTGGGCGCCTCTGCCGCTGTCGCCGGAACTGATTTCCAAACGAGTGCGATCCATGTCACGATCCCGAAAGGCGACATCAGCGCCACATTCAACGTCCCGGTCAACAGCACGAGCGCATTCTCAACGGGCCACAGTTTCGCCGTCGATCTAACCGGATTCTCATCCAATGCACAGGCCGCCGCAGGCACGGCAGTCGGCACGATATTGGACGACCACATCCTCATCACGCCTCAGACGATGGTCTGGCACGATGTGGATGGCGATATCGCCTCGCTCACCGTCTCCAAGGGGAACCTCTTGGCGCTCGCGGGAGGCATCGGCTCGAGCGGAACCTATAAGCCTTCGCAATTGGGCTCGGGGTCGATCCTATTCAGCACGTCCAACACACTCGGCGGCACGACTTTGCAGGAACTGAATGTCGCCGGGGCCGGCAGCCCCTTCGCAAAGGGAAATATCGCCGTGGTGGCTCAGCCAGTGCGGTTATATCCGGGATCGAACGTCATTCTCGGCAACAGCCGCGTCGATGTTGGTTTCATCAACGCCAATAACGATCCGACCAATATTCTCCGCAACGACAGCGGCATCGATCTCGGGTCGGTCTATGTCCAGGGCGACCTCGCACGGATTGATGTCGGCGATACATTCGCCGATCCCGGCCTTTCATCCCTTACGGTTTATTCGCTCGGGTCCAACATCTCCACGCTTCCGCTCTCCAACAACCAGCCGATCGCGAATGGCAGCACTATCGTCGGTCCGTTGATTGTCGCGCACATCATCACGAATCTCGAAGGCACTCTCAATGTCATTGGAGCCCAATACGGCTCGATCGGAGCCATCGAGGTCGATGGGTCGCTCCACGGTGCGATCTATTTCACCGGAAATCTGAATGCTGGCGCCTTCGGCTCCATCGATGGTTCCGTTACCCCGGCCGGTTCGACATCCAATCTTGGCCAAATCTTTGGACAGAGCAGCCAATCTTCGATCGGAGCGCTAACCGTCTTCGGGAAGATCACCGGTGGAAGTGCGGCGAATTCAGGAGAAGTGAGCGCTCAGAATTTCGGCCGCGTGAATATCGGCGGCCTCGTCGGCAGCTCGGGCGCGCTTTCGGGATCCATCGCTGCAAATGGGTCCATCGGCTCGGTCCTCGTCCGCGGCTCCGTCGTGGGTGGAACGGTGATGAACCCAGTCACAGCCGGTGGTGGGGCGATCCACCTTTCCTCTGGAGAGATTGCAGCGTTCACCTCCATTGGAGCCGTTCACATTACACACGATCTTGTGGGAGGAGGAAGCGAGAGCGCGGGCGGCATCGTCTCAGCGTCTGCCGGTGGCATTCAATCTGTCGTTATCGATGGAAATATCGTCGGGGGAGCTGGTCTAAGGAGCGGCATCGTCGAGTCCTTTGGCGGGATCGGCGCTGTGGCAATCGGAGGCTCGATCAGTGGCGGCGCGCTCGGAGACTCGGGCGAGGTCGTCGCATCCGGAGGCGCGATCAAGTCTCTTTTCGTCGGCGGCCAAATTGCCGGCGGCGCTGGCAATCGGAGCGGCTCGGTGCAGGCGCTCTCGATCGGCCAGTTGCAGATCGGCTTGGTGCATGCGGGCCAAACGGCCTTCCCTTTGCGGATCGTCGGCGGCGCGGGAGTCGATTCGGGCTGGATCGAAGCACAGACCGGCATCGCGAGCGCTACGGTGTATGGCACGATCGCTGGAGGCTCGGGCAATTCCAGCGGACGGATCCAGACCGCGGGCGCGGCCAGCTACGCCATTATCGTCGGTAATCTCGACGGCACGCATTCGGCGCCCGGATCGGCCAACTCCGGCTCGCTCGATTTCGCGGGCGGTATCCAGGCGCTCGCAATTGCCGGACAAGTCGAAGGGGGATCCGGCGCGAATTCGGGCTACATCCATGCTCGGGGCACAGTCCAAAATCTGACTATCGGCTATCAAAAGCTCGGCTCCCCATCGGCGCCAGCGATCGAAGGCAACTCGGGAGTGTCCTCAGGCGTCGTCGAAGTCGGCGATTCCCTAAATATCGGAAATGTCGGCTCTGCTCTTCTTAACGGCGGAGTCTCGGGCGGCGCCGGGAACGGCAGCGGTGGCCTCTTGGTCCACGGGAACCTGGCCTCGGTCCAGGTAAATGGTGACATCGCGGGCGGCAGCTCCACCGCTGGGTCGTCAGCAACCGCCCTCTCCGGATTCCTATCGGCCGCATCGATCGGAAAGGTGGTCATCACTGGTAACATTGCCGTCGGCACGGATAACGGACCTGGCCTCTCCGAAAGTGGCTTGGTCAACGCACGCGGAACAATTCAATCCATCGCGGTGAGCGGCGCCCTTACCGGATCGAAGACTTCTTCGGGAAGTGCATTCAGCGGCGGAACGATCGAAGCCGGCGGAGTTACCTCAGGCCTCGCCCTCGGCTCCGTCTCGATCCGTGGCGGAATCTCGGGAGGTCAGATCCTCGCCGGGATTTCCCTCTCCCCGGATGACGGCACATTTTCGAAGAGCGCCGATGCGCAGATCGGCGCGGTAACGATCGGTGGGATCGTAAATGCCTTGAATATCGCCGCCGGAATTCAGGCGGGATCCGCGGGCCTCGGCACGATGGGTGACGCGCCGCTCTCAGGTGCGGGTGTGACCCACGCTGGAAACGGTGTTTCCCGCATCGCGAGCGTCGTATTCACGGGAAATTTGGGCGCAATGGCTTCCGGCGCAATCGAAGCGCAGCAGGTGGTCTCTGTTACGATCGGCTCGTCCCAAGTGGCTCTTTTGCCTGGCGCTTCGAATGACCTGTACCCCGGCGTCACCGTTCCAAACACGCAAATCCACGTTTTCGAGGTGTAAGGTCCGACGCCGCAACGGCCGCTACTTTATCCTTGTTTTTTGCGCTGGCACGGCCATGATCCCGCTCTGCCCCGCGGGTATAGCTTAGTGGTAAAGCTCCAGCCTTCCAAGCTGGCCAGGAGGGTTCGATTCCCTCTACCCGCTCTTCCTTCGAGGACAAATGGCAGGATTTGTGTTTGCGCAAGTCGCGGCAGTGCAAGATGATCGCCAGCCAGCCCACTCCGCCGGGGGAAGTGCGGCAACATACCGTCAATCTCGCACCCTCCATCCTTATGCGGCTTCGGACCTATCTCTGTGCAGCTTCCTTTCTCTGCGCCCACGTTCTTCATGCGGAGGACACATCGGGCGGTTCCGCGCCCGCGTCGGGCGGCGCGGCAGACTCCGGCTCCAACTCGAATCCCTCAACTACAGCCCCATCGGGGACCGGCGCCGAAACCGGAACGGGGAATGGCGCCGGTAATGCGAACGGAAATACAACCGGAGCGGGTTCCGGCACGGGAACCAGCCCGGAGAAGCCAGCATTCCACAGCTCTGAGACTCCGGCAAAGCCAGCCCCTTTCGGCGGTGGCGGAACGGGAGCCTTTGGTTCGGGACAGGGTGCTCCGGGCAGTGGACGCACAGGACTTTTCGAGGGCGGCGGAACAGGAGACAATTCCGGGACCGGTTCCAATCCAACCGGCGCCGGCACTTCCTTCGGTGCGCCCTCCGCAAGCCCAGGCGACGCAGGCGCTGCGCCGGGTGTCACCACGAAGCCTGCCGTCACCGCGCCTGGGGAGTCGTTCCAAAGCTCCACGGGCAGCGCCACCGCTTTTGGGGGCGGCGGGGTGACCGCGCCAGCGGAAGCGCTTCCCACCTTCACGCTTCCCACAGCGTACGGCCAAGTCCCCCAAACTCTCGTCCCAGGGGCCGGGCGGCTCTCGCGGCCCGTCTTCCGTTACAGCGTCTCCGAACAAGCCGGGTTTAATGACAACGTTCTCCAAGCACCTACCAATCCAGTCAATCAGTCCGCAGTCTATCAGCAAGTGCTGGTTTCACGCGGCACGCCGGAACGCGTTATCGTTGTAGAAAATCCTCCGCCAGCCATCCCGAGTCTTGGCCTCAATCCGCCTCCGACCTTTCGCCGCGTCACAATTCCAGCCGTGCAGCCGGTCTTCAAGCGCGTCCTCCTACGCCCGGCTTTCCACGGCCAGAGCCGCATCGGCAGCTTCGTTTTCCGCACGGCTCTCTCGAGCGATATTCAGTTCGCAACCAAGCGCACATTGTTCACGCTCGATCTCCGACTCAATGGGGATGCGTACACAAACCGCCCCGGCAAGCCTTTCGACCCCAACGGAACCCTGATTCTCGCCTTCGTTCACAAACTCACGCCCCGAGCCGAAGTCTCTGCCACCGCAGGCGTGAACTATGCGTCGCAACTCAACACGGCTCTTCTCAACGTTGCCCAAACCGCGAATAGCTCCTACCTGGATGCGAATGCCCGGATCAACCTGTCGTACCGGTGGACCAAGAGATTTACCACCGTCACGAGTGTGTCTTTTGACGAAATCCACTATGAGTCTTCCTTGCAACGAGGCGCTAATAACAGCTCGATCACGCTGGGCAACGAAGCGCGCTATCTCCTTTCTCCGCGGTTCACAGGCGTGGGCGAGGTTCGATACATCATTCAGCAGTTTCCAGAAAACTCTACAGCGAATAACAGTATTCTGAGTCTTTTGATTGGCGGCGATCTCGCGCTTTCGAGCCGCTTCAGCACGACGGTGCGCGTCGGTGAGTCGATACAGACGTTCGATGAATCAGGATCTCAAGGCGGCAGCCCCTTTTTCGAGAATTCGATCTCCTGGCGTTACAGTCCGACTGGCTATGCCAGTTTGAACACACGCTATGGGTTCGAGAATGCAGGCCTCGCTAATTCGCACTCCAAGAGTTTCAGAAGCGGGCTTACCGTCGTTCAGGCATTTGGCAAGCGGCTCAAAGCAAGTCTCGGCACCACCTACGTGAACCTCACGAGTTCGAGTTCGAGTGCGAATTCGTCCATCACAGAGAACTCCTTTCAAGCATCGATCGGAATGGAGTACGTCATGACGCCGCATCTCTCGTTTAACGGAAACGCCTCGTTCGTCGATGTAATCAATTCGACGCCAAACACCGACTTCTTCCAAAATCAGATCTTTCTCGGTTTCGCATACACCTTCTAATCGCTATGCCGCAGGGTCGTCCGCTTCGCGAAAGCCAAGGCTGGCGCAGCGTGCGCCGCGGAACGAGCGGAATCGTTGGGAAAGTCGGTTCCGGTTCGTCGTATGCTAGCATGCGTACTATAAATTCATCCCGGTGAAGGTCCTCATCATCAGCATCAGCGGCGGCAGTCCCAGCAGGAGCCGCACCCTTGCCGAGCACGCATCCGAGGCTCTCACCGAATCCGATCCGGATGGATCCCACGAATGGCTCGACTTCGCCGTCGAGCCGCTTCCGCCATTTGTCGGAGCGGAGACATGGTCGCATCCTGCGGTCTCCACTGCCAAGGAGCGGATCGCTGCGGCGGATGCGGTCGTCATCGCGACACCGATTTATAACTACGCGCTGCCATCCGCAGCGAAGAGCCTCATCGAACTCACGGGCGCCGCTTGGGAGGAAAAGATTGTGGGGTTCCTCTGCAGCGCGGGAGGCTCCCACAGCTATATGGCGGCGCTCGGGTTTGCAAACGCACTCATGCTCGACTTTCGATGCCTCATCCTGCCGCGCTTCGTGTACGCGACAGGCGAAGCCTTTTCGCCAGGAGGCGAACTCATTGGCGCCGATGTTCACGAACGGATTCGACAATTCTCGAGGGAACTGCTGCGGCTAAGCTCGTGGACAGCGGCATCGCGATAGGCAGGCGCTCTCCAACGCTTCGCCAAGAATGACGGTGCAGAATCCTCAGGAGCGGTCAGCGCCGCTCCGCCAGCGGGCGCTCTTTTGGCTCTTTGCAGCAACCGCCTCGTGGGGTCTGAGCTTCCCGCTCCTGAAGGCGCTGTACGCCGGCCAGCAAAGAGCCGTGCCAGACGCCAGCTCCTGGTTCCTGGCTGCGTGGGTTCTCGCGGCAAGGTTCGGTTTCGCGGCGATGCTCATGCTGCCGTTCGTCCTCGCGCGAAGGGGGATCACCCGCCGGGAGGCCGAGCATGGAGCCGTTCTTGGCGTCGCCGCCGCCTGCGGTCTCCTCTTGCAAGCCGATGGCCTTGCCTACACGAGCGCATCGACCAGCGCTTTCCTCACACAATTCTATTGTGTCATCCTGCCGATTGTCGGCTGTGTGCGGAATCGGCGTCCTCCGCCCCTCCGAGTGGTGCTCTGCACGCTCATGGTGCTGGCTGGCGGCTACATTCTTTCGGGATTCGATTGGATGCGATTTCGGCTTGGACGCGGTGAGTTTGAGACGATCCTCGCCACGCTCTTCTTCACGGCCCAAATCCTCGTTCTCGAGGCGCGTCGGTACAGTCTGAATAGACCGCTCTTCACGACGCTTGGCATGTTCTGTATCATCGCGGCGGCTTGCGCCGCATTTGCCACCGCCACGGCTCCCTCGCTCCGTGCGATGACGGACGTTTGGTCGGCGCCCGCCCACGGCGAAATCCTCGCGATCCTCACTCTCCTCTGCACCCTCTTTTCATTCATCCTCATGAATGTCTGGCAGAAGCACGTGACGGCAACCGAGGCCGGTATCGCCTACAGCGTCGAGCCGGTGTTCGCATTGGGATTCGCCCTCTTTTTCCCGCACCTTCTCAATCGCTTTACCGGATCGGGGTACGAAAACGAAGTCATCACGTCACGACTCCTAGCGGGCGGCGGCTTGATGCTCTCGGCCACCGTGCTGTTGCAAATTCCGCCACGATCCCGCCGAGGGTAGTCTGTCATCCGTCCTCAGCGCCTCGCCGCAAAGCGGTCTAATTCTCAGATCCACCCTTTGACGGATGCCACTACCCCACCCTGCGGCGGCCGCGGCTTTCTCGCACGGCCAGAATCCCAGCGACGACAGCCGCCGCACAGACGCCCGTAATCACCAACCTGTGCCGCAACTGGCGGATGCTCATCGCATCGAACGCGGCTACGGGGTCCGGCAATTTTCTCAGCGCTTCCGCGCGCAGCCGGGCTTCTTCCGCTTTGTTGAAATGGTAGTCGCGATGGATAAGCGGCATCGCAGGCTCACCGGAACGGAACTCAAAACCGAGGGAGTGCGCAATTGGGCTATCCGCAAAAACCCGCTTCTCGTCTCCAAAGACCCGCGCGATGAATGCGGTGCAGTCCTCTTTGATAAATGGGCGGCCTTGGATCGAATTCAGCCGGTTCACCGCCTCGTCCGCTTCTTGCTCATCGACCTGCCGCAGCGCTTTGCAGGGGATGGTCGCATCCCATCCCCCCTTTCCCGAACGATCGCGCGCGCGAAATTCTTCGATTGGCGTCCAATGGAGGCCGTTTACCAGCCACTCGTACAAGCGCCCGGCAAGCTGCTCAGCGACAATGTGGCGTCCGTCTTCCAATTCCACATGCAAGCCCGCATGCATGGCAAGCGGCGGCTTGCGTCTGCCCGGCATCTTCGGGTCACTTCCCAGCGGCGGAAGCGCTTCCGTAAGTCCGCCCCACCAGCGGTCTAGCATCTCCAGAGGGCGGATGAAAAGCTCCCCCAGCGCACTCCCAATATCGCTTTGTACGATGATCCCATGCACTTTTGCAATCCGCCCGGGCCGCTCCTGCGGCGAGTCTAGGTGCTTTGCGGGCGTAAGCGGGATTTTGAGTAAATTCATACAGTGGCGATTTTCGGCGATGCTTTTCGCTTTCGCCGGTCAAACGAACTCCAGTTCGACTGGTTCAGGAATAAACCCGCCCGCATGGCCGCGCGCCAGAAATTCGCGAACCGCCGAACGCCCTTTCTCTCCGTAATCGAGCGTGTAGTCGTTCACATACATGCCGATGAATTTATCCGCCAGCGACTCGTCCATTCCGCGAGCCAGCGGCATCGCATGCGCGACGCCGGCCGCGCGGTGCTCCAAGCCGTAGCGAATGCTCTCGCGCAGGATGCCATTGATCTCGACCCGCGACGCAGGCGGTATGTCCTTTCGGATCACGTTGCCGCCAAGCGGCAGCGGCAGGCCGGTCTCCGCCTTCCACCAGGCGCCCAAGTCCAGAACCTTTGTAAATCCATCCTGCTCGTAAGTAAGCTGCCCCTCATGGATGATGAGCCCGACGGGACATACCCCCTCGCGAACGACCGAAAAGATTTCATCGAAAGGGACCATGATCGAACTTGGCGTCTCGCCCATGAACAATTGCAGCGCGAGGAAGGCGCTCGTCATGTTCCCTGGGATTGCGATCTTCACGGTGCGCAACCACTCCCGAATGGCGTCCATGCTGGTCGTATCCGGCAAGGCTGCTCCCGCGCGACAGATAAGCATGGGCCCATACCCATCGCCCATGCTCGCTCCGCACGGCAAGAGAGCGTATTTGTCCAGCACGTGCGCATATGCGTGGATCGAGATCGCCGAGATGTGCAACTCCCCTCGGGTGGCGCGCTCGTTCAGTGTCTGGATATCCTGCAGCGTGTGGTCGAACGCCCATCCGGCGGTGTCGATCTTGTGCTCCGCCAGCGCGTAGAACATGAAGGCATCATCCGGATCGGGCGAATGGCCAAGCGTGAGCACGGTTTGCATGGCGTTGGAGCTAAAAGTGAATCTGGTCCCTGGGGCATCGCCGCAGGCGGCGTCCGCCATTCGCGACCAGACACAAGAACCGCGAGGAAGCGTCTAGTACGCCGCCTGAGCCCCTTTGATGTCGCGTTTCTGAAGCCACGGCATCATCGACCGCAACTTCGCGCCGGTCTTCTCGATCGGATGCGCTTCGCCGGCCTTCATGAGGCGGTTGTACTCTTTGTAGCCGCCTTGGTATTCCTTTATCCAACCCTTAGCAAATTTGCCGGATTGAATGTCCTTGAGCACCTGCTTCATCCGCTTCTTTGTGCCTGCATCGACGATCTTGGGACCTACGCTCACGTCGCCCCATTTTGCCGTCTCGGAGATTGAGAAGCGCATCCCGGCGATGCCCGCTTCGTTCATGAGATCGACGATGAGCTTCAACTCGTGCAGACACTCGAAGTAGGCCATCTCAGGGGAGTAACCGGCCTCGACGAGCGTCTCGAAGCCCGCCATCACGAGCGCGGATGCGCCGCCGCAAAGCACCGCCTGCTCGCCAAAGAGGTCCGTCTCCGTCTCTTCCTTGAATGTCGTTTCCAGCACGCCAGCGCGCGTTCCGCCGATCCCTTTCGCCCACGCGAGCGCGATCTTCTTCGCCTTCTTGCTTGGGTTTTGGTACACCGCGATCAGCGCGGGAACCCCTTTCCCTTCGGAGTATTGCCGGCGCACGATGTGCCCGGGCCCCTTTGGCGCGACCAGGATCACGTCGATCTCCGGCGGCGGCACGATCGTCTTGAAGTGAATCGCAAAACCGTGGCTGAATAGCAGCGTCTTCCCCTTCTTCAGATTGGGAGCGATGTCACGCTCATAGACCTCGGGCTGCTTCGTATCCGGCAGCGCAACGAAGATCACATCCGCCCGGCGGACGGCCTCCGCCGTGTCGAACACTTCGAATCCCTTTTCCTGCGCTACTTTGCGCGATTTGCTGGTGGGATAGAGACCAATGATGACATGCACCCCGGAGTCTTTAAGATTTAAAGCGTGGGCATGGCCTTGCGAGCCAAAGCCGAGTACGGCGCATATTTTTCCCTGAAGCGCGCCGAGGTCGGCGTCTTTGTCGGTATAGATTTTTACGGGCATAAAGCTGAGTTCGTTGGTGTTGAGGTGAGTATTAATCGGCGCGGCGCGCAAGCGCCACTTTCCCAGTGCGCGTGAGATCCGTGATCCCAAATGGGTCCATGAGGAAGATAAATTTCGTAACCTTGCTCTCGTTCCCGGTGATCTCAATCGAGACGTTCTTGTGCTGAACGTCGATGATCTTCGCTCGAAAAATGTCGCAGATTTGCAAAACCTCCGCTCGCGTCTCGGCATTTACATTCACCCGGATGAGCACCAGTTCTCGATCGACGTATTCGTCCTCCCGGAAATCCTGGATCTCGATCACGTCCACGAGCTTGTTGAGCTGCTTCGTCACCTGCTCGAGCACCGTGTCGTCGCCGCGCACGACGATCGTCATCCGGGAGGTCGAGGGATCGAGGGTCGGCCCGACATTGAGCGTGTCTATGTTGAAGCCGCGCCCTGAGAACATGCCGGCGATGCGGGTGAGCACGCCGAATTTGTTCTCGACGAGAACCGAGATCGTATGTCGCATACAGGTGAAAAGGGAGGCGGAGCGTGGGTAATACCCGGCCCCGCGTCAAATGGAAAGTGACGTGAGGACGACGATTTTGCCGGCCATCGCCTCTTGTGTGCGCTCGCGAACGGCTCTTTATTGACCCCATGAAGCTGTTTACCGTCCTTCTACTAGGCTCTCTCGCGGGGTTCACATCGCTGATCGCGGACGATAAGGAGAAACCTGCGGCGCAGGCTGAAGCTCCGGCGCATGAGGCAAAGAACGTCTCCCCCGATGAGGCCGAGAAGCTTCTGAACCGGCGCAAGGATGTCGTAGTGCTCGATGTGCGGACGCCCGCGGAGTTCGAGGAAGGCCACATCGCCGGGGCGAAGAATATCGACTTCACGGCCGACGATTTCGCGGATCGGCTTAAAAAGTTGGACGCGTCGAAGCCGTACCTCGTCCACTGCGCCGCCGGGGGCAGGAGCACCCGCGCGACCACGCTCATGAACAAGCTGAAATTTGCCGAGATCTACCACATGAACGACGGCTTCTCGGCTTGGAAAGCTGCAGGCAAGCCTGTGGAAAAGTAGATCCTTGGCTTTCCCCGACAGACAACAGGGGGCGCGAAGTCACTGAAGCGCTGTGGAAGGCGGAGCCGCGAGTGAACCGCCGGTTTGCCGCCAGCACTTGATCGTCTCGCGGAGACCTTCTTCCAGCGCCCGAGGCTTCCAATCTGGAATAAGCGATCGAAGTTTATGCACATTCGCCCGCCAGTTTAGGGGATCGCCGGGGCGCACTTCTCCTTTGCATACGATCGCTTTGGGCGAAGCCATGATGGCACGAATCGTTTCCGCAAGGTGAACAATAGCGGTCTCATCGCCGCTAGCCGCATTCACTATGGTGCATTCGCCATGCGGCGCCACGCTGGCGAGGAGCAACATGGCATTGGAAAGATCGTCGATGAACAAGAAGTCCCGCGTCTCGGATCCCGTGCCCTGCACGTGGATAATGTCCCCGCCGCACGCAAACTGCTGATAAAGTTCGTAAGTGAGCAACCGGCGCTGAAGCGGACCGAAAAGCGAGAAGACTCGAGCAAGCACGATGCTCAATCCGAAGCACTCGGAGTATTGCCGTCCGATGGTTTCAAATGCCAGTTTGTTAAAGCCGTACGGGGAGATTGGCGCGCACGCCGCACTTTCGCCGACCGGGAGATGCGCCGGATTTCCGTACACGGCAGCGCTCGATGGAAGGAGGACGATCGGATCGCAGCCAGACCGGCGAACGCTCTCAAGAAGAGCGCTTACGCTGATAACCGTTGCGCGGAAGTCCCCGATCGGGTCGGAAATCGAGGCGGGCACGGAGGCAGAGCCGGCCGCGTGAATCACCATGTCGGGGTCGAATCGGCGTATAACCGGAGATAGATCGGTCTGTGCGACATCCCCTTGAAGGTGTCTTCCCGGCCAACCCGGCTCAGACTGGCTGGAACGGCTGACGCCAAGCACCTCGTGCCCAGCGGCCGCGGCGAAGCGCCCGGCGCTGCCTCCCACAAATCCTCGGCTGCCTGTGATCAGGATCTTCACAAATGTTCGACTTGGTACGCTGCTTTTAGAAAACCACCTCGGTTCTTCCGGGTCCGCGCGGCAGCAGAAGGGAACCATATACGCCGCTTTTTGGGTCGGGCGCCAAATAGTTTTTGAATCGTCAAAGTCACTGAAATGGCCGGCGCTCCAAACGAAAGCGGCTTCGGCTTGCAGTGGGAATTGTTACGATTACATTTCAATTGCGTGGCAGGGAAGCTCGCTTCCAGGCCCGCAACGCTCGCCTCGGTTTTTCGTTTTGTGTTTTCTCCGGGGCGGGCGTTTTGCGTCCCGTGGTTTAGTCTTGGACGTGGCGTCCCTGAAAAATGCTGAGCGGTAGAGTAAGCGAGAGGCGGAAAAGGAGGTTGCGAATGGCCCCGGCAGAGCGAATGGTTTCCACTCCCTCTATGAATTCCGAGCATCTCTTCCCCCGCCGCTTCACGCGCAGAGACTTCATCGCGGCAACGGCCGCTTCCGCTGCAGCCCTCGCTCTTCCGCCCCTGCGCGCGGAGGAACCCGCGGGAAAATTTGGCGCTGGCAAATGGACCTACACGCTCGATCCATCGTGGGGACGCTTGCCGGAAGGGATGAAATACGGTTGGGGATGCGGAATCGCGGTCGATTCGAAGGACCGGATTTTTGTGACTTCGCGCTCGGCGCATCCGTGCGTAGCGATCTTTGGCGCTGATGGAAAGCTCGAAGAAACCTGGAGCAAGGAGCTGGGCGACAACATCGGCTATACGCCGGATCAGATCGCTGAAACCGCGCATTGCATCTACATTAGCAAGGAGGGAGGGCAGGAGTTTCTCTACTTCACGGAGAACGCCGGCGGCCCGAAAGAGAAGCCGCTCGGCAAGCGCGTTTATAAGACGGACCTGGCGGGCAAGGTGCTTTATACGATCGGAAATGTGGAGACGGCCGGTTCTGCTTCGCAGAAGTTCGATTGGACCAATCCGACGGATGTCGCCGTGTCGCCAAATGGCGATATTTATGTGGTGGATGGTTACGGCAGCCAGCGTGTCACCCGGTTCGACAAAAACTTTTCGCCGATCAAGACGTTCGGTTCGCCAGGCACGGGCAACGATCAATTCAACACATGCCACGGCATCTGGATCAGTACGCTCGGACCTGAGCCCGAAGTGTATATAGCGGACCGGCAAAATGGGCGGTTGCAGGTGTACGATCTGGAGTTGAATTACAAGCGGACCATCAAGGAAGAGTGGGTCCGGAACCCGTGCTGCTTTTATCAACACGACGGGCATTTATATATCCCCGATCTGGCGGCGCAGGTGACGATAATCGATGGGAAAGACAAGCTGGCCGCAGCCCTGGGAGATGGAAAGCAGGTCGCGAAGGATGACAAGGATAAGCGCCCCGAATTTATCGCGCCGCATGCGCTCACGGTTGACTCGAAAGGGAATCTATACGTGCTCGAATGGGTTCCGTATGGGCGGGTCCGAAAGTTTGCGCACACGCCGGAGGCCTGAGTCGATCAACGGTTGATCCCCTAATCTGCATCTACCCCGTCGCCAGGCCGGGGGTGGCCATCACCACTGAACGACGGAGCTCGCCCAAGTGAGGCCGCCTCCGAAGACTACCATCAGGATGTAATCGCCTTCCTTCATCCGGCCGGTGCGGTTTGCCTCGTCGAGAGCGATGGCGACGGCGGCGGCGCTGGTATTTCCGAATCGGTCGAGATTCACCATGAAGCGGTCCAGCGGCAATTTCATGCGCTCGGCCACAGCTTCTATGATGCGGATGTTGGCTTGGTGCGGGATGACGCAGGCCAGGTCCTCAGCCTTCAGGCCAGATTGCTCGAGCGCGGCATTGGCCGCAGTGAGCATCGCCGTGACGGCCTGCTTGTAGGTCTCCTTGCCGTTCATCTTGATGACGTTAAGGCGTTGATCGATATTCTGGCTGTTCAACGGGAACCGGCTCCCGCCGCCGGGAATGTAAAGAATATCGGCTTGGGCGCCGTCGCTGCCCATGTTTGTCGCGATGACACCGTGCGACCCGCCTTTGTGGCGCAGGATTGCGGCTCCCGCTCCATCCCCGAAGAGGACGCACGTATTGCGGTCGGTCCAATCGACGATCGAGGAAAGCTTCTCGGCCCCGATGACCAGGATGGTATTGTAGGTGTGCGATGTGATGAATTGCTGAGCGATCTCTACGGCGTACAGAAACCCTGAGCAGGCGGCGCTCACATCGAAACAAGCGGCTCGCTTCGAGCCGATCTTTTGCTGCACAAAACACGCCGTCGAGGGGAAAAACATATCCGGCGTGATCGTCGCAACGAGGATGAGATCGATCTCATCCGCCGAGATGCCGGCATTGGAAATGGCGTTGAGCGCTGCCTTCGCCGCGAGATCGCTCGTGGACTCGTCACTGGCCGCGACCCGGCGTTCGCGGATGCCCGTGCGCGTTACGATCCACTCATCGCTCGTGTCCACCATCTTCTCCAACTCCTCATTGGTCAGCACCTTTTCCGGCACGTACGATCCCGTTCCGATAATCGAAACGGTGCGATTAGGCTGGGTGGTTTGCGATCGAGGTTGGGGACGGATTTCGCTCATTTTGAAGCCGCACTTGCTCTATAATTTTCGGATTGATCTGGTGGCTCGCTGTCTCGCCAGCCATTCGCAACGCATTCTTGATTGCAACCGGCGAGGCCCCTCCGTGCGCGATAATAGTGACTCCGTTGACCCCTAGCAACGGCATTCCGCCGTATTGATCCGCATCGGTGACTTTGCGCACGGCCAGGAAGCCCGGCTTGCAGAGAAGAGCGCCCATTTTGCGCACCGGATTGGCGGTGAGTTCCCGCTTCAGCAACCGGAAGATGCTCTTGGCGAGCGCTTCGCTCGTCTTCAGCACGACATTTCCCGTAAAACCATCCGTCACGACGACATCGACGACACCTTCAAACAGATCGTGCCCTTCGACATTTCCGTCGAATCGGATGCCGCTCTGCTTGAGCAAATCATAGGCATCCTTCGTGAGTTGGTTTCCCTTATGCTCTTCCGTGCCGTTGGACATCAGACCCGCGCGCGGCAGCTTTCGCCCGAGGACATACTCGCAGTAGGTGAGCGCCATGATCGCATTTTCAAGGATCTGGCGCGGCGTCGCGTCCGGATTCGCGCCTGCATCGCAGAGCACGAAATGGCTGCCTTTCTCCGTCGGCATGAGGGCTGCAATCGCCGGGCGATCGATGCCTTCGAGCATCCGCATCTTGATGGTTGCGGCTGCCACGGCCGCCCCGGTGTGGCCGGCGCTCACGACGCCATCGACCTCCCCCTTTTTCATGAGATCCACGGCGCGGGAGATGGATGAATCTTTCTTGCGGCGGACGGCGTCGATCCCGCTATCGGTCATATCGACCACCTGAGTGGTGTGGACGATCTGGATGCGAGCGTCCGTGCAATTCCACTTTCGGAGTTCCGTCTCGACTTGGGGTGTGTCACCCGTTAAGAACAGACGCGAGATTGCTGGATATTCGCGCAAGGCAAGCGCCGCGCCCGCGACGATATTCGCGGGACCGTGATCGCCGCCCATGGCATCGAGGGCGATCTTCATCGCGCTGCAGGCATTTCAAATAAAAGGCCGGACGATGGAGAGCGCGGCGATTGCAAAAAATCGCTGCCGGTGATTTAGCGCCGGAAGATCAAGCGCCGATCGTAAGCACCTGACGCCCTCTGTAATATCCGCAGGAGCCGCAGGCGCGATGTGGAAGCGACGTCGCGCCACATTGCGAACAGCGGCCGAGCACGGGCGCGTGCCAGCGGTTGGCGGCTTTGCGCGTGCGCAGCCGCATTTTGGACATCTTGCGTTTTGGAACACCCATGACGTAAAGTAGATTTTAAGGATTGAGCTTGAGCCGATCCAACGCCATCCATGCACCGCGAGGCTCGGCAGGCAGCTCATCGGGCGTCACCGTCAAAGAGACAGCAGGCGCACCGGGGCATACCTTCGCGCCGCTCCAATCGCAGTGCGGATGGGCCGGAAGAGCGAGCAAGATGTCCTCCCTCATGGGTTGTGTCAAGTCCACAGTCTCGGAGCCTGTGAGTTCGATCTGGAACGCGAAATCGGGCACCTCCGCAGGGTAGAGGAATGGCTCGAGACACCGGACACACCGGACGCGGACTTCGGCGCCGACTTGGCCTGCCGCCCACAGTCCCCCGCCGCTGAGGCCGACATCGAGCGCATAGTGAACCGGGCCGACCGGCTCCAGGTCTTTCTCGTGCAGATCGAGCATCGCGCTCGATTCCTCGCCTTCGTAGTGTTTGCCATCCGCCGGGATCTGTAAAATGTGTACTTTCATAACCATGAGAGTCTTCCGATCCCGGGCAGGGGCGCACCGGCAGCGGAAGATTGAACTGCAATATGAGGCGCCACACCGCTGCCTTCAACAGAGCGTGCAACGAAAGGTTTACCCCAGCTTCTCTTTTAATCGTGCGAAATCCCCGATTCGCAAGCCGCCGCGCGCTGGGAAAAAGCCCCTTCATAGCAACTTCGCGATCCGCTCCATTTCCGCCAGGGTCTCGGCTGAGAGTACGCGTTGCGTCGCATGTTCCGAGAGGCCAAAGATCTGGCGGATGCGCGCCTTTGACGCTCGGCAAACTTTAGCGCGTTCACGCGTTTCGATCAGCGCGAGTGCGCGGTCCCGCAAAGCCCCACCGGGGCGATTCAGCCCCAGCCCAACGCACCGCGTTGGGTTCGGGACAACAATCGGGCGAGCCCTGTAAGGGCGGCTCAATAATTGGAGATGTCAAAGAACGTGGATCGCACGGAGGCGATCCGGATGGTGCTGGCTAGCTACGTTCCGGAATGGATGTCGCGCCGTTTAGTTCAGGTTGCGCAATAGCGGCTGCGCCGGACCAGCCTCTTTCCAGGGCGATGCCCTTCGCTAAGGGATTCTGCTCCGATGGGGCGTTGGATGGAAGGGGTTTAGGGATGGGGATTTCCGGGGAGGATGGCGGAGCAGGTTTGCGGCGGGAGCGGGGGGAGTAGTCTTCGGGAAAGGAGAGTTTCAGCAGGGCGATGGAGGCGCGCCAGTTGCCGGATTTGGCGGCTTTCATGATGTTTTCGAGTTCGCTGGCGCGATGGAGTTCGCGAGCGATCGAGATGACGGAATCGAGGGAGGGGTCGGCGCGGCGCCAGTCGTTGAGGGCGCTCTCAGGCACGCCGAGCCTGGCGCATGCGGCGCCGCTGGTGTAGCCGGAGGCGATGTGGTGGCAGATGCGGGTGAAGAGTTCGTCGCTGTAGTCGATCGGCTTTCCGCGCCGCGATAGAGCGAGGGCGATGGCTTCACAGGTGGCGGCTGAGGGTTCGGCAGGTTCGGAGGGTTCGGAGGGTATTGGCTTGGACGAGGGTGAAATCCGAGTTCCGCGGGTTTCCTCCGATTTGGCGAAGCCTTTTGCGAGGGCCTGGAGTTCTCCGAAGCTCACGGTGGTACTCATGCGCTGGAGCATGGCGGGGGTGAGCGCCGCGGCCATGCTTTCGAGGGTGGCGTCTGTGCAGTGGAGCGGGACGCCGGCTTGCGCGAAGACGCCACGGAGATCGGCGACGCTGGAGCGGCGGGGTGTCGCCT
>JBBSFI010000070.1:0-22909 GCA_038238905.1 Chthoniobacterales bacterium | reverse complement strand
CAGGCTTCCGCCTGGTCTGCGCGATTTGTTGCGCGACAAAGAGCACTCCGACGGCGCAAAGAATCCAAAGCCGCTGGCGGTCGTCAACGACCCCGCGCTCCTTCAGCACGGTCGTCCACGTCCACGCGAACGCCAGCACCAAGGCGATCGAGATCTGGATGAAGCGGCCCATCGAATTGCCCGCATTCAAGCCCGCGCGCCGCCGCTGCGCCAGCGCCATCGTGCGCGCCTTCGAAAGATGACACAGCCCACCGCCGCGCCCTGGCGGCAAGGCGGCAGTAGTTTAGCTGGGCAGTCCGCCCAGTAAGTGCGTTGCCTAATAGAATTGGTGTCCGAGCGACAGGCGATAGATAAAAAAAGCGCGAGAGCAGAGGCTCTCGCGCTTTTTAGTTAACTTTGCCCCTGTCGAGGTTACTGGCTTACGGGGGTCTTTGGGCCGAAGACGGGGTGCGGCCGGGGCGAGAGGGGTGTCGGCGGGAAGCCGAGCGAGCCTGGCAGGAACGGCCCGGCGGTGGGGCCGGCTGCGATCGGCGCCATGTTCTTTCCGTCCTTGGCGTCGGCGATTGTCTTGCCGTCTTTAGAACTATCCTTGGAGCTATCCTTCGATGGATCGGCGCCGCCTTCCTTCGACGCGACGGCGTCGAGTTTTGTAACGGCGGCGTAGCTAGCTAGCGTAATTGCCCCGAAGACATTTAACTCATGCACTTTGATCGAATCCGTTCCAGCGGCAGGAGTCCACCGGACGACCATTTCGTTGGCTTGAACGGCCGGAAAGTCGAGGCTGCTGCGTGCGTTTGTGCCATCGAGCACGAGCGACACGGTGGGGGAGGCGTCAGCGGGCGCCGCGGAAGGCGCAGCGGCGGTTCCATCGGCGGCAGGCGTTCCGGCGGTGCTGGCTTTGATAAGCTGCGAGACGTTTTCGTTGGCGGCTACGTCGCGGTTGACCAGATAGAAGTCGAGCTTTCCCTTGGCTTCGCTATTGGCGAGCATGGCGACGCGAGCGACGGACTGGACGCCATCGAAACGAATGACGACGCCGGATTTGTCGCCAGAGGGCGCGATTGCAAGGGCGGATTCGGGATTGTCGTCGATCGCTTTCTGCCAGGAAACGAGGGAGCCTGCGGTGTCCGCCTCGGCGACGTAACTCTTTGCATAGAGGCCTGCGACGTTAAAGCTGGTCTGCTCGTTGACGTACGGACCGAAGATCGCGTGGGTGTCGATCTGCTGGTCGCGCTTAATAATACTGTACGAAACGGCCGGTTGTTCGCCGTAGAGATAGAGGCTGTAGATCGGGCCGGGATCGGCGACGTCGGTCTCGATCAACACATACTTCGCCTCGCGGCTGAAAGCGTGGGCGAGCTTCTTCTCGTTGATGGACTCGAAGGCGATGTTCTTCGACAGGGGCGACCAAGACTTCGCGTCGGGCGTGGCGGGTTCGCTGCCGGTGTAGAGGCTCACGGTGCCGGTGGCGGGACGGGCCGAGAGACAAAAGTTTGTGATCAACTCGGACTCGGGGAGGACGAGGAGATAATATTGCTTGCCGGCGAGGAGCGGCCACCCGGTGGTAATATCGTCATCGAGCCAGGCGGCTGCGGCTTCGGTGGGCGAATAGCTTTGGGTGGCCCCGGAGTAGTGGAAAAGATTGGCTCCCAAGTGCTGGCGAGCAAGATTCTTGGGATAGATCTGCAATTGCGCGGCATCCTTCGGGGCTCCGAAGGAAGCTGCGGAGAGGGCTACTGTCGATACGATCGACGCAAACAACGCATGTTTCATAACTAAGGCTCCTATCGCTTTTTTTGTGGGTTGAGAATCATTTTCTTTGGACAATCGGCGGGAATCTGATTCTGGAAATTTCGGAGAGTATGGAAAGAATTAAGAGTCGTTGCAAACACTTTTTCTCAAATTCTTTACAGCAAACTTGGCGCCAAGCGCAGTTTGCGCGCATTTACACTTGGCAGCGGGCGCGATTCCAGCTATGGAACGGGAAACAAGCCCTCATTGGCGCCTGAGATGCAGGTATGCGATGAGCGCGCTGAAAAAACCACTCACAACGCACTGCACGTTACCGCATCCCGCAATTCCATGAATACTGTTCCGACCGATGCCGCTCTTCAACCGGGCCAGAAGCTTTCCGGCGTGTATGTGCTTCGCAAACTCATAACGCTGCCGGGGTCTGAATCGCCGATCTGGCTCGCGCATGACGAGGTGCTGGGAAAGGATGTGTCGCTGCACTTCATTCCCACGGCGGTGCGCGCCGACAGCCGCGCGATGACCGATCTGCGCCAGGAGGTAAAGCGCAACCGGCAGCTTATCCACCCCAACATTCTGAGAGTGTACGACTTGATCGAAGAGCCGGAATGGGCGGCGATCTCGATGGACGCTTTCGAGGGCGAATCGCTGGCGGCCATGCTTCGCCAAAAGGAGGGCGGCTTCTTCGAGCCTTCGGACGTAAAACCGTGGATCCAGCAGCTTTGCCCCACGCTGGACGATGTGCACAAGATTCAACTGGTGCATCGGAACATCTCTCCCCTGAATATTTTCATCGACAAGGAGGGCAAGCTGCTCATCGCGAATTTCGGAATCAGCCGGGTGATGGACGATGCGATAGGCCGGGTGCATAAGGCCGGCGAGGGCGTCGAACGGCATCTCGCCTACATGAGCCCGCAGCAGTTGGATGGCGAGACACCGAGCAGCAAGGACGATATCTACTCGCTCGGGGCGAGCGTGTATGAATTGCTCGCCGGGTCGCCTCCATTCCATGCCGGAGAACTCGTGCCGCAGATCCGAAAAGCGGCGCCGGAGTCGATTATGGATCGCCGGGGCAAGACGGAGAAGCGTGGCGGGACCGTGCTTCCCGTGTGGGAAAAGGCCATCGCAGCGTGCCTCGCGAAAACACCCGAAGAGCGCCCTCGGTCGGCGTCTGAATTTGCCAGCAGCCTGGGAGTTGGGGCGCGCCCCGGTGAGGCCGCCACGGTGATGAATGCGCCGGCGCCCAAATCTGAGAAGGCGAAGAGCGATAAAGCGACGATTGGAGAGAAGAGCACCCCGTGGAACCTCGCCTCGGATCGGAAAGTCCCGGACTCAGGAAAGGCCGGAAAGACGGAGCCGGTCTCCGCAAAGCGCTCGACCGATAAGAAAGAGAAAACATACGACGATATCGCAGCCGCGGTTGCCGAAGACGAGCGTCGGTCCGAGTCGGGTGGCGGCGAGGAAGAAAATTATCTGCTGGGTGGCGGAATCAGCCGGGATTTTGCGCCGACAAAGTCGAGGAAACCGATGGTCGCGGGAGTCTTGACCACACTCGCGGTACTCGGCGGCGCCTGGTATTTCTTCGCGCAAGGCGACAGCTCCAAACAGAAGGGAGACCAGGCTGGCGACGATCGCGTTCCTGCTCAGAGCGATATTGCGCAGGTGAAGAATTCCGATCCTGCCCCCGATTCCAGCGCGGCGCCGGCGAGCCATGATCCCGCGCTGCCTCCGGTGACCACCCCTGCGGAGAAGCTTGGCGGGGACGGCCTGCAAAAGGCAGACGATGCGACTCCAGAGACAAAACCTGCCGTTGCCGCAAACCCGCCCAAAAGCGCGACGCCGCCTGCGGCGACAAACCCCGCGATTGCCGTAACGGGCAGCACCAAGCTGCCGGCGGTAACGAAGGATCCGGCGCCGATCGCTGCCGCGCCTGAGCAGCCGACGACGCTTCTTGCGGCAAATCAGCACAAAGATAAGGACAAAGGCGGGACGCCAACACCTGCAGCGGCCGCTCTCGGAAATCCGATCCCGCGTAATCCGACTTCTGCAAACGCGGACGCCACAGGCGGAGGAGGATCGCTCGATAAAATCCGGCAGGCAGCCCAAGCCGCGGAGAAGAAGGCGCTCGACGCGCACAAACAGCAGCAGCAAGCCGAGGCGGCTGCTGCGGAAACCAAGAAAAGTATCGATGAGAAAGCGAAGGCTTCTGGACCTGCACTGGAGGCGACGAAGGCATTGCAGTCGCAGCGCCAACAACGTGAAGACCAGGTAAAGGCCGCGGATTTGGCTGCGCAGCAGGCGCGGCAGGCTGCGGAGGAGAAGACAAAGGCGGCGGACGAGGCGAAGAAGGCGCTGGCCGATTGGAACGCACAGAATGCGCCGAAGCTTGCCGCCCGGACGAAAGCCGAAGCGGAATTCCAGGCCTTGCAAACCGCACTTGCTGACAAACAGCGCGCCGCATCGGACGCAGCGAGCGCCGCCGCGGAGGCCGACAATGCGAGCAAACTGCAGGCTGCCGCGTTGGCGAAGGCGCAGGATGCGGAGCAAACCCGCCTGGCCAAGGAGGCCAAGAAGGCGCAACTCGCGGAACGGCTGCAAGGGATCGACGAGCTGCAGAAAAAGCTCGATGCGCAGATGCGCGAGTTGCAAAAGCTCAAAATGGAGATCGAGCAGCCGAGCGCGCCATCGTCGGCTGCCCCGCAGCCCCAGCCCGCGCCCGCGGCGCCAGCGGGAAGCCAGAATGTGCAATCGAGCGCCGAACGCATCGCTGCCGCCACACCGCCGCCCGCAACGCCTGTCGCCATCGCTATAAAGCCCGACAATCCCAAGGCGTCGCCCCCTCCGGCTCCGCCGCCACCGAAACCGATCGTGAATGCGGAAGCGTCAAGCCACCCGCTCGTGACGGATGCTCCCGCAATCCCCGCGCCAGTGATTTCCGAGCCGGCGCCGCCAGCCTCGTCGCATCTGGAGCCAAGCCCTGTGGCCGAGGCTTCTGATGCGACGGGCGCAAGCGGCAAAGCGGGGTTTGAGAGCAGCCTGGGAATGAAGTTCGCGCCGGTGGGAGACGTGCTGTTTTGTATCTGGCCGACGCGCGTGAAGGATTTTGAAGTGTTCGCCAAGGAGACCAATCTTCGATCCAGCGGGTGGCGCACCCCTGGCTTCAAGCAAGGGCCGGAACATCCGGTGGTGGAAGTGACGTGGAACGATGCGATGTCCTTCTGCAAATGGCTCACGGAGCGCGATCGGAAGAAAGGATTGCTCACCGCTTCGCAAATGTACCGTTTGCCGACGGATGTCGAGTGGAGCAGGGCGGTCGGTCTTCCGGAGGAGACGGGCCGTACACCCGAGGCGCGCGACATGGGAGTGCCGGATATCTACCCTTGGGGCACGCAATGGCCGCCGCCGCCCAATGTCGGGAATTACACGGGAGAAGAGACGGGATCGGATGTGGCAATCAAGGGATACGACGATGGATTTGCCTGGACTTCGCCAGTCGGAAGCTTTCCGGCGAATCGTTATGGCCTGTACGATATGGGCGGCAACGTTTGGCAATGGTGCATGGACAATTGGAACAACGAATCGAAGGCGAAGGTGCTTCGCGGCGCCTCATGGTACAATGGGGGGCTGAAACTCAGCCTGCTTTCATCGTGCCGAGTGAACGAGAATCCCGAGAGCAGCACCGACAATTATGGATTCCGGATCGTGCGGGCGAACGAGGGCGGAAAGACGAAAGGGAAATAGCACCCCGCAAAAGAACTGGGAAATCCGGACGATGGAGGTGTCTGGGCCTCCGGACTTGGAAGAGCAAAAGGAGAGGTTCAGAACAGTCTCAGGACTGAGAATTTAGTTTCGTTCCATTTTTAGCCATTATAATCTTTGTGATTGCCTTTTTTCGAGTTCCCTACAAAATGCGCGCTGACCAAACAGCCATATTCGATGAAGAACTCAATCGGTCGTATATTAACCGCATCCGGCATTCTAGCCGTCGTTCCGATGACCTGTTCCGCGCAGGAATTCTTTCGGGACCTCGGCTCCGCGCGCTCCTCGGGCGGATTCGGCCCGGTAGCGTCCTCGGAGTACACCTATCGCGACTCGGCGCCGATGGGTCTGGGGACCGACACGGGCCCCTCGGTTACGCCGACCTCAGCGACTCTCACCGGCACCCCGTTTTCGAGCCTTTCCGACAATCCTTCAGAGAATTACAATTTTGCAATCACAGGTTTCCGATTCAGCATCGCCGCGGGAATCGGCATCGAATTCAACGATAACATCACGCTTTCGGACCACAATCGCCAGAGCGACATCATCATCCGGCCCTCGCTCGAAATCGACGGCGTCCTGCCGATTTCCGACCTGAATACGTTGCGACTTTCGCTTGGGATCAGCTACGCGAAATATTTCAACCACTCCCAATACGACACGAGCGGCGTGCTGATCTCTCCTTCGTCCGAACTGGAACTGAAGATGATAGCCGGGCCGGTGAATATCCGGGTGCGCGATCGTTTGTCGTATCAGGAAGATTCCTACGATGTGCCCGACCTGAACAACGTGGCGCGCTACCGCCGGTGGGAGAATCAGGCGGGGTTTGTAGCCGATTGGGACGTGAATGCGGACTTCACGCTGACCGCCGGGTACGATCATTATAATCTCTGGACACAGGGCAGCGGAATTTTCTCGGATCAGGACCGCGCCATCGACACGATCTTTTTGAAGCCTGCGTACAAGCTCGCGCCGGGGCTGCGGGCCGGTCTCGATGCATCGTATAGCTTCATCACATTCACCCAGGGTGACCGCCCGAATGGCCATAATATTTTGGTCGGACCATTCATCGATTGGCAGATCACAAAGAATACAGATATCTACGTGGAAGGCGGATTCCAGAGCCTGCACTTCAACGGCGCCACGCACTTGAACTCAACGCTTTTGAGCGAATTTGGGTCCGCGAACGGATTATCTTCGGCACAGGTATCGGCGCTGGACAGCCAGGGGGCGGACAATTCGAGCACGGACAGTGTCTATTTCAAGGCAGAGATCGACAACAAGGCGAGCGATGTGTTCCAGCAGCGGTTGATGGCATCGAAGACTTCGGAAATCGGATTCTTCACCAATTCGTACGATCTGTACCATGTGGAATACACGGCGGATTATACCGGAATCGCGGAAACTGAGATCAGTCCGACATTATTTTACGAGTATCTCGACAGCTCAGGCCCCGAGGGAGAAAAGGCGAATCGGTTTGGAGCGGGAATCGGCGCCAGACGCTATTTAACAAAATCGATCACTGCCGGGCTCGATTATCGCTTTCTGTGGAAGGGATCGAACATTCCGGGAGCCAACTACTACCAGAATCTCGTCTTCCTGAGCCTCTACTATAAATTCTAATCCAGCCGTGATGTCATGAAAGCCAGCGCCCTCGCATCAACCCTCTCTACTTGCACCGCTCTCGTGGGATTGGCCGCCTCGGCGGTTGGGCAGGCATACGTGCCACATGCGCAGGCTGCGGCGCAACCGCAGATGGTGCAGCCGGGCATGCAAGCCGCGGGGCCGATGGCGCAGAGCGAGTATCCGCTGTTGATGGTGGACCCCGATCATAAGCTGCAACAGGGGGACCAACTCTCGTTTAGCATCGAGGAGGATCGCGAACCGGCGGTGCCGCTGGTGGTCGGCGCGTCCGGCGACGTGCGGATCGAGCCCCTTTGCCAGGTGCATGTTGTCGGATTGACGGTGCCAGAGGCGACTGCGGCGATCCGGCGGAAGCTGGAGCAGGATTATTACTATACGGCGACCGTGCGTCTTGGCCTCGAGCGAGTGAGCGCCGCTGCGACGCTTGGCTTCGTTTATCTTTCCGGGGAGATCAACCGTGTGGGATCGGTGCCGGTCTCCGCGAATCGCCCGCTCCACCTGAGCGAAGCCGTGCTGGAAGCCGGCGGAATTGGCCGATTTGGCAACGCGAAAAAAGTGCGTGTGACGCGGACCAGCAAGAGCGGACAGATCGAGAGCTTCATCAAAGACGTTGATTCCATATTAAAAGGCAAGAATGTGGATCAGGACTTGCTTTTGCAAGATGGAGACAAAATTAACGTTCCTCGAAGCGCTCTTGTATTCTGATGGATTCCGCCTCTGCTCAGCCCCCCTCTGGAAGTGGACTTGGCGGGCTGGGCGTAAAGTTCTATCGATATCGAGCGATCTTTAAGCGGCAATGGTGGGTGTTGGCGCTCACGGTGGTGGCGGGGCTGGCCTTTGAAGCGTGGACGGTCTATAAGGAGCCGCGGAAATTCGAATCGACCACGGAAATCAGCATCCGTGAGCAACTCAGCATCGAGGGTGACTCGCCAAAATTTCAGCAGGAGAAGGAGAGCTTCGTGGCGAATACCCTCGCGATGCTTGTCGGGCCGGAAGTGCTCGAGCGGGCGCGTCGGAATGTCGCCCTGCGCTACCCGCAGCTCGCAGGAACGACCCCCAATGTCACGCCGTCAGTCAAGGCGAAGACGACGATCTTCCCTATCAAAGCGGTTGGGACGAATCCAGATCTGACACAGCGCTATCTCGACGCGGTCGTGGCGGAGTTTATCGACTTCCGGCGAGAGCAGGAGAGCGGAGTCGTGAAAGGAGTAGCCAACGATATTTCGAGCGATGCCTCAAAAATTCAGAAGGACCTTACGACTGCGCAATCGGCGCTTCAGCAGTTCATCGCGAAGAACAACATGCCGTTTTGGACTGAGCAAAAGCAAAGCCGCGCGCAGTTTCTGTCCGGCCTGAAGAACCGCGAGGCGAACCTGCAATCCGAACTGCAGCGGCTCCAGAATCTCACACCCGACCAGCTTCTAAGTGCACCCCCCCCGCAGCGGCAACGGCCGTCTGGGGCGGCGGAAAATTCCACAGCGGACACCAATGCGTCGGAGCCATCTTCCAATGGCGAGCTTTACCAGATGTATGTTGTCAAGAGGCAGGAACTTAGCCAGGCGCAGGGGCGGCTCGATGAAAGGAGCAAAATCTGGAAACCGAAGCATCCCAAGCTCCAGGCGTTGAAAGCCGATGTGGATCAGATCCAGCGGTCGCTTGACCTGATCAAGGCGCAGAATCGCGAGGTGACTGCACAAAGGATCGACGCGATCAAAGCGGAGCTGAGGAGCCTTGCGACAAATATCGAGACGTGGGAGCAGAAGGCGCGCGAAGCGAGTGAAAAGGACGCGGAATATCAAACACTCCAGCAAAGCGTAGAGCACGCACAGGGGATGCTCAAGCAGATCGATCTGCGCGGTCAAAGCATCTCGGGAAGGCTGCCCGACATCTTCACGATCCTCTACCCGGCAACCCCAGCGACGGAAGTGCCCAAGGAGGCGCTGATGCATCTGCTCACGGGCCTGCTGGCCGGGTTTGTCGCCGGGGCTGTTATATTGATCCTCCTGGATCGCGCGGACGACCGGCTGGCTTCCTCGACGGAGACGATGGAGCGATTCACCGAATCGATACTGGGGCAGATTCCCGACGTCGCAGACAGCCGGGTAAGCGCCGGTCTGCCTTTATTGCAGCCGGACGATGAGCGTTTTACCTATGCGGAGGCATTCCGAAGCCTGCGATCGTCGCTGATTTTTATGCCGAACCAAGGCGAAATGAAAACGCTTCTGGTGACGAGCGCGATCCCGAATGAAGGGAAATCGACGATCGCAAGCAATCTAGCCATCACGATGTCCGCGGCTGGGGCGCGCGTGGTGCTGGTGGATGCCGATATTCGGCGGGGTGACCTTGCCTCGCTCTTTGACATCGACGGGCGCACCGGCCTCTCAAATATCCTGCGCGGTGAGATCACCTGGGAATCCGCAGTTCGCAAGACAGCCTATCCGACGCTCACCGTGATCCCACGCGGTCCGGTGACGAATCAATCGAGTGAACTATTGCTGCTGCCGACGGTGAATGTCCTGCTCGATGCGCTCAAGAGCAAGTTCGATCTGGTGCTCTTTAACACGGCGCCGATTCTGGCGACGGATGACACGCCCACTTTGGCGCCGCATTTCGATGGCGCGCTGATGGTGATGAGAGCGGAATTCACTTCGTCGCGCCTGACACAGAATGCATTGAGCGCGCTGTATCAGAGACAGGTCAAGGTTCTTGGGCTTGTGCTAAACTGTGTGGATGCGGAAGTGCCGGATTACTATTACTACCGGTATCCCAAATACTACGCCGCGTGACCGAGATTTCCGTGGAGGTTGCGGACCTTCCCGAGGCGGCGCCGGCGGAGGCGCCGAATAACCGGTTCGCGGAGCGAGACATTGGGCTTGCTTCGGATGGGCCAGGGCGTCTGGAAGGAATGGCGCATGGGAGGAAACGAGCGAACAAGCCAAACTTGTTTTCACAAGCGCGCGCCGTCGCATCTGTCTCCATCCTAGCGATTATTGCGCTTTTGTGGCGTTTGCCCCATGCCGCCAGGCTGCCATCCACTCACATCGACGAAGTGCGGTTCGCCGCGGAGACAGTCCGGCGCATGCAGCAAGGAGAGTGGCTTTTCTTCATCTCGGGGACCAACTACGGCGCGCCGGTGCATGAGGCGGTGTCGGTGCTTTTTATTCGATTGTTTGGCGAGGCCGTTTTTGTGCATCGCTTGTCCACCGTGCTTTTTGGTGTGCTCGCGGTTCTGGTCTCGTACATTGCACTTCGGCGGGTGATATCGAAGAAGGAGGCATTTGCCCTGGCGCTGCTGCTTGCGTGCCCGCTCTCCACGGTCGGGCATTATAGCATCGTCGCGCATCCTGCGTACATGTGCCTGGCGTGCCTTATAGCGCTAGTGCAGATCGCCACGATCGGACTCGAGCGGTCGCCGTCCGCCTGGCGGTGGATCGGATTCGCAGCCTTGAATGGAGTCGCATTCTATGTCATCAAGCTGAGTCTTTTTCAGACTGCCGTGTCCGTCTTATGGCTTTTTGGGCGCTCGGAAACGCTCCGGCGGATCGTGGCGAGATTGCGCTCGGATGCGTGCGCGCAGCGGGAGGCGAAACAGATCGCGGGGTTTTGCACGGCGGCGGCGCTGTTGTGTATCCCGGTCGGTTACCATTACCTTACGCGGCGGGAGACATTCCATATTTCATGGATCGAGTCCGGATTGAGCGCCGGAGCGGGATTGCTTTTGCTCGGCTCGGCGGTTCGTCTGTTTGCGTGGGTTCGCATTCCGGCCGGGACGCTGCTGCTTGCAATCGCGTGCGCCGCCGTCTTCGCTGCAATCCAACTGCCATCGATGTTATGGTTCCAATGGAGCGAAGCGCCGCGGATCGAGGCGGCCGGGCAGAAGATGTGGACTGAAATGCATTACTCGCTGAAGCACGCGCATGAATGGCCCTTTCAAGCGCGGTTGTTTCTTGACCGGGTCTTTCCCGCAATGACGATCGGGCGCTGGAGCGAACTGGATGGATACCCCGCGGAGAGCGTTAGCCTGACTTGGAAATCGTTTGTGAGCGCTGCCATGCTCGGGACATTTGGATATCTGGCGTGGAAGCGGCGAGCTTCGATCCTTGCCGCGCTGGCAAGCGGCAACCCCGTGTTGCTCATCGGGCTGCCGCCGTTGCTCGTTTTTCTCGTGATGTTTCCTTCCTGGTCTTTGCACAGCGACACCTGTTTTCGCTATTTTGTCCCGTACTTCAGCGGGCTCCTGCTTCTGGCGCACCTCCTTTTCCGCCCGTTGTTTCAAGGACGACCGCGAGTTTTCGGCGCCTGCGTCGGCGGATATATCGTTTACTGCCTTGCCGACTGCTGGATCTTTCTCAACTGAGCGCAGCCCGCTCTCTCCCCGCGCCGCTCTTTTTCGAGGCACTCATTGACCTCTCCCCGTATCCTTGCGACTCTGCCGCGCCGACCCGTGAAAATTTCAAAAGCCGTCATCACCGCAGCGAGCCGTTCCCAGCGGCATCTGCCGTTGCAAACATTGATCGACCGCGACGGGAAGGCGAAGTCGGCGCTCGCAATCATTCTGGATGAAGTCGCATCCGCCGGCGTCGAGGAGATTGCGATCGTCGTGGGACCGGGGGATGAGGCGGCTTATGCGGCCGCCGCCGGAGATCATACGCGGCGCGTCACGTTTATCGTCCAAGTCGAGCCGCTCGGCTACGCGCACGCTGTCTGGTGCGCCCGCGATTTTACGGCAGGCGAACCGTTCCTTCTGCTCGTAGGCGATCACCTTTATATCAGCCGCGCGGAGCGAGGATGCGCGCGGCAATTGGTGGAGCTGGCGACGGCGGAAGCGTGCTCTGTGCTCGGCGTGCAGGCCACGCACGAAAGCAAGCTGCCGTACTACGGAGCGATCGGCGGCGACCGGCTCACGAATCGAACCGGCATCTATGAAATGAGCACCGTTTTGGAAAAACCGACGCCTACACAGGCGGAGCAGCACCTCATCGTACCGGGATTGAGAAGCGGACAGTACCTGTGCTTTTTTGGGATGCAGGTGCTCACGCCGGGCGCGATGAATCTGCTGCATGAATGGCACGGGCCAGGCGGTGTCGCGCGCCACTCGCTGAGTGAGGCTCTTGGGAGATTGTGCGAACAGGAGCGATGTCTCGCGATGGAGATCGACGGGAGGCGATACGATATCGGCGCCAGATACGGGCTGCTTACGGCGCAGCTCGCGCTGGCGCTCGAAGGAAACGATCGGGCCGAAGTGCTTGCCGGGATCGTCGAGCTGCTGGCTTCGCGGCACTTGAGCGCGCACTGAGGCGGGTTTCATCTCTCATGAACCGGCCATGCGAAGTATTAACATCGAGCGATCCGGCGGTTCGCAATCAATCGCTCGATCAATGGGCGCGCGAGACTCCTGCACGCGGGCTTCTCGATGAGTGCGCCGAGCTGGAGGCTTTGCGCCGCGAGAGCGCCAATCTTTACGAGCGCGTGCGGGCGCTCTTTTTTCTGTACGCCATCCATCGATTTCATCTTCCCGAGAAACTTGGGGCGAGCGGGCGCGGCAGCGGACTGATCCCGTTTCGAGGGTACGAGCAGTTTCTGCAACGGCGCTTTAGCGAAGCCATCGAGGCCTTTCTCGCAATGCAGGCGCGCGAAGGGCCGAGCGACGGCATATCGAGCGCGCTATCGGCCTCGTATTACCGGCTTGGCGTGCAGACCCTGGCCGATCAGGTGCGGCGCTCGGTCCGGACCGTGCGGGGAAATCAGTGGATGTTTCGCATGGGCCATCCGCTCGACCAGCCGCTCCGCATCCGACCGGAGCTATTGCGGAAATCGGCCGATGGCAGCTTTCCGATTTTGCGTGAGCTCACGCCTGTGCGCATGGATCTGACACACGCAGGATGGTCGGATATCTTTTTTCTGGCGATGGACTATCCCGAAGCCGCGCGGGTCTTGAACGTCTCGATCGATCTCGGAGTGCATGGGCGCGATGCCAGCCCGAAGCCGCCGGTCGAGGCTTATCTGCGAGTGATCGACGAGCCGGTGCTTCGGCTGACCAGTGTCGATCTCGGCGCAACCGCGGACATCACATCGCTGGGCGAGGTGTTCGACTTTGCGAAAGATTATCTGGGGCTTCTGAAAGCGGCTGTTATTGCAAGCGGGGTCGTGCCGCCGGGGATCGAAGGTTCGGGTCAAAGCCTGGAGGGTTTGCTGGCGAGAATGCTCGGGCCTGGACGCGGCCTTGAGATTGTCTCCAGCGTGAACGACATCCCGAAAGGATCGCGGCTCGCCGTATCGACAAACTTGCTTGCGGCATTGATCGGCGTCTGCATGCGGGCGACGGGGCAGGCGCAATCGATCGAGGGTCCCCTTGCCGAGCATGAGCGGCGGCTGGTTCTCGCCCGCGCGCTGCTCGGAGAATGGTTGGGCGGTTCGGGAGGCGGCTGGCAGGATTCCGGCGGCGTCTGGCCCGGGATCAAGCTCATCGAAGGCGCGGAAGCGCGTGAAGGCGACCCCGAGTTTGGCGTGAGCCGAGGGCGTCTGATGCCGCGGCATCGCGTGCTCGACCGAGGGGATGTCGGCGCCGAGGCGCGGCAGCGGCTTCAGGAGAGCCTCGTCCTTGTCCACGGTGGAATGGCTCAAAATGTCGGCCCCATTCTGGAGATGGTGACGGAGAAATACCTACTGCGCTCCGAGAGCGAATGGGCCGCGCGTCAGCAGGCGCTCACACTGCTTGACGAGATCCTCGCATCCTTGCGCGCGGGTGATATTTCCGCGCTGGGGCGAGCGACGACCCGCAATTTCGAGGGGCCGATCCAAACTATTATCCCGTGGGCCAGCAATCTTTATACCGAGACCGTTATCGCCCGGGCCCGCGCGGTGTTTCAGAATGATTATCGCGGCTTTTGCATGCTCGGGGGAATGTCCGGCGGCGGGATGGGATTTATGTTCAATCCCAAGCGGCGCCAGGAGGCGCAGGAGCGGCTGCAAGAGATCATGTCGCAAGCGCGGAAGGATCTGCGGCACGCATTGCCATTCGCCATGGAGCCCGTGGTGTACGATTTCTCGATCAATGAGAGCGGCACCTCCGCCCGGCTCCTCTCCGGGCCGGATGCCTTGCTTCCGCCAAGTTACTATACGCTCATCGTTCCCGCGCTGCTGCGGATGGATGGACGATCACTCCCCGTCCTGCGGCAGCGTGAACTGGAGAAATTTGGCGACGCATGCCGGACGGCTCCCGAATTGCGCGGCGTGGTCGGGGCGCTTTTCGACCGGCTGTTTCCGGCGCAGCAACAAGGCGGCGACAGTTCCGCGCTCGGTGAAATATTGGAGCGGAACGGATTCGATCGCGCCCAGCATGAGCAAATCCGCGCCGATCTGCGGGCTGGGCGGATCGGGCTGGCGCAAAACAGGCTGCGCGCCGATTCGCAGATCGAGGATGTGCGGGACGAAGATGTGGTCGATCTCAGCCGGCCGGCAGTGTCCGGCGCCGCGTATGAAGCGGGATTGGCGGCCTTGCGCAATGGGGAGGTCGCGGTGCTGACGCTGGCGGCCGGCGCCGGTTCGCGCTGGACACAAGGAGCGGGCGTGGTAAAGGCGCTGCATCCCTTCAGCAAGCTCGCCGGGAAACACCGCTCCTTTCTTGAGACCCATCTTGCGAAGAGCCGCCGCGCTTCCTTGCTCGCCGGCACGCCGCCGCCGCACCTGATTTCGACGAGCTACCTGACGCACGACGCCATCGCGGAGACACTGCGGCGAGAAGATAACTATCGTTATGAGGGACCGCTCTTCCTCTCCCCCGGACGCTCGATCGGACTGCGCCTGGTCCCGGCGGAGAGAGACCTGCGATTCGCATGGGAGGAGATGCCGCAGCAGGTTCTCGATGTGCAACAACAGAAAGTGCGGGACAGTCTCCGCGCGGCATATATTCAATGGTGCCGCACTGCGGGCGAGGCGGCGGACTACACCGACAATATCCCGTCTCAATGCTTCCATCCGGTGGGTCATTGGTACGAAGCCCCCAACCTTCTCCTAAACGGAGTGCTGCTGCAGGCGCTCGCCGTGCGCCCGTCGCTCCGCCACCTCTTATTGCATAACATAGACACGCTCGGCGCCGATCTCGACCCGGAAATACTCGGTTCGCACATCCTTGGCGGCTCATGCCTGAGCTTTGAAGTCATATCGAAGCGGATCGACGACCGGGGGGGCGGCCTGGCGCGGGTGAATGGACAGGTGCGCCTGGTCGAAGGCCTTGCCATGCCGAGGGAGGAGCAGGAGTTTGCGCTGCGCTATTATAACTCGATGACGACATGGATCGACATCGATCGATTGCTCGCGCTGTTCGAAGTGAGCCGCGCCGATCTTGCCGACGCCGAGAAGGTGGCCGCCAGTGTGCGCAGGCTTGCCGCGCGCCTCCCGACTTACATTACATTGAAGGATGTGAAGCGCCGTTGGGGGCACGGGCAGGAGGATACGCTTCCGGTCGCGCAATTCGAGAAGCTATGGGGCGACATGAGCGCGCTGCCGGAGGCAAGCTGCCGCTTCTTCGTGGTCTCGCGCCAGCGCGGGCAGCAATTGAAAGATCAGGCGCAACTCGACGGCTGGTTGCGCGACGGCTCGGCGCGCCATGTCGAGTCGATCGCGGCGTGGGCGTGAGAGATACTGCCGCCTTGATTACGGGCGGAAGATCCGCACGCGTCCGGATACGGGATCGAGCAGTATCGTGACGTAATTGTGCGCCGGAAGCGTGCCCGCCACGGGATCGGAAGCGGCTTTTAGGGTAAGGAACCAGTGGTCGGGCGGCACAGAGGCATCCGCGGAGGTGAGGCCGGAAGGATCGAGATCGGTGCCGCCGGTCGCGCGAAAGCGGAACGATTGATAGGGAAGGGGATCTTTGTAGCCAGACACGATTTCGGTTTGCGGGGAGGCTGAGCGATTCATCAGCGTCGAGAATTTGACATCACTGGAGACGACGATGCCGTTGGAAAACGTGAACAGATTCGTAAGTGGCGCCGCAGTCTGAACGGTCTGGTCGTAAACCCAGAGCCGGAATGCCCGAAAGGAGGCAGCGCCGCCCAATTCATCCGGTATTTGATAAAACCGCGCTTCGACCACGCGATTCTTGGCAAGGGCCTCCTGCCGGCCGCGCGTGAGCTGATCGACGAGAAGCGACGCGCTATTGGTAAGGCCCGAAGCGCGAGAGATCGTCGTGTAAGCGGGAACTGCGATCGCGGTGATGACCGCGACAATCGCGATCACCGTGAGCATCTCGAGCAGCGTGAACGCGGCGGAGCGCTGTCTCATGGCGCAAACTGTTTACTGCTTACTACACGGAAACGGTAGGGGCCGAGGATTGATGTGTCGGCTGGGATCGGGTTCGTATCGGGATTTCCCTGCGGATCATAGAAGCCAGCGCTGTTGGGATCGAGATACCGCTCGACGACAAATGAACCGCGGAAATCTCCCGTTATAATGTCCTTTCCGTCGATGAATTCGTCTAGCTGCGTCGTACGCTTCGCTTGTTTGAGCGTCTCCACGTGGAGATGCACCGTATATGTATTGGAGCGGGTAGTGACGCGCGGGTAGATGTAATTGTACGGCTTCTCCAGGCTGTTGTCGCCCGTGAGCTTGTGCTGGTTCCAGAACGACGCGAGCTTGGAATCGAATGAACTGACGGAGGTGCTGGCGCTAATGCCGGCACTGACATGCCCAGCTTGATCAGCGGGTATGAGCGGAATATCGCAAATCTCTGATGCCGATATAAACGGCTGGTTTCGCTTAAATCGCTCCTCAAATTGACGAAGGGTGTCATCAATGTCGATGTTCCGGCGTACAACGACATTTTGTCCGCCGCCGCCGCTGGGGCTGCCGAAGAGGCCGGGTTGACCGCACAGTTTATAGTCTCCAATCAAAACGCCGATCGAATCCCTCTGGCTTGGATTCAGAGCCGTAATTTTGACAGACTGCATTATGGCGCGCAAGCCTGTGTAACGCTTCACATTAGTGAACGGCACGATTTGGGCGTTCAGATTAATTTTACCCGCCGTCGCGAACGGTTCACTGATGGGATACGGCTCAACTACAGGCATCCAGAAGAGGTCAAGCAGGAGGTGATCTGGTGGTCCGGAATCCGCGCCACCCGGGTGGCTCTTGCCGCCTGGAAAGTATTCCTTTGCCGGCCGAAAGAGAAGAGTTTGCCAAGGCAAGCCGCGTTTCACGCCCGTAGGCAAGGAACCAAACGTTACGGCAGAGGCCATCTGCCGGTTTGGAGAAAAGTAGTCCGCCTGCTCTGTGATGGCATCCTGTGGATTCCAATACCAGCCGATATATGGAGCGGAATCTTCGTCGAATTGGCCACCCGAGCCCCCTCGCCCGTGTTCATGCCGTCGTGTTCCCTCGTCTGCCTTGTTGCAAAGAGGGCCGTCAATTACCCATGCAGGCCCGTTGTCCCAATCTCCAGGGTAGCCGGTCTTAACATTTACTACCCCTTTCGCCGGATCGACGCCAATTGGCACTGAAGGATGAATATCTGTGCCTGCGCCGCCGTATCCCGTGAGTGAGGGCACAAGCCAATTCTGACGAAAACCTGGATAAGTGGTGGCCCAACATGGTCGCATCGTATGGATATTTTGAGTGCTACCATCAAAATAAGAATTCGCGGCGCCTCCGCGAGGCTTGATTGCTGTCATGATGGAGCTGCCTCTCGGTGATTTGTCAACCTTATCCATTGCCGCTACAAGCCGCATGTCCCCTTGGTAACTGTCCCCGACGCAAGAACTGGATCGGACAACATCGCCGCCGTGAAACATAACGTCCCACTGCCCGCCACTCGAATGGCATCGATTGCTTGTCGCATCAAGGGTATTGTCCACAGGATTGCGCTTTCTACCCTGCTTGCTAGATGATCCTGAGCCATCTGTGAACGTCGAAAAATCATTAGTACTTGGAAAGGGAACAGTAGTCTTCGGAAAATTAAAAGTCAGCGTTTGAATGACGAATTCTTTTGACGGATCAGGAACGCTACTCGCAGGGTCGCCCAGACTAACCGGCCCACGCACCTCGATCACGACCGAGCCTTCGATTTGAAGCGATCCCGTACCGCCTTTCGGCTTTGTAATCAAAAAGTCGTTCGTCGGAGGCGCCGAAGTTTTCGGTGCGCCAACATTTTGCGGCCACCGGTACGTCGGGTACTTTCCCTGGTCTGTTGTGTTCCATTGTAGGAGTGATCTCGTACCGATGTAACCACCGATCTTCGATTCATTATCCTCAATCTCCGTTACTCTCCCGATGTCATAAAGATCCGGCTGACTTGCAGGAAAAGGAGGAGTTGGTGTGCCAGATTGGTCGGAAATATTCAGCTTGATGCTTGAAAACTTTAATCTGATGTTATTTGCAAGTGCGGAGTATCCGGCCATGGGGCAGAACAGCTCCGGTATCAGAGCCGCCTCGATATAGATGCTGTTTTGAGGAGAATTGGGAGGTATTAGGGAGTCATCCATTTTAACTAGCACCAAAGCCAACTCTGAAACGGTTGCAATCCGACCGATCCCTCTCGTCATTTCTTTTCCGGAATTGATTACGATGGGGACAACTTGACCTCGCCTAGTGAGGCCGTCGTGAGCGTACTCATCGTCTAGCGGAGTATATGCTTTGCCCGGGCCCTCGCTGCGATCTATGAGGTTGGTGCATCGAATGTAATCGTATATCTCGGTCAGGATTTGGTCACTATCGTCATTGTACTTTGCCCAAAAATTGGAGGGGCCGCCTGTCATCGGATAACCAGGAGCCCGGATATTCATGAGCTTCTGGAGATATGTATAGACTTGCTTATTGCGGGGCGAAAAGTCCAACGTTGAGCTTGCAGCTCCCGCGCCGTTCTCGGACTGGCGAGTGAAGTAGAACGGCACCCTCTCCGTTGCAGCCTTTGCAGGTGGCAGGGACGAGCAGAATGCGATTGCCCTGTCATACTGCGTCCTGTACTTGTCGGAAATGTCCACCGGCCAGATGGCTACTCGTGGCTTGTTGAATAGGTTTTGTTCCGGAGCGTGGCTGTTCGGCGTGATGAAAAACTTCGCCATTTCAAGCATCTCGCGATTGTTATCAATCGCCGCGTTCTTAGGGGCCAAGTTTTGCTCCTGCCGCTGCGCCGGACCTGAACCCACGGATTTAAAGATCGGGCTGAAAAGCAATTCATCCACGCTCGCGTAAAGCCTGTCACTGTCGAGTTTCACGGGATAAATGCCGGCGTCACCGGCCAGCATCACGCCCTTGCCTGCGCGCCGTGTCCCGCCATCCGAGCTGTAATCGCCATTAACTCCCGCGTTGCTGTAGGACGGAGGATACCCTGTGTAATTCCAGCCAGCTACGCGGGGGGCCATCTCGTAGATCGCTTCGATCATGTCAGGCCTGTACGGGTGGAGGAGCGTTAGTTGCTTGCCAAAAATCGGCGACAAGCAGGTAGTTGCCGGGTGACCCGGGAAACGCTGATACTCCTTTTGTCCCGGCTCATATTCAGCGAGATCCATTTCGTACATCGTGTTTGGATCGATCGATCCCGCTGGCGGCGGTTTAGGCGGCAGATAGTTTCGCTGGGTGACACAGACCGGCGTGTCCCAGAAGGTGCCTTCCGAGGCTGTATTGATATTCACTTTTGCGGTCTCGTCGTCCGTCCAGAAGGCTACCCGTGCGACGGGCTCGTTCGGTTCGCCCTCGGGCGTCTTCTCCTTGCCCGCTGGAATCTGCAGCTTCGCGCTACTTGCCTGCGAGCCGGTGGCAGCCGCGACGAGCGTGCCATCTTTGAGCAGATACATCCATTTTACCGGCATTTCGCACGGGTGCTGCTTGTCGAAGTTTTGGATTTCGAAGCTCGTGATATCGGGACCTTTACCGTCCAGCGTAAAGGCAAGCTGGCCGACCGGGCCGGAGGCGCTCGGATCGCTCCCGGTTTGGAGATAATTGCCGTCGAGAATGGGGTAAGTAAGAAGCGGAGTGTTCTTCGGCCCCTGTCGCGTCGGATCGGCCACAGGGGAATTGAGGTCGGTCCAAAGGGCTGTCTGATTCCGCCAATCCGCGGTAGTCGGTACGTCGTCTGGATTGTTTGTCGGATCGAAGGTTCCGTCGATGACGAGTTGATCGGATGAATAAAGCTTGTAAGCTCGCAGCGCATTTCCGTTGGCGTCGAAGGTCCGCATTAGCCCTGGTTGCGAAATCCACGCGACATTGTTCTGAGTGGATGCGTCGCGAATTTGTCCGATCACAAGATTCACCGCAGAATCAGCAACCATGCGGGCATCGGCGCCACCCTCGTACGCTTTCGAGCCGGCCACATCGGTCGTCACAGTCGAGTAGAAGGCAAGGATCAACCCCGATAGCAGAACCAGCATCGCAAGTGTAATGATAAGCGCGACGCCCGAAGAGCGGGACCGGTAAGGAGAAGGGGACGCTTTCTGTTTCATTTGGCGAATCGTGAATTGGCCTCCCACTTCGCCTGCAAAATGCTGACGTCGGTTGTGAAGACGCGGTGGTTTAGCTTTAACTTAAGGAGGGTGGCCTCCAATGTGGCGAGGTCCGCGCGATATTTATCGCCAAACGCTGGGTCCGTTATCGAAACGCTCTGGGAGGAGGAGGGTGCGTGGAAAAGAGTGTCAAGGCCGAGTTGTGTCTCGGGCATTTGTTTGGGGTCGGAGCCTGCGACGGTTTCTTGGAGCCTGGAAGCCGAACGCTCGTCGAGGGCTACCATCGTCACTTGGACCATTGGCGGAAGCTGGTTTCCCCAGAGTTCGGCTTGCGGGTCACCGGGCGCTGAGGCATAGGCCCGCGAGCCGTACCAATAGTTGGGACACAATTGTACTGGAGCGGAGCCGTTTTTCGGAATGTCGTTGGGCGACAATCGGGGCAAAATGACGAGCGCGATCACATTCTCGCACAGAAGCCGCACTGGCGGGGGAGCGGTGCTTTGCGAGCCAGCCGCCGGTGTCGAAAAGTAAGTTGAAAGGGGTCCCTGATACCATTGCCGCAAATTAACGTTCGCGGTCGGATTACTCTGGGAATGTTCCAAATCGTCGTAATTACGAAAACTCTCCGACGCCTCAAGCATCTCCATCAGACGAAAACGCCAACGCTCCGCGGGAATGCCTGCGCCGGATTGCAGGAAGAGCGGTCGATCGCGCAGGTCGGAGTCGTAGCTTAAGAAAAAGCCGCTCGCATTGAGTAAGTTTGGCAGAATCGGGCTGCTGGCGCTGGCTGAACCCGTGGATTGGGGCGGCGAGCTAAATCCCTGCGGAGCATGGAAGAAGATCGCGTGCGTGGTCGTCTGAAGCCCTGTGACAGGATCCAAAATTTGCCCATTAGGATCGCCGTGTTTCGCCAGCCCCGTGAGAAAATGCAGTTCCGAGCGACGAACGTAACCTGTCGGCGCCGCAGTGGCGCCGTTGTTATATTCGTAGTCCCAGTATGTGTTTAGCATCGCTTGGGAGATCTTGCGTGTCATCGACTCGAAGGCGACGCGGGACTCTTGAAACGCCTCGACGCGCGAGCGAGTCCGGCCAGCAAGTTTTGCCACGGCTTCGACCATTTGGCTCGCGATGAGCATGATGAGGACGAGCACTGTCATGGAGACGAGCAACTCAACCAAGGTGAAGCCGCAGATCGTGCAAGTCGGACGCGGCTGGAATCGATGGACTCGGTTCATTTACGAAATTCCGTTATTGGCCACGTATGCGATCCGCACGCGTTTCTTTGCGGGTGAACTGCGCCGGTTCAAGACGATCCTTACCACGGCGATCTGGGGATTGTAATACTCTCCAGTCTTGGAAGGGACTGCCGCACCGACGCCCTGTCCCCCCGGAGGGGTAACCACCGTCACCGCTGCCGTATAGACGTAGTCCTGCTGCTGGCGGGCCGTGTCGATAATCTGCTCGCCCTGATTGTCAAAAAAGTAGCTCATCGGCGTGGCGTCGGTCGCCTGAGTTTGCAACTGATTGAAACTCGATTGCCGGGCGATTGTCGTGATTTGCTGGACGATCTGCGACTCGATTGTTGCGTCGATGGCGGCGTCGAGGCTCGTGAGGCCCAGCGGCAGAAGGGCGAAAAGCCCGATAAAGGCGAAGGCGACGATTCCGATCGCAAGCGTGACTTCGATCAGGGAGAACGCTTGTCGATTCCGGGCACTGGGAGGGCGCTGGGAGGTCATCAGGGGGATTTACAATGTATTTACGAAGAGAGCGCCGAAGAGTCAAAGAAGAAAATTGACGATTCGCGATTTTAACTGACCGGGAAGGATCATGCCGCGAAGAAACTCCCGTGGTATCCCCTTGGGGCGCCAATCCGGGCGGCGATGTAAATTTTCGCGACCGGCATTTCGCCTTTGCAACGCGTGCAATCCGCGTATATTCCGCGCCCTTCCGCAATTCGGAGATTCCATTTTATGTCCCAGCATCGCAGTCTTAAAGGAGCCAGCACCATTGTCGCCAAGCGCAACGTTTTGAAGCGCTTCGAGCGCGTGGAATTGCTTAAGAAGCGCGGCCAGTTCAAAGCTGGCCAGAAGGCGACTGGCCTTCCGAAGACGAAGCCGGCGGAATAGCCGGGAAGCCCGCCGGCGGGCTCCTTTGATCGCACTTCATCGGCCGATTTGTCCGAATGGCGTTCATCGACGACAATTTCCTGCTGCACTCGGACGCGGCGCGCCGGTTGTACCACGATTTTGCGGCGTGCGAGCCAATTCTCGATTTTCATTCGCATCTCCCGGCGGCGGATGTGGCTGGGGATCGGCGCTTTG
>JBBSFI010000069.1:0-23002 GCA_038238905.1 Chthoniobacterales bacterium | reverse complement strand
CGATACGTGGCCGCTCGGGGGCAGGCAATTTGCCGGCCAATAGCAAGCCCCTCAAATTAAGGACCGGATAAACATGTAGAAGCTTGCAGCAACGGCCTTCAGGACAGGGGTTCAACTCCCCTCGCCTCCACGCCGGAGTCGCAAAGCGCGTAGGCGGGCCACCGCTCCTCGCTGATGCGGCGCGCGGTGAGGATGAAGTCGCCCGTGAACGCCTTGTAGGCAAACGCCGCGGTCATGCGCGCCCGATCGGCCTCCACCACCGTGCCACGCACCCAGCAGCCGCCGGGCAGCGGCTTGGCCACGGGCGTGGGCAGGGCTTCGCTCGCGTTCAAGGCGACGCCAGGCAGAGCATGACGGCGTGGCCAAGCAGGCCGATACGGATGGGGTGCGACATGGTGGGCTTGACCCGATTTAGTGGACTAACAGGCAGGGCGGTGAGGAGTGTGAGGATGTGCTTCATGGTGCGACTCTGAGTCACGGACGGGATGATAAATCCGCTACTTCTTTGGCGGTTCCGTAAGCGTCAGGATAAATGCTTTCACGTCGGCTAATTCCTGCGACTTCAAGATGAGGCCCATCGGGGGCATCGGCGAAATCTTGAGGTACTCATAACCCTCGGCGAGTTCGGCGTTCGGCTCCAGCAGACTCTCGGTGATATACGCCTCATCCTTGCGCGCTGCGATGCCATCCAACGCTGGCCCCACGGTGCTCCCCACACCCTTGAGCATATGACAATTCCGGCAGGCAGCGACCGGATGGTTCCAGAAAATGTTCTCCTCGCGCTTGGGATCGCCCGCGATCACCGTATCGGCGGGATCTTCCTCGGGGAGGAGTTCCGCGAGTTTGACGTCGTCGAAGTAGCCGTCGCCTTTCGCGACATGAAGAATATTCACACTGCTTTTCGTGTTCTTCCCTCTATTGAAGATGACCTCGACTTCCTGCCATGCGCCTTTGGTGTCGCGCGTCAGCTTCTCGGTCTCTGCCCGCCCAATGTGATCGTTGAAGCTGATTTTTCCGCTCAAGCACCCAACCGGAAAGCTTGTAATCGGTATCCGCTTGATCGTTACTTCTTGATAAAAGCTGGTGTCCGCGTCGTCGTGCGTAGTGCAGCGCAGAGCGTGCCGCCATGCGATTCATTCGGCCCGCTGACGACTTTCCATTCCGCGCTCTGATTGCCTTTGATGCTGTGCTCGTGGTTGTAGTCCCGGCGCTTCCAGCCCTCGGCAAATCCATCGGCGCCGATCTTTTCCAAATCGCCGTTCACGAGGAGATTGGGACCCTCTCGGTAGGTTGACGCCTTGTGTACGTGCGCCAGCAAGCGCGCGGCTGCACCGCCGGTTTCAAGCGGTCTTCCCCTTAATCCGCTTTCGCTCAAAACGAACACTCGGCAGACTGCGCCGCATGATCCGCTTCCTTCCTCTGCTGCTTGTTGGCGCCACGTCGTTCGCCCAGGGCACCAAAGCCGACTACGAACGCGCCCTCACGCTCGCGCAACGCACGGAAAGCAAGATTTTCCGTGCTCACGTCGAACCGCATTGGACGCCGAACGGACTGTGGTATCGCGTCGAAATCGCGCCGGGAAAATTTGAGTTCGTCGAAGTCGATGCCGCAAAGGGGGAGCGGCGCGTGTTGTCCAAGGCGCCGGTATCGGCGACCACGACGCCAATCGCGCGGGAGGACGCTCCGCATCCGAGTCGCGATGGCGGCGGGGAGACGAACATCACTTTCGTCAACCGCATGGCGGGTGAAGTGCGGATGTTTTGGATCGACGGCGGCGGCAAGCGCCGATCCTACGGCACGATCAAGCCGGGCGAGACGTTTGCGCAGCAAACATTCGCCGGGCATGTCTGGCTCGCGGAAAGCGCGGATGGAAAAACGCTTGGCGTGTGGGAGGCAAACGAGGCGGGCGGCGAGGTCGTCCTCGACGGCTCGCGTCCGAAGGCTGCACCGGCGCCGGAGGAAAAGCAGCCCGAGCCGAGGCGCGAGTGGCACGCCTTCATCCGCAAAGACAACGTCTTCATCAAGCACCGCGACACCGGCGAGGAAGTGCAGCTCTCGAGCGATGGCAGCGCGGAGGATGCGTATCGCGAGCCGCTCCGCTGGTCGCCGGACGGCGCGAAACTCCTCGCCATGCAGGTGCAGCCGGCGCAGGAGCACAAGGTGTGGCTGGTCGAGTCATCGCCCGCCGATCAGCTCCAGCCCAAGCTCTCCAGCTACGACTACCTGAAGCCCGGCGACAAGATCGCCCACGAGCGTCCGCGGCTTTTCGACATCGCGTCGCGCAAACCGATTGTCGTGAAGGACGACCTCTTTCCAAACCCGTGGGACATCTCGGAGGTGCGATGGTCGCCCGACAGCACGCGCTTCACGTTTCTCTACAACCAGCGAGGGCACCAACTCGAGCGGATCGTCAGCGTCGATTCCACGAGCGGCGCAGCGCGCGTGCTCGCCGAGGAAACGAGCCCCACCTTCATCGACTATTCGCAGAAGACTTTCGCGCACTGGCTCGACTCGGCAAACGAACTCATCTGGATGAGCGAGCGCGACGGCTGGAACCATCTCTGGCTCTACGACACGCGGACAGGCGCGGTGAAAAATCAGATCACGCGGGGTGAGTGGGTCGTCCGGAAAGTGGAACGCGTCGATGAGGAGAAGCGGCAGATCTGGTTCACCGCGTTCGGGATACGGTCCGGGCAGGATCCCTATCAAGCGCACCTCGTGCGGATAAACTTCGACGGCACAGGCCAGACCATGCTCACCGAGGGCGACGGCACGCACACCTGGCAGTTCTCGCCCGATGGGCGTTTCTTCATCGACACATGGAGCCGCGTGGACCAGCCGCAAGTGACGGAGTTGCGCCGCGCCGACGACGGCGCGCTCGTCTGCGCACTGGAGAAAGCGGACGCGTCGCCGTTGCTCGCGACCGGTTGGCGGATGCCGGAGCGCTTTGTCGCGAAAGGGCGCGACGGGAAGACCGACATCCACGGAATCATTGTGCGCCCGTCGAGTTTCGATCCGGCTAAGAAGTATCCGATCATCGAGAAAATCTACGCCGGGCCGCATGACTTCTTCGTTCCGAAATCATTCGGTCGCGAAATCGGCGACGCCCTGCTCGCCGAGTTGGGCTTCATCGTCGTGCAGATCGACGGCATGGGCACGAACTGGCGCTCCCGCGCCTTCCATGATGTCTGCTGGAAGAATCTCAAAGACGCCGGCTTCCCCGATCGCATCGCGTGGCTCCGCGCCGCCGCCGCCGCGCACCACGAGATGGATCTCGATCGCGTCGGCATCTTCGGCGGCAGCGCCGGCGGACAGAGCGCGCTCGGCGCGCTGCTCTTCACCGATGGACTTTACAAAGCCGCCGTTGCTGACTGCGGCTCCCACGACAATCGCATGGATAAAATCTGGTGGAATGAAGCGTGGATGGGATGGCCCGTCGGCCCGGAGTACGCCGACAACTCGAACGTCACCCACGCGAAGAATCTCACCGGCAAACTACTGCTCACCTTCGGCGAACTCGATCACAACGTCGATCCGTCGTCGTCGATGCAGGTCGTCAACGCGCTGATCAAAGCCGATAAGGATTTCGAGATGCTCGTCGTCCCCGGCAGCGACCACGGCGCCGGGGAACGCCCCTACGCCGCCCGCAGGCGGATGGATTTCTTCGTGCGCTCGCTGCTCGGCGTCGAGCCGCGTGCGCAGTAGCCCGGAAGCATAGCGAGCCAGCGCGCCACCGCGGGCGTCCCAAAGAGAGGCGCCGACATTTCTCACTTGAAGCAGCCCGCCCGCGAAGTGAATCCTCTGATGCTGGATAATTTACCGTGAAGCACGCCTCTTACCTCATTGCCGCCCTCCTGTTCGCTTCGCTCGCCGGACGCCATTCAATGGGCGATCAGCCCAAACTGGTAACGATCGAACCGCAGCCGCGCGCCGGTATCCTCCTGAATCCCGGAAAGGGCTGGTCTGCGGCCGGCCTAGCAAAATGGCAGCCAAAGGAAGTGCTCGATCTCGTGGGGATGGGTGTGGAGCGCTTCGATTGGGCGGTGCTGGAACCCGAGGAAGGGCAGTTCGACTGGAAGCCTTTGGAAGATGTGCTCGCCGATTGGGCGCGGGTGGGCAAGGTGTGCAATGTCGGTGTCATGTGCGCTAATACGCACAGTCGGCAGCCCGACGGTTATGTCACGCCGAAGTGGGTATTCGATGCGGGAGCGAAGAAGACCGAAATCGAACTCGATCCGAAGGTTTCCACAGGCGGCACGCCCGGCAAAAAGATGGCGCCAGTATTCGACGATCCGGTCTTCATGACCAAGCTGAGGGTCTTCGTTCAGGCGTTCGGGAACCGCTACGACGGCGATCCGCGCATTGCTATACTAGACATCCGCTCGTACGGCAATTGGGGCGAGGCGCATATGTTTCCGTTCCACATCCCGGACATCGCCCCCGCCAAGTTTCGCGAGCTGGTACAGATGTATCTCGACGCCTTCAAAACGACGCAGCTCTGCATTTCCTGCAACAGCAATCTTGGCAACTACGGTCCGCTGAAGGAAGTATTTGACTGGGCAGTGCTGGAGAAACGCGTGGCGCCGCGCCGCGATGGAATCTGCGGCAACAGTGATGGCCGCGAAACCGCCATCGGCTTCGGTATTGCACCGGGGGTCTTTGAGTTATTCGACAGCTACGAAGGGCTGAAAAGACGTGGCTGGTGGGAGGGGCGAAAGGACAAGGATGGCATGGGTTTCCGCCTCAACGAATGCATCGAGAACGGCAAGCCCACCTGGATGGATCTCTCCGGTGGCGGCGAATCAGGCGCCCACATGCTGGAGGAAAATCGCGCGCTCATCGAGCGCCTGACCAACCGCATCGGCTATCACTTTCATCTGCAACGCGCTGTCTTCCCCCGCCGCGTAACGGGCGCCTTTAACGTGGAAATGACGTGGACCAACCAAGGCGTTGCGCCGATATACATTCCGTGTGCCGTTGCTCTCGCCTTGATCGATGCCCAGGGCAGGCGCGTTGCAACGGCCTGGCCCGATGAATGCCATCCCCGGCAATGGATGCCGGGCAAGCCCGTGAAGGAAACCGCCAAACTCGTGATCCCAAACATCATCCCCGGCGACTATCGGCTGGCGCTGGCCCTTACATCCAAGCCCGGAGATGGGACGCCTTACATCCGCCTTGGCTCCGATTTGCCATTGGCCGATGACTGGTATCTGCTGGGTAGCATCACGGTGGCGGGACCCTGAAATGAGGCGGCTGGACGATGGCGGTGATTCATTCTCCAGCCCGAAGAAACACACATCGAAGGGCGTCGGCTGAAAGTTGGCGAGAACCAGCGCGGGCGGATCTTCATCGGTCAGCGACGCCTCGGCGGTGACGATTTTCGCATGCGAGTACGGCGCCGTTTGATCGTCATGACTCCCAAATGGGAGGCAAATTTGCGATGCGCCGCTTGTCCCGACCGCAGCCGGATAGGAAAATATTCAACAGAGCGTCGGCGCGTTTGGTTGTGAGCAATGCGGCGCCATTTGGCAGACGGGCGAAGACGTTGATGTGCTGATCGATAGAAAATAAGATAGTTGCCGACGGGGAGGCTCCGCAGGCCGACGGCAAGACGAGGTTCCTCCCGGCCGATGCTTGGAATCGCCGCCTCGGTGGCAAGCTGGCGCTCAAAAGAGGTAATCAGACGGGGTCGGCGGCAGCGGAATTGTTGCGCGCGATGCTGTGCCAGATTTCCTCGTAGTCGGAAACGCTGGCGCGGTTGCGCTCAATTCTCGGCATCAGCGGGCGATGGCACTTGGAATTCGTCCAGCGCCTCGGCCACCACTTCGCTTTCCGAAAGAAGGCGGCCCGACTTGAGCGCCTGCTGGTTGAGGCTTTCGCGTTCGTCGCGGAGCGTGATGGATCGCGTGGTAATGCCTTGCATTCTATGAGATGCCACCGGGGCGGGCAAGCGTGGTGACAGAGGTGGCCCGGCTGGACCGCCCCGCGAAGTCGGCGCGATCGGAGCGGCTCGCTTCATCGATAGGATGAGAGCGGCGCTCCTCGGAGCGCCGCTCTGCAATGCGATCTTCCTTTTTTTAGGGCGCCTGAATCATGAGCCAGCGCTGGGCGGCGCTTCCGTTGTCTGTCCACTGCTGGACGTTTGCGCCATCCGCAGAGCTATTGTTGCTCACGTCGAGGCATTGATTCGTTCCCTTGTGGGTTAGCTTATAGCTCCCATCGGACTGGAGCTGAATGAGCCAGCGCTGCGCATCGGTGCCATTGTCCCCCCATTGCTGGACGTTTGCACCTTGAGAGGTGCTGCCGCCGCTCACATCCAGGCACTCGCTGGTCCCCTTGTGCGTGAGCTTGTAATACCCTCCCCCGGCGCTTGTGACAATCCAACGCTCATTGGTGATCCCGTTGTCCTGCCATTGATCGACATTGGTCCCGTCGCTTGAACCACCTCCGAAAACATCGAGAGCCTTCGAGGTTCCTTGATGGAGCAGCTTGTAGGTTGCACCCGAAACAAGCCCTGAGGAGAGTGCGATTACTTGCACCCGATCCTGGACATTAACCTGAATGGCCTGGCTGGTAATCGGTAGGTTGGAAGGTTGAAGCTTCCAGTTGGCATCGAAGCTGTACAGGATCGCTCCAGTGATTGTGCTCGGAAGCGAGATCGAACACGGCATATCGGGAGGGGTGATGTCGCGGTCGGCGCCTGTAAGCGCATTGCCAGCGGAATCGTAGGCGCAGGAGTCTCCAATTTCATGATAGATCACAAGGTAGTAGATGCCGTTGCTCTTTTGCATCAGCAAGTGGTGAACATATTGGGTGCTCCCATATCCCGCGGGCGGCGTGACTGTGTATGCCAGTTGCGCATTGGCAGGGACAAACGTCGCGCCTGGCTCTTGAATGAGGGCGATGAGGCTTTGCAACGCAGTGAACGCCGGCTTTGGAGTGATATTATTGTAGAGCAGGCCGCGATTGTCCTGATCGTTGCCCAAGTCGTTGAAGAGATCGATCAACTCGTAATCGAACGTTCTCCGGACGCCGCGCCGGAAGTACTCCAGAAAGAGGCGGGGAACGTACTTCGCAAAGGCGGTCTGGCTTTGGCTCCCGTTTGCGCTGCCTGTGTAGTACCCGGTCTCCGTTGCGACCATCGGCTTGATCCCGTACGGCGGCTGATAAACGTCGAACGCAAAGGGCCACTCATCGATATTTGCGGAAGGTTGAGGGCCATGGCCAATATACCAGTCGATCGTGTCGTAGGAATAGTGGAAGCTGAAGGGATTTCCGCCTGGATACGGATGGAAATTGCCATTATCGACCGAACCGGCGAGCGAGCCGTTGGCGAGCGGATTTCCACCGTAACCATACGTCTGCCCCAAGGCGATGCCATAGATTGAGAGCGAAGCCGTGGCGGAGTTGCCTTTGGCCGTAGTGTAGAGATCCTTCAGATACTGCACGGGTCCGTTTGGAAAGCCGGAGCCATTGTAGGTCTTGCCGAATCTCGACCAGAAAAAATCCGGTTCGTTCGGCCCTTCGATGGAGTCGATTGCGGAGCCAGGGACTGTTCCGTTGGCGGATTGCACTTGCGAGACCAGCGATTGCACATCGGCGATGGAGCCGTTGTAATTGTTTGGAAGGTCCGCAACCATGGTCGTCTTGATTCCCGAGGCGGCAAGATCCTGCGGTCTATTGGAGAAGAGACCATCGCGCACGTGGCGGATTCCAAGATCGATCAGCGCCTGCTTCACTGCGGGATAATTCTGCCCGTACACTGTATCGCCATAGCCCCAGTGGGTGCAAACGCCGAGGCTGTCAATGAAGCGCTCGGTCGCGATGGCCTGCTCGGGGGTTGCCGTGACACTGAGGAACTGTGCGGAGTTCAGCGCCCCGTTGTTGTGCGAGCATACGGCGAGGCCGATATAGACCGGATCGCCCATGCTGATTGAGGCCGAGCCGACCGCAGTCCAGTTGGTTCCATCAGTCGAAAAGGATCCTGCGATGGTGGAACCGGTGCGCTGAATCTTCACCCATCCCGGAGCTGCGCCGGCAATGCCGGCGTGTGCGCACTGGGCGCCGAAACCGGTGCGATACTGGAAACAAGCTCCATTGGCGGAGGTAACCATCATGTCGGCGAAAGGTGAATTGGCATCCAGCGTGGCCCGAATCATGACGCCTGCCTTGGCCCATGGATCGGTGTTTTGGATGCTATTTACCTTGGCAACAAGCGTTCCGTCGCCGGTGAGCCGGTAGTAGCTCAGGTGAAATTGATCGCTGGCGCCCCAGATATCCGAGCCGCTTCCAGCCGCATTCCATGAGCCGTCCTTCGAATTGAAAGCATCGCCGCCCGCAATCGCAAGGGCGCCAATATCGGAGCCGGTCCATGGTGGAGAAACGCTGTCGTCGGCCAGCGCAAGCACGCTGGCAGCAATGAGGCCTGCGATCGGCAGGAGGAGGGAGCGGGTGAGCCGCCGCAGGCGGCGCGTCGGAAGGAAGCGCAATGCTTCGGTGAATTGCGGGTTTGTTCTGTGCATGGGGATTTATTTTGCAATGCCGCGGGACGACCTTCCGGTATGGAAGTGCCAGCGGCGCAGCTGCAATACCGCGGCGCGTTGCGGTTGTTACAAACATTTGGGTTGCGCGCGAATGTTTCACTTTGTCTGTAACAATGAGCCCCTCCTGCGCTATTGCTCTCCACCGGTGCACGCCGCCCCTCCCATGTTTTCCGATGCCGAGCCTTCCGACGCCGAACTTATCGAGGCCGTGCGGCAAAGAGATGTGAACGCGTATGGCACGCTCATCGAACGCCATGCGGGGCGCGTGCGAGGGTTTGTCGCACTCCGGGCGCCGCTGGCGAATGTGATCGATGAGGTGAGTCATGAGGCCTTTGTATTTGCGTACCGAAATTTGGACCGCTTCACATCGGGATCATTTTCAGCCTGGGTCTGCGAGATTGCGCGGCAGATTCTCCGGTCAGAACAGCAGCGATTCCGAAGGCAGGAGGAGAATGAAGCACGCTACACGGAGCACATTCTTGCCGAGCATAGCTTCCGTGCCGCCGATACCCCGGATGAGAGAAACATGGAGGCGCTGGAAGGGTGCCTGCAGAAGCTGCCGGGGAGAATGCGTGAACTGATCCAGATGCGGTATGCCGGATCGCTCACCTCGGACGAGATCGCGGAGCAACTCCAACAGAGCGCGGCATGGGTGCGCACCTCTCTTTTTCGAATCCGGCAACAGCTCCGGGTTTGTCTCGATTCCTCACGATGAGCGACGAAGAGTTCATCGATCTTGCGGCCAAATGCCTGGATGGCGCGGCAACCGCGCGGGATCGCGAAGCGCTTTTTACAGAGCTGCAATCGAGCGAGACGCGCGCCGCGGAATACTGGAACCAGGCTGCGATCGCTCTGGCGCTTCGGGCTGCCTTCGACTCTGCAGGCGCCGCCCGGCTGCGGGTCTCCGTTGCAGCCCGCATCCAAACGCCGCCAACGGGCGAGTTTACCCGCGATGTCATGCGCGAGGTGCGAAGAAGTCCCGCGCTGATGAGATCGGGCCGGCCAGACGTCTCGAAAAGTAAAAATATGCGGTCGTTCGCCCTTTCAGGCGCGACGGTCTTAGTGATTGCCGCCGCGGCGTGGCTTGGATGGACCTCGCTCCACACGCGAGCAGAATTTATCCTGATCCAGACTCACGGGGAGATCGCCATCTCTCGCCATGGCAGAAGGATCGCTGGAAGCGCCGGGACAAAGCTGGAGACGGACGACGCCGTTTCCATCGGCCCTCGCAGCAGCGCGCGGATCGGGTGCAAAAGCGAAGGAGTGGTGATCTCTCTGGAGCCGCGGACGGACCTTGCTTTCAGCGTTCAGAAAAATCTCCTCCGATGCCTCCTCTCGAGAGGCGGTGTGACGGGCCAGGTGGAGCATCGTCCCCGCTCGCGTGAGATTCGCTTCGATACTCCAAACGCCTCCGCCCGGATCGTAGGCACTGAATTTCACCTTAAACTTGTCGGGAGCGCTTCCCGGCTCGAAGTGCTCACTGGGAAGGTGGCCTTCACCGATCTCGCCGCTCAAAAGACGGTGGAGACCGACGCCGGCCAATCGGCGGTAGCAGCGCCCGATGTCGAACTGGAGGTTCAGTCCCTCGCGCCTTTGTCAAAAGCCAGATGGCGGCTGGAAACGTCCGGTGATCCCAAGAGGCTGGCCCTTGCAATCGACGGAGACGGGTCGACATCGTGGCGGTCGGGCTCCACGCAGACGCCGGGAGAATGGCTCGTGCTCGACTTGGGCGAGGAACGGCGCATATCGAAAATCGATTTCGCGTGCGCGAAAGGGGGCGAGCCGCGTGGCGTGCGGATCTTCGCATCAAAGCTGCGCGGGCACTGGGGATCGCCCATCTTCGAGGGTGCAGGGGAGGAGGCAATGCCGCTTATCTTTGCGCCGCGGACGGTGCGATTTGTCCGGCTTGAGTTAAGCGACCTTGCCCCTGAGCCGTGGATTGTCACTGAGATCGAGGCTTATGAGTAACATCCCATGAGAGTGCGCGCTCTCTTGCTTGGCTTCGCATGCGGCGCGGCGGGGAACTGCCATGCGATTCCGCACCAGGCATCCGCAGCTTGGAAATTCACCGAGTCCGTGGAGATCGCTGTGCGATTCGAGTACGGCGATACGGTCTATTCTTCGAAGTTCGATGAAGTGAAACTCGCCTTGGTCGATTTGGGAGTTCGGCATATTTGTACGCAGGGATGCGATGCGTCCACCAAGCGCAAGATAAGGCAGCTGGCGGCTTCGGGAATCCGAACCACGCTGCAGATGGATCCCAATCACGGAATTGTCCCCAACGACCTCTATTGGACGCCTGCGGGGAGCAATCGACAGCTACTTTCCGAATTTGTAACAGAGATGGGCAGCGCGATTGAGGCGGTCGAGATGCCCTCCGAATTGGACATCTTTTACAATCGCACTTGGGTTCCTGCATTCCGCTGGCGCGCTGGCGATGACTCCGATGCCAATCTTCTGACAGGCAGTTCGAATGACACACATTGGTGGGGTTACTATATCAAGGCATGGACGGCTGATTCTTACGCTGCGCTGAAGGACGATCCCTTCACCCGCTCTGTCGAGGTGATTGGCCCTGCGCTGGGCCAGATTTATGATCCAGGACGGCTGCCATTGGAGCCAGGCGTTTTCGATAGGTCGTGCGATTGGGCAAATTTCCATGTGTTTCCGGGCCAAAACTCCTTCAGCGTGCCATTCCGGTATGCGGGCGTGGAGAAGTACCTTTGGCAAGGAGGCCAGCCTTCGGCCAAGATCAGTGAGGCGCCGTACGTCTTCCAAACGTATTTGAAATTGTTTCACGGAAAGCCGATTCAAGGAAGAGTGGCAGGCTATCACACCGGGACCTCCGCAGACGCGATCGGTGAAGCTGTGCAGGCGAAGTACGCTGTCCGCACCTTCCTTGAGTTCTTCAAGGCCGGCATATCGCGATGCTGTTATGTTGAACTCGCGGATTACACAGATAACCCTTCGGCCGCCGATGCCAACCAGGGGCTTCTTAAGAACAACCTCTTGCCCAAGCCCGCCTTTCTCGTTTTGCGCGCGCTTCTATCCACATTGCGCGACATCGACGGCAGCTTCGAACCGGGTTCGCTGGATTACTCACTCAAGATCGACCCGCCGCCGGGATATGAAAGGACTCAGTATGTGCACGATCTCCTGCTTGAGAAGAAGGACGGAAGCTATTGGCTGATCCTCTGGCACGAGATCGCGAATAGCATTCACCTCGGAAATGGGCCTGCCAGGGAACTCCGCCACCCGGCGATTCCCGCACACATTGCGTTGCGGCGCCCGCCGCACTCGATCCGAATCCACAGGCTGGACGGCGGCGCCACGCGCACGCTGAACGTTGCGGCGTTGAATTCAGAGGTTCTTTCGGTCACCGATTTGCCAACGATTCTAGAGATAGTACCGTAGCCTGCAACTGCTTCAACTGCCACATGACAAAAAAGAATGCGATTCTTACTGCCGCCCTTGTATGCACGGCAATCGCCGGCGGTGCATCGATGCGAATGCAAATAGGTGAAAAGACGAGGCATGCGCCATGTGCACCCACATGCAGCGAACGGGTGCAGCAAACTGTTATCGTAACTCAAACCGAGGCGCCGGCAGAGCCGGACATTGCCCGGCTGACTCAAGCCCTGAGGTATGCGCTTGCAAGCGGAGATGGCGCAATCCGCTTAAACGGGCTTCGCAATATCCTGCCCGAGATTTGCGCGCGCGAGCCTTCGGCCCTTCGTGAGATGCTCGCGGACGTCAAGGAGCACGCGAGGCGCATGGAATTGATTCGACAGATCGCACGCATCTTGTCGGTGCAAAGTCCTTCTGACGCTCGCGCGTGGATTGCAAGCCTGCCACAAGGAGAAGAGCAGGACGGCGCCCTGGAGGAGTACTGCGAACTAGAACTCCGAGGCGACCCGCTCGCCGCAATGCAAACGGCCGAAGAAGCAGGACTGCTCGGGCGCTCACAAGAAGCGGCAACGCGGCTGGTGACAACTTGGGCCCGGCAGGATTGGCAGGGTGCGCTGGATTGGACGTGCGAGAATGCCGCCGGCTCGCAGCGAGAGACGATCCTCGCGACCATTGTCTTCATCGCGGCGCAGGAAGTTCCGCCCCGCGCGGCGGAGATGGTTGCAACGCGCATGATTTCGGGGGTCAGGCAGGAGGAGGCTGCGATCTCTGTGATCCATCAATGGGCTATGTCCGATCTCAAGGGAGCTGCGCAATGGGCGGCTGATTTCCCCGCGGGAGAAACAAAGCAGAGGGCGGAGCGGGAAATACAGGGTTTGGCAGGAAACCTCGGCTCCCGATAACCGTCATCCTCTCCGGCCCCGATCTGCGGACACAAAACTCCATAAACTAACCCTTCCGCGCCAAGATATACCCTCGATCGGCGCCAGTCGGCTTCGACTCGATCCATTCAAATCCGATGTCTGTGAGGAAGCGGCGCATCTCCGAGATCGAGTAGCATTTGCCTTCGGTCGAATGCATCAGGAGGCAGGAGTATTGCGCGACGGGGAGCGGGCCGGTTTTCTCCGCATCGAGAAGCGCGTCGTGCACGATGAGGAGACCACCGCTTGGAAGGGCAGCATGTGACTTCTGCAAGAGCGAAACGACGATCGGTTCATCCCAGTCGTGAAGGACGTTGGAGATGAGATGCGTGTCGAATCCGCGCGGGAGATCGTCGGAGAAAAAGTCCCCGGCGGCTACGTTGACAAATTCCGAGCAACCCTGTTTCGCGATGGCCTCGCGGGCAATCCGATCAACCGGCGGCTTCTCGAATACCGTGGCGCGGAGGTGGCGATGGCGCGCGACCATCGCGCAAGAATAGATGCCGGAGCCGCCGCCGATATCCAGCAGGGTGCGGCTTTCGGTGAGGTCCAGTTTTTGAGCGAGCGCCTGCCCGAGGTAAACGCCGCGGCAATCCATGGCGGCTGTGAATTGCTCGGCAAACTCCGGGCGCTCCATCGCGCGCGCCCACGCGTCGGCATCGTAGCTTCCCCAGTTGGCGGGTTTCCCCGTGCGAAGCACCTTGATCATATCCTGAGTCTCGGGCCGGTCGCGCAACGCCGCATAATAGGGACGGAGGCTCCAGGGCGAGCCGTCGGAGAGATGTTCCCGAGCTCGCAGCGTGATGTGGAAAACGCCACCGGCCATCGTGGTCAGCCCCTGCGCGGTGCAGAGCGTCATGAGCACATCCGCAGGGCGCGGATGGATCCCGAAATGCGCGCACATGGCCCCCAGTGTGGACGGATGATCCGCGAGCCACGTAAAGAGGTCCAGTTCGATCACGGCGGCGGCGAGCAGATCCACTGCGTAAAGTCCGTCGCGAATGCGGTAGATCGGTGTCGGATCGGTTGCGGGTTCCTGAGTGAGATTGTCTATATTCATATTGTGTGCGCGCCGCCCGCCATCTGGCGGTAAAGCAGCTCGTAGCCATCGACCATTTTTTCTTTTCCGAAGCGGCTGCGCGCGTGTTCTCGCACCATACGCCGATCCAATGCGAGCGCCTGCGGAACCAGCTCGGCCATGCCGTCGATCGCGCTCGTGTGAAATCCTGTCAAACCGGGATCCACCACCTCGGCCACCGAGCCGCGCCGATGCGCGACCACTGGGCAGCCGCACGCCATGGCCTCGATCATCACCAAGCCGAACGGCTCATCCCATTCGATCGGAAACAGCATCGCGGCGGCATTGCGAAGCAGTTCATTCTTCTGAGGATGATTCACCGGGCCGATCCATCGAATGGAGCCGCCATTGACGAGCGGTTTCACCTCCTCGGCGAAGAAGCGCTCTTCGTCGGCATTCTGCGGCTGACCCGCGAGCACAATCGGCATATCGATCGACTGGGCGATCTTGATGGCGGCAAGCGGATTCTTCGCGCGCGACATTCTTCCGATGAAAACCAGATAGCTCCCGGAATCGAACAAAGGCTCGAATGCGTCGAAATCGACCCCGTTATATACCACCGGGAAATCGCGTCCGATCCGCGCGGAAGGCCCGTGCATCTGGTCGTTGCTTATTCCAACGACGCGTGCATCAGGATAACGCCGCAGCGCCCACTCGTCGTCGCGATGCATCGCCGTATGCATGGTCCATAACAGAGGCGTGGCGGAAAGCGTCGCGAGGGGGAGCCATGCCGGGCTGAGGTGTGAGTGGATCACGTCGAACTCCGAGGAAGCTCGCAGCACATCGGCCATCAGCCCGTTTGCGTAATACTCGAACATATAACCTTCGCCGCCGGCAAGCAGCTCGATCAGGTTCACATCGCAAACGGCGTGCAGCTTCGCCTTCGTATTGCAATCGCCCGTGCCAAACAAGGTGACGGAGTGTCCGCGATCGACGAGTTCATCGATCAGCAGTTTCATGAGCAACTCGATGCCGCCATAGGTGGCTGGAGGCACGCGGGTCCAGAGGGGCGATATCTGAGCGATGCGCAAGGGAGATTTCATCGGTAGATCGACAGAACGCTTACTTTCTAACGGGGGGACCGGGGGCTCGCCGGAAGCGCTGCAAGGTGTTTCAGGAGCGGAGCCAATTGTGGCGCGTCCGTCTTAAAATTGTCGGCAGGCTGCACACAGAGCGCGTAGTTTCCATACCATTCGCCCGCGGTCCAGTACGTGCCACCCATCTTCGCCGCATCGAGAGCGGAGAGGAAGTTATCGAGCACTGCAAGCCACCGCGGATCTTTGCCGGGCGCGCCGAATTCGCCCACAAAGCCGCCGATGTGGTTCAACTGGCACCACTCGACAAACTTCGATAGACGCGCTTTCCCTATGCCCGGAAGGGCGGGATTCTTCGCCAGCTCCTGGTCATAATTCCACACATAGGTTCCGCTGTTGTCGTGATCGAAATACTCGTGCGCCTCGTATTTAAAATTCTTCGCGGGATCGGTGATCCAGCTTGTGGATCCATTGTTCTCGGCCCATTCCCCAGCTCCCGACCAGCCGTCGCCGGATACAAAAATCAGCTTATTATCACCGCGCGTGCGGATCGCGCAGAGGGCGGCTTGCGAGATGGCCGCCCAGTTCGCTGTTCCCATATCGTGTGGTTCGTTCATCAAACCGTACGCATGGATTGTCGGAACGTCCTTAAATTCAACCGACAGCCGGGTCCATAGATTGGCCAGACTCGTTGCGGGAACCTTCACCACTCCAGCGTAAACATTATCGATGATATACGGATGAGGCGTTCCCGATTCAACGATGGAGTATCGCGCGTAGTTGTGCACATCGAGAATGATGTTGCACTGAGCGGCGGCAGCCCAGGAGATCGATGCTTTTACGAGTGCGAGATAAGCCGGATCGAGCGGCCCGTTGAGGACGGGTTGTATGCGTTCCCAAAGAATCGGCAGGCGAATGAGCGCGATGCCTTTGGCGCTAAAGTATTGATAACTCGCAGCACTATTGAAGGTGTAATCCTTGCCGGGAATGCCCGGAAGCTTTTCACCGGCAAATTCCGCGCCGCTGAGGCTAACGCCGAGATCGGAGGCGTGAAGCGTGGCGGTAAAGAAAAGCAGGATGGGAAGAAAATGGCGCATAGAGGAAGGAAGCTTCGGGCGAAGGCCGCTGAAAGACATAAATTTCGTGCGGCGCAAACAATCACTCATCGCACCGATGCCAATGGCAGTGAATCTGCGATCGAGCGGGGTTGGATTTGAAACATTTGGACCGTTTAATCGACCTCGGCGCGGAGCGCGGATTCAATTCGGAGCCGTTCGCTTTCGCGCACTTCGGGCGAGCCATCGGGATCGATCCGGTCAAACGGCTTAACCGTGAGTTCGATCTTGGAGAACGGCTTGGGAATCCGAAAGCGATCCCAGCTTTTGAGTTGCCAGAAACTTTCGTAGCGGACCTGCACCCGCATGATGGGCATGCCCGTCTTTTGCGCCAAATAAATGAGACCCGGCCCAACGGTATACACCGGGCCACGCGGCCCGTCGGGAGTGATGACGACATCCTTCCCCTGCTCCGCCGCATCGATCAATGAGCGCATGGCGATCGCGCCTCTGCGCGAGCTGGATCCCCGGACGGCGCCGAGCCCGAAGCACTGCATGACGCCGGCAAGCAACTCGCCGTCGCGGCTGGCGCTGGTGAGCACCACAACCGGTCTAAATCGGCGGTGCCACGTGTAAAATAGGGGCGCCACCAGCATGAGATTGTGCCAAAGCACGATGATGCACGGATCCTGCCTGGCTGGATCCAAGTAGCCCGCTTCATCGACAAACCGGAGGCGCACGGTAACTGCAAGCCCGCGGATGACGGCTGCAATGCACCATGCGGTGATCGGCCGCCCTTCCATTTTGCGCTCCAAGGTCGTGGCGCCCATTGCTAGCTTTCACCCTCGGATGATGTGTCTTCGCGCCAGCGATAGCCAGCCGGAGCCGGCAGCCCCAGGCGATCGAGTATCCGGAACACAACCGTATCGGCGACCTCGTCGATCGTCTTCGGCTTGCTGTAGAATCCGGGCGACGCTGGCAAAAGCACGGCGCCCGCTTCGATCACAGAGACCGCGTTGCGGGCGTGAATGAGATTCCACGGCGTCTCGCGAGGGACAAGAATCAGCTTCCGTCCTTCCTTAAGAAATACATCGGCGGCCCGGAGAATGGTCGTCTCGGCCGTGCCCGCCGCAATCCGGCCGAGCGTCCCCATCGAGCACGGAACAATGACCATCGCGTCGAACAAACTCGAGCCGCTTACGAACGGCACGTTCATCGTTCGGTCTCCATGCTGCTGGATGCCGTCCGGCACGGACCAGCCATCGAGTTCCTCGTGAATCACTAGTTTTGCATGTGCGCTCAGAACGAGATGCACTTCATGCACGGTCGTGTCGATCCGCGAAAGCAGCCGCTGAAGATAAATGGCGCCGCTCGCTCCTGTTCCGGCGATCAGGAGCCTCATCGAGGATCTCCGTTCACAAGTGCGCGCTCCTTTACCAAGTATTGCTTCACGGCATCGCTCCAGCGGGGCCAATCAGGGCCTTGATCGCCATTAAGGTACACGCTCAGATAAGTCTTGGCGTCCGCGCGAAAAGGATGTGCGGGATCTTCCGCGATCTCGAGGAGCGTCGGCAATTTCACGTTGTCGGCTCGATTGAGAAGATCGGTCATGAACACATCCTGCACTGGCTGCGGGAGCGTCAGATTATGAATGAGGGGCCGTATGCGGTCGTAGTCGCGGTCCTCGGTGATAAGGTTGCAGATATGCTGCGCCGCCTCGGCCTGTCCGGCTGGGGGAAGGCCAGGGACCAGATCGATAAGCAACTGCGCCGTCTGCGCCGCAGACAAGCCGCCGTTGAGGACTCGTGAAATTTTATACTCGTAGTCTGGAACAAGCGCTGGCGCCGCAACTGGCGGTGGGACTTCGCCCACAGCACTTTCGGCTGGCAAGGCAGGGGGGGGAGGCGTTTCGCTCTGGTGCTCGAGCGCAGCGACTGCGGGCGCGCCTGCGCGAGCCTGCAAAGGCGGCGCATTCGTGGACGGCTTTTGCAGGTAGAATGCGATGCCTCCTACGACAAACATAAGGAGACAGAGAACCAGTCCCTGCGATCGGATTTTCATGCGAGGCTTCGTCGGCGAGCGGTCGAGATTTCTACCAGGCAAAGATTACAGATAGCCCGCTGAGTGCAAACGCCGGGTGAGATCGGCCTGCCGGGTAAGGAGCCGCACGCAGATTTCGCGATGCTCGTCTTTAGGCTCCGCGCGCGTCGATTCATTCAACTTCACGAGCCGCCCGCAAAGCTCGCGAAAAGTGGTCGGCTGCCCATTGGCAGCGTGCCACGCGAACGCTCCCTGGATGGCCGCGCCGAGAGCCGCTCCCTCGGCATTTTGCAGGCAGACCGTCGGGACTCCAAAGATATCCGCGCAGATTTGCCGCCAGATCGCGCTATTGCTTCCCCCGCCCGTCAGGCGGATCTCGGAAGGTTGAATGCCGAGCTCCCGAAAACGCGCCATTCCGTATCCGAGGCCAGCCGTCACACCCTCCATCGTGGCGCGCGCCAGATTGCCGGGAGTCATCGTGCTCGTATTAAGTCCATGGAAAACGCCGCATCCGTTCGGGAGATTCGGAGTCCGCTCGCCATTGAGATACGGCAGAAAGAGCAAGCCGCCCGATCCCGCCGGCGCGGCGGCGATCTCTCGCTCCATCCGTTCATGGTCCCATCCGAAGAGATGGCGCGCCTGCTCCGTGGCTACGGTTACATTCATCGTACACGCGAGCGGCAGCCAGCGGTCGGTCGAATCGCAGAACGCGGCGATCTCCCCTTGCGGGTCGATCACCGGCTCCGCGGAAAATGCGTACACCGTTCCGGATGTGCCGAGGCTTACCGTCACGATGCCAGGCTGCACGTTCCCGGTGCCGATTGCGCCCATCATATTATCCCCGCCCCCGGCGCTCACGACCGGCACGTTTGGCAGCCCCCACTCCTTGCGCAGACTTTCGCGGAGAAGGCCCAGCGCGCGGCGCGAGCTGCCTGGCGACGGCAGCTTTTCCATCAAGTCCGGGTCGATAAATTCGACCAGCGGTTCGCACCATTTGCGGGAGCGCACATCGAGAAGGCCGGTGCCCGAGACGTCGCCAAATTCCATGGCGCGCTCGCCGGTTAGGTAGAAATCGATGTAATCGTGTGGAAGGAGGACGGCGCCGAGCGCCTTGTAGTTCTTCGGTTCGTTCTTCTTAAACCAGAGGATCTTAGGCGCGGTGTATCCCGGCAGGATGGCGTTTCCTGCGAGTTCGATCAGCCCTTCGGCTCCACCAAACTCGGCGGCAAACTCCTCGCACTCGGCCACGGTGGAAGTATCGCACCAGAGTTTCGCCGGTCGGATCGGCTTATTCTTCTTGTCCAGCGCCACGAATCCGTGCTGCTGGCCGCTTACGCCGATGCCACCGATATCCTTTTTCCGTTCCCCAAGCTTCCCGACACAAGCGCGAACGGTCGCATCGACCGCATCCAGCCACGTGGCCGGATCCTGCTCCATGTGGCCGGGCGGAAGGCCGGGGATGAGGCCATACGCCTGGGAGGAGCTTGCGAGGATTTCACCGGACTCGGTGTCGAGTGCGATCGTTTTGGTGCTTTGGGTGCCGCTATCGATGCCGAGGGCGATCATGCGTATCGGGTGGAGATTTGGGTTTTCGCTTTCTTTGGCGCTGGCTTACAGGAAGGAACGGTCATAAAAGCTACCGCGCAATCTTAAAACGGCCTGCCAGCACCGGAGGCCCAATCGAGCATCCCACTTTCCAGACATGATTACGAAGCTTCTTCATACGCGCTACCGGGTTTCCGACCTGGAGAAAACAGTGAGCTTTTACAAAGACGTGCTCGGCCTCGCGGAGGTCCGCCGGCACACTTCGCCCCGCGGCTCGCAGCTTGTTTTCTTGAAAGCTCCAGGCAGCGCGGAGGAAATCGAGATTTGCAAATTCGACGAAAGCGGCCCCGTGCAGGTCGGGCGAGACATTACCCATCTCGCGTTTGAAGTGGACGACCTCGACGCCTTCACGGCGGAGGCAGCCGCCAAGGGATTCCCCCTTTCCGACGGCCCCACGCGGACGAGCAGCGGCAGCATCATTGCCTTTATCGACGCGCCCGAAGGTTACGAGGTCGAGCTGATCCAGCGTTCGAAATGAGCCGCAACCAAACCCGTACCCCGCTCCCCCCAACTCACCGATGGATTTCGACTGGATTGACGCTCACTTCGATCTCGAAGCGCTGCCGCGCATGGAAATCGAGGAATCGTTCGAGGATCCGTTCTCGATTCGGCTCCTGCCGGAGAGCGCGCTGCAGGGCGGCAGGGCGCGCTACTTTAACCTCGGGAAATCGATTGCGGGCAACGGAGTCTTCACCGTCTTTTGGACCGACGGGAAAAAATACCGCGCCATCCTTTCGCGGCGAATGACTCCGGAGGAACTCGCATTTTATGACCGGAAAAACTCGGAGAGCGGCTATTAATCGATGAAGATCATTGCAGCTTGGAGCGAAATCCCAGACTTCGAGAACGAAGTAGATGAGGCCCGCTTCTGGTCCGATGCGCGGCTCGACCCCCGGCTGATGAACGCATCGATCCTGAAAGCCGACACCCGCGAATCGACCACGATCACTCTGCGTTTCGACCCGCGCCTGTTGCGCAAAATCAAACGCATCGCGGCATCTCGCTATCTCAATTACCAGAGCATGATCAAGCAGTGGCTTAGCGAAAGGCTCGAGAAGGAGTTGTAGAGCGCGCGGAGGAGGCTTCGCGGAAAGCCCGCCTGGCAATTTGATTGCGGCTATTCTCCTCCGAAGCGGTTGATATCTAGGAGTTCGAACTTGCCGATTTTCGAAAAGGCTGGGGCGTACACATCCCAGAGATCCTTGTTCGTCCCGAAGCTGACGATCATTCCGACGTCGCCGCCATTTGCGCTCCAGTACAAGGAGTACATAACACGGGAAGGCCCTTCCTCCACCTGAATGCAGGTGCGCGTGAACAGACCCTGCTGTTCCTCCGGGCAGACGTCGAGCACTTTGGACGCCTCTTTCTTCTCCTTGGCTATAAAGTCGAGCATGTGCTGTTTGGGGCTTTTGCCGGTGTCCTTTTGAAGACTGTTATACACTTGGATGCGCACCCCGGTGGTGTACGGCCGGTCGGCCGCAGGCTCTTCGCGCGAGACCGTCCAGATGAAATCCCCGCCGCGCCGGCTCTGTTTTAGAAACCAATCATTAGGACAATATAACTTGCCGCCGGTCGGTTCGAGTGGTTGCACAGTAAATTCGGTGGGAATCGCGGGAAAATCGAACTGCTGCGCGGCGACCGTGGCGATGGCAACTCCGTTGAGCGTGGCCGGAGTAAAGCGCCATGTGGACATGCCGCGGATGGCGGTGCTGTTGAGCCGGAAATCTGACGTTTTGAGCACAACGGGTTCGATCGCCTTGCCTTCGCTCGTCACCACATAGGCAAGCAGGAGCGTTCCGCCAATGACGTCGCCGCTCTTCGAACGCGCGACCGAGGGGAATTCTCCGGACAGCGCGGTGGGAGGAGCGAAGCCGGGGCGCGAACGGAGTTCGACGATCTGAAATTTCGGTGAAAGCGCCTCATTCGCGGCGGCGTCCAGATCCGCCATCGCGTCGCTCATATTGTTATAGACGACCGGCTTATCCGCCGCCCGGAGCGGCGCCGCGCAGGCCAATACTAAGGACTCGTCCAGAAACAACTTGATACGTAAGGGCAGATCGTGCAACGTGTGAGGCGTGCCCGAACTTCCGCCGGAACTCCTCGCCATCAAGCGGCGATACCAGATGTTTGCCGGACGAATCAACGAGCGCCAGATCCGGGAGTTTGCGGGTGTGGAAGCCAAAGTCCATGGCCGCGGCGGCTTGCGCGCCGTCGCTCGGGCCACGGGTCTTGCCGTCAACACGGTGCGGCGGGGATTGGCAGATTTGGAGACGCCGCCTGCGGAGGCGGGCGCGGCACGGGTGCGCAAGGCTGGCGGGGGGCGCAAGAAGTTACGGGTGAAGGATGCCGGCTTGGTGGAGGCCCTCGAAGCCTTGGTGGAGCCCTTCAGCCGCGGCGATCCCATGCGCCCCTTGCGCTGGACGTGCAAAAGCGTGAGGCGCTTGGCGGGTGAACTCCAGGCCGAAGGCCATGCCATCAGTCCGGCGAAGGTGGCTGAGCTGCTGGCGGAACTCGGCTATAGCCTTCAGTCCCATCGCAAGCGTGATGAAGGCAAAGGGCATGTGGACCGCGACGCGCAGTTTGGCTTTATTAACGAGCGTGCGATGGCCTTCCAACAAGCCGGAGATCCCGTTATCAGTGTCGACACCAAAAAGAAGGAACTGGTGGGAGCCTACAAAAATGCAGGCCGCGAATGGCGTCCACAAGGCCAGCCCGAGGAGGTCAAAGTCTATGATTTCATCGACCCGCTGCTGGGCAAGGCGATTCCCTACGGCGTGTATGACCTCGCGGGCAATGAAGGATGGGTCAGCGTGGGGTGCGATCACGATACCTCCGAGTTCGCGGTGGAAAGCATCCGGCGCTGGTGGAGGAAAATGGGCCTGGCCCGCTATCCCAAGGCCCGCCGCCTGTTGATCACGGCTGATGGCGGCGGCAGCAACAGCGCCCGTTGCCATCTCTGGAAATGGTGCCTGGCCCAGTTGAGTGCCGAGAGTGGCCTCGAGATCAGCGTCTGCCATTTCCCGCCGGCGACCAGCAAGTGGAACAAGATCGAGCATAGGCTGTTCTGCCACATCACCCAAAACTGGCGGGGCAAGGCCTTAGTCAGCCATGAAGTCATCGTCGATCTCATTGCCGCGACGACGACCCAAGCGGGCTTGAAAGTGCGAGCCGAGGCCGACCAGTCCCACTACGAAACCAAAATCAAACCGACTCCAGAGCAGATGGCCTCGATCAGAATGACACGCGAGGACTTTCACGGAGAATGGAACTACACCCTCCATTCCTGACCCCGCTGCGTATCATGTTATTTCTGGACGAT